>DASZBS010000015.1:0-56446 GCA_035943995.1 Candidatus Elarobacter sp. | reverse complement strand
GCCGCGGCGGTCGGCGCGGCATGCGCGCTGCTCGCCGACCTGCTGGTGCTCGACGTCATCGTGCTTGGCAGCCTCGCGACGTACCTCGGCGAGCCATGGATCGCGCGCGTGCGCGCGACGTTCGCCCGCGAAGCGCTTCCGGACCACGCGGAATCGTGCACGCTGCGCGCACCGTCACTCGATGCAATCCAAGACCTGAGCGGCCTCGCGGCAGCGTTCGACGCGACGTAAAAAGCGACGGGTACCGCGTCCTTGCGAACGCGGTACCCGCGATGGTGTGAGCAGTGCTTGAGCCGTTGCGACACCGTATCACACCGGGGTCCGTCAAGGCAACCCTCGACGAGCTGGAGCGGGCGGGGATCGAACCCGCGAGCAGTGCGGCTCAAGCACTGCCTCGAACCATCGAACGCCCCAGCGCTGTATCAATCACGCCGAGTCGTCACGATGGCAAGGGCAAGGCTCGAAGAGTTTAGTACCGTCCTAGGATGCGCTGCTCGCCGCCGATCGCGGCGAGTGCGGCGTGGAGGCGCGCGTCGTCCACATTCGTGAGCTCGACGAAGAAGCGGTAGCGAAACGGCACGCGGCGGTCGGGGCGAGCGATCAGGAACCGCAAGTCGATCGCGCGGTCGGCGAACGCGCTGAGCGCATCGCGCAACGAGCCGGGCCGGTCTTCTACCGCGATCCCCACGCACGCACGATCGCCGTGCGGCGGTGCATCCCCGCGGCCGATCAAGAAGAACCGCGTGTAGTTCTCCGCCTCGTCCTGGACGGTGCGCGCGAGGATCGTCCCGCCGTGGATCTCCGCGGCAAGCGCCGGCCCGATAGCCGCGACCGTGGGATCGCCGAGGGCGACGATTTCGCGTACGGCACCGGCGGTGTCCGTCGTCGTCGATTGCTCCCACGCGTGCGCGGCGGCGTAGCGGCGAACTTGCTCCAGCGCGACGGGATGCGAGCGAATCTCGCGGATCGTTGCTTCGCTCGCGCCGCTCGTGCCGATCAGGCACAGTTCGATCGGGAGCGTCGTCTCGCCGCGGATGCGCAGCGTCGGGTGTTCCCACAGCAGCTCGTAGTTGCGCGGGACCGGTCCGGCGATCGCGTTCTCCATCGGCAGCACCGCGTAGTCGGCTTCGCCGGCGTCGAGCGCCGCCGCGGCCGCGTCGAACGAGCCGTACCCGCGCGTGTCCGCGCCGGGCGCCAGCGCGCGCGCCGCGACGTCGCTGAACGCGCCGGCGTGGCCCTGGTACGCGACTACCGGCATCAGGCCGTCACACGGGCGCGTTCGCGGCGGCGCCGAGCCGGAACGCCGCGACGTACGCCTTGAACACCACGCGGTAGTCGTCGTGCGCGAAACGCACGCTGCGCGGGCCGATGCGCTCGAAGCCCGGCATCATGTCGACGAAGTCGGCATTGTGCGTAAAGCAGAAATCGAGCTCCAGCCGGACCGGCGGCTCGAACACGAACGGTTTCGCCTCCTTCACGTGCGCGATCGCCTCTTTCGCGCCCGCGCGGATCAGCTCGCGCGCGCGGGCCGGCGACAGCGAGTTGGTCGCGAAGCGGCCGATCGAGTCTTTCACGACCACGCCGGTGATCCACGGCATCGCCGCTTTGGTCTGCTCGATGCACGCGCGGTCGCCCGTGATCAGCACGACCGGGACCCCGGCGAGGCCCAGCACGGCGGCGTTGAGCATCGCCTCGCTGCACGCGCGTCCGTTCACGCGCGTCTCGCGCAGCGTCTCGCTGGTGTAGGTGTGGTCGAGCGTGGCGTCCTGCGTGCCGACGGCGCCGTGGTAGCCGGTGAAGAACGCGGCGTCGAAGCTGCCGTCGATCCCTTCCGACATCGAAAACGGCTTGCGGTTGCCGTAGATCATGCGCACGTCGTCGGGGAGCTCGTCCCACAGCACGTTGCGCATCGAGGAGTGTGAGTCGTTGACGAGCACGTCGCGCACGCCGGCGTCGCGCGCGCCGTCGATCGCGGCCCGCACTTCTTGCGACATCAGCCGCCGGTAGTACGGGTACTCCGTCGTGTTGGCGGGATCGACTTGCGTCCACGAGCAGACCGCGGCGGTCCCCTCCATGTCGGCGGAGATGTAAAGCCTCATCGCGAGAGCTGCCTTTGCGCGGCCGCGTAGCGGGCTTTGACGTCGGGATCGGCCGGGTCGAGCACGAGCGCGCGGTGGTAGAAGTCGACCGCCTTGTCGAACTTGCGCGCGGCAAACTCCATGTCGCCGAGCTGCACGAGCGCGGCGCGGTCCTTCGGATCGCGGGCGACCCGCGCGCGCAGCTCGGTGAGCTGCTGCATCACGGGGGCCGGCGGTCCGGCCGCGTTGCCGCCGCCGGTCGATGCGCCGGGGAGCGCGTTCGACCCGCCTTGCGTGGGGCCCGTACCGGTCTGAGGAACGGTGAACGTCCCCGGTGGATCGGTCGCTAGAGGCGCGGGCGTCGCGGCGATGCGCGCGTCGCCTTGCTGAGCGGGCGTACCGCTGGGTCCGAACGCCGATCCCGTCGTGCTGAAACCGATGCGGAGAAACCAGCCCAGAATCCCGAGGAAGAGCACCGCGAAGACCACGATGATCGGAATAGCGATACGCGCCGGCAAGCCCACGCGGGTGACTTGGCGAAGGCTGTCGCGTGCTCCCCGGTCTCCCCGACGTCGCCGAGCTGCAACTGCTGTTCGCACAGTACAACTGGATGCATTTCCGCGGCGAGATCCCCACCTACCGGATCGCGTACAACGCGCGGTTCTCCAACAGCGCCGGCCGCGTGACCTACAAGCCGCCGCTGATCGAGCTGTCGCCGAAGCACCTGGTCGGCAAGGAGGGTGAGTTGCGCGAGACGCTGCTGCACGAGATGATCCATGCCTGGCTGCACGCGCTCGGCAAGAACCCCGGCCACACCGCGACGTTCAAGAAAAAGATGCGCGAGCTCGGCCTGCGCTCGATCTACCACGACCTCGGCAAAGCGGCGCCGCTCAACGAGTCGACGAAGCGCTACATCATCCGCTGCGAGAAGTGCACGATGGAGCTGCTGCGCAAGCGCAAGCCGTCGCCGAACGTGGTCTGCGCGCGCTGCCGAAAACAGCTCGTGGCGTTCGAGGTGGTGGAGATGCGCCCGGTCGAGCTGGGGCGTGCCGCTTCGCGAACGGCGCGGTAGGCGCCGCCCCTCCAGATCGCTAGCGGCGAAGTTCGGGATGTTGCGCGACTCAATTCGAGAGCTCTTATCAAGTCAGGCGCGTTCACACCCTCTTGTTCATACTCTATGCCGATCGTTTTGAAGCGACTGCGGAAAGCGATCCGCGAGATATCTTGGCCGAAATTGCTGCGGTGTCTTGAAGACAGCCTTTCCAATGAGGACGTCGGGACTTTATGCAGCGAGTTGGTCGGTTCTGACGAAATCATCTTAAAACACGATCAAGAGCGACGCGACCTCCGAGACGAGCTTTTGAACGAGCTCGCGGCGTACATTGGAAAGGCGGTTGGGGAACAGGCAGCGGAGCAGGTCCGAGCCATCGCTGTAGTCCTCGCGACAATCGACGAAGGCTATCAGCAGATCCTTGACCGAGTCGACGCTACGATATTAAGTGATGTTAGCCCGATAGAGCGCGTCTCGGCGGCTCTCCAGAGTGCTGCCAAAGCTTATGACGATTTCGCCCGTGAAGCATCAAATGAGATTCGAGAATCGGACCCGTATTCGCCGATGTTTGGAATGCTGCGCTATGATGGCGAAGGCGCCCTGTATTCGCCGGATACGGCGATTGACGTTATCGCGATGGCCGCAATGAGTTCGATCCTCATGCAAGCCCACATCAGTGGATGGTTTACGGATTCCGGAGTCGTAAATATCCCTCTCTGCGAAGCCAGTGAACGCGCGCTTAAGAGGGCCAGCAATGATCGCTATTATGCGCTTTGTTGGAACCGTTGGGAAGACTTGGAAACGCATCTGCGATACGAGGGAGGTCGAATCGCGCGTATATCTGCAGCCGCGGTTACTAATTTACCGGTAGAATATCAAAGTGCCGACGAGGTTATATTTTACCAACCGAACGAAGCGGATGCGCTTTGGGCCTTGCTACTTTCGGTTGCGCGCGAGCGTCTTCGGCGTCGTATTAAGAGCGATCATTTCGTTCTCAAACATCAGACGAACATCGAGCAAAAAATTGGGCACTGGAGTAAAACAACCCGATTACCCCAAGTAGAATTCCTTAGCTTCGAGGAAGCTTACGCGAGTGTTTCGCTGAGCGAGATTTTGTCTTTCGATATAGACTTGGATCAAGCGCGGTATGGTGCCCTGCGGATTGTAGAGTGGCTGCGTATTTTTGCTTACCTTCGTGAAATTGCTCGAGAGTCGCATCAGAAGCAAGGCGCCGCCGGCCTTCTGCAAGAGTTAGATGTAGAGCAGCTGATTCAGGAACTCGTTCAACGCGGACTCGATGTTGCAAAGGCGCGAGATGGCGTTTCGTCGCTGCTGCTTTCGCGAAAGAGCAGAGACATATTCGACGCGCCATTAATTCAACTATCAAGCGGAAAGGCGCTGCTCTTCGGACCCGCCGTAGTCGAAATGAATATTTCTGCGGTCGTGTTGTCGGTAATACATTCACATGGCTCGCTAGATAAGAAGGGTCCGGCGTTTGAACAGGCGCTTCGGGAACTTCTTGCATCGCAAGGAGATGCGCAGGTCGATAATTGGACCTTTCGTCGAAATCGTGAGGTTTTCGAATACGACGCTATCATGGTTTGGGGCGAATACGTCTTTATCTTCGAATGTAAAAATCGCCTCCTTCCCCCCAACGATGCGAAACTCGAGCGTCAGTTTCGTGATGCAGTTGACGACGACCTAACGCAAATTCGACGCCTTTGCGCCGGGCTTGAAAGGCATCGCGATGCCTTTGCGGCGCGGTTTGGGTGCGAACTAGATCAGAAGATTGTAGTACCGTGCATCGTTTACCAGTCACCGTTTCAGCGGCCGCCGACGGAGGATGGCGTGCATTTCGTCGACTACGGTATGCTGTCACGCTTTTTCGAGTCGCGCTTTATGAGGATCGTAAAGCCTTACCGTGTTAAAGAGACAACCGTATTGCACAGGCTGCATTTCGGAGAGCCGCAGTGGGCCGGCAACCATCCCGTAGCGGCCGATCTTAGGCGCGCTATTGGTTCGGCTAGACAGGTCGCCTCTGCCGTGGCTGCGGTCGGCGTGCGCCCGATATGGTTTGAGTTGAGCGAGGGACTTATTGCTGCACGTCCTGTTTTCGGCTCAATGGCGGTGAGCCTCGATGAGGAGATTGAGTTAATGGGCGACTCTCCGGAAGCCGTTCGAGCTGACATGGCGAAGATGGACGAGTTTATTGAAAAGCTTAACGCAGGTGAAGACCCGGGTTTGCCCGATCTGAAGTTTCTTTTTAGCGACGACGAGGATCAGTAAATAGTTGCCAAATCACAAGGCTAAGCTTTGGAGTCGCACTTGCTCAGGCGCGCCCTTCTTTGCGGACGGTGTCAGACGTTCTCGGCCTGTGAGTGGGCTCTGACTCTGCTGGAGATTTCGGAACCACCGTCGCATAACGCAGCATGAGGTTTGGCGGGGCCTTCGGCGGCTCGCCACCAACGTCGTCTGCGCATGTTACCGCATTCCGGTCGTCGCGTTCAAAAACGTGTAGATGCGCCCTGTCGAGTTGGGCGTGCCGCGTCGCGGCACCACGTTATGCTCATGCGCTGAACCGCGTCGAATCTTTCTGGCCCGTGCGTCGCCCTTGCCAAAGTGATTCGACGCGTGATTATACCGGCGCTGGGGCGGTTCGATGGCTGTCGACGTGACAGACCCGAGATCTGTCGCGCAGCGGGTTCGATTCCCGCCCGCTCCAGCCCGGTTTGCTTGTCGAGCCGGAGGTGGTGTGATAGAATCCTCTTCGGTCTCGGGTCTGTCGCACCATCGAACGAGCACCGTGTCGCAAGACACGGTGCTCGCCGCTTTAGAGAGCCGCGCTGAAGAAGCTGTAGCCGTGCTCTTGGAGGACGGCTACCGAACTGATGCCGGCCGGTACGATGTCCGTGCCGGGTAGTGCGCGAGCGCGCAGCTTCGCCTGGATGGCGAACGCGTCGCCGCCGTCGCCATAGCCTGCCGCGACGATGCGGTTGGCGATGTCGCCGAGCGCGGTGTTGCAGACGATAATGCGCACACCGCGTGCGATGAGCGCCGGTACCGACCGGTCTCCGCCGCGGCCCACCGTGGCGCGCGACCACGGGTTACCCTGCGACGCGTCCACGGTGAGGAACTCTTGTTGGACCTTCTTGACGATGTCGGCGAGCTTGTACATGCGCCAGGCTTCGTCGTCCAGCCCGATCGTTGCCGCCGACCCGAACAGGACCAGCGCGATCTGCACGTTGCCGTCGGGCTCGTTCCAGCCGGTCTTGAACCCGTTGAGCGTGTTGACGACGAATTGCAACGGTGCGCCGTCGTCGACGCGCGGGGCCGCGATGAGCTGGCGGTGCTTCGCGCTGCTCTTGATCCGCGCTGCGAACGCTGCCTCGTCAAGTACGGCGTTGTCGGCGGCGCTCGCGGGGGTTACGGCGGCCCCGACCGCGCCGGCCGCCAATGCGGCGACGGCCCCGGCGGCCAAGAACTCGCTTCGTTTGGTCATGTAGTCACGATACCCCACCGGGCGTACCGAACGACCGGGTGCGTGTGATAAGAATTGATGTGGTTTTCGGCGTTTCGCCGCTCTCTCAGAACAGGTGACGAAGCGCAAGGCCCAGTGCCGCCACGATCAGCGCGGCTGCGAGCAGCGTGATGAGCCGCGGCGACGACACGCGCTGCTGGATGACTGGGCCGATGCTGCCGCCGACGAGGCCGCCCAGTACGAGCGGCAGCGAGAACGCCCAGTCCACGTCGCCGGCGAGCGCGTGCGTGACGACGCCGACCGGCGCGGTCGTCGTGATGACGAAGGCGCTCGTCGCCGTGACGACGTGCGGCGGCATGCGCGCCGCGATCAGCAGCAGCGGGATCAGCACGACGCCGCCGCCGATCCCGAACAGCGAGGAGAAGAAGCCGATCCCGAACCCGGCGATCACGCCGACGCGCGGATCGTGCGCAAAGGTCCGTTCGCCTACAGGCCGTGACGTGACCGAACGGCGGCGCACGACGAGCACCGCGAGCACGATCAGCACGCAGCCGTACGCGATGTCGAAGCCGCTCGGCGTAAACCGCTTCACCGCGAACACGCCGACGATGCTGCCGGGCACGGCGCCCAGCGTGAACGGCAGCGCGAGCCGCAGGTCGACGACGCGGTTGCGCAGGTAGCCGAACGTCGATGCGCCGGTGTTCGCGAGCACCATCAGCAGCGACGTGCCCGCGACCTGCGCCGGCGGCACGCCGAACGCGACGCGCAGCACGGGGATGATCACGAACCCGCCGCCCAGGCCGACGATGGAGCCGAAGATGCTCGCCGCCACGCCGACCGCGAAGAGCTCGAGCGCGCCGAGCGGCGTCACCGCACGCCCAACGATCCGATCAGCTCTGGACGCGTCCGATGTAGCGGCGGTCGCGCGTGTCGATGCGGATGACGTCGCCGGGGTTGACGAACAGCGGCACGTTGACCGTCGCGCCCGTCTCGAGCTTCGCCGGCTTCGTGGTGCCCGTCGCCGTGTCGCCCTTGTAGCCGGGGTCGGTCTCTTCGACTTTCAGCTCCACGTGCGCCGGCAGATCGGCGCCGATCGGCGTGCCGTCGTGGAACTGCACCGCGATGCGCATGCCGTCTTTGAGGAAATCGGCGGGGTCGCCGATGACGTCCTTCTGCAGCGTGAAGTTCTCGTACGTCTCGCTGTCCATGAAGTGGTAGCCGTCGCCGTCGTTGTAGAGCATTTGCATGTCGCGGTTGTCGACCGTGGCGCGCTCCAGCTTCTCGCCGGCGCGGAACGTGCGTTCGACCGTCGCGCCGCTCTTCACGTTCTTCAGACGGGTTCGCACGAACGCGGAGCCCTTGCCCGGTTTGACGTGCAGGAACTCGATCACCGTCCAGAGCTGGCCTTCGATGACGATGGTGACGCCGTTGCGAAAATCATTGCTGCTAATCATCTTGTCGTGCCCGCTTTCAGCAATGAGAGCCGGTTTTCCGTCCCGTGCCGGAGCCGCTCGAGATTCTCGCGGTGGCGATAGATCACGAACACCGCCAGCACGATGCCGCAGACGAGGCCCTCCCTGCCGAGGCCGTACCACAGCACGAAGCCCATCACGGCCGACGCCAGCATCGAGGCGACCGATGCGAAGCCGCACGCGACGACGATCGCGACCCAGACGAGCATGAACGCGAGACCCGCCGGCCACCACAGCGCGAACAACGCGCCGAAATAGGTGGCGACCCCTTTGCCGCCTTTGCCGCCGAGGAAGGGCGACCAGCAGTGGCCGACCACCGACGCGACCGCCGCGAGCGCCGCGGGGACGGGCCCGCCCAGCGCCATGGCCGCGAGCGTGGGGGCGAAGCCTTTGAGCGCGTCGAGCGCCAGCACGGCGATCGCGCCGCGCTTGCCCAGCGTGCGCAACGCGTTCGCCGCGCCGATGTTCCCGCTGCCCGACTTGCGGATGTCGGTTCCGTAGAACGCGCGCGAGACGAGCACGCCGAACGGGATGGCGCCGACGAAGAACGCCACGACGACTGTGGCGGCGCACAGTGCGATGAAATTCATCCCGGCGAAGCCTCGCGATGACGCGAGCCGCGATCGTGATCCCCGTGGTCGCCTTCGTCGCGGCGCGAGCGGAACTCGAACGTCAGCGGCACGCCTTCGAAATCGAACTCCGCGCGCAGCGTGTTCTCGATGAAGCGCTTGTACGACGCGGGCACGAGGTCGGGGTCGTTGACGTGGAACACGAACAGCGGCGGGTGCGTCTGCGGCTGCGAGACGTAGAGCATCTTGAGCGGCTTGCCCGAATGGATCGGCGGCGGGTGCGCGAGCACCGCGTCGCGCACGATCGCGTTGAGCTTCGCGGTGGGGATGCGGCGGTCGAGGTTCGTCGCGACCTTTTCGACCAGCGGCATCAGGCTCTGCAGGCGGCGCTTGGTGAGCGCCGACAGGAACGTCACCGGCGCGAACGACGCGAACGGCAGCTGCGCGTGGATCTCGTTGGCGAGCTCGCCCTGGCTGTACTCGCCCAGCTCGCGCACGAGGTCGTACTTGTTGCCGACGATGATCAGCGCTTTGCGCTCCTCGAGCGCGATCCCCGCGAGGCGGCGGTCCTGATTGGTCGGCCCCGTGAGCGCGTCGATCAGCAGGATCGCGACGTCGCAGCGCGCGATCGCCTTGAGCGAGCGCAGTGAGGAATAGTATTCGATCGAGCCGTGGTGGCCGGGTTGTTTGCGCACGCCGGCGGTGTCGATCAGGCGGAACGTGCGGCCGCTCCATGTGAACAGCGTGTCGATCGCGTCGCGCGTCGTGCCCGGAACGTCGGACACGATCGCGCGCTCTTCGTTCAGCAGCGCGTTGAGCAGCGACGACTTGCCGACGTTGGGCCGGCCGATCAGCGCGAGCGACAGCTCCGCTTCCCCGAGGTCGTTCGGATCGTCGGGCGGCAGCTTGTCGACGATCGCGTCGAGCAGGTCGCCGGTGCCTTCGCCGTGCAGCGCCGACACGCCGTACACCTCGCCGAAACCCAGGCCGCCGAACTCCGCGTGCACCGACGCCGCGTGCTTGGGCGATTCGATCTTGTTCGCGACGAGGATCACCGGCTTGCGGTTGCGGCGCAAGATGTTCGCGACGTCCGCATCGACGGGCGTGAGACCGTCCTGCGCGTCGACGACGAACACGATCACGTCGGCGTCGCGCGCCGCGGACTCGGCTTGCGCCTGCGTGCCGCGCCCGATCACGTCGTCGGGATCGATCTCCGTGTCGATGCCGCCGGTGTCGACCAGCGTGAACGTGCGGCCGTTCCACTCGGCGAGCGCGTAGAGGCGGTCGCGCGTGACGCCGGGAGTATCCTCGACGATGGCGAGGCGCTGGCCCAGCAGGCGGTTGAACAGCGCGCTCTTCCCCACGTTGGGGCGCCCCACGACCGCAACGGTCGCAGGTCGCACGCGCAGGGAGGGTGCGAGGGCTTCGGACATGACCGACCAAGGTTCCCAATAATATGCTCCGTCGCCTCGCGACGGCCGTGGTGTGCGCGCTCCTCCTGGCCGCCGTCCCGACCGGCTCGCTCTACGTGACGACGCTCCCGACCGGGGCGGACGTCTGGATCGACGGCACCTACGTGGGCCGCAGCCCCCTCGTGCTCGGCGCGCTGGCGGCCGGCCGCCATACGGTCGGCCTGACGAAGACGGGCTGGAGCCCGCTGCAGCTCGACGTGAGCGTGGTGGTCGGGCAGACGACGCTCAGCTCGACCCGCCTCGAGCCTGTCCGGGCCGGCACGCTGCACCCGCTGCTGGGCTGGATCGGCATCCACGGCAAGGTGCGGACGGCGTACGTGGACGGCCGCCCCGCGGTGCCGGCGAAGGACGGCACCATCGCGGTGGCGGCCGGGACGCACGAGCTGACCGCGCGCACGCCGCGGGGCCGCATCACGCGCTCGGTGATGGTGTGGCCGGGGACGCGAACCGAGGTCGTGCTCCAGCCCGAGGTGGAGGCGGTGCGGCCGAGCGTCGTCGCGCCGGCGGAGGACTACGTGCCGCGCGGCGCGATCCGGCTCGTCGGCGAGAAGGTCGTCGTGCGCTACGGCGGCCATGAAGTGATCGGGCACATCGGGTCCACGGCATACCGGGTCGACGGCAAGCTCGTCGACTACGGCGAAGCGCCCACGATGATCGGCTCGCGCCTGTACCTCCCGCTCGACCTCCTCACCACGCTCTCCTCGGAAACGCGCTGATGGCACCGCTCCCCGAAAAGAAATTCTAAAGTGGCGCAGATCTACATCGAAACGCACGGCTGCCAGATGAACGAGGCCGATTCGCAGGACATCCAGCGCCGCGCGATCTCGGCCGGCTTCACGCTGGCCGAGCGCCCCGAAGACGCGGCGGTGCTCGTGCTCAACACGTGCACGGTGCGCGACAACGCGGAGAAGCGTGCGTACGGGCGCATCGGGCACTGGAAGGCGATCAAGAACGCGGACCGCTCGGTGAAGGTCATCGTCACGGGGTGTCTAGCCGAACAGGACAAGGGCCGCATGCAGCAGATCATGCCGCACGTCGACGGCGTGTTCGGCACGAGCGAACTAGGCGCGCTCGGCGACGCGCTCGCGGCATGGCGCGCGGACTACCCCGACAACGACTTCAGCGTCGACCGCGAGATCGAGACCGTCATGGGCGGCGCCGGCGAGGGGATCGCGGGGCCCTACGACGGGCTGCGCGGCTTCGTGACGATCCAGCGCGGGTGCTCGTACTACTGCACGTTCTGCATCGTGCCGCACGTGCGCGGGCGCTTCGACCACCGGCCGATGCGCGACATCCTCGCCGACATCGAAATGAAAACCGCGGGTGGCGCGCGCGAGATCACGCTGGTCGGCCAGACGGTCAACGCGTACAAGGAGCCGGCGACCGGTGCGGATTTCGCCGACCTGCTCGAAGAAGTGTGCGCGATCGAATCGGTCGAGCGGGTGGCGTTCATCAGCTCGCACCCCAAGGACCTCAACGAGAAGCTCGCGCGCGTGTGCGCGACGCTGCCCAAGATGAACCCGCGCTTCCACCTCGCGCTGCAGTCGGGCTCAAACGCGATGCTGCGCAAGATGAACCGGAAGTATACGATCGAGCAGTTCCTCGAGCGCATTGCGACGTTCACGTCGCACAACCCGAGCTGGGCGATCACCACCGACCTGATCGTCGGCTTCCCAGGCGAGACGGAAGACGATTTCCAGCAGACGGTCGACGTGTGCAAGTCCGGGATCTTCGCGCAGGCGTACATGTTCGTGTACTCGCCGCGGCGCGGGACGCCGGCGGCGGTGTGGCACGCCGCGAACGCCGTTCCCAAGGAGGTCGCACAGGACCGTTTCGTGCGGCTCAAGGCGGTGCAGGACGAAGCGGTGCGCGCCTATCACGACCGCAAGATCGGGACGACCGTGCGCGCGCTGATCCACGGCGTGTCGCGCAAAGACGCGACGCGGCTCAGCGCGAAGACGGTCGACAACGTCACCGTGAACATCCCGCTGACGGAGTCGGCGCCCGATCTGTCGCGCCCATGGGCCGACGTGTGCATCGAGAGCGCGTCGGTGTGGGGCGTGCGCGGAACGTGCGTCGGCCGTGCGACGAGCTACGACGGGATCGCGGAATCCGTCGCGCCGCCGCTGATCGATTTGCTCGCCGTCTAGCGAACGGTCGCGCGCCTCAGGCCGGGATGCCGGTCGCCCAGACGACGTGGCCTTTGTAGATGACGATCGAGTGGTTTTCTTCCATCGTGTGCGCGAACTTGTCCGGGCGTTCGGGCATCCAGCCCTTGAACGTGTCCGCGGGCGGCGCCGTGACCGGCTTGTACGCGGTGGCGAGCGAGTCTTTGTAGATCGCGAGCAGCCCCGCGACGGCGACGCCGAACTGCGCGATCGCCTGCGCGGGCGGGGGATACATGTGCTGGATCGCGTCGAGGTTCCACCATGCGAGCGGGACGATGTCGAGCGTGTTCACCAGCGCGTAGTTCGTCGGGAACGTCGTCTCGAACAGCGTGGCGAACTGCTGGTTCCCCGTGCTCGGCGCGGCGAACGTCAGCGGCGTGATGTAGATCTCCTCGTTTCCGTCGACCTCCACGAGCTGATGGTACAGCCACTGTGACGCAAGCTGTGCGATCGCCCCGCCCAGGCTGTGGCCGGTAACCAGAAGCTGCAGCGAATCGTCGTTGCTCGCAGTCACTTCACGCAGGAAGTCGAGCAGGTGCTTGTGCGTCGTCTGGTCCGTCAGCATCGTCGTGTACGCGAGTGCCTGATTCATCCCCGCCGACACGTTGACGTCACCGCCTTGCGGATACAGCCAGGGGACCTGGCGAAACGTCTCGCCGTTGAGCAGCCAGTTGTCGACGAACTCGTGCGCCATGATCTCGCCCAAGCTGCCGCGGAACGCGAGCGCGTACGTCGTCTTGTCGGCGGCGAGCGCGACATAAGCGAGGATGCCTTCGACTTCGCCGGGCCCCCACGCCAGCGTCCACGGACCGTTGGCTGCGGCCGGGATTTTCGCGAGGGCGGCTTCGATGTCGGCGACGCGGTTGGCGGGATTCACCTCGTCCGAGTACGCGATCGCCGCGAGCTCGACCGCGGCACGTTGTTGGGAGGAGGTTACCGGCATGCACGTTCGTGCGCGCCGCATACGCCTAATCCTGCCCGTGCTCCAGGCGGTCCCGCGCCGCGATTCGTAGCGGCTGTCCCCGCCATCGAACGCTGCGTCCCCAAAGGCCCCGTGCCCATACCACGACGCCGATCGCATCGCGCAACGGGATCAACCATCGCGGCGGGCGCTGCTGAGAACCGAAGGTAGTGTGCGCGGTGTCGGCGACCGCGATTCGAAGCATCACGGCGATTGCGAGCAGCGCGAGCGGTACGCGTTTGTCGCGCGCGAGCGCGAGATGGGCCAGCGCGAGCGGGAGCGGGTACGTCAAGACGATCCCGGGATAGTTCAACGGCTTGATCGCCCGGATCGTGCGCGCCCAGCGAAGCTCGTGTTCCACGAGCGCGCCGACGCTGGGTTCGGCCACGACGTTCACCACGACGCAGGAAGCCACCGCGACGCGATATCCGTGCTCGGTGACGAGCCGGCCCAGTGCGAAATCGTCCGCGAGGTGATCGCCGAGCACGTCGATGCCGCCGATCGCGGCAAGGATGTCGCGGCGGACCGCCATCGTCGAGCCGAACATGTATTGCACCGGTTCGATCAGGTCCGCGACGAGCGTCGACGGCGCGAACTGTTCGGTGAGGCACATCGCGCCCAGGATCGACGCGAGCGCGCCGTCGGCCGGTTCGCCGCGGTAGAGCGCGGTCACCGCACCGACGCGAGGGTCTTCGAACGGCGCCGTGACGGCATCGAGGTAGTCCGGCGCGACGCGCATGTCGCTGTCCGAGATCACGAAGATCTCGCCGTGCGCGTGCGCCAGCATCGGGGCGACGTTCGCCATCTTCGGATTGCGGCAGCGCAAGACGCCGTCGCCGACGACGACGGCGGTTCGCCGCTGTGTCTCCGCGGCGACTCCGCGAATTACGTCCAACGCGGGATCGCCCGCATCGTGAACGCCGAACACGACTTCGAAGTCGGGATAGTCCTGTTCGCAGAAGGAGCGGAGGTTTGCTTCGAGCTCCGCGTCGATCCCGCTCACGGGCTTCATGATCGTCACGGCGGGCTGCCGCTGCGGCTTCGCGCCCTGGTTGCGCGACCGGCGGGCGAATGCGCGAAGGCGATCGATCGCCGCCACCGCGTAGACCAAGCCTGCCACGGTTGCCATGAGGGTAAGCCCCGCGGCGAGGCCGCGCGCGTCAGCTCGCACGGCCCAGATCGCGGAACGCGATGCGTTCGGCGCCGCTCGCGTGCACGGCGCCGGCGACGCGCGGGCTCACCAGCGCGGCAAACTCGTCCTCCAGCTTGTACGACGCCAAATCGTGTGCGATCTCGGGCCAGCGGCGCGTTGCGGCGTGGAAGTACATCTCCGTCGTGCCGCTCGGGAGGTTTGCGAGAAAGCCGAGGACGCGCTCCTGCGTCATCGCGCCGGTGTCGTTGAAGCCGAACACGCGGTCGTTGTGCGCGACGCCGCTCGCGCGCAGGCGCACTTTCATCACCTGCAAGAACGGCCACAGAAACGCGGCGTGCCCCGGCTCCTCGGGGACGCGCACGGGCGGGCGCCCGTAGTCGCGGCTCACCTTCAAGATCAGGCCGAGCACCGTCGGATGGAGGTGGTAGTGACACTGCGCGTTGACGTGGTCGAGCGGCAGTCCGGTCGCGGCAAACGCCTCGAACTGCGCGCGGATCTCCGCTTCGAGCTGGCGCTGCGCCGAGCGGCGGAAGAAGTACTTCACGCCCGCGCGCGCGAGCTCGTTGGAGAAAAGCCCGTCGCTGCCGACGAGCTCGGGGATGCGCTCCGGCGGCAGCACCGGGCGCCCCGCGACGACGACGACGTGCAGGCCGACGGCGAGCGTCGGGTTGGCGCGCGCGCGAGCGATCGCATCGGCGGCCGCCGCTTCCGCGACCATCAGGCTCGCCGCAGTGACGATGCCGTCGCGATGCCCGCGCTCGACCGCCTCGTTCACCGGGATCGCAAGTCCGAAGTCGTCGACCGTGACGATCAGGCGGCGCCGCACGCGCGCAGCCTCCTCGGCGTGCGAGCGAAAGCCCTGCCGTCCACATTCTCCACAGGGAGGGAACGCCAGCCGTCGGGAACGGGCGGCGGATGCGGTTACGGCTCGGATGACGACGACCCTGACGTGGTCGCCGATGCTCGAGCAATACTTCGGGATGAAGCATCGCTATCCCGAGGCGATCTTGCTCTCTCGCGTCGGCGACTTCTACGAAGCCTATGGTGAAGACGCCGAGACGATCGCGCGCGCGCTCTCGATCGCGCTGACGTCGAAAGAAGCGGGCGGCGGGCGGCGCGTCGCGATGGCCGGCGTCCCGCACCACGCGCTGGACGGTTACCTCGCCAAGCTCGTCGCGCAGCGCCGCGTCGTCGCGCTGGCCGAGCAGCTCGAAGCCCCGATCCCGAACAAGCTCGTGCGGCGCGACGTCGTGCGCGTCGTGACGCCGGGGACGCTGCTCGAGGAGCACATCCTCGAACGGTCCGCGCACAACTACCTCGCCGCGATCACATCCTACGACGACGTCATCGCGCTCGCGCACGCCGACATCTCGACGGGCCACGTGTCGGCGACCGCGTTCGACGGCGAGTCGGCGCTCGAAGACGTGTTCGCCGAGATCGGGCGGCTCGAACCTGCCGAGCTCGTCGCGGACGTTCCCAACGACATGCGGGCGGCGCTCGACGCGGCGCTCTCCGACGCGCAGACGCGCATCGCCGCGCCGGTGCTCGCCGCGGTGGGCGAGCGCGCGCGCGATCCGATCGACGGCTTCTCGCTCGACGCGTCGCTCGCGATGCACCGCGCGCTCGACGCGCTGGGCGCGTTCGTGCGCCGCGTCAGCGTGCAGCACAGCGGCGCGACGGCGCTGCGCGACGCGCAGTTCTACCGCCAGGCGACGTTCCTCGCGCTGGACCCGAACACGCGCAAGAACCTCGAACTGACGAAGGCGCTCGGCGCGAACCCGCGCGCGACGCTGCTCGCGACGATCGACCACACGCGCACCGCGATGGGCTCGCGGCTGCTGGGGCGCTGGGTGCTCGCGCCGCTGGTGAACGCGGCGGCGATCGGCGCCCGCGCCGACTGCGTCGAGGCGCTCGTGCGCGACGCGGCGCGGCGGCTGGCGCTGCAGGACGTGCTCAACGGCTGCTTCGACCTCGAGCGCATCGCGCAGAAGGTGCGCTTCCGGCGCGTGCTGCCGCGCGACCTCGCGTCGCTGCGGCGAACGCTCGCGCTGCTCGACCCGATCGCCGACGCGTTGCGCGAGACGTCGCTGCCCGCCGGCATGCACGCGATCGCCGCGCGCGTCGGCCAGTACGACGAGCTGCGCGCCGACCTCGCCGCATCGCTCGTCGACGAGCCGCCCGCGACCATGGCCGACGGCGGCGTGATCCGTGGCGAGGCGAGCCCCGATCTGGCCGAGTGCGTGGCGCTGCGCGGCGATGCGCGAGCGCGGATCGCCGCGCTCGAAGAGCGCGAGCGCGAGCGCAGCGGGATCAAGTCGCTCAAGGTGAAGTACGCGTCGGCGTTCGGGTACGCGATCGAAGTGCCCAAGTCGCAGATCGCGAACGTGCCGGCCGACTACACGCGCAAGCAGACGCTGGCGAACGGCGAGCGCTACGTGACGCCCGAGCTGCGCGAGCTCGACGTCGCGATCGCGTCGGCGGAGTCGCGCCAGCTGCGGCTGGAGCAGGCGCTGTACGAAAACCTCGTGGAGCGCATCGCCGAACGCGTCGACGACTTGCTTTCGACCGCCGACGCGCTGGCGGAGCTCGACGCGTACTGCTCGCTCGCGCAGGTTGCGGGCGAGCGCGGCTACGTTCGGCCGTCGTTCGCCGAGGACAGCATCGTCGAGATCGTCGACGGGCGGCACCCCGTGATGGAGGCGCTGCCGGGCTCGTCGTTCGTGCCGAACGACTTGCGGCTGGGCACCGAGCGCGCACGCTTCTTGCTGCTGACGGGGCCCAATATGGGCGGCAAGTCGACGTACCTGCGCCAGACGGCGCTCCTGGTCGTGCTCGCGCAGATCGGCTCGTTCGTCCCCGCGCGCGCGGCGAAGCTCGGCATCGTCGACCGCATCTTCACGCGCATCGGTGCGGGCGACGACCTCGCGTCGGGGCAGTCGACGTTCTACATCGAGATGGCGGAGGCCGCGAACATCCTGCGCCGCGCGACGGACCGCAGCCTACTGCTGATCGACGAGATCGGGCGTGGCACCGGCACCGTCGACGGCCTCGCCATCGCACAGGCGATCTGCGAGTACTTGCTCGAGCGCGAGTCGCGCGCGCCGATGGCGCTGTTCGCGACGCATTTCCACGAACTCGTCTTTTTGTCCGACCGCTGGCCGCTCGTCGTGAACTTCCACATCACCGCGGTCGAGAGCACGAAGGGCGGCGCGCCGGTGTTCTCGCACCGCGTGCTGCCGGGCTCGTCGTCGCGCTCCTTCGGCATCGAGGTCGCGCGCATGGCGGGCCTTCCGCCCGCCGTCGTCGCGCGCGCGCGAGAGATCGCCGAAGTGCTCGAAGGCCGGCCCACGCTCGAAGTCGCGGTGCCGCTGCGCGGTAAGCTCGCGAAGCCGGGCGTGCTCGAGCAGCCGCTGCTGTTCGAGATGTGAGCGCCGCGCGCTCAGCGCAGCAGCTTGCAGTAGTACACGGCGTCCTCGAACGTGCCGTCGCCGAGCTTGACGGCGTGCGGGACGAGGCCCGTGCGCTCGAAGCCGTTGGCGAGGTAGAGCGCCTCGGCGGGTTCGCCCGGCCGCACGTCGAGCACGAGCGTCTCGATGCCGCGCACGAACGCGTCGTCTTCGAGCTCGTCCATCAGCGCGCGCGCGATGCCGCGCCGCCGCCACGGGCGCAGCACCATCAGCTTCGCGATCTCGGCGCGATGGCGGTGGGTCGGGAAGCGTCCGCGTTCGCGCTGCACCGCGCCGACCAGATCGTCGCCGGCGAACGCGGCGAAGAGCGCGCAGTCGTCGCCGTCGAAGCGCGGTATCCGCTGCGCCCAGTAACGCGCGGCGTCGTCGGGATCGAGCGGCCGTTCCCAGCCTAGCGCCGCCCCGGCGTCGACGGTGTCGACCGTCAGCCGCACGAGGTCGGGTACGAGCGCTTCGCAATCGGCGGTGAGCAGCGAGCTGATTGCGATCACGCCGTGATGATAAGGCGCCGCGCCGGCTTCGGCAAGGGTACACGGTAGCGGATGAAGCGAGTGTGGCTGAACGGCAACCAGCTCGACGCGATCACCGGCGTCGCGTGGGTGGTCATCGCCGTCGTGGCCGGCCTGGTCGTCCATCGCGTGGTTTACTGGCTGTTCGCGCGCTGGACCGAGCGCCGCCACAGCACGCTGGCCGCCGCCGTGGTGCGCCGGACGTGCCGTCCGGCGGCGTACATCTTCCCGCTCGTCGCGATCCTCGCCGCCGCGCCGCAGCTCGACCTTCCCGCCGCGTGGACGCGCCCGGCCGTTCACCTCACCGGGTTGCTCACGATCGCGGCGGTGGCGTGGACGTTCATCGCGACGGTCCGCCTGTTCGGCGACCTCGTGATCGCGCGCCACCGCATCGACGTCGAGGACAACCTGCACGCGCGCCAGCTCGGCACGCGCGTCGACATCCTGACCCGCGTCGTCGTGACCGTGGTGATCGTCATCGCGCTCGGCGCGATGCTGATGACGTTCCCGTCGATTCGCACGCTGGGCACGACGCTGCTCGCGTCGGCCGGCGTGCTGGGGCTCGTCGCGGGCATCGCGGCGCGTCCGCTGTTCGAGAACCTCATCGCAGGCGTGCAGCTCGCGCTGACCCAGCCGATCCGCATCGACGACGTCGTCATCGTCGAGAAGCAGTTCGGCCGGATCGAGGAGATTCACAGCACCTACGTGGTCGTGCGCATCTGGGATCTGCGGCGCATGGTGCTGCCGCTGACGTACTTCATCACGACGCCCTTCGAGAACTGGACGCGGCGAACGGCGAACCTGGTCGGCGAAGTCTACCTGTTCGCGGACTACACGGTCGACGTCGCCGCGCTGCGCGCGCAGCTGCCGCGCATCCTCGAAGGCACGCCGCTGTGGGACGGCAAGACGCTGCAGGTGGAAGTCACGGACGCGACCGATCGCGCCGTGCAGATCCGCGCGCTCGTCAGCGCGCGCGACAGCGGCACGCTGTGGGACCTGCGCTGCTACGTGCGCGAAGCGCTCGTGGCGTACGTGCGCGAGACGCAGTCGGACGCGCTGCCGCGGTTGCGGTTGGCCGAAACGGCGCGGGACGACACGCCGCCGTCACGAACCGGAAACGACGGGGTCACCGAGGCGGAGCGACACTCCGGTGAGTGAGATGCAAGCAACAGCAGAAGCAACCCAGTCAAGACCGCCGAACCACGACGAGATGCGCATCCGGCGGATCACCGTCGCGGAATACTACCGTATGGGCGAAGCGGGGATCTTTGCACCCGAAGAGCGCGTCGAGCTACTCGACGGGCAGCTGATCGAGATGCCGCCCGGCGGACCGCCGCACGCCTACAGCGTCCAGCGCGTGATGAGCGCCTTTTACGACCGCTTTGCCGGCCGAGCGTACATCAGGGTGCAGGCTGCCCTGACGCTCGACCGATGGTCCGAACCCGAGCCGGACGTCATGCTCAGCGCGCTCCCCGAAGAGCAGTACGCCGTCGCGCACCCGAAACCGTCGCAAGTGTTCCTGGTCGTGGAGGTAGCGATGTCCTCGCTTCGCTACGACGCTGGTGCGAAGCTGCGCGCGTATGCGCGGCGGGGCGTGCGTGAATATTGGGTCGTCGACGTGGAGCACGGCCACGTCGACGTCTATCGCGAACCCCGCGGGGAGCGGTACAAAAAGCACGTTCGCGTCGAGCGCGGGGACTCGGTCGCGCCGCTCTCGTTTCCCGACGACGCGATCGCGGTGAACGACGTCTTGCCGCCGCCGCGGTAGTCGGTCCGGCCGCATGCGGATTTCGGCAGCGCTCATCGTGGTCGTGGCAGCCGGCGCGCTGCCGGCGGCCGGTACGGCGCAGACACCGCCGCCGGGCGTGACGGAGATCTACGTCAAGATGCGCGCGGCGGTGAACGCGCTGCCCGTTCCCGCGTACATCGCGTTCACGGTGCAGGAGAGTTCGACGCGCAAGTCCGGACTGATCGCGGACCGGCTGCGCATAGTCGAGCGCGTATCCGACGCGCACGCTTGGGTGCGAACGATTCGAAACATGCACGGGGACGCGGTCCACGTCGAGCCGCAGGTCGTGACCGGCAACCTCTTTCCGAACACGCTGATCGAGCGGGTCGGCGAGTTCCCGCTGGCCGACTTCGGGCTTCGCCCGCGCCGTGCGGGGCGGACGGGGATCTTCGAAGCGCCGGGGACGCCCGAACCCACGCCGTCCGCGGGCCCGCTGCGCGCGATCGGCTCCGTGACCGGCTACAATCTCTCGTACCGCATCGCCGATCTGGGCGACACGGAGCTCGGCGGAGCGCCGGTCCACCATCTTGGCTTGTTTCCGTACCGCGATCCCGGCCACAACGTCCTGCGCGAGGTGTGGATCGACGCGAGCACGTTCATCCCGAAGCGTTACGTCGCCGAGCGGTTCGTGGAGAACGGCGGGCTCTCGTTCCGCTATCTCATCACGGTCGATACGGCGGTTATCGACGGTCATCTCGTCAACGTCGGCGCAGCCGGTCATTTCGAGCTGCACCGCGCGCTGATCATCAACGTCACGGGTGACGGCCGGTGGGCCATCTCCGACGTGACGTTCCCCGCGGATCCACCCGCATGGCTGTTCGACCCCGACCGCTACAAGGATCACAAAGGGGAGCCCGTCCCCGACCTTTGAACCGTTGGGGGTGATTCGGCTCCTGGACTCCGAGACGATCGGGCAGATCGCCGCCGGCGAGGTGATCGAGCGGCCTCTGTCGGTCGTGAAGGAGCTCGTGGAGAACGCGCTCGATGCCGACGCGACGCGCATCGCCGTGCGCGTGCGCGGCGGCGGCCTGGTGGAGATCGAGGTCGCCGACGACGGCATCGGGATCGCGCCCGACGATCTGCCGCTCGCGGTCACGCGCCACGCGACGTCGAAGATCGTCGACGCCGCGGCGCTGACGCACGTCGAGACGCTCGGTTTTCGCGGTGAAGGGCTCGCGTCGATCGCGGCGGTCGCCAAGGTGACGATCGTCTCGCGCGCATCCGGTGCGGAGGTCGCGACGGCGCTCGACGCGCACGCCGGCGAGCTCGGCGCGTTGCGCCCGGTCGCGGGGCCGCCGGGGACGCGCGTGGTCGTGCGCGAGCTGTTCGGCAACGTCCCGGTGCGGCGCGAATATCTGCGCTCGCCGGCCGCCGAGTTCGCGCGCATCACGTCGTGGCTCGCGACGCTCGCGCTCGCGTACCCGCACGTCGGCTTCACGCTCGAGCACGACGGCAAGCCCGCGTTCGCGTTCGCGCCGGGCGAGGTTCTCGCGCCGCGGCTGCGCCATGTCTTCGGCACGTCGTCGTCGACGATGGTGCCGGTGCGCTCCGGCGACGCGCATGCCGGCGTGAGCGGCTGGGTGAGCTCGCCCGGCGACGACCGGCCCGACCGGCGCAGTCAGATCCTGTTCGTCAACGGCCGTTTGCTGCGCAGCACGCTCGTGAGCGGCGCGTGGTCGGCGGCATACCGCACGTTTGCGATGATCGGGCGGCATCCGTACGGCGTGCTCTACCTGAATGTCCCGCCGGACGAGGTCGATCCGAACGTGCATCCGACCAAGAGCGACGTGCGGCTGCGCCACGGCGACCGCGTACTCGCGGCGGTGAAGGATGCGATCGAGACCTCGCTGCGTCGTGGCGCGGTCGCGCGGCTCGAACGCGCGATCTCATTTGCTCCGCCGGAGCCCGCGTCCGCCGGCGGGGCGGCGGTGATCGACTGGGCGGACTCGTTCGCGCCCGCGGCCGCCGGCGCGAGCACGGAGAAGAAGACGCTGCGCGTCCTGGCGCAGATCGACCGGACATTCATCCTCGCCAGCGACGGCGACGCGGTCGTGCTGATCGACCAGCACGCCGCGCACGAGCGGATCGTGTTCGAGCAGCTCTCGGCGAACGCGCGCGCGCACGCCGCGGCCGAGCCGCTGCTGGTCCCGTACACGTTCGAGGTGCGCCCCGAGGAAGCGGAACGGCTCGACGCGACGCTCGACGCGCTCGCCGCGGGCGGGCTGCACGTCGAGCAGTTCGGCGAGCGCGCGTACCGCATCACCGCGACGCCCGCGCGGCTGGTGCACGCGGGCCGCACGCGGCCGTTCGACGTCGCGGAGTTCGTCGAGTGCTTGAGCGACGACGTGCGCGGGCTCGACGCCGATCAGCGCGTGTGGGCGTCGCTGGCGTGCCACTCCGTGGTGACGGCGCACGAGACGCTGGAGTATCCGGAGATGACCGCGTTGGTGGAGCGGCTGCAGCGCTGCGAGAACCCCATGCACTGTCCGCACGGCCGCCCGACGATCGTGCGGCTCGAAGCCGGCGCCATCGCGCGGCTTTTCAAACGGGTGTGACGGCCGGCGTCCTGATCATCACCGGGCAGACGGCGTCCGGCAAGAGCGCGCTCGCGCTGCAGCTCGCGGAGCGGTTCGGCGCGGAGATCGTCGGCGCCGACTCGCGCCAGATCTACCGCGGGATGCCGGTCGGCACCGCGGCGCCGAGCGACGCCGAGCGCGCGCGCGTGCGGCATCATCTGGTCGGGTTTCTCGATCCGCGCGAACGATATTCCGCCGCGCGGTTCGTCGCCGATGCGCTCGCGGCGATCGACGACGTGCACGCGCGCGGCAAGCGCGCGATCGTCGTGGGCGGGACCGGGTTCTACGTGCGCGCGCTCGCCGGCGACGTGACGCTGTCGCCGGCGTACGACGCGGAGGTCCGCGAGCGGCTCGCGCGCGAGGCGCGGGTGCATCCGGCCGAGGTGCTCGCGGACTGGCTGCGTGCGCTCGCGCCCGCACGTGCCGCGACGATCGCGGCGAACGATCCGTACCGCATCCTGCGCGCGCTCGAAGTCGCGCTGGTCGAGCAGACGGCGCCGGCGCGCGGCGTGGCGCCGGCGTTTGGCGCGGTGTCCGGTGACAATCTTCGCTCGCGCGGCATCGCGTATCGCAAGCTCTACCTCGACGTCGATGCCGAGGTGCTCGAACGGCGCATCGCGGCGCGCGTCGACGCGATGCTCGCGAACGGGTTCCTCGAGGAGGCCGAACGTATCGGCGCCGATGCGGTGGCCGCCGATGCGGTCGGCTACCGCGAAGCGCTCGCGTTTCTGGCGGGCTTCTCGACGCGCGACGAGCTGCGCGCGCACTTGATCCGCAACACCCGCCGGTACGCGAAGCGGCAGGCGACGTGGTTCCGAACCGAGCCGGGGCTCGTTCGGGTTCCTGCGGATGACGCGCTAGCGTTCGCGGCGGCCGAGGCGGGAGCGCTTCCGGGCTGGGCCTAAGCCAACGAGCATGGCGACCCCACGTCCGCAACCACTCCAAGACGCGTACCTTGCCGAGGTGAAGCGCCAAGCCGTCCCCGTCACGATCTACCTGGTCAACGGCTTCCAGCTCAAAGGCGTCGTGAAGGGCTTCGACCCGTTCACCATCGTGCTGGAGTACGAGAAGAAGGCGCACCTCATCTACAAGCACGCCGTCTCGACGATCTCGCCGAACGGCCCGGTCAGCACGTCGCTGGTGCCCGACGAGAGCGAGGCGGTCGCGCCGTGACGACGGGCGTCCCGATCGTGAAGACGAACGGGACGGGCAACGAGTTCGTGCTCGTCGACGAGCGCATCGCGCCGCTCGCCGATCCCGTCGCGTTCGCGCGCGAGGTGTGCGACCGCGAACACGGCATCGGCGCCGACGGTTTGCTGCTGCTGCAGCCGTCGGAGCGCTACGACGCGCGGCTGCGCATCGTCAACGCCGACGGCAGCGACGCGGAGATGTGCGGCAACGGCATGCGCTGTGTCGGGCGCTACCTCGACGAGCACGACGGGCGAGAAACGGCGACGGTCGAGACGCCGGCCGGCCCGATCGGGACGCGCGTGCTCTCGCGCGCGCCGTACCGCATCGCGGTCGAGATGGGCGAGCCCGTGATCGGCGCGCCGCACTACGTTGCGGGCTATCGTGCGACGCCGGTCGATCTGGGGAACCCGCACGTCGTGATTCGCGTTGACGACGTGCGCACGATCCACCTCGCGGTCGACGGCCCCCGGATCGAGCGCGATGCGCGCTACCCGAACCGCACGAACGTGCACTTCGTCTCGCGCGACGGTGACGGTTGGCGCGTGCGCCATTGGGAGCGCGGTGCAGGCGCGACGCAAGCCTGCGGGACCGGGGCGGTCGCGGTCGCGGCGGTGCTCATCGCCGGCGGGGATGCAACCTCGCCGGTGCCGCTGCAGGTTCCGGGCGGGGTGCTGGACGTGCTGTGGCAACCGGGCGGGCGCGCGACGCTCGCGGGCGACGCGGTGCTGGAGTTCGAGCGCATCGTCGCATGACGGGGCTCGCGTACACCGACACGCGCGGCCGCATCTACTTCGACGACACGCGCTCGCCGCTGGCCGACGGCGGATTCGAACGCCCGCCGCGCCGCGAAGAGCTGATCCCGGCGCCACCCGGCACCGTCTCGACGATGCTGCCGGGGCGGATGCCGTTGCTCGCCGGGGGCGGCGTCGCTGCGCGCCGCACCGCGCTCGCGGCGTTGCTGCCTGCCGGGTACACGCGGTTGCTGCTTCCGGCGTACCGCAGCCAGCCGGGTGCGCCCGCGCTACCGCTGTTCGGCTACACGTTCGCGTGCGTGGTCGACGACGAGCTATACGTCGCGGCGATGCGCACCGACGAGAGCGAGGACTGGACGCCGCGGTACTTCGGCGACGGCGAGCTGGAAGCGCTGCTGCGCGCGCGGCAGGCGGAGGATCCGCGCAACCGCACGCTGGCGCAGCTCGCGGTGTGCTCGCGCGACTACGGCTGCTTCACGGCGCAGAACGTCTTCCTCGAACGCGGCGAAGCGGCGCTGCCGGTGTCGCCAAAATGTAATGCGGCGTGCGTCGGGTGCATCTCCGAGCTCGCGCCGGATGCGGGGATGCCGTCGCCGCAGACGCGCGTCGCGTTCGAGGCCGACGCCGACGACGTCGCGCGCATCGCGATCCGGCACCTCGAACGCGTGCCCGACGGTATCGTGTCGTTCGGCCAGGGCTGCGAGGGCGAGCCGCTGTTGCGGGTGACCACGCTGGAGCGCGTCATCGAGAAGGTCCGCGCTGTCCGCGGCAACGGCACGATCAACCTAAACACGAACGGCTCGCTGCCAAAGAGCCTTGGACGGTTGATCGATGTCGGGTTGCAGGCGGTGCGCATCAGCTTGAACTCGTTCCGCAAGGACGTGTACGCCGCGTACTACCGCCCGGCGGGATACGATCTCGACGACGTGCTCGCGTCGATCGCTCTCGCCGTGGACCGCGGTCTGCGCGTCTCGCTGAACCTCCTGACCCATCCGGGTGTGACGGACGAGCGCGCCGAGGTCGAGACGCTCCAGCGCTTCCTCGGCGCCCACCGTGTGGCGATGATCCAGACGCGCACGCTCAACATCGATCCCGAACGGTACTTCGCGCAAGTCGGGCGCCCGATCGAGCCGCTCGGGATGCGTGAGGCGCTTGCGCGCATCGAACGGCTCGGCGTCGGGCTAGGGAACTTCACGCACACGCACTAGCGGGGATACAGCCTCGTTCTCAGCCGCGCCGGCGCGGCAACTTCAGGGCGCGTGCAATGTTGCGCGACGCGAAGCCGTGAACGGATCGGCGTGCGCGATCGCATCACCGCCCACCGTGATCTCGTGCGCGTGTGTCGTCACATCGACACCTTCGCCGTTCGAGCGCAGAGTCGTTGCGATCGTACCGCCGGTGGCGCTCCGTGCGCTGACGAGCAGCGACCCGTCCTGGTTCTCGGACACGGTCTCGCCGCCGGAAAGCGCGGCCGATTCGCCTTTGCCCAGCCTAACCTCGCTGCCGTTGTCAAAGATCGCGAAGGAACCATCGCGGTTCATCGTGACCGCGTCCTGGTCGAAGTTCGCGTGCACCGTCGCCGACTGGTTCCACGTCACGCCGTTCGCGCCGGGTTGCGTGACCGCGGTGGAGACGCGATAGCCGCCGTCGATCTGCGTGCTGTGCACGAGATCGTTCTGCGAGCTCATGCTGTCCCAATGTGAGTCGACTGCGCTTCCGCCGCCCGGTCCTTCTCGCGTGCCGACCGCCGCGAGATGCGGGTCGCCCGTCGAGCTGACGTCGACGTTCTCAAACCGCTGCTGTTGGCCGGCGGCCGCGCAGGGCTGTTGCTGCTGCGATTGCGGTTGCATCTGATTCTGGTTGAGAAACGAGCCGACGAGCTGCTGCAATAGGCCGATGAGCCCGGTGAAAATCCCGGCGATCGAAGCGTTCGAGGCATTCGCCCCGCCGAACAGGCTGCTGAGCGCGCCTGCGTTGCCGTTCGCGTTGCCGTCGCCGGCGGCCGTGCCGGACATCCACCAGGGTCGCGTGAGCCCGTCGGGTGGCTGCGCGTGCGCGATACCACGGGTCGTTCCAACGTTGCCGTCGCCGCCGAGCGACGTTTCGAGCGCGGAGAAGTCGAAGCTGGACCCGAGCCCGGGCCATTGAGTCTGCATCATCGGTGTGCGTCGTCTCCTGAAAAGAGTGGTCGCCCTTCCGATCACGCGCTGAGCTCGACTTGGCTAGGGCGCTCGCGGATCAGTTCGACCGCCCAGAGGCGGCAAAGCTCCGGCAGAAACCCAGCGACGTCTTACAAGCGGCTTTTGTCGTGCCCGCAGGGAATTTGCCGCCGGCCTTTGCCGTCGCGGGACACGATCAGGTCCACGTGTCTCACTACCGCGGTTGTTCCGGAAGCCGCAACAGCGTGCCATCGTCATTAGGAAGTGTAACGCGCGTCGTCCAGGCATTTGAGGCAAACTCTGATGATTTGAGGGTGGCGAACTTTGCAGGCCGTCGAGCTTAATCGGACGCTTCCCCGCGACGGAGCAATCTTGAAAATAGAATCGAAACGGGTACTGATACGATGCAATACAGGAATACGAAAGGAACCGCCGTAGCAGCTAACGTCGTTCCCATGCAATCATTCGCCGTGGAACAGCCAATCACCAGATGGCAAGTAACTAACTCAACGGCCAGCGATCCTGCAACATAAGTGAGGGCGATCCAAGGAATTCGAGGAAGCCAGAGCACGACAAGAGCCGGGAATACTCCTAGGGAAACGTAAACAAGCCAGAGAGACGCTGCGGGCGCGCCCGGCTCCGTCGCTTTGATGTAAAGCGCGCCAAGAACCGAACCGCACGCGACACTGTAGCCTAGAATGATTGCGACAACGGTAACGTCGTTTCGACGCATTATTTCCCTTAACTTTGTCCCATGTCGATTCGGACTCGTAGCCGGAGGGACCGCATCCATGACGTCGTGCCAGGTTGAGCCGCGGCACGTAGCACAAAACTCGCGTACGGTCCGTTCCACGACGGCGACGGACAACGTTTCAACGAGTATCGTACTGACGACAAGACGCGGGCCGAGATCTTAGTGGCTTCTTGGCCTCGATTCGGCCGATATGCCGGCCGCTCCGACTCGATGACGGGCTCAACTCCACTCGTGACAATCGACACGAATCAACTCGAAAATCGTACTAGTGCATGAACGGGAAGTTGCGCTTCACGTACTTCAGAAGCGTATCTGACGCTACGACGACAGGCGTCTCTCTCGATAAGACCTTGACGCACGAATATGGTTGTCCGATTCCAATCGCGTCCCTTGTTTGGTCGCGGTAGTTGAGCACGATCGCCCAGCGAACGTCGACGTTATCTCCCTTGCATGCCGACGCCTGATCCGTCACGGTATCCGCTAATGCATGGTACAAGTCTCCGACGGCCTCGCTATTGCCGCTGTCTATACGGACGTAATCGTCAGGTTTGGCCGCAAGCAATGATTCTAGCGAAACGAGCGTGCGATATAACCCCCGACTGTCAGTATGGTAGACCTCAAAATAAGTAAGCTGCTCGCGAGTCCGAAAGAACCCCGCCGCGTTATGCTGGGAAGGCGGGGCCAGGTTCTTAGCGGCCGCCGCGGCGTCTAGCGATAGCATTGCGGCTGCCAGTAGGCTCAAGCATACGAGCCGAGTCAGATGCATGTCGTTCCAGAAACTCCCGCCGTTCGGCATGTCGCACCGCGGTGGCTGAACCGCATCGGTTCACCGATAAGCCCAGCGGTCAGCGCTTCGATTAGGATTACTCGCTCTTCCTCCAAATTATCATAACCCTCCTTATGCGTGCCGTGATCCTTTGCGAACCCTTTGGGGTCTCGGTAAAAACGCAAGGCATGTTCCGCCTCGTGAAAGAGTCCCAACGCGGCCGACTGCGCGTGTCGCCCCGGCGACGCCCCTTCGAGCGCGAGCCCGGAAGCCGGATCCAATTCAGCTGATTCAATTTGTCAAGAAATTGGTCGTTATCGTCGTCGACAAGAAGTTCGAACGCTGGACCGCACCGCGAGGCATGAGCCGGCCGACTAGGAATCTATGGGCCCTCCTGCAGCTCCGACCGAGCCTCCGCTGAAATCGACTGAAAATAAAGAGAACGCCGCAGATCGTCAACCGAAGCGCCCCGTGCGACGTTTTCGATCGCCAAGTTGATAGCGATACGTCGTTGATATGGCGCATGGTATACGAGCCTGTCGAACGACGTCCATTCGACGACTTCGTCGGTGAAAAACACACTCGCTAGCGCCGAAACGCTACCCAAAGCGATGAACCGGCGAAGATAATTGCGTATCACCGGCATGTCGACATACGTCCGAAGCATCCAAAGCGCTCGAGCTCCTGGATTCTCGCCCCAACTGTCGATACGATCCTCGACTTGCTCCACGAGCGACATTCGAAGTAGGGCAGCGATCCTGTCGTCGGGGAGCTCGTCCTTGATCCGATCAAGATTTCGGCGGATGTCGTCATGGTACCGGAATTCGAAAAGCGCCCGCATCGCTGTCCCGTCTGCGAGATCTCTCACGAGCGCGCCCAGGACGATGCCAGCCTGCACGAGCAAGTCACCGTCGTCTTCCTCGCGCCGAAGCCACGGAGACATGTCAGGCGTGAGAGACCCCACGCCTCCCATCGTAAAAATTTCGAGGAAGATTCGACCGGCGATGTCCGTTGAGGCTGTCTTATGCGCAGCTCGTCGCATCAGGAATGCGTCGCGGCTGGATACCATGCTCCGTGCAAAGAGGCCGTAATCGGCAAGCTCCTTGAGCTCTTCCAATTCTTGTCGCATCCGATTCAGAACTTGATATGGAGCAATGTAACTCTCGTCCAGGAGCAACGAATCATTTCCCCCAACGGACCGCGTTTTCAACGCCGGCGCGGCTGAAGTAACCGCGGATCCTTTCAATTTGACCTGCATAAAACTCTTGGAGTTTCACTAGAGTAGCGGCATCTCTCGTACCTGCATACTTCGGAGCAGTTCGCCCTAGGAATTCGATTGTCTTCTCCATGCTATCGACTCCGGCCTGAACGTGATTGACATGAACAAAGTCCTGGGTTCCGACCTGCATGGCCCGGCCCGTCTGCGCTTCAGTGATCGCAGCGTTGATGTTTATTACGTGACGGGTAGCCCTGAGTTAGGCCACCGATTTCTGTGGGGTTGTGCTGGTGGGGTCGCCACGCGAGCAAAGGCAAACCCCGCTCCATTGACACCGAGCCACTACTCGGCCGTACGAGCGCGCCGGCGCAACCGTTGCGCGAAAGGTCGACGTCTCAACGCTTCGGGATTCACCCATAGGGGCTCGGCACGAGGGAACTGGTTATATCGCCGAACAATGTCATCCGGTATCGACGTAACTTGGGAGACGGGATCCCAATCCGGAGGAGCTGGGCGCACCGTCGACCACCACTTCATTCCGCTCCGAACCCACAGGCCGCGTTTCGCCGCCGGAGAAATGCCGCGACTTTCGTCGGTTACTCCGAATTGGAATGAGCAGCACGGGCAAATCTCGAGCGACCCATGGTGCTGCGCGCCCTGATGCGGTGGCTCTATCAGACCACGATAACCACAAGCCGGACAGATGGTCTCCTCGCTTGGCAACGTTTTCATCCCTATTTAATTCCTACTCGCCCGATTCGGCGTTTGAACACTTTGCCCATTTTGACTCTCGAAATACCATTGACTCCCGTCACCTGTGTGATCAGGGTTCAGAAATGTTTTTATGCTCCCGTCTTTATTGTAAGCTCCGACGTTTCCGGTATGTGGATCATACATATATATCCGATCGCCATGTTTCGGATCAATTACAACGGACGTCCTCACATCGGCGTTAGGATGCTCATACAGGTCTTTCGCCATCTGCTCGTATTCCGCCTCACTCCTCGCGCCGGTCTCAGCTTTATGCTCCTCAAAGTGCTCGTGTTCAAGTCCTTTCTTAAAGCCGGGAGATTCCCGGGGAAGTCGACTCTGTATTTCGTTGGCGCGCCGCATCGCGTCTCCGCCCTTTTTCGGCTTCTTTTTTGGATTACCACCCTTGCCTGGCTTTTTCTTCGCTGCGGCTATCTGGTACCCATACCCGCATGCGCTACACTCCATCAATTGGTGGGGTAAGAAACCGGAAGGATCGTCATAATCGTACGGATTGTTGTGGTCCCACATAAATTGCTTCTGGCTGAGCGGGTCGTGCTGATCGCCGGCATATGCGTCGGGCGTCGTCCACTGTCCGGATGAAGTTTCAACAGCCCGCGCGCCCTGGAATGTCAGCTGGCCAAAATCAAAGCCCTCAAGCCGGTTGTAGGGTAAGAAGACGTTGGCCGCAACGCACGTTCCGCCGGCTAAATTGCATGATTGAGCATTTGCCGATCCGTTATAGATCGTCGAAGCCGTGCCCGGTTGTAGAATAGCATTCCCGAAATTAATGTTATAGTAGACGGTGCTATTGTGCCCTGTTTGCAGCAAGCCAGCGAAGTCGCGGTCCCATACGGTAAGCTGACCCGTCGTATCGACGTCAGCGAGCGTCTCGACCTTTACGGACACACCGCCCTGCGCATTGATGCCGAATAACGGCATCTCCCCGTCATAATGCACGGAGGTCCCGCCAAGGTTGTAGGCATGTCCGGCCGGGTTCCAACTCACCCCGACACCTCTCACGTTAATGTGATGGTTCTCGGCGTCGTAGTCATAGTTATGAACAACGTCAAACATCGAGCCGATGCAATGCGGATCGCTGCTTCCCGGCCCACTCAGGGTATGCCCCACGAGTCGCCCTGCCGGATCGTAGTCCTGCGAGTCGCTCACTGGGCCGCAATCGGCCCACCCAGACGAGGGTTCGGAGTTCGGATCGTTATATTTGAGATATGACTCGTAATTCCACGAGGCGATGACGGAATTCGTCGGGTCGACGATTGCTCTCTGAGGCGTCTTTCCCGAATTTCCCGCCGCGCTCTTGTACGCGACAACCGCCCCATTTGCGATTCGCGATCCCGGTTGCTGAGCAGCGGGGTACGACATACGCGTCCCGATGTTTTCACCACGCACAGTTAGCATATAGTTCATGTCGGTCTCGCCAATAGCGGAATTGGTACCAGTAACCGCACTAACGCTGCCCTCGTCATCGTGCTGGACTGTGTATGTTAGCGGCTCCGGGAGTTGCTCCTGAGCGATCTGCCCAAACGTGTCGTAGGCCCATATTGTGGCGGGGTACACGGTACCGGCGACGACCGGCGGCCGCGGACTTGGCATAACGGTGCCGGTATAAGGATCGGATTCCGAGTTCGTTCGACCACCATCGGTGTACGTCCAGGTGAAGTCTCCGGGACGTTGGCCGTACGCGAGATGCAACTTCGTACGCTCGCCGTCGACGCGGTACGCGTAGGACATCAATGGATTGGCATTCACTAAGGCGGAGGCGACATTGACGTCACGTTGCTCGCCGTCGGGATAATAATCATATGTGATCCGAGCCGGCGACGTAAGACTACCGGTTAGCGGCTCGTCGACTTCGGTAACCCGGCCGTCAGCATCGTAGTGAGTGACCTCCGTGCCATAGGTTGGGCTATTCGCCGTGCTTTGACGACCGTTTGCGTCGTACGTAAATGTCTTATTGGGAGTAACGCCTGCATCCCCCGAAAATTGGACGTTCGTCGGCTTTCCGGCGGGATCGTAAACAAACGTCGTCACCTCATTGAGCGGGTCGGTCATCGACGTCAGTAAGCCTATGGTCGTTGCGGAAGTATCGTACGTCAACGTTGTTGCGCGCAGAGTCGTGTTCGAGCTCGGGGAATAGCTGTACTTCGTTACGACTCGATCCAGTCCATCAAATGCCGAGCCCCGTAGGTCCACCCATGACGGCGACGTCGCTCCCGGCGCTGGAACCCACTCCTGGGTCTTAAAAGGGTTGCCGTAGGCCCGGAATCCTGCTCCGGAGATAGCGACCGAGCCGCCAGCGCTCAAATCGTATAGGTAGCGCGTTAGCCAAGTCGACGCGTAGTAATCGGTGGGATCGTGAGGTAAGGCGACTTCAACGAGGCGGTCCGCGCCGTCGTACCACTTCGTCGTGACGCCGGCTGTGCATGGATTCCCGGGCGTGCAGCCGTGATGGCGCGTCTCGGTGAGCGGGTTTCCATCGGCATCATAAGTAAATGACGTTGCAACCCCTGCTGCGCGCTGCTCCGGCGTTTGAGATGATTGTAGAGCACCATTTGTGAAGTAGCTGAACGACGTCTGCGTGTTCCAGCCGGGCTGACCCGTGCTCTTCCCACAAACTGACGACGCATTTGCTGACGAGTCGTCTGGGTCAGCGACACTCGTTTTCCGGCCGAGCACATCAAATGATAGGACGGTCATTCCCTGACCTTTGCTGTAGCATCGAAGATAGCCGGCCGAATCGTACCAGAACGTCTGAGTCGGCGTTATCGACGATCCGTCGAATTGCGTGAATCGATCGCCGGTAATAGAAGTCGGAAGGCCGAAGTCGCTCCCGGATTGCTGGGCGGCGGCGTATGAGAAGCTCCGAGTATAGCCCAATGGTGTCTTCATCATGGCGAGCTCGCCGTACGGCTGCTGGCTCGGATACGAATACGTTGCGCTCCAATGCGGCACGACGTTCGTATGCGTTGCGCACATCGAGTCGTACGGCGAGATGGACGTCGTCGCCGGCGTCCAGTCGCCGTTCATCGCATGAGTCTCGCTCTGATCGCAGTACGCCACGACGTTGTTAAACGCGTCGTAGTCGTACACGCGCGTCGGCTTGAACGTGCCCTGCGACGTCGCCGTCAGCGGCTCCCCGACCGCGGTCGTGTTGCCCATCAGGTCGTACAGGTAGTCCGTCTCGTTCCCGCGCGGATCGACTTCGGTCGCTAGGTTGTTGTCCGAGTCCCAGGTCTCGTTACTCACAAGCCACGTGCCGGTGCAACTTCCCCCGGTCGTCCCCGTGCACTCTTGGGCCTGAGTCGGCCGCCCGAGCGAATCGACGACCCAATTCGTCGCGTGGCCGTCGGAGTCGCGAAACGTCGGCATCGTCCCAGCCGTAAAATACTCTGTCAAATACCAGACTGCGGTGGTCGGATAGCCGCTCTGAAGCGTGGGGGAGCTCGACCCGTCGGGAATGACAGGGTTGATGACACCCCCATGGCCGATGGCGTTCACCGTCAACGATGCGCTCGCTCCGGTGAACCAGAACTGTAACCACGCGCCGTCACTACCGCAACCGGACGCGCAGGACTCCCAGCGTGGGCTATCCGCCCAAGCCATTACCGTGTACGTGCCAAGCGTTTGATATCCATACGAATGCGACAACCGCGTTCCAGCGACACTATTTGGCGGTCGGGACACGTTCAAGAGATTTCCGTTCGCATCGTATCCATACGAGACGGTCGTGCCCGCGTCCGGGTACATGATTTGCGACAGTACCCGGCGGCCACCGACGTCCAAGAACGATAGGTTTGCGGTCAATCCCGACTCGGTCTGCGCCGCGATAGCGCTGATCTTCCCGCCCGGGGCTGCGCTGGAATTGTCCCACGTGTAGGCGAAGGTGAGATACGTGTAGCGGTTGCGTCCGATGATCTGGTACAGCCGCCCTGCGTACGCGCCGTACTGCTGGTATACCGAGCTGGGCCATGCGGTCGCGCCATCGGGCGCCCAGAAATAGTAGGTCGTGCCGGATTTCTTGGTCCAGAAATAACCGGTCGCGCCATCGCTCGTCAGCGTTGCGTGTTGCCCGGGCGGCGGGACCATCGTGACGCCGTCCGCGGCGACGGTGTAGTCGTACCGGGCGCCGTCGACGTCCCACACGCTGATCGTTCCCGTGCGGCTGCCCGATAAATGAGCATCGAACGTATTGGTCCAACCGTTGCCGTACATGCTGGGAACCGCTCCGTCCGTGCCCGCGGTGTCGTGTTGGCTTTGCGAGTTGTAGGTGCGGCGGAAGGTGAGCGATACGCCTTTGTGCGGCACCGCCATGTCATCGTCTTGGAGCAGCATGTTGCCCGTGCCGACGTTGACCATGACATGCCCGCCGCCGGGGACATTCCCTTCTTCATACCGCCACCACGGATTGATTCCCGTGCCCGAGGGCGACTGCAGCGTGCGTGTTCTGCGCACTGCACCTGGGCTGGGCGCCGCGGCGCCGCGCACGTGGCCGGGCGCGACTACGGACACTGCGGGCGGAGATTGGATGGCATCCGTTCGATGCGTGCTCGTTTGGCGTGCTCGCGCGCGCGCCGCCGACAGGACGCGGTCGATCTCGCTGGGGCGCAGCATCGGGGGACCGGCAACACGCCCGCCCCGTGGCGGCCGAACGCTCATCGCCGCCGCGTGCAGCGCGCCGCGACTCGGGAACACCAACGGCATCGGTGTGCGGCGCGGGGGTTCCGGAATCGCAATCCGCTGCGGAGGCGCGTGCGCAGCAGCAGCCGCGATTACCGGATGGCGTTCTGTCGTTGGGAGACGTAACCCCCGCGACATCGCATCCGACGGCATGCGGATTTGCGGCAAAATCAGAACCGCTGCGACCGTAACCGCGATGCAGCGACGCAACAATCTGTTCATCCGAAATACCCCCGTGCGCCCTACGGAACGCGGGAACGGGACTTTATTCGTTGCTTCGTGATTCCTGCTAACTCTTGGTCAGCGGCGATGTAGCATGCTTTCGCACGCCTGCGTGCACTTAGGTTCAAATGCGAATTGCACAGGTCGTCGAATCGCCTCTTTCGCCCGAGTGGCTGCCGTCGTTGGGCGGAATGATTTGAGGGTCGCGCGCTCGCAAGTGTCGATTATTCCACCGTACGTTCTCGATGCGCTTGAGCGTTATCCTAGCGACCGTGTGCGTCGAGCGGCCCTAAGGACTCGCTCGACGGGCCTAAAGCCTACGGATCATGCGCCGTCGTTGGCCGAGCGTGCTGCGCAAGGTCCGCATCCGCGTCAGCGCCTCGTCTATGATGGCCGTTGCGAGAAGTCTCTGCCCGGCGTGCTCGTGCGTCGGGAGGGTCAGCCCAACGGCGCCGATGGCGATGTCGACCGTGCGTATGAAATGGCAGGCCGGACGCTCGATTTCTATGCCGATGTCCTCGGGCGAGACTCGATCGACGATCGCGGCATGGCGATCTCGTCCACCGTGCATTTCGGGAAGCGGTATCAGAACGCGTTTTGGAACGGCGCGCAGATGGTCTACGGCGACGGCGACGGAGAAGCGTTCGAGAGCTTCACGACGTGCCTAGAGATTGCAGCGCACGAGTTGGCCCACGGTGTGACGCAAATCGAAGCCGCCCTCGCGTATCACGGCGAATCGGGAGCGCTCAGCGAATCGATCTCGGACGTGTTCGGCTCGCTCGTGAAGCAGCACGCGTTGCGTCAGGCGGCCGCGAAAGCCGATTGGATCATCGGCGCCGGAATCTTTGGTTTAGAGATCGCGGGCGTCGGGTTGCGTTCGCTCGCTGCGCCGGGATCAGCATATGACGATCCACTTCTTGGCGGGCGCGATCCGCAGCCGTCGCACATGCGTGACTATGCGTCGGACGGGCCCGCGGACGCGCTGGTGCACATCAACAGCGGGATCCCGAACCATGCGTTCTACCTGTTCGCGACAGCGCTGGGTGGATATGCCTGGGAGATTGGGGGACGCGTCTGGTACGACGCATTGCGTTCGGGTCTCGACCGCGAGTCCGGGTTTCGCTCCTTCGCCGGGGCAACGACGGAGGCGGCAAAGGCGCACGGCGTGCGCGTGGTCGATGCGGCTCGGCAGGCGTGGGCCGACGTCGGGATTATCGCGCGCTGACTGCTGCGTTACTTTGGCCGGCCTGCGCTGCGGATCACGATGCCGTCGTGCTCAGGGACCGCGACGGCGTCGAACGAGTGCACCAGGTCGTCCATCGCCGCGCGAATCTCCTCGCGTGATGCGCCGCCGGAGACGCCGGCGATGCGGAGGGCGCCTTCGACCACGACCATGGCGATGTCGAGCGTGATCGCCGGCATCTCGTTCCAGGGAAGCCGGCCGACGAGGTCGCGCTGAGCGGCGAAACCGTCACGCTGCAGCAGCGTCCGGATGACGTGGGCGCGTTTTTCGGGACCGTGCGTGCGGTTCCAAATCAGATCGTGCAAGCGGTCGTGGACCGGGCCGGCCTTGAACAGATCGCCGCACTCGTACGGGTCGACGTCGTTGCGGAGCGCTTCGATGAGGTCGTCGACTGTCCAGAGCGCGACGTCGTGCGATTGGAGCTCCGCGAGGAACGTCGCCTCGCGTTTGATGTCCGGCGCGACGATGACGGCGGCCGTCGCGCCGTACGGCTCGCGGAACTTTGCGGGCTCGGATGGAGCGACGGTTTTCGCCACGCCGGACTGTGCGGTCTTGCATTCGAGGATGGCGCGGTACCCGAGCGGCCCGAGCGGCGCGTCGAGCGTACCGTCCGGCTTACCGTTACCTCCGATGTGTGTCGTGATGAAGCCCATGAGCGTGAACGCGTCGCAGACGGCGCGCTCGAAGGCGGCGGGATCGTCGCCCGTCGACGTGGACCGCAGGAGTGCCGATATTGTGGCCAGCGTGTCCGGGGAGACGTCTCGCGGCCGCGGCGGCAGCACGACTGGCGGCCAGTCGTCGACGGGATGGTTCACGCGGAAGGCCTTGGTGATCGGGTCTTCGACGATCTCCGGCCGCTGGTCGCGCGCGACGACGCGCGTGATGTAGTCGGTTAGGGTGACGTAGAGGCTGTCCCGTGTGGTCGACGCCGGTAATGCGCCGCTGGCGATGCCGTCGCGCAGGAGCGTTGCCGTGTCGCGCGGTTTGCCGTCTTGGAGAATCGCGAGCGCCGCGGCGGCAATCGTGTTGGCGCGGATCTCCATGATCTCGGACGGTACTTGCTGTCGCGGCTCGTCCATTTGTAGCGGTTGTTATGCTTTGACCTACGCTGAATTCCTTTTGCGGTTCCGTGATCAGCGGCCGGAGACGAATTCGGGTTCGCCAGCCGAGTAGCGCGCATTCCGGCTCGGCGCCTTGGCACAAGGCGAACCGCCACCTGCGCGACATCGCGTTCGTGTTGCGCGTTAGACATCACCGAAGTCGCCCCGCAGTTTGCCGCCAAGTGTGTTAAAACGTCCCTGTTTATCCTCACGCTTCAATACGGGCGGCCTGAAATAGTACGTATCAGACTTGTCAGATATATAGGTCGTCTTGCCGCGAGCCCCGAACAGATTTTCAAACTTGAACGTCACGGTATATCGCGTCTCAGCTTTGATTCCCATAAAGATATGATTGACCGGAACCTCTTCGTTCGGTCCAATCGGCCCAAGGCTGTATTCGTCGACCACCTTCTCCGACGCATCGTCAAGTAGCAGTGCAATGGTTAGTTTCGTCTTCAACGCTGGACCGAGGCCGGTATTGATTACGGGCGAACTAAGTCGTGCGCCGTTGAAATCAAAAATGGTGAACCCCGTCCCGTTCTTTAGTTTCACCACCGGTGTCAGCGCCTCTTGATGCTGATAGTGAGTTCGTCGCAACCCTTCTTGCGTCTCTCTCGCCATTCGTCGCGTCTCGAAGCCAAGAAATACCGTCGCAATCGCGAGAATCAGTGTTCCAAGAGCAACGAGAAGTTCGGCTGCGTCTCTTACGTCCACGTCGCGCCGCGAGTCAGAGGTTCGCTGGGTCGCCACCAAGGGCGCGAATCATGCGTGTGACTTGGCGCAGCGCCATGACGGTCAACTGATTTATCGAATGTTGTTCGCGGGACATGTTCACATTGTTTTGATTCGACGCGACTTGATTATCGAGTTCGCGAGTAACGCGCTCTAGGTCGGCCAGATCCTCTTCGTTCAATTTCGACATTACGTGACACCTCCAACACCGCGAGAAGTCCTACAATACTCTTAGGCGAGGGCCAACGCCTGTCACCGTGCCGCCGGTATCTGGTCTAGCGGCGGCGCGCGTACCATGCGCGCCGGGACGCAGGCGCGCTCGGCGCAGCTATGGTTCCCGCACACGAGCCGGCAAAGCGGCACGCGCAGCGCGTTTGCAAGCGCCGGCAAGACGCGTTTGTCGGCGGGCTCGCCGGATTCCAGGCGTCGGATCGTGCCCGCGAAGACGCCGGATTCCGTCGCGAGCTCGTAGATGCTGTAGCCGCGTGCGATCCGAAGGCGGAAGATACGCGCCGATAGTGGTTCGATCGGGGCGGCTCTGCGGTGGCCGTTGCGTCGCTTTGGAGACGACGGCGAACGTGTCGACGTCATCGCTGCGCCTTCATGCACCAATAGGCTGCCTCGAGCGCGTAGCTTATCGACGCGCGTAGGCAGACACCGGCGAAGACGACGTGCGACGCACGCGTGGGATCGGCGGCCGTGTATCGAAATCCGCCGCTCGACTCGTCGACGCTCGCGTCGATTCCGTTCTCGCGAAGGAACTGGACGACGACGTGGGCGTTGAAGTCGGAGGGCTGCACCAGGCCGGCCATATTCTGGTGCTCGTCGTTCGTCACGTCGGCGATCGTGGCGTGAAACTCGGTGTGCGGCGCCATCACGCGGGCACCGGGCGGGATTGATGAAGCTGGCGTCGCTCGGCAATGGATTGCTGCGCCGAGGGCTCGACGTTGATGCGTCGAACTTGCATAAGGTCATTCGATGGTTCTTTCATCGGGTGACGGGCTCGGTCGGTGCTTCTAACACCGGCCGAGCCGCTAGCTATAAATCGCGAAGTATTCGCTCGCAAATTATAGCACGAACGTGCGTTCGTATCAACGGTGTGGGCGAACCGGATTTCTGGAGAGCAGACGCAACCCGGTGCAAGGCGATCCTCGATAGCAGCGTCGCCGCTGGTCTCATGGTCGGCGGATCAACTCGATGCCGGTGCTTCGTCCTTCGTGATTAACTCGCAGCCGGGGCGGTGCGGAGTGGTCCGGTGCTCCAGCAGCGCGCCGCACGACTCGCACACCAAATGCAGCCAGCAAACCGGATCCCCTCCGTGAGGCGCCTCGGCCCCGGACGATTCCGGCTTCTCGCTCAAGACGGTGTTAGATTCCGAACGCGAAAACCGAGATGAGCGCCAAAGCCGCCGGCAACGCCTGGATCACGAGGATCCGGCGCGTCACCGTCATGCCCCCGAACACGCCGGCGACCAGCACGCAGCTCGCGAAGAAGATCGCCAGCGGCCGCTGCAGCGGCGGCGGCGCGACGATCGCCCAAATCAATCCGGCCGCCAGGAAGCCGTTGTACAGCCCCTGGTTCATCGCCAGCTTCTTCGAGCTCTCCGCCACGGCCGCGGTCGTCTTGAACGCCTTGATCGTCCGTGGCGCCGTCCACCTGAACATCTCCAGGTACAGGAAGTACACGTGCTCCAGCGCCATCAGGCCGAGCAGCACCAAGGTCACGATCCGCATCGAAATCTCACCCGACGAGCGCGCTGCACACGTCGTCGCGCGTCTCGCGCTTGATCATCGCGATCACGTCGTCGCCGCGCTGCAGCGTCGTGTCGCCGTTGGGCACGACGACGTCGCCGCCGCCGCGGTCCACCGCTACGATCACGCTGCCGCGCGGGAGCTGGATGTCCGCGATGCGCCGACCTTTCGAGGGCGAGTCGTCCGCGATCCGGAGTTGCACCAGCTCCAGGTCGCTGTGCCCCACCTTCGCCAGCGGCTCGAGGTGCGCGGCGTTCACGCGCTCGTCGATCATCTCCAGGATGATCTCCGTCGACGAGATCACGGTGACCGGCCGGTCCGAGTCCAGCGACTCGAAGATCAGCTTGTTCTTGGGGTTGTTCACGCGCGCGATGCAGCGCGCGTTCGAATGCTTCTTCGTGATGATGCAGGCGACGAGGTTGTCCTCGTCGTCGCCGGTGTCGGCGACCACGACGTCCGCGCGCTGCACGCCGGCCTGCAGCAGCACGTTGGGGTCGCAGCCGTCGCCGACGATCGCGATGTCGCTCTCAAGGAGGTTCGTCATCATCTGCGCCTTGCGTGCGTCCTTCTCGATGACGACGACCTCGTGCTCTTGCTTGATGAGACCGCGCGCGAGGTACGTGCCGACCTTGCCGCCGCCGACGATGAGGATGAACATATCGCGCTTACGCGCTCAGCCGCGTCTGCGGGCGCGCCGACGAGAACGCCTGGGCGAAATCCGACAGCGCGTCGGGCGACACGATCGCGTTGAGCTCGTCACCTTCCGTCAGCACGTCGCCGGGCGCCGCGATGCTCACGCTCCCGAGCCGGCGGATCGCCGCGATCCGGATCTTGCCGTCGACCTCGACGTCGCCGACGCGCTTGCCGGCCTGCGTGGGCGACACCGTCGCGACCAGCGACGAAAGCTTGCCAAAGTCGAACGACGGGACCGACGCGTACGCGACGTCCTGCAGGCGGTCGCGGATCAGCTGCGCGCCGATCGTCGTCGGGCAGAACGTCTCGATACCCAGCTCGCGGTAGAGTTGCCCGCGCGGCGGGTCGTAGATGCGCGCGACGATCTTGGGGATGCGGAACATGCGCTGCGCGATCAGCGCCGCCATCACGTTGCGGTTGTCGCCGTCGGTGACCGCCACGAAGCCGTCGGTGCGCTCTGCGCGCGCGCGCTTGAGCACGTCGTAGTCGATCCCGGTACCGACTTCGACTTCGCCGCCGAAGCGGTTGCCCAGCCGTTTGAACGCCGCGGGGTTGTCATCCACCACGACGACGTCGTGCTTGTCGGCGACGAGCAGCTTGGCGAGGGTCGAGCCCACGCGCCCGCAGCCGACGATCAGGTATCTCATGGGGCGCACATTCGATTCGGTACCACGACCCGCGTTCCCGCGTGGGAAGGAGAGCCTACCCAGTATCAGAACTCGGGCCATTCGGTCCAAGCAACTCAGGTTGCGGAAAGGCTGACCCGCGTGGTACGCGGGTCATGCCGGAGATTCGGCAAGCGAAGCGAGCCGAATCCACGGGGCGTAGCTCAGCTTGGTAGAGCGCTGCGTTCGGGACGCAGAGGCCACAGGTTCAAATCCTGCCGCCCCGACCACGTCCGAAAGCCGGCCCAGCGATGGGCCGGCTTCGCTGTAGGTGCTTACTTCAGTAATTGATCCAGAACGGGCGGTGGTACTTCGCGAGAAGATCCTCGACGCGGTGCATCGGGAAGCCGCCGACGCCCGACCCGACGGGGACCGTGTAGCCCGGCGGCGTCGGCGCGCATGCGTTGCTGTCGCTCCAGGTCGAGCGGAACACCGTGCCGGCGGGCGGGAACTGGCGGACCGGCAAGGGATCGGTCACCCACAGCCAGGCATGCGTCGCGGCGACCTGCGCCGGCCAGCCCGATAGCAGCACCATTGCATAGCGCTTGGCCAGCGGCGGCCACGACAGCATGGCGAACATGGAGTTTCCGCTGCAGTCCGGCGTGGTGAAGAGGGCGATCATGTTGCCGCCCTGCAAGCCCATGAACGCCTCCGGTGAGACCGCCAAGATGACGGCGTCGCCGCCCTTGACGTGGTACGCCACGTACGCTCCGAGCGGCTGGGAAGAAAAGCGCTCGTCGTAGTCGACGACGTCGCCGATCTCGTGGCCGAGGCCGTCCCAGACCTTGCGCACGCAGCACGGTCCGGTCCTCGGGGGCTGGGGAGCGGGTTCTCGAACGGCGGCCGGTGCGACCGCCTTGGACGCCGGAACCGGGGCGGTGGCCTGGGCGAAAGCCGAGACGGGCAGCACGACGCCGATCAGCGCGGCGAGCACGGGGAGTTTCATGCTGTCGGCTTGGCTTCCCAGGCGAGAAAGCCTGTGCTCGCCGCACGGTGGGCGCTGCCGGGGAAGGTCCGGCGACCAGCGGAGGCTAACGCGGGCCGCCGTTTGTTTTCACGATTCAGTCCAGCCGCTCGCCGCGTGCTGCGCGCCGCGGAGCAAGAGTGCCGCAACCACAACCACTACTACGTGGGCGCGGAGCACATGCTGTACGCGCTGCTGGAAGAGCACGACGGCACGATCGACGAGCTCCTCGCGGTAGACCGCGTCGAGCCCGCGCACGTCCACGCCGAAGTCAAGCGGGCGCTCGGCACCGGCGAAGGCCGCACCTGGGAAGGCATCCTCGTGACACCTCGCGTCCGCAAGATCGTAGAGATCGCCGAAGGTCTGGCCGGTGACCGTGAGATCGAGCCGGTCGACCTCTTCAACGCGATCCGCGCCGAAGGCGGCGGGCTCGCCGCCGACATCTTGAGGCGCGCATGGAACACCTGAGCCAGATCTTTCACGACCTCGTCGTCCACCTCGGCTACCCCGGCCTGTTCATCGTGATGTTTCTCGGGAACATCGGGACGCCGGTCGGCACCGAGGTCGTGATGCCGACCGCCGGCGCGCTCGCCGCGCAAGGTCACTTCACGACGCTGATGTCGCTGCCGGCGTGGATCGTCGTCGCGCTCGTCGGCACCGTCGGCGAGATCTGCGGCGCGACGACGCTGTACGAAGTCGGCTACCACGGCGGGCTGCCGTTCGTGCACCGCTACGGCAAGTACGTCGGCTTCAAGGAGCGCGAGCTCGGCCACGTCCAGCGGTTCTTCGCGAAGTTCGGGCACTGGGCGGTGTTCCTCGCGCGCTTCGTGCCGTTCGTGCGCGGCGTCGCGTCGCTGCCCGCCGGGCTGTCGCGCATGCCGCTGCCGCTGTTCCTCGTGTCCACGGCGGTCGGCTCGGCGATCTTCTGCTTCGGGCTCGCGTATCTCGGCCAGGTCGCGGGCAACCACCTCGACGCGATCACGGGCGTGTTGCACAAAGCGGCGCTGCTGATCGTCGTCGTCATCGTCGTGCTCATCGTCGCGGCGGTGTTCGTGATTCGCGCGCGCAACAAGAACAAGGCGCCGGACGATCGCGCCGCCTGAGGTTCTGTGGCGGCGCGCCGCCGGCGCGAAGCGCCGCGGGCCGCTGATCGTGCTGTTGCACGGCAACGGCGCCGACGAGGCCAACATCTTTCCGCTCGGCGAGATCTTTCCGGCCGGCGCGACGATCGCCGCGCCGCGCGGGCCCGTCGTCGAGGACGCCGGCTTTCGGTGGTATGCGCACCATGCCGTCGGCAAGCCGATCGCGGCGTCGCTCGCGGATTCGGTCGCGCGCCTCGAAACGTGGCTCGACGCGCAAGCCGCGACGGCGAGCGGCGTGTGGTTGATCGGATTCTCCGGCGGCGCGATGATCGCCGGTGCGCTCGCGCTGCACGCGCCGCAGCGCTATGCGGGGATCGCGATGCTGCACGGCACGCTGCCGTTCGACGCCGGGTTGCCGCTCGAGCGCGACCGGCTCGCGGGCAACGAGGTGTTCTACGGCTACGGCAGCGACGATACCGTCATGCCGCGCGCGCTGGTGGACCGTTCCACCGCATACCTGCGTGACGAGAGCGGCGCGAACGTGGTCGTGCGCGAGTATCGCGCGGCGCACGAGATCCCGCTCGCCGAAGCGCGCGATCTCGAGCGCTGGTACGCGTCGCTGACCTGAGGTATCATGAGGGGATGGCTTCCGAGCCGAATCGCCTCGAACGCACCCTAGCGCAGCTACCCGACCTGCCCGGCGTCTATCAGATGATCGGGGCGGACGGCCGCATCATCTACATCGGGAAGGCCGTCTCGCTGCGCAACCGGGTGCGTTCGTACTTTCAGGATTCGGCGGCGCACCCGCTGCGCACCGTGAAGATGGTCGAGCGCGTCGCCGACGTGCGCACGATCGTCGTGACCAACGAGGTCGAGGCGCTCATCCTCGAGGCGAACCTCATCAAGCGCCACCAGCCGGCGTTCAACGTTCGGCTGCGCGACGACAAGCGGTTTCCGTACCTCAAGGTGACCAACGAGCCGTTTCCGCGCGTGGTGTTCACCCGCGTCGTCAAGGACGACGGCGCGCGCTACTTCGGGCCGTATACCAACGCGCACGGCTTGCGCGAGCTGATCGACCTGGTGCGCATCGTGTTCCCGCTGCGCACGTGCCGCGAGCCGATCGACGGCAAGCGCAAGCGCCCATGTCTGCAATATCACATCAAGCGCTGCCTCGCGCCGTGCGTCGGCTATCAGTCCGAGGACGACTACGACCGGCTCGTCGACGAGGTCGTGCTGTTTCTCGAAGGGCACTACGACCCGCTGATCCACCGGCTGCAGGGCGAGATGACCGATGCCGCGGCGCACTTCAACTTCGAGGCGGCGGCGCGCTTGCGCGACCGCATCATCGCGGTGCGGCGCACGATCGAGGCGCAGAAGGTGGTCGGGCGCTCGCGCATCGACGTCGACCTGATGGCGCTCGCACGCGCGCAAGGGCAGGCGTGCGTGCAAGTGTTCCTCGTGCGCGACGGCAAGCTGCTCAACCAGGAGTACTTCATCCTCGAAGGCACCAGCGAGCGCAGCGACGCGGAGATCGCGTCGCAGTTCATCAAGCAGTTCTACACCGCGCGCACCGGCAACTTCGGCATGGACGCGTCGTACGAAGCCGAGATGACGGGCTCGCCGCTCGCGCTGCGCGCCGCCCGCGACCAGCAGGTGCCGGTGGCGGAGAAAGCGCGCACGCGCCGCCGCGCGGGCTACGAAGCCGCGGTGCCCAAAGAGATCCTCGTCGAGGCGCGGCCCGAGGACGCCAGCGTGATCGAGGCATGGCTCACCGAGATCAAAGGCGCGCGCGTGCGCGTGCTCGAGCCGCAGCGCGGCGAGCGCGTGGACTACCTGAAGTTGGTGAAGAAGAACGCGGAGCAGAACCTGCGCTCGTTCCTCGTGCACCAGGAAGCGACGGAGACGGCGTCGGCGAGCGCGCTCACCGAACTCGCCGCGGCGCTCGATCTGCCGGGGCCGCCGCACCGCATCGAGTGTTACGACATCTCGAACATCCAAGGCACGAACTCGGTCGCGTCGATGGTCGTGTTCGTCGAAGGCCGCCCGAAGAAGAGCGACTACCGGCACTTCAACATCCAAGCGGTGCACGGTCCGGACGACTTCGCTTCCATGCAAGAGACGCTGCGGCGACGGCTGCGCTATCTGCGCCAGGACGCGGACCGCCCGCCCGTCGCCGAGAGCGACGTCGCCACGGTGGCGATCGAACGGCAGGCGCGCAAGCGCGAGCGGTTCCACGAAAAGCCCGACCTGCTGCTGATCGACGGCGGCAAAGGCCAGCTCAACGCGGTGGTCGAGGTGATGCACGAGACCGACATGTGGGGCATCCCCGTGGCCGGGCTCGCGAAAGAGCACGAGTGGCTGTTCATCCCGGGCAACGGCGAGCCGATCGTGATGGCGCCCAACTCGCCGGGGCTGCACCTGGTGATGCGCATCCGCGACGAGGCGCACCGCTTCGCGATCTCCCACCACCGCAAGAAGCGCGGCAAGGCGATGACCAGGTCGGTGCTCGACACGCTGGACGGCGTCGGCCCCGTGCGCAAGAAGCGCTTGATGACGGCGTTCGGCTCGGTCGGCGCGATCAAGCGCGCACCCGTCGACGAGATCGCCGCGGTCAAGGGCATGACGGCGGCGCTGGCGTCGCAGGTGAAGGCTGCGCTGGGAGGGTAGGCGCTCGCATGGGATTTTTGATCCGGCTGGTCGTCAACGCGATCGCGCTGTTCGTGATCGCCTACTATCACATCGTTCACGGGATCGACGTCTCGGGGCCCGGCGGCGCGCTCATCGCCGCGCTGATCCTGGGCATCGTGAACGCCATTCTGCGGCCGATCCTGGTCCTTCTCAGCCTGCCGCTGGAGCTGGTCACGCTCGGGCTCTTCACGCTGGTGATCAACGCGCTGCTGTTCTGGCTGGTCGGCGCGCTGCACGTGGGGCTCACGGTCGCGGGGTTCTGGCCGGCGTTCTGGGGCGCGCTCGTCATGTCGATCATCTCGTGGCTGCTGTCGTTCCTGACGCGCGGTCTGGAACAGCCGAGGCGCTGACGAATGGAGAACACGCAGAAGCTGCTGAGCATCGCGCTGGCGGTGCTCGCGCTCGACGGCTGGGGCGCGGCATCGGCGAAGCCGGACGGACCGTTGCCGTCGCCGACACCGCGGTCGTCGTCGAACGGCTCGCACACGACCTCGCATTCGAGCGGGATGCATCACTTTCATCACAGCGCCGCCATGCATGCAGGCGCGTTCGTCGCGGGCGGCGCGGCGGCGGCCGCGGCGTCGAAGCGCGACGGCAAGAAGGGTGGCAAGCACGGTCGTGGCGGCGGCAAGGGGGGCGGCGGGCACGGCGGCTTCGGTGGGGCGGGAGCGCACGGCGGCGGCGGCTGAGCCGGTCGCGTTCTGGGAGCGCTTCGAAGGCCATCCCTACGCGTTGCCCGATCCCGTCGTGCTCGGGGCGGCGGAGGTTGACGCGATTCGCGCGGCGGCGCGCGACGCGTGGGCGATCTACGCGCGCGTCGCGCCGCTGCTGCGCGCGCTGCCGGACGACGGGCTGCACGCGCTCGGGATCCCCGCGGCGGCGTTCGAGGTGGTACGGCTGCGCGACGAGCGCGCGGGTGAGACGCTCGTCGCGCGGTTCGATTTCTTGCGCGAAGGCGATGCGTACCGCGTCGTCGAGCTGAACGCCGAGACGCCGTTCTTCATGGTCGAGTCGTTCGTCGAGAACGGTTTGCGCGCGCGCACCGCGGGACTGCGCGATCCGAACGACGGCGAGTACGCGCGGCTCGGCGACGCGATCGCCGCGGCGTTGCAGCCACTCGACGCGGGCGCGCGCGTCGGCGTCGTCGCGACGAACGTCTATCGCGAGGACGTCGGAACGGCGTGCATGCTGCGCGATCTGCTCGCGTCGCGCGTGGACGCGGACGTGGTGTTCGTGCCGGTGCACGAGCTCGGCGTCGCGGACGGCGAGGTGTTCGATGCGTGCGGGCGGCTCGACGCGCTGTACCGCTGCTATCCGCTGGAGCATTTCGCCGCAGATCCCGGCGGCGCGGCGCTGTTCGACGCGGTCGCGCGCGGTGCGTGCCGGCTGCTGAACCCGCCGTCGGCGCTGCTGCTGCAGTCGAAGGCCGCGCAAGCGCTGATCTGGGGGCTGTACGAGCGCGGCGAGTTCTTCGGTGCCGCGGAACGCGACGCGATCGCGCGCGTCTTCTTGCCGACGTACCTCGACCGGCCCGACGACGGCGCGGCGTACGTGCGCAAGCCCGTGCTCGGGCGCGAGGGGATCGGCGTCGCGATCCTCGACGCGGCGGGCGGCGAGGTCGCGCGCGGCGAGCGCGCGGTGCCGGCGATCGCGCAGCAGCCCGTGGTGTTCCAGCGCTACGTGCGCGCGCCGCGGCGGCGCGTGCGGCGCGCGGACGGCAGCGAGATCGACGGCGAGGAGCTGACGACGTGCTTCGTCGTCGCCGGGCGGCCGAGCGCGGTCGGCATGCGGATCGGCGGCGCGGTGACCGACTCGTGGAGCCATTTCGCGCCGCTTGGGGTTGCGTAGCGCAGTGTTCGATCCGTACACCTACGCCAAACCGTTCCTGCACATGCTCGATCCCGAGGACGCGCACGAGCTCACCATGTGCGCGCTCGAGCTCAACGTCGTGCCGGGCCAGCCGCGCGACGACGATCCCGCGCTCGCCACGACGCTGTTCGGCCGCAAATTGACCAACCCGGTCGGCGTCGCCGCCGGCTTCGACAAGAACGGGCGCGTGTACGAGCGGATGGCCGCGCACGGTTTCGGGTTCGTCGAGATCGGCGGCGTCACGCCGCGCGCGCAGCGCGGCAACCCGCGCCCGCGCGTGTTCCGGCTGCCCGACGACGGCGCGGTGATCAACCGCATGGGTTTTCCGAACGAAGGCGCCGCGGCGCTCGAAGCGCGGTTGCAGCGCAAGGGCCGGCCCGAGATCGGGTTCGGGATCAACCTCGCGTCGAACGCGGACAGTGCCGATCCGGCCGATGATTTCGTGCAGCTCGCGCAGCGCTTCGCGCCGTACGCCGACTATCTCACGCTCGACGTGTCGTGCCCGAACACCGCGAACGGCCAGGTGTTCCTAGATCCGCCGCAGCTCGCCGATTTGCTCGCGCGGCTCGCGGCCGTCGCATGGGGCGCGAGCCGCCCGAAGCTCGTCGCGAAGCTGTCGCCCGACGTCGACGACGCGCTTCTGCAACGGCTCGTGTCGGCGCTGCTCGACGCGCGCATCGACGGCATCGTCGTGGCGAACACGACGCGCGCGCGACCGCCCGGCTTGCACGGACCGCACGCGAACGAAGCGGGCGGGCTGTCGGGCACGCCGCTGTTCGGGCCGTCGACGGCGCTGCTGGCGCGCGTGCGCGAGCTCACCGGCGGCAGCGTGCCGCTGATCGGCGTCGGCGGTATCGCGAACGGCGCGGACGCGTACGCGAAGCTGCACGCGGGCGCGACGGTGGTGCAGCTCTACACCGGCCTGATCTATGCGGGGACGGCTTTGGTGACGAAGATCAAGCGCGAACTCGCGGAGCTGCTGCGGCGGAACGGGCCCGTGCCGCGGTGAAAGGCCTTCCTTCCGACCGAGGGTAGTGCATGCGACCAGACGATCCGGCCTCCAACGTTCCGGCGACCGTGGACGACGACACCAAAGGGATGCCGCGCGTGTCCGTCAACGCGCCGATCGCGACCGCGGTGCTCGCGCCGGCGCCGAGGACGCCGCCCGAGCTCGCCGGGATGTTGTTGCCCAGCGAAGCGGTGACGTTCGCGAGCTCGCCGCATTGGGTGATCTTCGTGCGGCCGGCGCTCCACGCGATCGTGATCTTGATCGTGCTCGCGACGGTGCTCGGGTGGCAGTTGCACCCGATCGTGCGCGGTCACCACGTCACCGTGATGCTGCTGACCGGCGTCGCGCGCACCGCGGCGCTGGTGTTCGCTGCGCTGCTACTGCTGCGAGAAGCGTTTTCGGTGTTCGGCCGGGTTATGCGCTACTTCGGGTTCCGCGTCGTCACGACGAACCGCCGCGTGTTCGTGGTCGAAGGACTCTTCGGGCGACGAGTGACGCCGCTGAGCAACACCGCGCTCGCCGGCACGACGATGTGGCAGGGTTTCTTCGGCCGCATGCTCGGCTACGGCAACCTCATGCTGCCGCCCGCCGCGAGTTGGACGGGCGCGATCCGCGAGATGCGCGATCCGGTGAAACTGTACCGCGAGTTCGAAGCGGTCGCGCAAGGCGTCGACGGCGACCACTGGACGCCGGCCGTTCGGCAGACGCTGATCCCGTGAGCGGGCGGCTGAAACGGTGGAACCCCGCGCTTGGCGGGCGTGTTATACTGCTTGCTGGTCCAGGATGGACTCGCTCGAGGGGCTGAGTAGTCTCGACGGGGAGATCCGAGGCCGACGTAAGCAGGCGGAGTTGTGAGCCCTCCTAAAACGATCACAAGCGTTTATACGCGAACCAAAACTACGCAATGGCTGCCTAGACCTAATTTAGGCTAACAGTCACCGTTCGGAGGAGGTCGCCGTTGCCGTCCTCCAAGCGGTCAACAAGTTCGGCTAGGGTGCGGAGAACGTTCCGAGAGGCGCCCGAAACTCAACCGGAACTGCGGCGCGTCTGATTCCTGTACCGAGAAGCTGACGCGCTCAAGACAAAATCGGTGCTGAGCCTGGAGAAACCGGCGGTCCGGCTTTTCGGACCCGGGGGGCGGCTCCCCGGCAGCTCCACCAACGTGATGCACTCTCCCAATAATTGGCTGAAAACGCGAATTATTGGGAGAATGTGCGTCAAACTAAATCGAATTACTGAGAAGACGCGCGAAAGCGTGTTTTTTCGTTGTAACCGCTAGGAGATAGCCCGCGCTGCCCGGACTTTGGAGCCGCCCTTGACGCACTGCTGGTCTTAGAAGAACGGTACCGCTCACGGGCGGACAGCGTCGACGCTGTCATGCCCCGAAGCCGGCTCAAGCGCAAGACTAACGCGCAGCGACCGGAGCAACGACAAAAACAAAGGTTGACCAAATCGACGGAAGGAGCGTAGCCTGAGATCGTGGTGTCTCAAGGTCGAATTCCGCAATTCCACGCCGCTGTTGACAACCGTTTCGCGTTCCTCCTGAACCAAGGATTCCGCGTTGCGGACCGGACAACGTATGCGGACCGATGGGGCCGAGTTCAGTTTGAAAGGGAGAGTACGCGAGTCGATCTTTCGTGGGATGCCTTCGCAGGCGGTGAACTCGTGGCCACACTGGACGGCGCCAACTTGTGGCCATTAGCCGCCGCCGAAGGCCTCTGGGACGCCGGGCGACACCCAATCGGTGTACATGGGATACGCTATCGAGGCCATGCAGCATGGTCTCGACCGAATCGCGGCTTTTTTGAAGGCACATCCCGAGATGCTCTCAGTGAAATGACGAAGTCCGGAGCTCACACTGCAGAGCCGAAAATATGACCTACCGCCGCAAAGCGCTCTTCACTCTGATAGAGATTGCGCAGAAAATGCTGGCCGGACAAATTGGTCCCATCGAAGGGTCTCGAAAAATTTCCCGCCTCCGCTTCGACGTCGAAGACGAAGAGAACGATGTCTTCAGCCCGTTCATCGGCATCGACTCGGAGTCTGATGACGTCGTCGTCGGCAACCGGGCTCTGTGGGCGGAAGCATTTCTTAACGACATCGACCGGCGCTATAAAGTCTACAACCGAGCGTTGCGACCGGGCATCGCGGATGACTGCCGTGCGCTCCTGGCGGTCTTCTTGCCGAGGCTGCTCGAGTGCCCGGTCTGCGGGTTTATGGGATCCGATCAGCGGTATGACGCGGCAGGGATTCCGTTCTACGAGACCTGCCGCTGTTGCGGGATGGAATTCGGGCTCACGGACGTTGTAGAATACGACGCCGCGGAATGGCGCCGGCGCTGGATACGGGACGGGATGCCGTTTCGTCATCCGCCGCCCCCGCCGGGTTGGGACCCCGAGGCACAGATGCGTGCCGCAAAACTGGCCTAGCCGGACGGCGATGACCCTCGAGTCAATTACTGGGAAGTTGACATCTATTTTTGGGATGCCGTCAATTATTGGGAGATTGCCCCACTATACAACGTCCCGCCGACTACGAGATCGCCCAGCGGTCTCAAAAAGCCGGCGGGATGTTTGCGTTTTACCCTCGGCCGGCGCTTTTCTAGGAAAAAAGGCCCAAACGTGCGGAATCGTATCGACCACGAAGCGGGCTCGAGGATACGGTACAGTTCATTCCGCCGGAACGTCTGGGAGGGGGCGCAGGCCGGTGTTCAGCTGGTACGATTGCATCACGGGGGACGCATGGACTATCTCATCGATTGCGTGTGCGGACACGATCTCACGCGGCATGACGAATCGGGATGCCGTGGACACGACTCCTCTTGCGCCTGTGGGCGCACGAAGCTCGACGCGTTGGACAGCGCGGTCCAAGAGGCGCGCATCAATCCATGGGGCGGCGACTACGTGCGCAAGCCGCCTGCGCCGACCGCCGCATGAGCGCGTGAGCGGCACCGCGAACGCTGCCGCCGGATGGACGTCCAGTTCGCAGCGACGGCCTTTGCTACCGCGATCACGATCATCGATCCGGTCGGGATGATCCCGCTGACGCTCGTCGCGACGGCGAGCGCGCCGCAGCGCCGTCAGCGCGTCATCAACGAAGCGGTCGTGGTGGCGGCAGCCGTGATCCTCGTGATGGGACTGATCGGGCGCCCGCTGCTCGGATACTTGGCGATCACGCTGCCCGCGTTCACGATCGCAGGCGGGATCCTGCTGTTCCTGATCGCGATCGACATGCTGTTCGCGCGCCCGACCGGTGCCAAGCAGACGAAGGAGGAGACGCGCGAGGCGCGCGAGGCCGACAATCCGGCGGTCTTTCCGCTCGCCATCCCGATGATCGCTGGCCCCGGCACGATCGCGACCGTGCTGCTGCTGAGCGGCCTCACCCACGGTGACGACGTGCGCATCCTCACCGTCGTGCTCGCCTACGCGACGGCGCTCGTCGTGACGTGGCTCTGCATGAGCGCGGCGCCCTATCTCCAGCGCATCATCGGCAAGACCGGGATCCACGTCGTCACGCGCCTGCTCGGGATCATCCTTGCCGCGCTGGCGGTGCAGTTCGTGATCAACGGTCTCGCCGGCACGCCGTTCTTCGCCAGGGGCGCCTGAGATTTGTACGATAGCGTACTAAACATGCTATGCTGGTCATCTGGAAGCTCTAGAACGGCGCTGCCTGCCGCTCCCCTGCTCCGGAGACCGAGCTTCTCATGGAAGCGTTGCTTCTCCATCGACTGCTCCTGGATCGCCTGTTGGGTGCGAGCGTGTTCCAATTACACGACAGCAGCGCGGAAGGGCAAACCCGGCACCTCCGATTCCGCTGCGGCTGCGTCGCGACCGAGCGCCGGTTGGACCGCTACGCGGTGATCCCGTGTCCCGCGCACCACGACACGGTCACGGCCGAGCAGGCATGAGCTATTCGGTCTTGTGCGCGTCGCGCTGCATGCGCGGGCGCGTTTCGAGCCGCTGCGCGTATTCGACGGGCACGGTATAGCACTCGCACGCCGCGTCGCGCAGCCGCCGCTCTGAGACGACGGTCACCACCTCGTCGGCGAACCGGACCGTGCCGAGCGCTTGCAGTGCCGCAAGCGGTTCGGCGACCACGTTCGTTTGCACGCCGAGCATCATCGCGAGGTACTCCGACCGGAACGTGAAATCGGCGCGCCCGATCGCATCGTGGGTCAGCAAGATCCAGCGGGCGCACCGCTCGACCAGCGTATGCGCGAAGTTGCATGCGATCGTCTGCTGTGCCCGGTACGACTGGAGCAGCATTGCGTTCTGCACGGCCGTCGCGAACGACGGCACCTGTGCCAGATGCTGCTCGAACGCGTCGCGCGGCATCTGCGCGAAGCGTCCGGACACTTGGCAGATGACCGACCGTGACGCACCCTCCGCACCGAAGAGCAGCTCGCCGCCGATCAGCCCGCCGCGCCCGATGGTGTCGACCTCGTAACAGTCGCCGCCGCTGAGCTCCACCAGCACCGAGAACACGGCGTCGATCGGAAAGTACACTGCGGCGATCGGCTCGCCGCGCGCGATCCCGCCGCTCGCCTCCTCGGCGGTCATCATCGTGAGATGCCGGATCGCCTCGCGGCGCTCTGCCGCGGGCAGACCGTCGATCACGCGGTTCCCGCCCTCGTAGCGCGCGTTCGGCGTCACGTCCATCGGGTGGTTCTCCTAGTCGTCCTCGCGGAAGCACGCTTCGATGGCGTCGCGTTCCGCAGCATAACACTCGCATGCGCGGGCCGCCAGCAACGCGTGGTCGAGGATCATCATCGTTCCGCGGCGATACGTGATGCAACCTGCCGCTTGCAGCGTGGCCGCCGCTTGCGAGACGCTCGCGCGGCGCGCGCCGAGCATCATCCCGAGGAACTCGTGCGTCACCCGGAACTCGGCGATTGCGAGGCGGTCGCGCGTCATGAGCAGCCATCGGGCGAAGCGCTCGATGACCGTGTGCTTCAGGTTGCACGTCGCGAGCTGCTCCGTCAAGAACGCGCGCGCGCGCACCGCGCGGAACACGAGGGCCTCGAACTCGGGGTTCGCGGCGAGCTCGGCGACGAACGTGTCGATCGGCATGCGCGCGACGTGGCCGGCGATTTGGCAGAACGAGCTGCGCTGAGCGACCCGCGAAGCGAGCGCCGCGTCGACCTCCACGAAGCCCTCGCGCCCGACCGTCGCAACCTCGCAAATCGAGCCGTTGGTCAGCGTGGCGACCACCGACATCACGGCGTCGATCGGGAAGTCGACGGTTTGCATCGGCGCGTCGTAAAGGTTCGTGAACTGATGGCGCTCGAGGGCGACGATGTCGAACGTCGCCTCCACGCGTGCGCGCGTCGCCTCGGACAACGCTGCGAGGAGGCGGTTGTCGAACGGATCGAGTGAAGCGGCGCGGGGCGCCGCCTCGACACCGGTGCGATCGTCGAGGTCCATGCGTATCAAAATGGTAATCGCAGGCGGGCGCTGTGTCGGCACGGTCCCGTACCGATAGCGCAGAGCCGGCCCGAACCGACGAGATCTGCGTCTTTTGGGTACGGTAACGTACGCCCGACGGTCGCTGCTCGCTCGAAGTGGCGGAGAATGGGGAGACCCATGGGTTCGCGACACGGCAATCGGGCCACCGGAGTTGTGCTCGTGCTCATCCACCTCGCCGCGCTGGCCGCGCTGTGGCCGGGATTCTCCCACTGGTCGTCGGTGATCGTCATGACGGTGCTGATCTACGTGACCGGCGGTGTCGGCATCGCGCTAGGTTTCCACCGCACGCTCACACACCGGCGTGTTCGTGCGGCTCGCGATCGTCTACCAGTTCACGTGGCTGGTGAACAGCGCCGCGCACACGACCGGCTATCGCTCGTTCCGCACGCCGGACCGCTCGACGAACTGCTGGTGGGTCGCGCTGCTGGGCTGGGGCGAGGGCTGGCACAACAACCACCACGCGTTCCCGTTCTCGGTGCGCCACGGCTTGCGCTGGTACGAGCTCGACGTCACCTGGCTGATGGTGAAAGTGCTCGCGTTCTTCCGGCTCGCGACCGATCTCAAATTGCCGACTCCGCAGATGATGCGGAGGCTGCGCATCGAATAGCCGCGTCCTAACCGCCTTTCGTCAGAGCGTCACCGTCGTACCGCGCGCGGCGACAGCGGCGTCGAAGCCGAGCTTCGCGTTCACCACGGTCGCGAACACTTGCGCCGACGCGGGCTCGCCGTGGACCGCGTACAGGCGCGGCTTGGTTTTCAGCGTGCCGAGCCAGCGCAGCAGTTCCGTCTGATCGGCGTGCGCGCTGTAGCCGCTCAAGTTCACGACCGCGGCGCGCACGTCGAGCACGTCGCCGAAGATGCGCACGGTCTGCGCGCCATGCACCATCAGGTTACCGAGCGTGCCGGGTCCTTGGAAGCCGACGAATACGATCGTCGCGGTCGGGTCGGGGATGTGGTTGTGCAGGTGGTGCAGGATGCGCCCGCCGCTGGCCATCCCGCTGGACGAGATGATGATCGCGGGACCCGTCAACGTGTTGAGCGCCTTCGACTCGTCGGTGGTGACGTGCACCGTCACGTTCGCGCAGCCGAACGGGCGGTCCGGCGTGTCGACGAACGGTTTGTGCGCGTCGGGGAAGCGGGCGAACAGCGCGTCCACCTTGATCGCCATCGGGCTGTCGACGTGCACCGGCGTGCGCGCGATCTCCGGGTGCTTCGCCTGTAGCAGCCCGATCGAGTACAGGATGTCCTGCGTGCGCTCCACCGCGAACGCCGGGATCACGACGGGCCCGCCGCGTGCGATGCCCGCCAGCAGCGTCTTCTCGAAATCGCCCAGTGCGTCGGGCGGGTGCGTGCGGTCGCCGTAGGTCGATTCGCACACGACGACGTCGGCGGTGTCGAGGTCCGTGGGATCGTACAGCAGCGGGCGGCCGTACCGGCCGAGGTCGCCGGAAAAGATCACCCGCTTGCCTTCGATGTGCGCGTCGATGAACGCCGAACCGAGGATGTGCGCGGCGTTGTGGTACCGCAGCGTCGCGCCGCACACGTCGAAATCCGTCTCGAGCTCGACCGTTTTGAGCAGCGTCAGCGTGGTCGCGACGTCGTCCTCGTCGTAGAACGGCGGCGGCGCGCCGTGCTCGTGCTGGAAGCCACGGTTGTGCAGGTGCTGCTGCAAGTGCGCGGCGTCGCCGAGCACGATGTCCATCAAGCCCGCCGTCGCGGGCGTGCAGTAGATCGGCCCGCGATAGCCGTCGTGCACGATCTTCGGCAAGTAGCCGACGTGGTCGATGTGGCCGTGCGTGATCACGATCGCGTCGGTCGCGCCCGGCGGGACCGGCAGCGGCACGTCGTTGAGCGCCTCGGTGGCGTGCGTGCCTTGGAACAGCCCGCAGTCCACGTAGACGTGCTGGCCGTTGGCAAGCGTGAAAAGATGCTTG
>DASZBS010000014.1:0-33468 GCA_035943995.1 Candidatus Elarobacter sp. | reverse complement strand
GGCTCGTCGCGCGCGACGGCGTGCCCGTGCTGGTGACCGGCTCGCCCGACGACGCGCCGATCGCCGAGGCGATCGCGGACGCCGCCGGGCGCGGCGTCGTCGCCGTCGCCGGCGCCACGTCGATCGGCGTGTTCGCGGCGGTCGCGGAGCGCGCGCGCGCCGTCGTCGCGATGGACTCCGGGCCGATGCACGTCGCCGCCGCCGTCGGCGCGCCGACCGTCGGCATCTTCGCGCTGCAGTCGGACGAGCCGGACCGCTGGGCGCCGCTCGGCGCGCGCGTCGCGAGCGTGCGGCCGTCGTATCCCTGCCCGCCCGGCCATCGCAAGGAGACGTGTCCGGACTTTGCATGCGTGCGCGAGCTCGACGAAGCGCGCATCCTCGCGGCGCTCGACGGACTGCTCCCCACCGCCGCCGAACGCTGAGCGGATGATCGGCTACGACGACTTCCTGCGCGTGGACGTGCGCGCGGGCACGGTGCTCGCGGCCGAGCCGCTGACCGGCGCGCGCAAGCCCGCCTACGTGCTGCGCATCGACTTCGGTCCGGAGGTCGGCGAGCGGCGTTCGTCGGCGCAGATCACCGGGCGCTATACCGCCGCCGAGCTGATCGGCACGCAGGTGTGCGCCGTGGTGAACTTCCCGCCCAAGCGGATCGCGGGCGTGCAGAGCGAGGTGCTCGTGCTGGGCATGGACGACGCCGACGGCAACGTGATCGTCGTGCGCCCGACGTACGCCGTGCCGAACGGCCGGCGGCTGTACTGATGGCGGTCGCGTCTTCCGCGCTGGAAATTCGGCCGCTCGCGCGCAGCGGCGAAGACCCGGCGACCGTCGCGGCGCTCGCGCGCCTGATGGCGGACGCGTATCCGATCATGGGGATCACCACGGCCGGCGCTCTCGCCGACTACGTCCAGCGCCTCGCGGAGCTGATGCGCGACGACGATCCGGTGTGGGTGATCGCGGAGCGCGACGGCGTGCTCGCCGGCGCGATGCGGCTGTACGACTACCAGATGAACGTGCGCGGGCGCGACGCGCTCACGGGCGGCGTCGGCAGCGTCGCGGTCGCGCGGACGCACAAGCGGCAAGGAATCGCGCGCGCGCTGATCGCGTGGTACCTCGACCATTACCGCGCGCGCAACGCCCCGTTCGCGGCGCTGCACCCGTTCCGGCTCGACTTCTACCGCGCGCTGGGGTTCGGCTACGGAACGCCGGGTCACCGCTACCGCTTCGCGCCGGAAACGCTGCGCGCCGGCGGCGCGCGCGGCACGGTCCGCACGCTCGGCGAAGGCGATCTCGACGCGCTGCTCGACTGCTACGAACGCGTGCGCGCGACGACGAACGGTTTGATCGCGAAGCATCGCGCCGTCACCGAGCGCGCGCTCGCGGACGCCGCGCTTCGCTACGTCGCAGTGGAGGACGCGGGGACGATGCGCGGGTTCATGCAGACCAGCGTCAACGTCCCGGACTCCTCTGAATCGCGCAACCGCGACGAGCTCCTCGTGCGTTACCTCGCATACGAGGACGAGACCTATCTCGCTGCGCTGCTGGGCTATCTGCGCGGCCAGCGCGATCAGTTCGCGCGGGTGGTCGTGGAGTCGCAGGACGCGGCGTTCTACCTCGTGTCGAGCGACCCGCGCGACGGCTCGGATTACGCCGTGGCGCCGCCGGCGACGCACCGCGTCACGCAGAGCGGCTTGGGCGTGATGTACCGCATCGTCGACGTCGAGCGCGCGCTCGCGCACGTGCCCGGCCTCACCGCGCCGTTCGCGCTGCGCCTCGTGGTCGACGACCCGTTTTACACCGCGACGGCGGGCGCGTGGACGTTCCAGTTCGGCCCTCGGCATTCGGCGCGGCGCGACGACACCGCGGTCCCCGACGCCACGCTGACGATCGGCATCCACGACCTCGCCTCGGTCGTGCTCGGGTCGCTGCGCGTCCGCGACGTCGTGCGCCATCGCCTCGCGACCGTCGAACCCGCGCGTGCGACGAACCTCGTCGACGCCGCGTTTCGGGCCGACCAGCCGCCGTACTGCACGACAAGGTTCTAGTGCGCTTCACCATTCAGCTCTGCACCTACAACCGCGCGCAACTGCTGGAGCGCGTGCTCGAAGCGTGCTTCGACCAGACGGCTCCGGCGAATTCGTACGAGGTCGTGCTGGTGAACGACGGCTCGCAGGACGACACGCCCGCGGTGATCGAGCGCGCGCGCCGGATCGCGACGTGCCGTTTCACCGTGGTCGATCAACCCAACGGCGGGCTCGCGAAGGCGCGCAACGCGGGGATCGCGCGCTGCACGGGCGAGCGGATCGCGTTCATCGACGACGACGTGCTGCCCACGCCGGTGTTCGCCGCCGAGCATTTGAAATCCGACGAGCGGCACGGCGATGTCGTGGTGCGTGGCGCGGCGATCAACACGGAGTCGTTCGATGCGCTGCCGATCCCAGTCTGGACGCCGCGCAACTACAGCGGCAACTGGTTCTGGACCACCAACGTGTCGGTGCGGCGTAGCCGGCTAGACGCCGCGGGCGGGCGCTTCGACGAGTCGTTCAGCGAGTACGGCTGGGAAGACATCGAGCTGGGCCTGCGGCTGCGCGCGCTGGGCACCAAGGCGGTGTTCAACCGCTTCGCCGTCGTGTTCCACTACAAGCCCGCGCCCAAGGCGACGAACGTCGCGGGGATGCTGCTCCAGGTGCGCGCGCAGGCTCGCACGGCGGTGCGGTTGGAAGCGCTGCACCCCGGCTGGCGCGTCGCGCTGGCGATCGGCGACACCGCGCCGCAGCGGCTGCTCGGCAACGCGCTGCGCAACGGCGCACTGCGCGCGCGGTTGCGGCGCATCGTCGGCGACACGGCCGCGGACGCGAAGCTCTCGCCCGCGAAGCTCGCCGCCGCGCGGCTGCTCGCGAGCGCGGAGTATTACGACGAGCTGGCGCGCGCGAAGCACGCGCCGGCGTGACGGCGTTCGCGTAGCGTGCGCATCCTGCTGGCGCGCACGGACCGGGTCGGCGATCTGATCCTGTCGACGCCGGCGATCGCGTCGGTGCGGCGCTCGTTCCCCGACGCGCACGTGACGCTCGCGTGCAGCCGCTACAACTCGGTCGTCGTGGACCGCTCGCCCGACGTCGACGAGCTCGCGATCGTCCCGACCGAGGTGAAGCCGGCCGCGTTCGGCGCGCGCTTCCGCGGCGTCGACCTCGCGATCGCGCTCGCGCCGCGCGACGTCGACCACCGCATCGTCGCGGCGACGCGCGCGCCGGTGCGCGTGGGCTACACGTACGCCCGGCGCTATGCCGCGCGCCTGATGCTGCGCACGATGCTGACCGACGTCGTGATCAGCCAAGCCGATCCGGCTACCGCCGAGCGCCATCCTGGCCGCGTCGTCGCGCATGAGGTGGATCAGGTCCTCGCCGTCGCCGCCGCCGGCGGCGCACACACGCTCGCGCGCGAGCTGGTCTTGCCCGTGACGGCCGAGGACCGCGCGGCGGTCGCCGCCCTCCCGGCGCATCCGGTCGTCGTGCAGCTCGGCCGGCGGTGGACCGAGCACGGCTCGACGACCGCCAGCTGCCTGCAGCTTTTCCGCGACCTCCGCGCGCTCGGCCGCCCGCTGATCGCGACCTACGGCGAGGACGCGCGTGCGCTGGGCGAGGCGGTCGCGCAGGCCGCCGTCGCCGACGCCGTGCTGGGCGGCCTGGACTTTCACGTGTGTGCGGCGGTGTTCGAGCGAGCGGCCTGCGTCGTCACCATCGACACGGGTGCGACCCATGTCGCAAGCGCCGTGCGCGCCCCGACGGTCGTCCTGTTCGAGGACAAGTGGTTCCGGCTGGCGTCGCAGGAATGGTCGCCGTACCGCGTGCCGAACGCGATCCTGCGCAAACCGCCGGACGAATCCGACGCCTCGCTGCGCGCCTCGCGCGCCGAGATCACGGCCGCCGTCGCTTCTCTGATACACCCTTCGACAAGCTCAGGATGACAAATACACCGCGCATCTCCGTCGTCGTCCCGACGTACAACCGTCTCGACACGCTCCGCCACGTGATCCCCTCGCTGCTCGCGCAGGATCTGCGGCGCGGCGAGTTCGAGGTCGTCGTCGCCGACTCCAACTCCACGGACGGCACCGCCGAGTACCTCGCGGAGGTCGCGAAGAACGCGCCGTTCGTGCGCCACCTGCCAGGCCCGTACACCGGCCGCGCCTCCGCGCGCAACGCGGGGATCGCCGCCGCGCAGGGCCGCATCGTGCTGTTCACCGACGCCGACATCATCGCGTCGCCCGACCTGCTGTCGCGCCACCTCGCACACCACGAAGCGCCGGGCGTGCGCGCGATCGTCGGGATGGAAGTGCAGGTCAACTCGTACGAGGACTACCTGCAAAAGCGCGCCGACCGCGCGAAGCGCACGCCGCTGCACGGCGAGAAGCCGAAAAAGCTGTCGTGGCTGTACTTTCTCACCGGCAACGCGTCGGTGCCGCGCGCCGAGCTCGACCGCGTCGGCCGCTTCGACGAGGACTTCACTGGCTACGGCCACGAGGACCTCGAGCTCGGCTATCGCTTGCAGCACGGCGGCGTGCCGATCGCGTACGAGCCGCACGCGGTGAACTACCACTGGCATCCCGTCCCCTGGCGCGAGCAGCAGCAGAAGTACGAGCTCGCCGGCAAGTCGACGGTGCGCTTCTTCCGCAAGCACCCCGCGTTCGACGTGCGCCTGCGGCTGGGCATGACGCCGCTGTCGCTGACGCTGCACGGCGTCGTCGAGCGCGTCCCGGCCGTGAAGTCGTGGATCGAGAACGGCGCGAGCGCGCCCGGGCTCGCGCGCACGTTGTCGTACCAATATCATTACCTAACCGGAGTGAAGGCTGCGCTGCGTGGATAACTCGTTCAAACGCGTCGCCTGCGGCGCGCTCACCGCGGCCGACATCGGCGCGTCCGTTGAGCTCGACGGCTGGGTGCACCGCCGCCGCGATCACGGCGGGCTGATCTTCATCGACGTGCGCGACCGCAGCGGCCTCACGCAGGTCACGTTCGACCCGTCGATGGGCGATGTGTTCGCGCGCGCGGAGACGCTGCGCAGCGAGGACGTCGTGCGCGTGCGCGGCGTCGTGCGCAGCCGTCCTGCCGGCACGGAGAACTCCAAGCTCGCGACCGGCGCGGTGGAAGTGCCCGCGACGGAGCTGGAGGTCCTCAACCGCTCCGAGACGCCGCCGTTCGTCATCGCCGCTGAGGAAGAGCCGGCCGAGGACGTGCGCCTGCGCTATCGCTATCTCGACCTGCGCCGGCCGCGCATGCAGCGCAACCTCACGGTGCGCCACCGCATCGTCAAAGCGATCCGCGACTACTTCGACGAGCACGGCTTCATCGAGATCGAGACGCCGATCCTCATCAAGTCGACGCCGGAAGGCGCACGCGACTACCTCGTGCCGTCGCGCCTGCACCACGGGTCGTTCTACGCGCTGCCGCAGTCGCCGCAGATCCTCAAGCAGATCCTGATGATCGGCGGCCTCGGTCGATACATGCAGATCGCGCGCTGCTTCCGCGACGAAGGCCAGCGCGCCGACCGCCAGCCGGAGTTCACGCAGGTGGACGTCGAGATGTCGTTCGTGCAGCAAGACGATGTCATCGCGGTGATGGAAGACGCGATGCGCACCGTGTGGCAGCGCGCGCTCGGCGAGACGATCCCCGACCCGCTGCCGCGGCTGACGTACGCGGAAGCGATGGCGCGGTACGGTTCGGACAAGCCCGACCTGCGCTTCGGTCTCGAGCTTTCCGACGTGACGGACGCATTCCGCGGTAGCGCGTTCTCGCTGTTCGCAACGCTCGCGGAGAGCGACGCGAACCGCATCGTCGCGGTGCGCTATCCCGGCGGCGCCGCGCTGTCACGCCGCGACTTCGACAACCTGACCGAGCTCGTGAAATCGTTCGGCGGCAAGGGGATGGCCTACGTCACGTTCGGCGACGGCGTCAAGGGCTCGATCGTGAAGTTCCTCGACGAGACGCTGATCGACCGGCTGCGCCAGGGTGCTGGCGCGGACGGGAACGTCGCGACCGGTGACGCGGTGCTCCTGATCGGCGACGCGTCGCGTGCGGCATACGACGTCGCGGGCAAGCTACGGCTGGAGATCGGCGACCGGCTGAAGCTGCGTGATCCGCAGCAGTTCGCGTTCTGCTGGGTGCTCGGCTTCCCGCTGTTCGAGCGCGACGAGGAGACCGGCGAGATCACGTTCTCGCACCACCCGTTCACCGCGCCGCTGCCGGGTCAGGAAGCACTGTTCGACACCGACCCGCTCGCGATCACCGCGCAGCACTACGACCTCGTGCTGAACGGCTACGAGCTGGGCAGCGGCTCGATCCGCAACCACGTGCCGGAGTTCCAGCGCCGTGTCTTCAGGCGCCTGGGCCTCACCGACGAGCAGATCGACGACCGGTTCGGCTTCTTCATGGAAGCGCTCTCGTTCGGCGCGCCGCCGCACGGCGGGATGGCGCTGGGCATCGACCGCATCGTGATGATCGCGTGCGGCGAATCGAACATCCGCGACGTGACCGCGTTCCCGAAGAATCAAATGGCGCGCGACGTGATGATGGATGCGCCCTCGTCGGTACCCGCCGCGGCGCTCAACGAGCTGGGGCTGCGAATCGTGGAGCCACCAATTTAGAGGTAGCCGAGTCGTTAGACTGCCTCCGCGTCACGATTTTAGTGTCCGCCCGCGGTCCTTCAATCTGATCGGACGTGGCGATGATCGTCTCAACTCGTTCATATCGAACGGTGCAAGTTTGGACTCTATACCATTTTACGTTTGAACGGACTGTGCTGCGGACGAGCTCGATGGCTGCCGTGAGGACGTGGCCATCGCTGCACGCGATCGCCGCGATGTCACGGAAACTCAGGTGAATAACACCCCAACTTCCGCATGTCGGAACATTACACGTGCCCTCTCCGAATGAATCACGCATGACCTCTACTCGATAAGTCTTCACGAAGCTCCTTAAGTTCTGACGAAAGCGGCTTCCTTAAGCGTGCGAGGAACGCAGCTCTCGTTTGCGTTGGAAAATGCGGGTGTCCGGCCGGAGTCAACGACCTCGAACGCAAAGTCGCTCAAACATGCCGAACGCAACTCGGACATGGAAGTCGATGGTCTACGAGCTGGTCGAAAAGCAGCCACGTGTGTTCCATTTGAGGGACGTTCTGCAATATGCAGACAACCTTCGTGCGGCATACCCAGCTAACCGATTCGTGGAAGCAAAGATTCGTCAAAGCCTACAGATTCTTCGCGATCAAGGCGTGCTGCGTTTCCTCGGAAAAGGCAACTATGAACGGATCGCCGCTGAGCCCGTGTTTAGCACACTTTATGATCCATCTCTTGCAATCAACTATACAAATCGCGCGCAAATCGCTCGCGTTCTAATCGAGACTTGGGCTGAGCTGAATCTTTATTGCCTCAATTGCGCTAGGGACTCACTCGGGCGGTTGCCGCCGAATACGCCAGTTGCTGATTTTGTATGCCCCGCATGTAATGCAACGTATCAGCTAAAGTCGAAGGATGGTCGATTTGGCGATCTTCTCGTCGGCGCTGCGTACGAAACCACGCTCAGCGCAGTCCACAGGGGAGAGATGCCTGCGTACGTCCTTGTCGAATATGATCGACGCCGATCAACGATTGTTTATGCGGATGCATTGCCGGGCGCGCTGATCGATGAAACACGAGTGATCGCCCGCCGTCCACTGTCGGCAAGTGCGCGACGTGCTGGATGGCAGGGCTGCACCATCAATGTCTCCGGTTTGCCGACCGTGGCGATCGTTCAACCTGCCGGGACGAACCGCGTCGACACGCGGCAGAAGTGGCACACCATCATACGCTAGACGAGGCGCTCAACGAAGTCGGGCTGCTTATCGTGGAGCCGCCGTCGCCGTAACGGCGTTCGGCGCTACGACGCTCGTGTGATGCGAGCGGTTGACGGTGATCGTGATCCACGCGATCGCGGCGGCGACGAGCAGCGCTGCGACGACCCACGTCTCGGGGGTGCTGCGACTGCCCTTCTTATGCGCGTCCTGGGCGTGGATTTCCGCGAGTTGAACCTCTGGGTTGATGTACGGCACGTAGGCGCGTACCGTCGTGCCGCAACCAGGTTACGGGACGCGCCGGCGATCGCGTCAGGCGCGTAAGCGCAAGGCGACCATGACGATCCATGCCGCCGCGGCGAGAACGAGGGTGATGCCGAGTGCCCACGTCGCGGGTGTCGCGGGTTGCCGACGTTTTTCGAGTTCGTCGGCATGGATCGCAGCGATCTGGTCGGGTTCGTATTGCGGCGGTACCGGCGACATGGTTACCGGAGGACGCGCCGCGGAGTCGCTGGAGACAAGAACGCCACGACGGTGGGTACCGCGGTGGCGGGTGCTGGTTTCGACCACGTGCCCCCGGCGTGCCGGAGACGGCCCGGCTAGAAAGGATGCACGTCCCGGCGGGTCTCGCGGAACAGCATCTTCTTGTTGAGCTCGCGCAGGGCGTCGATCGACTTTTTGTGCTCGTCGGACCGCCCGTACTTGTTGGCCGCCCGGAGGGACGCGTCGAGACTCCGCTCGCGGGCCGCGTACACGAGGAAGGCGCTGAGGTCGCGATCGTCGATCCGGAAGTTCATGGCGAGCCAAATATGCCCACGAGGCGGAGCCGCTATGCCTACCCGAACGCGCAGGGACGGCCCACGCTCGTTTGGTGACGCCGGTCAACCGCTAAGGAGGAAGGCAAGCCCTCTTAAGCTTCCGCAAGCTCCCGCGCGCGGGTGAAGACCGCGTCGAGCATCGGTTCGGTCAGCACGCCGGTGTTCGTGTTCTGGCGGCTGGGGTGGTACGACGAAAGCACCGTGACGCCGGCCCGCTGCGGCAGGTCGACGACGCTCTCCGCCAGGTGCGCGAAGGGCGCCCGCGGCGTCCGGTAGGCGCCGATCTCTTTCACCAGCGCCGCCACCGTGTCGTCGGCGAGCTTGCCGAGGGTCACGACGACCCGCACGCCGGGCAGCGCGGCGAACTCCTCGCGCAGGTACGGAAAGCACCGCGCGCGCTGGTCCGGGGTCGGCTTGTTGGCGGGCGGCGCGCAGCGGACCGCGGCGGTGATGAAGGCGTCGCGCAGGGTCAGGCCGTCGTCCCGGTGCGTCGCGTCGGGCCGACTGGCGAACCCCGCGCGATGGAGGGCGCGGAACAGCCACTCGCCGCTGCCGTCGCCGGTGAACACCCGGCCGGTGCGGTTGGAGCCGTGGGCACCCGGCGCGAGCCCGACCAGGACGACGCGCGCGTGCGGGTCGCCGAAGCCGGGCACGGGCTTGGCCCAGTAGTCGTGCGCGAGGAACGCGCGCTTCTTGACGCGCCCGACCTCAGCGCAGTACGCGCGCAGCTCGGGGCACCGGCGGCACGCGACGACGCGGCGTTCGATGGCGGACAACGAGGATGGCACTTTCGCGAACGGTTCGCCGGACGGGCCTCGCGAACCAACCGCCATGGCCGCTGCCGTTCCCGACGGGCCCGAGCTCTTCGTGTTCGGGCCGTTCGCGCTCGACGCGTTCGGCCGGTCGCTGACCGCGCACGACCGGCCCGTCGCGCTGCGGCCGAAGACGTTCGAGCTGCTCGAGTACCTCGTTCGCCATCCCGGCCGGCTGCTGACGAAGGACGAGCTCATCGACGCGCTGTGGTGCGGCGGCGAGATCGGCGAGGGCAACCTCTCGCAGCAGATGTTTCTGCTGCGCGGGACGCTCGCGCAGTGCGCGCCGCGCGCGACGTACGTCGTCACCGAGTCCGGGCGTGGCTACCGCTTCGTCGCGCACGTCGCGACGCGCGATGCGCTGGCCGCGGCATCGGGTGCCGAGCCGAACCGGCTGTACGCGCGCGGCCGTTACTTCTTGGAGCAGCGCACGGCGGCCGCGCTCGAACGCAGCATCGCGTACCTCCGCCGCGCGATCGACGCCGATCCGCGCTTCGCGCGCGCACACGCCGGCCTCGCGAGCGCGTACGCGCTCTGCGGGGAGTATTTGCTGCGCGCGCCGGGCGACGCGTTTCCGGCCGCGGATGCCGCGGCGCGCCGGGCGCTGGAGCTCGACGGGGCGTGCGCGGAGGCATGCATCGCGCTCGGTGACGTCGCGTGCTTCTACGAGCGCGACTTGGCGTCGGCCGACCGCCTCTACCGGCAAGCGCACGCGCTCGCACCGGCGGCGAGCAACACGAACGCCTTTCGCGCATGGTTTCTGTGCGTCGCGGGGCGCGCCGCCGAGGCCGCGGAGCTGCTCGATTCCGCGATCGCGTGCGAGCCGTACTCGCTGCTGCTGCAGACGGCACGTGCGGTGGCGTCGATCTTCCGGCGCGAGTACGAAGAGGCGGTCGAACAGTTGCGCGCGGTGCTCGAGATGGACGCCGAATACGTGCACGCGCGCTACTACCTCGCCATGGCGCTGCACCTCGGCGGGGCGCACGCGCAGGCCGCGCTCGTGTGCGACGGCCCGCTGCCCGACGGGTACGAGCAGCAATTGCTCGCGCTGCGGGGCGCGTCGCTCGCGCGGCTCGGGCACCGGGACGAGGCCCACGCGGCGCTCGCCGCGATTCGCGCGCTCGCGTGCATTGGCCGCTACGTGTCGTCCTACAACCTCGCGTGCGTGCAGCTCGGCCTCGGCGAGCACGACGCTGCGATCGCGGCGCTCGAACGCGGCTTGCGCGCGCGCGATCCGTGGCTGATCTTCATGCCGCAGCATCCGCAGTTCGACGCACTGCGCGGCGACGCGCGCTTTCGCGCGCTTGCCGATCGCGTGCTGCACGGCGCCGCAGTGCGCGTTGAGATGCGTTGATTGACGCCGGCGCGCCGCGTGCGTACGCTCGCCTGGTGATGCGCACGACGGTGATTCTCTCCGCGGGCCTGTTCTCGTGCGCGAGCGGCGGCGCGGCGTTCGCGCAACAGGCGGCGCCGCCGCCGTGCAGCGCCGCGGTGCGCACCGCGCTCGACTTCTGGGTCGGTGATTGGACGGTCACGCTCGCCACGGCGCAGCACGAGCGTGCCGGGGCCGACCGCGTCGAGCGCGCGTCCAAGGGCGCCGCCGTGATCGAGCGCTGGGCCGATACCGCCGGCGGTGAGGGCACCAGCTTGTTCTCGTTCGATCCGTACGCGTGCACGTGGCACCAGCTCTGGATCACCGACGATCCCGCGCAAGTCGGCGGGCTCAAGCACAAGGACCTCGTCGCGCTGCTGCCCGGCGGCGGCGTGCGCTTTCAAGGCGCGTATCCCGGGCGCCGCGCGGTGACGGTGCTCGACCGCACGACGCTGACGCCGCGGCCCGACGGCACGGTGCGCCAAGTCATCGAGGTCTCGGTCGACGGCGGTGCGACGTGGAACACCGGCTTCGACGCGATCTACACGCGCGGCGGTGGGCCGCCGGCCCCGGCGCGTTGAGCGGCGTTGAGGACGCGCGCCGCGCGCTCCGCTAGCATCGTCGCATGCAACGTCTCACGCTCGCACTCGCGGCGCTCGCCTTCACGCTCGTCCTGACGTCCGCGCCATCGGCGGCGGCGCCGCCGAAAGGCTGCACGTCGCCGCAAGACCGGCAGTTCGACTTCTGGGCCGGTCGCTGGAACGTCACCGACAACGCGACCTCCAAGCCCGCCGGGACCAACGACGTCACGCACGAGTACGGCGGCTGCGTGCTGCAAGAGCATTGGCGCGGCGCGGGCGGCGACAACGGTTCGAGCTTCAACCACTACGACGCCGCGCGCAAGGTGTGGCACCAGACGTGGGTCGACAACAGCGGCGGGATACTCTACCTCGACGGCGGTGTGAAGAACGGCTCGATGGTGCTCGCCGGCAAGCGTCGCGGCCGTGGCGGCAAATGGGTGACCGACCGCATCACGTACACGCCGCGTCCCGACGGGTCGGTGCGGCAGTGGTGGCAAGCGTCGCGCGACGACGGCGCCACGTGGAAGACCGTGTTCGACGGAATCTACCGCCGCTCGTCGTAAACGCCGCGGGGTGCCCCGCCTCGACGTGCGCTCCATGGCCCTGCTCGCGACCGCGCACGTCGCGGACGATCTCAACCAAAGCTTCATCCCGGCGATGCTGCCGTACCTGATCCTCGAGCGGCATCTCTCGCACCAGACGGCGGGGACGCTCGTGCTGTGCCAGGCGATGTCGTCGTCGGTGATCCAGCCCGCGATCGGCCACCTCGCCGACCGCCGCTCGATGCCGTGGCTGATCGCCGTGGGCTTGCTGCTCGCGGGCGGCGGCGTCGCGGCGCTCGGCGTGCTGCCTACGATGCCGCTGCTGTTCGTCGCCGCGCTGATCAGCGGGATCGGCGTGGCGATGTTCCATCCGGAGGCGGCGCGCTTTGCGAATTGGGTCGCGGGCGATCAGAAGGCCAGCGGCATGCGCTGGTTCACCGTCGGCGGCAACCTCGGCTTCGCGGTGGGTCCGGCGTTCGCGACCGCGGCGATCTCGCTGTGGGGATTGCACGGTACGCTTGCGGCCGCGATCCCGGTCGCGCTGGTCGCGGGCGTCGTGCTGCTGGAGCTGCGGCGGCTCACCACGTTCATCCCGAACCACGTCAAGCAGCGCAAATCGGCGGGCGTCGACGACTGGGTGTCGTTCGGCAAGCTGAGCGCGTTCGTGATCGTGCGCTCGATGGCGTATCTCGGCAGCGTCGCGTTTCTACCGTTGTACTTCGTCGAGGTGCTGCACACGAGCCCGGCCGTCGGCGACGCCGCGCTCGTCGCGTACTTGCTGGCCGGCGCGTGCGGCACGATCGCCGGCGGACCGATCGCGGACCGCGTCGGGCGCATCCCGGTGATGCTGTGGTCCACCGGGCTCACCGTGGTGCTGTTCGTGACGTTCGTCGCGCTCACGCACGGCGGCGGCCCGCTGCCGCTCGCGCTCGCGCTGATCGTCGTGACGGGGTTCGTGCTCGTCGCTTCGCAAGCGTCGTTCGTCGTGCTGGGCCAGGAGTATCTGCCGAACCGCGTCGGACTCGCGTCGGGTGTGACCCTCGGGCTCGCGGTGTCGCTGGGCGGCGGGATATCGCCGGTGCTCGGCGCCATCGCCGACGCGCACGGCGTCGCGGCGGCGCTGCTCACGATCGCGGGCTTCGCACTGGTCGGAACGCTGATCGCGTTCACGCTCCCGGGCGAGAACCGCCGTCAAACCAAGCCGGGAAATCCGAGCCGCGCCAGCGCCGCGTAGGTTACGACGCCGGCGGCGGTCGACAGGTTGATCGAGCGCACCGCGCCGGCGCGCATCGGGATACGCAGCGCGCGCTCGGGGTGCGCGTCGATGAGCGCTTGCGGTAGCCCCGCCGTTTCCTTGCCGAACACCAGCGCGTCGCCGTGCGCGAACTCCGCCTCGGCGTACGAGCCGGTCGCGCGCGTCGACAGCAGCCACATGCGATCCGGCGGGAAGACGTCGAGCAGCGCGTCGAGCGACGGGTGCACAATCACGCCGAGCGCGTCCCAGTAGTCGAGCCCCGCGCGTTTGAGCGCGCGGTCGTCGATGCGAAAGCCGAGCGGCTCGACGAGGTGGAGCGCGCAACCCGTCGCGGCGCAGAGGCGCGCGACGTTGCCTGTGTTGGGCGGAATTTGCGGCTCGACCAGCACGACGTGCAGCGGCGCATCGCGCACCGCGGCGAGCGCGACGAGACGGTCTTGCGGCTGCGTGGAGCTCGTCATCGCTACGACGCGCCCGCGAGCTTCGCGTCGCTGACCGGGTCGGTCGGCGGCGGCTGACCGTTCGCGAGCGCGACGAGCTCGGCGGTGCGATCGCGCGGCGCGACGAGGTATGCGACGCCGCCGTGCTCGCGAAAGATCAGATCGAGCGCGGTGCGCGGATAGCGCGTCCCGACGGCCGGGTGGGCGGGGTCGTTGACGAGCACGTGCGACGGCTCGACGCCGCGCACCACGAGCACGTGACCGTCGCTGTGCTCCAGCGGTGCGCCGGGCAGCTCGCCCTGATTCCACGCGACCGAGATCGCGACGGGGAGACCGGCGTCGACGAACGCGGCGACGTGATCGATCCCGCGCAGGTACGCGACGACGCCGCGCAGCCCGCGCGCGCCGGCATACGCTGCGTTGAACGCCCAGTTGCCGGTGCCCGCATACGACGCGTCGTAGACGGCGTGCGCCACCGTAGGCACGTCGCCGTCGAGCCCGTGATACCGCAGCAGCATCGCCAGCGACGCGGCGGAGCACCAGCCGCGCTCGTGGGGAAACGCCGGCACGTATTGCGAGAGCTTCGGCACGTCCAGCGAGCGCGTGGACTCGCACGGCGCGACGCGCGCATCGGGCGGCTGCGGCACCGCGACCGCGACGGCGTCGAGCACGACGGTGCTCGCGACGCCGAGCGCGGACAGGCTGACGTCGCTGTGCACGACGTCCACCACGATGCGCGTCGTCGCGTCGCTGCCGTCGAGCGAGCGACGCTCCTCGGGCGACCAGCGCACGTACAGCAGCGGCTCGGACACCGTCCCGTCGGTGCGATGCGCGACGAGCGCGATCCCGCCGGATGCGGCGGCGGTGTTCCAGGAGACGACCGCGCGCGTCGACGGCGGCACGCGCAGCAGCGCGTGCTGCCCCGGCCCGTCGATCAGCCGCAGCACCCTAGATCGTCCACTCCCAGCAATTCCAGTAGTTCGAGATGTACGACGCGGGCTTCCAGTTCGTCAGGTCGCTGTTCACCGCGTTGAACGAGTTCTGCCAGTACAGGTACACCACGGGGACGAGCTCGTGGACGCGCTGCGCCATCTCTTGGTAGTACGCCTTGCGCTTCGCGACGTCGAAGGTGAGCAGCGCTTCATGGCTGTCGCGCGTCAGCACCGGATCGTTCAGCCAACTCGTGTTAGCACCGTGCGGCGGGATGAACTTGCCGCTCCAGAGACCTTCGTTGTCGGGGTCGGGCGCGTTGGTCGCGATGGTGAACTCGGTGTCGAACTTGCCGGTGTAGATGGGCCCTTCGCGCGAGAACAGGAGGCTCGTGGGGTAGTTCTTGATCTCGAGCTGGACGCCGAGGTCTTTGAGCTGCTGCTGCATCTGCACCTCGGCCTGCACGTTGGCCGGTTTCGAAGGCGTCGTCGACACCGAGAACGCGAGCGGGGCGCCGTTCTTGCGGCGCACGCCGTTGGGGTCGGCCTTCCAGCCGGCGTCGTCAAGCAGCTTTTTCGCCGCGGCGGTATCGTAGGGATAGTTCGTGATCCCGGTGGGCGCCGCCCAGTGACCGGGCAGCAGATCGCTCACGGCGCGTATGTTGTAGCCGTGATAGATCGTGCGGTTCATGCGGTCCCAGTCGACCGCCATCGCGATCGCCTTGCGCACGCGCACGTCGGACAGGTTCGGCCGCGACGTGTTGAACTCGAGACGGCGATAGTTCGCGAGCAGATGCTTTCCGACGGTGTAGCCCTCAACGCTGCCGAGCTGCGGGATCTGCGCTTCGGGGATGGACTCGTAGACGTCGACCTCGTGCGTCTTGAGCTCGTTGAACAGCGTGTCGGCGTTCGGCACGATCTTGTACGTGATCGACTCCAAGCCGGGTTTGCCGCGCCAGTAGTGCTCGTTCGCGGCGAGCTCGAGCGACGAGCCGTGGTTCCACGTCGTCAGCACGAACGGCCCGGACGACAGCGGATGCGTGTTGAACGGCGCGTGGTTGATGTCCGGCAACTTCGCGAGCACGTGCGCCGGCAGCGGCGGATACGCCGCGCCGCCGAAGGCGAAGATGCCGAGCAGCCCCGAGTAGACCTGCTTGAGGTGCAGCGTGGCGGTGAGGTTGTCGGCGGCGACGTCCAGCGCCGTGACGTCGTCCCAGCCGTTGCGCTGCTTGACGTTGTTCGCGGGGTTCATCACGGCGCGCCAGGTGAACTGCAGGTCGCGCGCGTCGTACGGCGCGCCGTCGGACCACGTCATCCCTTTGCGCATGTGCAGCACGATGGTCTTGCCGTCTTTGCTGATCCCGCCGTTTTGCAGCGTCGGCACCTCGGTCGCGGCGGCCGGGAGAAAATCGCCCGCCGGGCCGTAGCGGAACAGCGGTTCGTAGAGCAGGTTCGCGAGCTGGTCCGCGGCGTCGGTATGCGCGAACATCTCGTTGAGGCTGTCCGGCTCCTCGCCCGCGCTGCCGATGATGAGATGGCCCGGATGCGTCCACGGGTGCTTTCCGCCCGCGGTGGTCGTCGACTGGTCGGCCTTCGTGCACGCGCCGAGCAGCACGGCGCACGCGGCCACGACGGCGAGGACCTTACGCATGCAGAACCTCGGTTTTCACCAGCGTGGGCGCGATCGCGTCGTAGAGCGCGTGCGGTCCGTTGCGAACGACGTCGTCGCACGGCAGGCCGGTCTCGGCGCGCGCGCGTTCGATCTGCGCGTTCGCTTCGGCATCGTCGCAGTCGCGCGTGTTGAGCGCGATTCCCACGACGCGGGCGGGCTTCACCGTCGCGCACAGCGCCTCGTACGTGCGGATCAGCGCGCGGTAGGAAAGGATCGGGACGTCGTAGTCCTCGATCGCCGTACGCGAGACGTTGTGCACGAGCACAAGCGCGTCGGGCGCGCCGCCGTACAGAAGCGCGAGCGTGACCGGTGCGAACGCGGGGTTGTTGATGCCGCCCTGCCCTTCGAGGAATAGCAGGTCGCGCGCACGCCGCTCGCCTTCGAGCACGAGCTGCTCGGCGGCGCCGGGCGCGAAGTCGCACACGACGCGGTCGATCGCGGTGCCCCAACCCGCAATCGCGATCCCGATCTGCCCCGTGGGCACGAACGCCGCGTCGGCGCCGCGCTCGCGCGCCGCGCGCAGCAGCTCCAGCGACGCGGTCATCTTGCCGACGGCGGCGTCGCTGCCGACCGTTAGCACGATCTTCGCTTTCACGTCCCACGCGGCCCCGGAGAACAGCGGCGCGGCCGGCGGTAACCGCAGATCCCAGATGCGCGTGTCGTGCTCGCGCGCGAGCGTTGCGAACTCGTCGTCGTCGTTGAGCATCGCGTGCAGCCCGCTGACGATCTCGAGCCGCGCGCGCAGCGCGATGCGGATCGCCTCGCGAAACGCGTCGGGCAGCCGGCCGCCGGCCGGCGCGATCCCGATCAGCAATGCCGTCGGCGCGAACAGCAACCCTTCGTCGATCGTCGCGACGATCGGCGCATCGCTGGCGAGATACGGCAGCACGTCGCGCACGCTGCGCCCGGCGTGATCGGGGTCGACGACCGCGACGACGACGTCGGAGGAGTACGCGATCACGCCGTGCGCCATCTTCGCCGCGCGCGAGGTGAACGCGTGCGGCGCGAGCACCACGTAACGCCGCACCGCCGGCGAGCTCAGGACAAGCTCGCTTCGCGGCTCTCGGTGACGCCGAGCCCGGGTCCGTCCGGCAGCACGATCTTCCCGTCCGCGTACGCGATCCCGCCGAACGGATCGCGCGCGGTGAGAAACGGCCCGTCGAGATCGGCCCAGTCGACCAGCGGGCTGAGGTGCGCCGCGGCCGTCGTGAGGATCTGCGACTCGATCATGCAGCCCAGCATGATCTTCAGCCCCATCGCACGCGCCGTGTGGATCATCGCGAGCGCGCCGCGGATGCCGCCGCACTTGACGAGCTTCACGTTGATGCCGTCCACGCATCCCAGCAGCGCGGGGAGGTCGTTCGCGTCCTTGGAGTCCTCATCGGTGACGAGCGGGATCGGCGAGCGCTCGCGAATCCACCGAAGCTTTTCGGGCGAACCGGCGGGGATCGGCTGTTCGCAGAACTCGATCTCGAACTTCGCGAGCTCCGACAGCAGGTCGACGGCCTGTTCCGGCGTCCAGCCTTCGTTTGCGTCGATGCGGATCGCGCCGGTGTACACCGAGCGGATCGCTTCGACCGTCTCGAGCTCCGCGCCGCTGCCGAGCTTCACCTTGATGACGGGATGCGAACCGACTTCGCGCACCTTTGCGAGCGTCTCGTCGAGCGGCGCGATGCCGATGGTGAACGAGGTGCGCGGCGTGCGCGCGGGATCGAGTCCGAGCAGCCGCCACAGCGGCCGTTCGAGATCCTTGCCGATGAGGTCGTGCAGCGCGATGTCCAGCCCGCACTTCTGCGCTGGCGACAGCCCGTCGAGCAGCCGTTCGAGCGCGTACGGATCGTCGCCGAGGTGCAGCGCTTCCAGCCCCGCGCGCACGCTCGCGACGTTCTCGTCATAGCGTTCGCTTGGCGCGCTCTCGCCCAGTCCTTCGAGCCCGTTCCAGCGCAGCCGTACGATCGCGGTCTTCGCGACGGACTCCGACGACCGGGCGATGGTAAACGTGTGCTTGAGCGGGAGATCGAGCGGCTCGACGGCGAGCTGAATCGGAGTCACGCCGAGGCGTTCCGCGACGAAGGCACGCCGCCTGCTCGCTGCGGTTACGCGCCGCGGCCGTGCGGCGTCTTATAGCCGACCATGCCGTCCCGATATCCCGTCTCACTCGTCTGGCTGCGGCGTGACCTGCGGCTGGACGATCACGTCGCCCTCTTCCGCGCCGCGGAGGCGAGCGAGCGCGTCGTCTGCGCGTTCGTACTCGACCCGCCGCTGCTGCGCGGGCCGCGCGTGGGCGCGCCCATCGTGCAGTTTTTCTTCCACAGCTTGACCGTGCTGCGCGAACGGCTGCGTGAGGCCGGCTCCGATCTCGCGCTGCTGGAGGGTGATTTCGCCGGCGAGCTGCTCGCGTTCGCGCGCCGCGTGCACGCGAGCGCGATCTTCTACAACGTGGACTACGATCCGAACGCGGTTGCACGCGACGAGCACGTCGCGCGGCAACTGCGCGCTGCGGCATTCGACGTGCACGCATCGACCGATCACGTCTACTTCGCGGCGGACGAGGTGCTGCAGGACGGCGGCAAACCGTACGCCGTCTACACGCCGTACCGCCGCCGCTGGAACGCGCGCTTCGCCGCGGAGCCGCGCCCGCCGGTGCGATCGGAAACCGCCGTTCGCGGCAAGCTGCTGGCGCGCGAGGAGATCGGCGCGACGCGCGACGTACCGCGACCGGAAGACTACGGCCGTGCGTCGAGCGAGGCGTATCCGCGCGCGGGACTGCTCGAAGCACAGCGCTTGCTGAAGTCTTTTCTCAGCGACGGTGCGGCGCGGTACGCCGATGCGCGCAACATCCCTGCGCTGGACGGGACGTCGCGGCTTTCACCGCACCTGCGCGCCGGCACGATCGGGATTCGCACGGTGGTGCACGCGGCGGCGAAGCTGCGCGAGCGCGCGCCCAAACACGCTGCCAACAACGTCGATACGTGGCTCGGCGAGCTCGTGTGGCGCGACTTCTACCAACAGCTTCTCGCGTACCACCCGCGCATCGCGCACGAGCCGTTCGTCGAGGCGGCGCAGACGATCCCGTACGTGCACGATCCCGCCGCGTACGCGGCGTGGTGCGAAGGCCGCACCGGTTATCCGATCGTCGACGCGGCGATGACGCAGCTCAACACGACGGGCTGGATGCACAACCGCTTGCGCATGATCGTCGCGTCGTTTCTCACCAAGCACCTGCTCACGGATTACCACGAAGGCGAGCGCTATTTCGAGCAGCACCTCGCCGACGCCGACCTCGCCGCGAACAACGGCGGCTGGCAGTGGTCGTCGTCGACGGGCACCGACGCCGCGCCGTACTTTCGCGTGTTCAACCCGACGTTGCAAGGCAAGACGTTCGATCCGGACGGCACGTTCGTGCGCGCGATGATCCCCGCGCTGCGCGGCGTTCCGGCGAAATACATACACGAGCCGTGGACCATCCCGCCCCTGTTGCAAGAGGAGTTCGGCTGCGTCATCGGACGCGACTACCCGGCGCCGATCGTGGATCACGCGTCCGCTCGCCAACGCGCGATCGAGGTGTACGGCAACGCGCTTAGCAAGCGCCGCTGATGAACCCACGGCGCCATCAAACAACTCCATTGATCGGAGCGCAGCGAAGCGAGCACCGCCAAGGGTTCGCAAAGCGAACCCTGTCAAGGTCTTGACGGGGGGTATACGATACAGCAGCGACGAGCACTGCGACGGTACGCGTAGGTCCTACGGTGGTAGACCAACGTCGTAACCTAGGGAGCATCAGCTCCGGATACGACCGGTTGTCCGGCCCTCACAGGTTGGCCACTGGGCGCCCGGGCCGCACCCACCTGCCATAGGCAGGTCTTCAACCCGGATCCAGACGTCCGTTGTGGTCTCGCCGCTTCAAAATCACCGGGTCTCGAGCAGCCGCCGTGCCGTCGCACGGCGCAGCGCCGCGATCGCGTCGCCCGGCACGCCCCAAGGCCGGTCTCCGGCCGGCGCGTCGAGGATCACCCACGCCGAGCTCGCCCGCTCGGCGACCGCTGCCGGATCGTCCGCCGCCGTCGCCAGCACGGCCGGGAAGCGATCTCGCGGCCCGGCCTCCGCCGCGTCCAGTAGCGCCGGCGGGCACGGCCGCAGCCACGCGCTGTCGATGTCCTTGAGCAGGTGCCGGACCGCGGCGATGTCTTCGCCGATCGTGCCGGGTGCCGCGGTCACGAGGACAGTGATGTTGGCCGCCTTCGCGGCCCGGGCAAGGGCCTTGCCGGCGCGGACCGTCTCGGCGAAGGTCGCCGGCGGGACCTCGCCCGGGGCGGGCGGCGCCGTCCGGATCACCGCCGCACCGAACCCCGTCGCGGCAGCGACCGCGCGCTCGACCGCCGCGGGCTCGCCGGCGGGATCGAGCAGCCCGGGGGCGTCGATGCCGAAGGGCACGATGCCGAGGTCGATCGCGACCTTGCGCAGCTGCGCGACGTACTCGTCGTCGAAGCGGGGAAAGTCCGACAGGGCGGTGACGACGCCGTCGGCGCCCAGTTCGGAGGCGCAGCGCTCGACCCACTCGAGCTGCGTGAGCTCGCCGGCTTCGAGCGGTCGCCGGAACGTCGAACTCGAAACCGCAATGCGCATCGCCGCCGCTTTCACCGGGAGAACTCGTTGACCATCGTCGCCCCCGCCCTCGGTTCGACCCGCACGTGACGCCGCGATGATGGACCGTCAGACGCTGGGCAATCTCGTGCCGCTCGCGGCCGTCGTCATCGCGCTGGCGGAGTACCTGTTCGACCACCACGTCCCGCGCTACACGAGCCCGACGTTCTGGATCGCGCTGGTCGCGACCGTCGGGCTGCTGCTGCTGGTGCAGGTGCTGCGCTTCACCGGGGCGCGCAAGCCGACGACGGCGAAGCCCGACTACTCCGCGACGACGCTGATCCGGCGGCGCGCCGACCCCGACGACCGAGGCTGAGACCCACATGCAAGTGCTCGATCCCCAGGCGCTCGCCGCCGCCGATCCCGAGATCCACGCCGCGATCGCGGACGAGGAGCGCCGCCAGCGCGACAACCTCGAGCTCATCGCGTCGGAGAACTACGCCAGCCGTGCGGTGCGTGAAGCGACGGCGTCGGTGATGACCAACAAGTACGCCGAAGGCTATCCCGGCAAGCGTTACTACGGCGGGTGCGAGTACGTCGACGTCGCCGAGACGCTCGCGATCGAGCGGCTGAAGAAGCTGTTTTCCGCCGAGCACGCCAACGTGCAGCCGCACGCCGGCGCGCAGGCGAACATGGCGGTGCTGATGGCGGTGCTCAAGCCGGGCGACACGGTGCTCGGCATGTCGCTCGCGATGGGCGGCCACCTCACGCACGGCACGAAGGTGTCGTTCAGCGGCAAGCTCTACAACGCCGTCGCGTACTCCGTGCGCAAAGACACCGAGCTGATCGACTTCGACCAGGTGCGCGAGCTCGCGCGCGAGCACAAGCCCAAGCTGATCATCGCGGGTGCGAGCGCGTACCCGCGCACGATGGAGTACGCGCCGTTCCGCGAGATCGCGAACGAGATCGGTGCGGCGTTCATGGTCGACATGGCGCACATCGCGGGGCTCGTCGCCGTTGGGCTGCACCCCTCGCCGGTCCCGATCGCCGACTTCGTGACGTCGACGACGCACAAGACGCTGCGCGGACCGCGCGGAGGGCTGATCCTGTCGACCGCGCAGTACGCGCAAGCGGTCGACAAGAGCGTGTTCCCGGGCATCCAGGGCGGTCCGTTCATGCACTCCATCGCGGCCAAGGCGGTGGCGTTCCACGAGGCGCTGCAGCCGTCGTTCGCGGCGTACCAGCGGCAAGTGGTCGTCAACGCGCGCGTGATGGGCGAGGAGCTGACGCGCGCGGGCGCGCGGCTCGTCGGCGGCGGCACCGACACGCACCTGCTGCTCGTCGACCTCACGCCCAAGAACCTCACCGGCAAAGCGGTCGAGGAGTACCTCGACGAGATCCGCATCACGGTGAACAAGAACGCTATCCCGTACGATCCGCAGAAACCGGCGGTGACGAGCGGCATCCGCATCGGCTCGCCGGCGATCACGTCGCGCGGCTTCGACGAAACCGCGGCGCGCGAAGTCGGCAAGATCCTCGGCGAGGCGCTCACCGACATCGAGACCGGCGCGAAGAAAGATGCGCTGCGCGCGCGCGTCGCCGAGCTGACCGCGCACCACGACGTTCCGTAGCACGTGTCGCCCGACGGGCCGCCGTTGAGCGACGGCATCCGCCTGGAAACCGAACGGCTCATCCTGCGCGAGGCGGTCGCCGACGACGCGCCCGCGCTGCTGGCGTACCACCTTCGCAACGACGAGCGCATCTCGCGCTGGGAGCCCAAGCGCGGCACGGACGTGGCGCAGCACGCGCAGTGGATTGCGTGGCGCCGCACGCAGACCGACGCGGGTAACGCGCTGACGCTGCTGGCGTTCGATCGCGCGGCGCCGGAGACGCTCGTCGGCGTCGTCAACCTCGACGGGTTCACGCGCGAGCCTGAGCGGACCGCGATGCTGAGCTACTCCGTCGACGGCGCGTACGAGGGCAAGGGTTACGCGCGCGAAGCCTGCGAGGCGATGATCGCGTACGCGTTCGAGACGCTGGACCTGCAAGGCCTCAACGCGACGTACGATGTCGCCAACGCGCGCAGCGGCGGTCTGCTCGCGCGGCTCGGGTTCACGGTGATCGCGTCGACGCCGGTGATCCCCGGCATGGAACGGCTGATGCGCGCGCAATCGCTCGCCGTGCTCGCGCGCGCGTCGTGAACCTGCGGCTGGACACGCCGCGGCTGGTGCTCCGCGAGCCCGAGGACGCAGACGCGCCGGCGCTGCTGGCGTACGCGACGCGCAACGAAGCGCGGTTCGCGCGCTGGGAGCCCGACCACGTAGACGAGCTCGCGCACCACGTTCGCTGGGTGCGCTGGCGGCGCGAGGAGAGCGCCGCGCAGCACGGTCTCGGCCTGCTCGCACTGGACCGCAGCGTGGCGAACGCGTTGGTCGGCATCGTCAACCTGTACGGCATCATCGGCAACGCGTCGTACAGCGCGATGCTGGGGTACTCGCTCGACGGCGCGTACGAAGGCCAAGGGTTCGCGCGTGAAGCGATCGGGGCGGTGATCGCATATGCGTTCGGCCCGCTCAACCTGCACCGCCTCACCGCGAACTACCATCCCGCCAACGAGCGCAGCGGCGCGCTGCTGCGCCGGCTCGGTTTCGTGGTCGAAGGCTACGCGCGCGACATGCTGTACCTGCGCGGCACCTGGCGCGACCACGTCCTGACGTCGCTGACGAACCCGAACTGGACGCCGCCCGGCGCTATGGAACGGGTTTGAAGTAGATCCCGGCGATCTTGCCCTGGTGGTCCATGGTGTAGACGTACTGCACGGCGCCGTTGGGCGTCGTGACGCGGAAGATAAACGCCGTGGCAAGGAAGCCCGGCGGCGTTTGGCGGCCGCGGTACACGAACGCCGTCGGCGCGCCGAGCGCCGTCAGGCCGGGCGATACCTGGCGCACCATCGCGCTCAGCTCGGCGCGCATCTGCGCGGAGTACCGCGAAGGGTCGACGTCGCCGGCGCGCCAGCGCTCATACTCCGCTTTCGCCGCCGCGGTGATCGCGACGTCTTCGCCTGCCGCCGACATCGTCTCGAGCCGGCGCTCTGCCGCGAGTTGCGCCTCCGACGGCGGTACGAGCGCGCGAAATGCCGCGCGCACGATGCGCGTCTCCTCGAAGCTCACCGAGTTGCCGAACACGACCACGCTGATGCGCTGATCGGGGAAATACGCGTTGCGCGTGTTCGCGCCGATGACGCCGCCGTTGTGCCAGATCATCGTGTGGCCGTCGATCTCGTCGCGCAGCCAGCCCATCGCGTAGGTCGACGGCGTGCTTCCCGCGAGCGCCGGCGGCGTCGTCATCGCACGCACCGCCGCGGCGTCGAGCAATCGCGCGCCGAAGAACGCCTCGTCCCAGCGAACGAGATCGGCCGGCGTCGCGTACAGCCCGCCGGCGGCAAACGTCGCCTGCGGCGTCCACGGCGTCACCGCGGCGGTGCCGGTTTGCGGCTCGTAACCGCGCGCGAGGTCGCTGCCGCGCGGCGGTGGCCCGAATGTGAGCTGCGCGAGGCCGAGCGGTCGCGCGATGCGTTCCGCGATGAAGCGGCCGTACGGCATCCGCGCGACCGCCTCGACGATCATCCCGAGCACGACGTAGTTCGTGTTGCTGTACGCGAACTGCGAGCCGGGCGCGAATGCGAGCGGCTCGCGCGCGATCAGCGCGACCATCGCCTCCGGCGTCACGGTCGCCGACGTCGCGACGGTCGCGAGGAACGCCGGCACGGCGGTGTAGTTCGCGAGGCCGGTCGTCTGCTGCAAGAGCTGGCGCACCGTGTATTCGGTCGCGTGCGGCGCGAGCGGCACGTACTCCGCGGCCTTCGCATCGAGCTGGAGCTTGCGGTCGCGCGCGAGCAGCATGATCGCCGTCGCGGTGAACTGCTTGGTGATCGAACCGATCGGAAAGATCGTCGCGGCGTCGACGGGGAGATTCGCCGCGACGTCGCGTAGGCCGAAGCCGTTCGCGTACACGATCTCGCCGCCGCGCGCGACCGTCACGCTGACGCCGAGCGTCCCGGTGGCGGCCATCGTCTTCGCGACCGCATCGGCAATGGGCGCGGCTTGCGCCGCCGACAGCATTGCCGGCGGCGCGGCGGCCGCGGCGAAGCGCGGCATGATACCGTCGGCGCCGAGCGTGGCGGCGGCGGCCGCGATGAAGTGACGACGGCGCATGAGCCTCCCTATCCCCGCGGCGCGATCGGGTTGCAGGGCGGGCGAACCGCCGCCGCGATGAATCTCTCGTGCCCGATTCGACCCCGCAGATCGTCGATCACCCCGCCGTCGCCGACCGGCTCGCCCGGCTGCGCGACGCGTCGACCCCGACGCCCGTCTTCCGCCGCCTCGTCGAAGAGCTGGGCCAGCTGCTGGCCTACGAAGCCACCCGCGCGCTGCCGATGACGGAGATCGAGCTGCAGACACCGGTGGCGCTGGCGAAGGTGCACCGCATCGCGACGCGCCCCGTCGTCGCACCGATCCTGCGCGCGGGCCTCGGCCTGCTGCCGGGATTCCTGGCGGTCGTCGACGACGCGGTGGTCGCGCACCTCGGCTTCTACCGCGACCCGAAGACGCTCGCGGCGATCCCGTACTATGCAAACCTACCCGACGATCTCGGCAGCCGCGAGGTGTTCGTCCTCGACCCGATGCTCGCGACGGGCCACTCGGGCTCAGCCGCGCTCGCAACGCTCGCGAAGCGCGGCGCGAAGTCGCCGGTGTTCGTGTGCATCATCGCCGCCCCCGAAGGCATCGCGACGCTGGCGCGCGAGCACCCGGGCGTGCGCATCGTGACCGCCGCGGTCGACGAGCGCCTGAACGATCACGGCTACATCGTGCCGGGCCTGGGCGACGCGGGCGACAGGATGTTCGGATCGACGAGCTCGGTCCCGGTGAGCACGCGCGCGGAGTAAGCGCGCTAGCGGATCTCGACGCTCACGGCCCGCCCCGTCAGCGGCGCCCTACGAACTCGTAGACGTAGTGCGAGCTCTGCTTTTTCTGCCACTTGTCGAGCAGGTGATACGTGCGCTTCCAGATCCAGAAGCGGTGCTTCTTCCCGAACAGCTTGTACTGGTAGGAGCGGCCGAAGACGAGCTCGTGCATCGTCGCGAACGACGGGTGCACCAGGTACGTTCCATCCGAAAACTGCTGGTAGATCGCGGGATCGGTGACCGCGCTGGTCTCTTCCGCGTTGTCGATGCTGGCAAAGGTCTTGTAGTGGCGCGTCGTCGTGGCCGGCAGCCCTTGCACGCTCGGGAACAGATTGCTGTTCACGCCGCCGGGATCGTAGCTGTGATTGACGACGCCTTGGATGAAGGAGAAGTGGTTCTTGTACCGCTTGCGCGTGTTCCAGATCGTCGCGTTCATGTTGGCGAGCACCGGCATGACCATGCCGGTCGGCGAGAGGTAGGGCGTGCACGCGCCGGCGAGATACAACGGGCCCGGCGGGACGGCGAGCTCGAAGTCCTGTTGGCTGATGAAGTTTTTCACGGCGCGCGCGAGCAGCGCCGCGTCCTCGGAGTAGTCGAACGCTTTGACGAGGCTCGTCACCATGGCGCCGCTCGGCGCCACCAGCGGCGGCTGGACCATGATGGGATTGCCGCACGACGAGTTCATCGAGACGACGCCGTCGTCGAGGCCCGGCAGCACGACCTTCGTCGTCGAGGCTTGATCCCCGATCGGATGGCCGCCGGCGAGCGTCAGCGTCGGGACGGGCGACTCGTTGAGGATCGGTCCCCACACACCTTGCGCCACGACCGGCATCAAGTCGCGAAAGATGCTCTGCGGGAAGAAGCTGGTGTCGAGGAGGCACGTGTTCGGCAGGCTCAGCACGTTGTCGATCATCGCGCAGACCGACGTCGGCGCATACGTCGTGTACAGCGCCGCGACCATCGCAAGCGTGGCTAGGCGGCTGCCGGAGATCGCACCTTCGAACGAGACGTGCAGACGCATCCGGCTCGCGATCGTCTGTGCGCCGGGCCCGAAGAAACCGGACGCGGCGCGCGCCATCGTGGTGCTCGTCAAGAGCGCTCCGGTCGAGTGGCTGATGATGATGCATCCGTTCGCGCAGAACGGCCGCACCTGCGACGCCGGGTAGGTGGGCGGCGTCTTGACGTTCTCGCCGTAGCGCATCGCGCGCTGGATCTGCGTCAGCATCGCCGACTGCGCGTACTCGATGGTCTGGTTCGACGACCACGCGACGATGAGGTAACGATTCGCCTTCGGCTTGTAAACCGGCGCCGGGTCGCTGTTGGTCCACTGCCAGCCCGCGATCGGATTCGACGGCGTGTCGGGGTCGAACAGGTTCTCGTGGATGTGGTCGCGCCAGTACGCGTCCGCGTACTTGCGAAAGTAGCCGCCGGGGCTCAGGAACGCCGGCGCGTCCTGTGGCCACACTTGGCTCGCGTCGGTGTGATGCTCGATTCTACGCACGATCTGCTCGGGTGCGAAGCCGTGGACGTAGATGACGTCGCGGCCCTCGAAGGGCTGGCCGTCGTCCAAGAACTGCGGGCTATTGCACGCGAGCGGCTGTCCCGCGATCGAACACTGGGCGCTCTTGAAGGCCCCGACCTTCGAGACCGGCGGCAGCATGTTGCTCTGAAGCTTGTCCGCGACGTCCTTGCCGTACGCCGCGTCGTACTTGTTCGCCATCGCGACGTTGTCGACGTCGTCTTGCGACGGCGCCTCGATGGCGGGGATGCTTCCCCCGATCGACGGTTCGCACGGGAGCGGGTACATCGCGTCCGTCGTCGTGTCGCGATCGGGATAGAGGTCCGAGACCAGTCCTTCGTCCTGGCCGCCGAAGAACGGCTTCCTGACTTCCGACGCGCCCGCGGGGATGATGGGATTGCCCTGGCCGTCGAGCTGAGCCGGCCCGTCGCAGGGGTCGTCTTTGGCGAGGTTGCCGGTGTTCGGGTTCGCGACGGATACCGCCGGGACGTGTCGTGCCGCCGCGCCGGATGCCGCGTTCGCATGCGGCGCGAGGGCGGAGAACGGGCTCGCCGCCAGCGCGACGGCGAAGGAGAAAGCCAAGAATCGCATGGTCGAGTGCCTCGGTACGGATTCGAGCGGCGAGCCGTCGCGGCGCGAAAGCCCATGCAGCGAGCCTACCGAGGTCGCTTTCAAACCACTGTCGGCGAGGGACGAACGGCACCCGGGCCGCCCGAGGCGGCGTGGCGAAACAACGGGGTGGATTGAGAGCGGATGAGCCAGTTTCCGGGGCGGACCGAATTCCCGGTGCCGCGCGCCCCGGGTGGGACCAGTATTTCATGGAGATCGCGCGGACCGTTGCGACCCGGGCGACTTGTCCGCGGGCCAGCGTCGGGGCCGTGCTCACCCGCGAACGCCGCATTCTGACCACGGGCTACAACGGCGCGCCGCGCGGGGTCTCGCACTGCACCGAGGCCGGGTGCCTCTTGGTCGACGGACACTGCCTCCGCGCCACCCACGCTGAGGCCAATGCGATCGTCCAAGGCGCTCTGCACGGCGTGAGCCTCCAAGGCGCCACCGCCTACTGCACGCACCAGCCGTGCGCCGGGTGCTCCAAGCTGCTGATCAGCGCGGGTATCGTGCGAATCGTGTACGCCGACGCCTATCCCGACCGGGTCTCGACCTTGCTGCTCGGTGAAGCCGGCGTCGCGCTCGAGCAGTACGTGCCCGACCCCGTGCGGGCGCCGGCGTGAGCCCCTGGATCGTCCTAGTCGTCGCGCTCATCGCGTTCGCGACGGCGTTGATCACCACGCCGTACGTGCGGCGGCTCGCGCTCAATGTCGGGATGCTCGACGCGACCGGCGAGCGGCGCATGCACGATCAGCCCAAGCCGCGCATCGGCGGGATCGCGGTATACCTCGGATTCGCGTTCGCGCTGTTCTCCGCGCTGGGATACCTCACCAGGACCACGCACTTCGGCGACCTCGCGAACCTCCACGACCTGGTCGGGCTCATCTTCGGCGGTACGCTCATCCTGATGGTCGGAATCTGGGACGACGTCATGGGGATGTCGCCGCGCGCGAAGCTCGCTGCGCAGTGCACCGTCGCCGCGATCTCCGTGTTGTATGGTTTTCAAATCCAGTACATCAACGATCCGCTCCACCACGGGCACACGATCTACTTCCCGGGCTGGGTTTCGGTCGTGCTCACGATCGTCTGGTACGTCGGGATGATGAACGCGATCAACTTCATCGACGGCCTCGACGGGCTGCTATCGGGGGTCACCGTGATCTCCTCGATCTCCATGATCGCCATCGCGCTGAGCCGCAACCACCCGGAGATCGCGCTCGTGCTGGCAGCGCTGGCCGGCGGCGCGCTGGGCTTCCTGCGCTACAACTGGAATCCCGCGAAGATCATCCTCGGTGATTCAGGCGCTCTCTTCATCGGCTACGTGTTCGCGACGGTCAGCATCATCGGCGCGAGCAAGACGGCGTTTGCGATCTCGCTGCTCGTTCCGCTGGTCATCCTCGCGCTGCCCGTGCTGGACACGATGGCGGCGATCGTGCGGCGCACTCGTGCCGGGAAGAAATTCTACGAAGCCGACCGGGGGCATTTCCACCATCAGCTCATCTTTCGCTTCGGGCTCAACGTGCGCCAAGCCGTGCTGCTGATCTACGGCGTGTGCATCGTGCTCGGCGTGATCGCGCTCATCCTGACCGGCGGCGTCGGGCCGCTCAAGCTCGCGCTGAATCCGTGAGCAGCGCACCGCTTCGGGTCATGGCCGTGATGGGCACGCGCCCCGACACGATCAAGATGGCGCCGGTCGTGCACGCGCTGCTCGCTGCGCGGCCGCACGTCGAGCCGATCGTGTGCGTCACCGCGCAGCACCGCGAGCTGCTCGACGAAGTCTTGCAGCTGTTCGGCATCGTGCCGGACATCGACCTCAATATCATGACCAAGACGCAGTCGCTCACCGACATCACCACGCGCGTGCTGATCGGCATGGAGCGCGCGCTCACGGAGGCGCGGCCCGACGTCGTGCTGGTGCACGGCGACACGACCACCTCCAGCGCCACCGCGCTCGCAGCGTTCTATCAGAAGATCCCCGTCGGGCACGTCGAGGCGGGGCTGCGCACGTCGACCATCGCCGAGCCGTTTCCGGAAGAGGCGAACCGTCGCATCACCGGCGTGCTGTCGTCGTTCCACTTCGCGCCGACGTCCCGCTCGAAATCGAACCTACTCGCCGAGCGCACCGACCACGCGCACGTGGTCGTCACCGGCAACACCGTCATCGACGCGTTCATCGCTACCGAGCGCCGCGTGCGCGAGTCGGGCCTCGCGACGCCCTCGCTCGACGGGCTGGACCCGTCGCGGCCGCTGATCTTCGTCACCGCGCACCGCCGCGAGAACCACGGCCAGATGGGCGAGATCGCCCGCGCCGTCGGGACGATCGCCGGCTTCCCCGAGCGGCCGCAGATCCTCTGGCCGGTCCATCCGTCGCCGCAGGTCTACCCGGTGGTCCACGCGGCGCTCGACGGGGTCGCCGGCGTCCGGCTCGTGGACCCGATGAACTACGCCGAGACGGTCGCCGCCGTCGCCGCCTCGCACTTCGTGCTGACCGACTCCGGCGGGCTCCAAGAAGAAGCCCCGACCCTGGGCAAGCCGGTCCTGGTGATGCGGCGCGAGACCGAGCGCCCCGAAGGGCTCGAGGCCGGCACGCTGCGGCTGATCGGGGCCGAGTACGCCGATATCGTGGCCGAATCGCGCCGGCTGCTCACGGACCGCCCGGTGTACGCCCGCATGGCGCACGCCTCGAACCCGTACGGCGACGGCCGGGCGGCCGAGCGGATCGTCGGCTGGCTGCTCCATGTCCTGCGCGACGGCCCGGCGCCCGACGAATTCGGACCGCCGGCCGCGGCCGCGTGAACGGCCGCCTGCTGCTCGCGGCCGGCTCGACCTTCGTGGGGTTCGTGGCCGGCGGGTTCGTGCTGGGCCTGGTCCTCGCGAACCGGACCGGCGCGTCGTGGTGGGTGATCGTCGGGACGTTCGCGGGCTTGTTCGCCGGGATCGGGCTCTTCGCGGCGCAACTGGTTCGCTCGCTCAAGTGAGTGACAAAAGTCCCGTGCGATGAAAGTCCAGGAGGGGACGCTCAAAATCTGCGACAATACGGGGTGCGCCAGTCCCGGCCATGATGCGTGAATATCACGCGCGGAAGCGGGCGGTTGCCCTGCGCTCGTCGCTGCTGCTTGCTGGGCTCGCCATCCTGATGGCGACTCGCTCTCCGATCCTGGGGCTCGACCTCGCGATCGGCGGGGGCTGCGGCGTCCTGAACATGCTGTTGATCATGCGCAACAACGAGCGCCTCCTCGACGGGGGACGCTCGCGTGGTGCGTACGGTCTCAACAACGTGATGCGGGTAATGGGTGTCGGGATACTCCCGGCGGTCGCCGCGGTCACCGGTCCCGTGTGGACGCTGACGATCGCCTATGCCGGATTCTTCACGCCGCTCGTATCGTACGCGATCGTGCTGCGGAACGCATATCGACGAGGAACCTAGTTGAAAGAAGAAGTCGGCGCGCACCTGACGTGGCATTGGCCGCTCGTCGGGTCCGTGCATGGCGATACGATCCTGACGACCTGGCTGGTGATGCTGGTCTCGTTGGCGTTTTTCTGGTGGGTGGGCCGCTCGTACGCCACGCACCGCGTCAACAAGACGCAAGCGACGTTCGAGGGGATCGTCAACTATCTCGCCGATCTCGCGGTGGGCACCATCGGAAAGCACGGCGAGCGGTTCGTCCCGACCTTCATCGGGATGTTCTTCTTCATCTTCATCCTCAACCAGATCGGGTTCTTCCCGTTCAAGGAGCTGCGTCTGCCGTTCGGTGGCTCGCCGACCGCCGACCTCAACACCACGGTCGCGTTCGCGCTGCTGGTGTTCTTCGGAATCCAGTTCGTTGCCGTGCGCCAAAAGGGAATCAAGGCGTACGCGCACCTCTTCAAGCCCGTTCTCCCGGGTCCGGGCGGCGTCGCCGCGATGTTCTTCCTGGGACCGCTCAACGTCGTCGAAGAGCTCGCGCGGCCGGTCGTGCTCGCGCTGCGGCTATTTTTCAACATCTTCGTCGGCGAGCTGCTACTGTTCGTCATCGCGACGATCATCGCGTCGAACGTCAAGGTCGGCCCCGTGAATCTCTCGCTCGCCGCCGCGGTAATACCCTTCGGCCTGCAATTCTTCAACTTCTTCGTCGGGACGCTGCAGGCGTTCGTGTTCACCCTCCTCTCCATCGTCTATCTCTCCTTGGCAACGGCCGAGGACCATTAAGAAAGGCTCGCTCCTGTGACCTCGGAAGCTTTGATTCTGGCAATGATGGTGATCGGTTTCTCGCTGATCGTCGCGGCGGTCGCGTTCGGCTCCGCGATCGGCGACGGTATCGTCGCGTCGAAGGCCGTCGAGGCGATTGCGCGCCAGCCGGAAGCCCGGCCCAACATCTTCACGTTCTTCTTCCTCGGCGTCGGTATTCTGGAAGCGTTTCCGATTATCGGCCTCGGGCTGGGACTCTACTTGTTCTTCGCCGTGACGAACGTGCCGCAGCACATTCAGGCGCTCGTGACGAGCGTCCCCAAGTAACACCTTGTTCCTCCAGATCGACGCGACGCTGCTGGTGCAGGTCGTCAACTTCGTCCTCTTCATCGTCCTGCTGAACATCGTGTTCTTGCGGCCGGTCGGTGCTGCGATCGCGAAGCGGCGTGCTTACATCGACGGCCTCGCCCGCGACATCGAAGCGGCCGAGGCCGAGGTGCGCTCGGCGCGCGGTGCCGCGGAAGAGCGGCGGGCCGCGGCGCGGCGCGAGGCGGAGGCGGCGATCGCGAAGGCGCGCGTGGCCGCGCAGAACGAGGCGGCCGAAACCGTTTCGAGCTATCAGCAGCGCGCGACCGGGATCGTGGAAGAAGCCCAGCGCGAAGTCGACCAGGAGATCGTTGCGGCGCGCGCGGGCGAAGACCAGATCGTCGACTCCATCGCGCAGACGATGCTCGAACGCGCGATCGGCCCGGGAGCGGCCGCGTAGATGGAGAGCAACAACACATTCTTCGTCCAGGTCGCACTGTGGTCGCAGGTCGCGGGGTCGGTCGCGTTCCTGATCGTGCTGATCCTGTTGTTCCGCAAGTACCTGATCCCCGCGGTCGATGCGAACGAGAAGGCGCGCAACGCGCAGCTCGCGGAGGCCGAGGCGCGCCGCACCCGGATTCAGACCGAAGCCGCGCAGGCGCGCGGTGAGATCGAGGCCGCCGACCGCGACGCCGCGGAGATCCGCACCCGCGTCGTGCGCGTGATCGAGCGCGACCACGCGCACGCCGTCGCCGAGGCGACAGCCGAAGGCGAGCGGCTCGTGCGCAACGCCGAGGGGGAGCTCGAACGCGCCCGGCTCGCGGCGCGCGACCGGCTGCGCATCGAGCTCATCGAGAAGGCGCTCGCGAAGGCGCGCGCGCAGGCGGCCGGGCGCGTGAGCGACGCCGTCGACAAGGCGCTCGTCGACAAGACGGTCGCCGACCTCGCGCGAGGGAGAGGCTGATGCCGAACGAGACGCTCGCGCGCCGCTACGCGACCGCGGTGTTCCAGCTCGCGCAGGAAGCGGGCAAGATCACGGACGTGCAGCGCGATCTGCACACCTTCGGCGGCTCGCTCGCG
>DASZBS010000013.1:0-54507 GCA_035943995.1 Candidatus Elarobacter sp. | reverse complement strand
AGCATGTTGCCCGTGCCGACGTTGACCATGACATGGCCGCCACCGGGGACATTCTCTTCTTCATACCGCCACCACGGATTGATCCCCGTGCCCGCGGGCGCTTGCAGCGTGCGTGTTCTGCGCACTGCGCCCGAGCTGGGTGCTGCGGCGCCGCGCACGTGACCGGGTGCTATCACCGGCGGCGGCGCGGGCGGTTGCTTGACGGCCTCGGCGCGATGCGTGCTCATCTGGCGCGAGCGCGCGCGAGCCGCCGACAGGATGCCATCGATCTCGCTGGGGCGCAACATCGGTGGACCGGCGACCGGCCCGCCCCGCGGCGGGCGCACGCTCATCGCCGCCGCGTGCAGCGCGCCGCGGGTCGGGAACACCAACGGCATCGGCGTACGCCGCGGAGGCTCCGGAATCGGAATCCGCTGCGGAGGAATCTGGCCCGCGGCCGCGGCCACAATTGGCGCGCGCGCCGTCTTAGGGACGACAAGTCTAAACGAAGCAGCGTCCGAGAACGCGTAAAGGTGCGGCAAAATCAGAAACGCTGCGACCAAACTCGCGACGCAGCGACGCAACAATTTGTTCACCCGAAATACCCGTACGACCAACGAAACGTCGGCACGGCTTCCACGACGCCTAGCCAGTTCCTGTTTAGTAGCGTAAACGCGCAAGACGGCCTGACAGACCCCAGCCTTGTGCTCACGGACGAAAGGCTTCTTTTGCCCGAGTGCCTGCTCTCGTTGGGCGGAATGATTGAGGCTATCGCGTTCGCAAGTGTCGATTGTTCCGCCGTACGTTCTCGATACGGTTGAACTTCATACTAGCGACCGTTTTCGTCAAGCGGCTCTAAGCACTCGCTCGACAGCCCTAAAGCCTACGCATCTCGCGCCGTCGTTGCCGAGCCTGCTGCGCAACCCCGTCAGCGCCTCGCCTATGATCGCCGTTGCGAGAAAGGCTCTGCCCGGCGCGCTCGTTCGTCGGGAGGGTCAGCCCAACGGCGCCGACAGCGATGTCGACCGGGCGATGAAATGGCAGGCCGCACACGCGATTTCTATGCGATGTCCTCGGGCGAGGCTCAATTGACGACCGCGGGATGCCGATCGCGTCCACGGTGCATTTTGCGGAACGTATCAAACGCTCGCCCGAGAGGGAAAAGCATCCGCCGCAACCTACGAATGAATCAGTAGTCAACCCGCCGTGTTTTGCCGGAGGCTCTTGCGATGCGTCCCTTCCGCCCAGCCCTGCGGGGCCTCGGCCTCGTCGCGGCCCTCGCCCTCGCCGTCGCCGCCGTCCGCGGCGCTTCTGCCGACGGTTTGTACGGTCTCAGCGGTCCCGTCGCGCCGGACTCGGCCCGTCGCGAAGGCGTCCGCGGCGCGGGGCTTCGACCTTTCGAGCACCGATCCGACTTGCAAGGCCTGCGACGACTTCGCACAGTTCGCCACCGGCGGCTGGAAGAAGAACAATCCGATCCCGGCGGACCGCACGAACTGGGCGCGCTTCGTGAAGCTCTCCCAGGACAATCAAAACGTCGTGCGCGGGATCGTCGAGGAATCGGCCGCGGCACACGCCGTGCCGGGCTCGAACACGCAGAAGGTCGGCGACTTCTACGGCTCGTGCACGAACATGAGCGTGCGCAACAGCGCGGGCATATCGCCGGTGAAATCGCTCCTCGACCGGATCGACGCGACGGCGGCCGCCGATCTGCCGGTCACGCTCGCGCAACTGCACGGGCTCTTCGTCGGGGGCTTCTTCAACGCGGGCTCGCGCGTCGACTTGCGCGACGCGGACGCGACCATCATCGGCATCGGGCAGGGCGGGCTCGGCTTGGGCGACCGCGACTTCTACCTCAAGGACGATGCGAAGTCTCAAGCGATCCGCGACGCGTACGTCAAGCACGTCGGCAACGAGCTCGTGCTCTCGGGCTGGGACGATGCACGGTCGCGCGCCGCAGCGACGCACGTCATGGCGTTGGAAACAGCGATCGCGAAGCTCTCGCGCGACCGCGTCGCGCTGCGCGATCCCAAACTGAACTACCACAAGACCGACCTCGCCGGCGTGACCGCCGCCGCACCGGGCTTCGCGTGGGACCGTTATTTCGCGGCGCGGACACTGCCCGCGACGACCGCGCCGATCAACTTGAGCAACGCCGACTACGCGCGCGACGTGGTCGCGCTGATGAACGCCGCGCCGCTCGACGACGTGAAGACCTACCTGCGCTGGCACGTTCTGAACGCGTTCGACACGACGCTGTCGCAGCCGTTCGACGACGAGGCGTTCGCGTTCGCGTCGGTGCTCAGCGGTGCGAAGCAGCAGCAGCCGCTGGAACGCCGCTGCACCTCCGCCGTGGATCAAGCGCTGGGCGAAGCCCTCGGCGCGGCGTTCGTCCAGAAGAAGTTCTCGCCCGCCGCGAAGGATCGCGCCAAGGCGATGATCGCGAACCTGCGCTCGGTGCTCCGCGACGATATCGGCGGACTGTCGTGGATGAGCGACCCGACGCGCAAGGAAGCGATTGCGAAGCTCGACGCGTTCACCGTCAAGGTCGGGTATCCCGATGTGTGGACGGACTACTCCAAGCTCGACGTGTCGCCGGGTCCGTACGCGGCCAACGTGATGAGCGCGATCCGCTGGGCCGAGGCGCGCAGCGTCGGATACATCGGCAAGCCGCGCGACCGGTCGTTGTGGGGGATGACGCCGCCGACGGTCAACGCGTACTACAACCAGTCAAACAACGAGATCGTGTTCCCGGCCGGGATCTTGCAGCCGCCGTTCTTCGACCCGGGCAACGACGACGCGATCAACTACGGCGGGATGGGCGCGGTCATCGGCCACGAGATGACGCACGGCTTCGACAACAACGGCCGCCAGTACGACGCGCGCGGCAACAACCGCGACTGGTGGGTCCCGGCCGACGCGGCGGCGTACGAGCAGCGCGCGAAGTGCGTCGAGGACGAGTTCTCGTCGTTCAAGGTCGGCGACCTCAACATCAACGGCAAGTTCGTGCTCGGCGAGGCGATCGCCGACCTGGGCGGCATCACGATCGCGTACAAGGCGTTCGAGAAGTCGCAGGCCGGCAAGCCGCGCCGCACGATCGACGGCTTCACGCCCGAGCAGCGGTTCTTCCTGGGCTACGCGCAGTGGTTCACCCGCTCGTTCCGCGACGAGGAAGCGCGCAGCCGCATCACCACCGACCCGCACCCCAACGACCTGTACCGCATCAACGGCACGGTCGCCAACCTGCCGGAGTTTGCGCAGGCCTTCTTCTGCAAGATGAACGACCCGATGGTTCGCCCCGCGGCGAACCGGTGCAAGATCTGGTAGCCGCCGGCTAGGGCTCGCCGCGCGCGGCGAACCCGGCGGTCCACCCGCGGACGTCGTCCCAGCTCGCGTCGAACAAGGCCGGGACGTCGATGCATTTCACCGTGCGCACGTAGTCGACGAACGCTTCGAGCAGAGCCGTGCGCGCGGCTGCGCCCATGCTCGCGACCGGGATGTGGCGGGCGGCGGTGCGCGGCGAGAACAAACGCGTGACCGCCGCGAGCCACAGCAGCCGCCGCTCCGGGGCGCTCGCATCGACGAGCATCGCCTGTTCCAGCATCGCTGCGCAGTGCACCGTCCACGCGCGCGTCCGCTTCTCGGTGGGCCACGTGTCCCACTTCGTGTGCACGTTGTCGGCGTGATAGCGTTTGCGCGACAGCGTTTGCGGCACTCGATGCAGCTCGCCCGAGCGCGCGGCGGCGGCCATCCACGCGACCTCGCACGCGAAGCTGTCGACCTCGTTGAGCGGGATGCCGCCCGACAGCGCGACCGCCTCCGCGCGCGTCAACCCGCGAAACGCGACGCCCGCGATATGTTCGTACAGCAGCACGAGCTGCCGGGCCGAAGCCGTTCCGGTCACCGACGTCTGCACGAACGTGCCTGAATACGTCCCGAACGCTTCGATGTCGGAATAGACGACGGCAGCCTCCGGCGTACGTCGCGCGCACTCGACCAGCACTTCGAGGCAGCGCGGATCGAGCACGTCGTCCTGCTGGTGGTACATCCACCACGGCGTCGCGAGCCGAGCCATCAGCCAGTTGATGTTGCCGACCCACCCCAACTGTTCCGGCTGCACGACGAGCCGAAACCGTGGGTCTTCCAAGAACGGCCGGCACAGCGTTTCACACGCCGGGTCCGGCCCGTCCAGCGAGATGACCACCTCGAAGTGCGGATAGGTTTGGCGCTGCGCCGACAGCAGCGCTTCTTCGAGAAAACGTTCGCCGCGGTACACGGGAAGACCGATCGTCACGACATCGGAGACCATCGCGCCGTCAGTCGGTCTGCCGGATGCGGTCGGCGACGGCCTTGCCGAACAGCGGCGCCATGGTGAGCTTGCCGGTGTCGACGGTGTGGTAGCGGCCGCGTGACCGCGGGCCGATCGCATGCCGTTCGTGCAGACCGCTGGCCGGATCGTCGATGCCGGTCCGGCCCCACGCGAAGATGATGCCCGCTCGGAGCTCGGCGGATGCGACCTCGCGCGGCGTGATGTCGGCGAGCGCCGGCACGACGGGGGTGAGGCCCGCGACGATCCGGCGCCGCATGTCGTGCGATACCCGCTCGTCGAGGACGAGCGGCCACCGCGGCGGGGCGATCTCGCACGACGCGCCGCGCATGCCGACCGGATACCACGAGAGGTAGAGACTCCCGTCGCCGTACGCGGCGACGTCGCCGAAGCTGCCGAGGACTATCGTCGCCGACCCAACGCGCGCGGCAAGTGCCGGAGCGTGCAACCGAACGTAGTGCTTCACGCGGTACAGCCACGGCCGCTTGGGATCGTAACCGGCCGTCCGATCGACGGCGAGGCGCCCGTCCCAGAGCGCGTTCACGACGTGGTCGTAGCGTTCTCGCGCGCGCTCGCCGGCCGTCTCGAACTCGATCGTCACGCCGTCGGCGCCGGGCTGCGCGCCGTTCACCTGCGTTTGAAGCCGGCAACGGATCCTCGGGTCTTCGGACAGGCGTGCGCGCACGACGGCGGCCAACGCCTCCGGCTCGACGGCGACCTCGCGCGTCGTATACGCCGCCGCAACCGTCCGCCGGTCGAAGCGCGCGCCGAGCTCGGCATCGGAGATGCGGGCCGGCGCTTCGCGATAGTCACTGCCGAAGTAATCGGGTTCGACTTCGCGGCCCGCGTCGACGGCCATCGCGTGCGACCGCCGGAGATGGTGCTCGACGTCGGCGGTGCTCAACATGCTGTCCACGTGCACGATGTAGTGAAACGGTGCAGACACCGGCACTGCATCGATCGCGCGCCCGACCCAGCGGCGCATCAGCGGCGCGAACGCCACCGCACCCTCGATCATGGTGCGCGCGGTGCGCAGGCTGCGATCGTTGGCGTAGACGTAGCCGAGGTGGATCTTGCCTTCGTTTTGTGCCGACGCTTGCGAGACGCAGCGGTCGTTCTTGTCGTAGAGGTCGACGTCGACCCCGGCGGACGCGAGCTCCATTGCGACGCAGGCCCCTTGCAGTCCGGCTCCGAGAACGGCGACGCGCATGGCGCGGGGTGGGCTCGGCGGGTCTCTACGGCAAGATCCCGTCCTGATAGCTGCTGCCGGTGACGGGCAGCGTCAGCAGCTGCCGGCGGTTGCGCTTCGGATCGAACGAAAGGTGCACCCAGGCGCGGCGTTCGTGAATGAGCTGGTCGAACTTCAGCGACGACGCCGCGATCTTCTTGCACACGTCGTACGGCGTGCCGAACGACGCGCACGTGAAGTCGACGGCGTAGCCCAGCGCGTGCGCGCTGTTGGGGACGCCGCCCACCGCTTCGTTCACGGCCTTGTTGCGAAACGCGCTGTTGACGGTGATGGGCTTCCCGCCCAGCAGCGTTCGCACTTCTTCCAAGCGCGCCGCGGTCGCCTTGAGCACCGCCAAGTGCGCCGGCGTCGGCGAGTTGTCGATTCCGGTGCTGGTCGTGGTGAGCTCTTCGAGCGTGAAGTGCGGGGACAGCTGCGTCGGCACGGGGACCTCCTTCGGTGTGGGCGCGGTGGACGTGCGGGATCAGGGCAGCGGCAGCAAGCTCGCGGGCGGTGCGAGGTTCTCCGCGCCGTGCTCGGGGACGCCGGACTCGACCAGCTGGCGGTACTGCTGCAAGCGGTTCGTCAGGCGCGCGACCTCTTCGTTGAGCGCGTAGCTCTGCTTGATCGCGGCGGAGAGATCGGTGGTGTCGTACGTGTAGTCGAAGCGCTTGAGCGCGAGCAGGATCGCCTGGTTCTGCGTCTTGAGCTGGGTGTAGGAGCGGCGCAGCGACGCGCCAGTGACCTTGTAGGACGGGTAGTTCGACACGACGATGTCGCGCTTGACCTGTGCCTGCACGATCTCGTTGTGCAGCGTCGACACGCGGTCGTCGCCCGGCGTCGAACGCGCGGCGACCGCCAGCGCTTCGAGCGCGTCGTCGAACTTCGAGGCGGCGAAGAACGTCTGCGCGAGCCGGATCTGCACGGTGGTCAGCCCGGTGCGTGCGTGCACGTTCGCCGGATCGAGCTTGAGCGCGAGCTGATAGGCGACCGACGCGTCAGGGAAGTTGCCGCGCGCCAGCGCGACGTCGCCCTGGTGGTTGCGCTCCTTGACGATCCAGGACGCGATGCCCGGCGCGCAGCCGGTCGAGCCGAGCGGGAGCGCGGTGCAGGCGAGCAGCATGGCGAGGATGCGAATCGTTCGTTGCATGTCAGTGTTTCGAGTGGTGAACCCAGAAGTCCGCGACGGCGGCGATGTAGTAAGCTGACGGGTAGAGGATGAGCTGCGCGAGGACGGTTCCGATGAACGCCGTCACCACCAGCCAGAAAATCATTGCGCGCACGTCGCGGCGCGGTCGCTCGCCGCGCGCCGTCTGGTCGACGATGAATGCTGTAGTCGGATCGATGAACAGCGAGAACGCGACGGTTCCGATGCCGTTGACGAGGCCGGACAGTCCGGTCGCGGTCGTGCGCGCGTCGAGCGCGATGACGCTCGCGTAGTACGCGGCGACCACGCCGACGGAGTACACGGCGAACAGCAGCACGTTCGCGAACAGCAGCTTGCGCGGCACCGCACCGATTGGGAAGTCGGCGAGGCTGAGGCGCGGCGGCTTGCACGCCCGCAGCACGTCACCGATCACGCGCGGGTCGAAGAGCCGCGTCAGCGCATGCGGGATGGACCCGAGCCGCTCGAACGCGCCGATGCCGCGCACGAACATCAGCAGAAACGGCGGCAGCAGAAACGCGCCGAGCAGGATGCCGACCGAGCCGGCGGCCACGATGATGCGCATCTGCGAGTCGAATACGTGCAGCGCGTGCGGCCCGATCGTGGTGAGGTGGTGCTTGACCGCGCCGTTGGTCGTGTCGTCCGCGACGGCGCCGAGCGAGGGCGTCATGAACAGCGACGCGAGCCGGCTCGCCGTCACGAGCAAGCTGAAGAGCGAGATCGCGGTCGCGATGCGGCCGGTCGTGATACCGGCATAGCGCGCCGAGTACGCGCCGATCTGGATCGCTTGCGTCATCATCGTGAGAACCGCCGCCAAGACGACGTTTCCGACGAGGACCTCGCTCACGCCGCCGCGGCGCCCGGCAGCTGCACGCCGCGCACATCAGCCGGGCCGAGCACGCACAGGCCGCGCTGCGCGGGGCCGAGCAGCTCCTGCGCGAGCGCGTCGACCGCCGCGACGTCGACGGCGTCGAACGCCGCCTCCACCTCTTCGGTCGAGATCTGGCGGCCGTGCACGAGATGGTTGCGCGCGAGGCGCGACATGCGGTTGAACGTGCTCTCGAGCGCGAGCGTGAGGTTGCCCTTGAGGTGCTCGCGGGTGCGCGCGACCTCACCTTCGCGCGCGCCGTCGTGCAGCAGCCGGTCGATCTCGTCGACCACCACGTCGACGCACTCCTGCACGCGTTCGGGCGAGCACCCGGCGCTCACGCCGAACAAACCCGCATCGCGATAACCTTGCTGGAATGTCGAGATCTCGTACGCGAGCCCGCGTTCCTCGCGCACGCTCTGGAACAGCCGGCTGGACATCCCGCCGCCGAGCACCACGTCGAGCACGGAAAGCGCGTAGCGCCGCTCGTCGCGCAAGCCCAGCCCCGGCGTGCCGAGCAGCACGTACGCCTGTTCCGTGTCGTCGATGGTCACGTCGAGCGCGGGCGTGAAGCGCGGGCGCTCGGGCACCGGCAGCGGTGCTTCGCCGCGGAACGACGCGAACGCGTCGCCGACCAGCGCCACGACGGTGTCGTGGTCGATGTTGCCCGCGGCGGTCACGAACACCGTGGACGGCGCGTAGCGCGTCGCGCGCCACGCCAGCAAGTCCTCGCGCGAGATGTCCGAGACGGTGTGCGCGAAGCCGATCGTCGGATCGCCGAGGTGCGCGCCGCGCCAGAGCGTGCGCGTGAAGCGGTCGTGTACCACCTCGCCGGGCGAGTCGTCGTACATCTTGATCTCTTCGAGCACGACCTGCTGCTCGCGAGCGAGGTCGTCCGCCGCGAAGCGCGCGTGCTGGAGCATGTCGGCCAGCACGTCGACGGCCAGCGGCAGATGCCGGTCGACGACGTGGGCGTAGAAGCACGTCGTCTCCTTGTCGGTCATCGCGTTGAGCTCGCCGCCGACCGCGTCCATCTCCTCGGCGATCTGGCGCGACGTGCGCCGCTCCGTGCCCTTGAACACCATGTGCTCGAGCAGGTGCGAGATGCCGCGGCGCTCGGCCGGCTCGAAGGACGACCCCACGTCGGCCCACACGCCGATGGTGGCGGAGCGGACGTGGGTCATCGACTCGGTGAGGACGAGCAGGCCGTTCGGCAGCGTGGTGGTTCGAATCATCCGGTCGTTCCCTTCGACAGGGACGCCCGGAAGGCCGGGTCCCAGAAGACGCCCGCCCCGCCGGGTAGGCGAGCGCGCACCTTTCCGCGCCCGGCGCGCGGCACCGTGATGGAAAAAACAGTCGCAGCGGTCGGCTTCGCGTAGTCGCCGCTGACCACGGTCCCCTTGCCGGCGTCGAGCGGCACGGTGGCCCAGCAATCGATCTCGTCCGCGTCCGGCAGGGCGGCGAACGCGCCGTCGACCAGCGCCGCGATCTCGTCGTCCCACGAGCGCACGTCCAGCGCCCGGTGGAACTTCACGCCGGAGACCGTCAGGCCGCAATCGACGTGCCGGCCCACGCGCTCGCAGCGCACCTTCAGCAGCTGCGCGGGGAGCGGCCGCGCGAGCAGCGCGGCGGCGATGCGGCGCGCGGCCGCGACGTCGCTGCCGGAGCTGCGCTGCACCACGCGCGCGTCTTCCGCCCGCGCCGCGAGCGGCAGCACGCCGACGACGGCCAGGAGCGCGCCGCGCGCGAGCAGCGCGCTAATAGCTCTGCGCGAAATAGGCCTGGTACCGCGCCGGCTCGCCGCACGGGACGCACGTGTCCGCGCGCGCGGGTTCGCGCAAGTTGCGCGTCGAGGCGCGCGTCGTGTCCTTGACCGCCGCCTCGCACTCCGGCCGCCCGCACCACGGCACGTCGACCATGCCGGCGCGCTCTTCCAGCAAGCGGAAGAACTCGGCGCGGTTGAGAGTCGCGATGGTGTGGTCCTGCATGAACGTCTTCGCCTGCGCGAACAGGTTGTGCTGGATCTGCTCGAGCACCGTCGGGATGAACGCCACGACGTCGTCGAGCGGCACCTGCTGCTTCTGCCCTTCTTCTTTGACCGCTTTGTCGCGGCGCACGAGCGTCGCCACACCCGCGTCGAGATCGCGGTTGCCGAGCTCGAGGCGAATCGGCACGCCGCGCATGTCCCACTCGTTGAACTTGTAGCCCGGCGACTGGCCCGGCTTGTCGTCGAGCTTCACCCGCAAGCCCGCGGCCTTGCACTTCGCGTACAGGTCGCGCGCCGCCGCGTCGAGCCGTTCGGTGTCGCCGCGCGGAATCGGCACGATCACCACCTCGGTCGGCGCCATCTTCGGCGGGATGCGCAAACCGCGGTCGTCGCCGTGCTGCATGATGAGCGCGCCGAGCATGCGCCACGACATCCCCCACGACGTGGTCCAGCAGAACTGCTGCGTCTGGTCTTCCGCCGCGAACGTGATGTCGTACGCGCGCGCGAAGTTCTGGCCCAGCTCGTGCGACGTCGCGGACTGCAATGCGCGGCCGTCGGGCATCAGCGCTTCGATCGAGTAGGTGTGGTTCGCGCCCGCGAAGCGCTCGGTCGACGACTTCTCACCGGTGTAGACCGGGACGGCGCACACGTCTTCAGCGACCTCGCGGTACACTTCGAGCATGCGCGCGACCTCTTCCGCGGCTTCGCTCTCGGTCGCGTGCGCGGTGTGGCCTTCTTGCCACAGAAACTCCGCGGTCCGCAAGAACGGGCGCGTGCGTTTCTCCCAGCGCATCACATTGACCCATTGGTTGATGAGCACCGGCAGGTCGCGGTACGACTGGATCCACTCCGCGTACATAACCCCGACGATCACCTCGGACGTCGGCCGGATCGCGAGCCGCTCGGCGAGCTTTTCGTTCCCGCCCTGCGTGACCCACGCGACCTCGGGCGCGAAGCCCTCGACGTGCTCGGCCTCCTTGCTCAGGAGCGACTCGGGGATCAGCAGCGGAAAATAGGCGTTCTCGTGACCGGTCTCTTTGAAGCGCCGGTCCAGCTCGGCCTGGAGCCGTTCCCACAGCCCGAACCCGTACGGACGCAGCACCAGGCACCCGCGCACGGGGGCTTGCGACACCAGCTCCGCCCGATAGCAGACGGCTTGATACCACTCCGAAAGATCGGCGCTCTTGCTCGGGATGCGTTCCATGACCAACCGGCCGGGGTTCGCGCAGGTCGGCAACCGTCCTCTCCGAAGCGGGTCGAGTGCCTAAACTGACCCGCATTTATACGAGAACCGGTGACGACGGCACCACGGGGCTCGTCGGCGGGCAGCGCGTGCGCAAGAACGCGCAGCGGATCGAGGCGTACGGTACGATCGACGAGCTGTCGTCGGTGATCGGGCTCGCGCGCACCGCGCTGGGCGACGTGCTGCGCACGCGGCCGGTCCAGGACATTCACCGCGCGCACGCAGTCGCGCGCGAGCTCGACGCGTGGCTCGCGTGGACGCAGGACGCGCTGTTCAACCTCGGCGGCGACTTGGCCACGCTGCCGAAGGACCGCTGGGACGGGATGCCGCTCGTCGGGCCCGGCGACGCCACGGCGCTCGAACGCGCGATCGACCGCGCGCAGCAGGATCTCGAACCGCTTGCGAACTTCATCCATCCGGGCGGCTCGTACCCCGGCGCGTTCCTGCACCAGGCGCGCACGGTCTGCCGCCGCGCGGAACGGCTGCTGATCACGCTGGGCGAAGCGGAACCGATCTCGCCGGATGTCGTGCGCTACGTGAATCGCTTGTCCGACGCGCTGTTCGTGTGGTCGCGCTGGATCAACCACGCGCTCGAACAGCCCGAGCACTTGTGGAACGCAAAGACGACCCCGCCGGAGGCGTGACGATCCGGCGATTTCGCGACGGCGACGCCCAGGCGCTGTGCGAGATCTTCTTCGGCTCCGTGCGCGAGGTCGGCCCAGCGAAGTACGATGACGCGCAAGTGCGCGCGTGGGCGCCGGGCGTGCCCGATGCGGCCGCGTGGGGCGGTCGGATGCGCGCGAACGAGACGTTCGTCGCGGTGCGCGACGGCGACGTTGCGGTGGGGTGGGTCGAGCTCGAAACCGGCGGTCACGTCGAGATGCTGTACTGCGCGCCGGAGGCCGCCGGCCGGGGCGTCGCCGCACGGTTGTATGCCGCCGCGGAGGCGCTCGCCCGCGAACGCGGCCTTACCGGTCTGACGACCGACGCGAGCCGGTTCGCCGAGTCGTTCTTTCGCAAGCAGGGCTGGAGCGTCGACGAGCGCGAGACGGTGATCCGGTTCGGTGTCGAGATCCAGCGCGCGCGCATGTCGAAGACGTTGCGGTGAAAGAGCCAGTCGACGCGCGCATCTCCTTGGCAGGGCTGCTCGCCGCGGTTGCGGGCGTCTTCTACATCGCGATCCGCTTCCACGGCGATCTGCCGGTGCTCGCGGCGATGCTCGTCTACGGCGCGAGCCTGTGCGTGCTGTTCGGCGCGAGCTCGCTGTACCACGGGGTCCCGGGGAGCGCGGCGCGGACCTCGGTGCTGCGCAAGATCGATCACGCGGCGATCTACGTGCTCATCGCCGGCACGTACACGCCGGTGCTGTTCATCGGGCTTGGCGGGGCCTGGCGCATCGCGACGCTTGCGGCGATCTGGGGCGTGGCGGTCGCCGGCGTTATGCTCACGATGTGGTTCGTGCACGCGCCGCGCTGGGTGTCGGCGGCGGTCTACATCGCGATGGGCTGGTTCGCGGTCGTCCCGGCGTTCAAGCTCGTGCCGGTCCTGCCGCCGGTCGTCACGCTGCTCATCGCGCTCGGCGGCCTGCTCTACACGCTCGGCGCGGTCGTCTACGCGACGCGCAAGCTCGACGTTTTGCCGCGGCGCTTCGGCTTCCACGAGATCTTCCATCTGTTCGTGCTCGCCGGGGCGGCGGCGCAGTTCGTCGCGATCGCGGGATTCCTCGTCCATTAAGTGAGACCGATTTCGGGCGACGGGACCTTGCCGCGCTCGAATCTTCCAGGCAGGGTCTGTGATTTTCTCGACGGCTGCGGCGAATAACGTCGCGAATGGCTATCGATCACGCTCAGGCCGGCTTCGTTCGCCGCCTGGACGAGCACCGCGGAATCCTCTTCAAGGTCGCCGACGCGTATTGCCGTAATCGGGCCGATCGCGAGGACCTCGTCCAGGACATCGTGGCGCAGCTCTGGCGCGCCTACAGGCGATTCGACGACCGGAAGAGCTTCGCGACCTGGATGTACCGGGTCGCGGTAAACGTCGCCATCTCGTTCTATCGAAGCGAGACCCGGCGTATGCGCAACGTCGTTCCGGGAGAGCCGTCGATCGTCGAGACGATCGCACAGCCTCCGACCGAAGAGCCCGACGAAGGGCTCGCCCTCGTACGCGCGTTCATCGAACGCCTGGATCCGCTCGACCGCGCGCTCATGATCCTATACCTCGATGACAACCCCTATGCGAGCATCGCGGATATCCTTGGAATATCGCAGACCAACGTCGCGACCAAAATCAGCCGGATCAAGCAACGGCTCAAACTCGAGGTCGCCACCCACCAACCGTAACGGAATGGACGACATCATGGAATTCGAAGATTTCAAACAACTCTGGAACGAGTACGATCGTAAACTCGAAGCCAGCCTGCGCCTCAACACGCTCCTGTTGCAGCAGGCGAATCTCGGCCCCGTGAAGGGTTCGATGCGAACCGTCGTACGCGGCCTCGTTGTCGAGCTGATCGCGAACATGATTGCCGTTCTGCTGATCGGCTCGTTCGCCGCAGATCACGCCGCCGAGACCCGTTTCCTGATCCCGTCGGTGGTGCTCGGCATCTATGCCATCCTACTCGTCGCCGAGAGCATCCGGCAGATGGTCGCGATCCACGGGATCGACTACGACGAGACTGTCGTGGCGATCGCCAAGAAGCTCGAGCGGCTTCGTATCAAGCGCATCACGATCGTGAAATGGACGCTGCTCACGGCGCCCCTGTTGTGGGTGCCGCTGCTGGTCGTCGGCCTGCGCGGACTCTTCGGCATCGATGCGTACGACGCGTTGGGAGCCGGATACCTGACTGCCAATCTCGCGCTCGGGATGGCCGTGATCCCGCTCGGTCTCTTGGTGTCGCGGCGTTATGCCGATCGATTCGATCCCTCGTCGCTGGTTCGCTCCCTGATGGACGACGCGACCGGGCGGAGCCTGCTGGCCGCCCTCGATTCGCTGAGCACCATCCTGCGCTTTGAAAACGAAGGCTGAACAGGTGTATCACAAGAGAGCTCGCTGCGCGCGCAGCAGCGCGATCGCGGTGACCGCATCGTCGATGCCGCCGTCCGCGCACGCCTCGACCGCATCGGCGAAACGCATCCGAACGACGTCGATCCGCTCGACGTCCTCCGGCGCGAGCGGCGCGGAGGTCAGCTCGGTGCCGAGGTACAGCTCGACCGGCTCCTGCACGATGGACGGAATCTCATAGCATACGCCTAGCGCGTGCCAGTGTGCCGCGACGACGCCCGCCTCTTCGCGCGACTCGCGCTGCGCGCACGCCAGGCCGTCCTCGCCGGCGTGGCGGCCCCCTTTGATCACCTCGAGGACGATCCGGTCGACGGCGAAGCGCGCTTGGCGCGCGAGCAGCACGTCGTCGCCATCGACGAGCACGACCGCGCTCGCGCGCGGCGTGACGACCATGCCGTGCACGCCGGGCGTCCCGTTCGGGTGCACGATGTCGTGCGCCTCGAACCGCAGCCAGGCGTTCTCGTACACGACGCGCCGCGCGCGGCGCACGTAGCCGGCGTCGCTCACTCGGGCGGCGCGTCCACCGGGAGGTGGCGGCGCAGGTTGAACAGCCCCGGCAACGAGTAGTAGATCGTGATCCCGACGAAGATCGCGATCGAAATTTTGGGCGCGAAGAACGCGGTCAGCGTTGCGGCCGCATAGAAGAACGTCCCGATGCCGCCGCTGATCATCACGCTGCGCGACACCGGCGGCGCGTCGGGATCGCTGCGCACCGCGTACTGCCACACGATGAAGTACGCGATCGACATCGCCGTGAACGTCGCTCCGTACAGCGCGGTCGACGACGGCAGCGGCCCGTAGCGCGACAGCAGCGCGGTCGGAAACGGCAGGAAGCACACGACCGCGAGCAGCAGGATGTTGAGCGCGTTGGTGGTGCGGTCGACGCGCTTGACCGGCGCGAACGTCGCGTGGTGGTTGAGCCAGATCAAGCCGACCGTGGCGAAGCTGAGCGCGTAGGTGAGCAGCGGCCCGCCTAAGCCGCCGATGAACTCGCGCATCTCCGCGTTGGTGCCGTGCTTGAGCTCGGGGACGTGGATCTCCAAGACCATCAGCGTGATGGCGACGGCGAACACGCCGTCGGTGAACGCGTCGAACCGGCCCTTGTCCATCACGTCCTTGGCAGGCCTGGCGTCCTTCACGGTCGTCGTACCGAAGCGCGGTCTACCGGAACTCGGCGATGCCTTCGGGCTCGATCACCGGTTCGATCTCCTCGGGATTCGACTTCCAGAAACCGTAGCCGAAGAAAAAAACCAAGCCGACACCGAGCGCGATCGCGAACCACACCCAGGTGGTGCGCGACAGCCCGAACACCGCCAAGAACAGCGAGAACACGATGCCGAGGATGGGGAACAGCGGCACGAACGGCACGCGGAAGGTGCGCGGGATGTCCGGCTTGCGGTGGCGCAAGTACAGCACGCCCGCGCACACGACGGTGAACGCGATCAGCGTGCCGATGTTCACGAGGTTCAACAGCTGGTTGAGCGGGATGATCATCGCGAGCGCCGCCACGGCGACGCCGGTGATCATGGTCGTGATGACGGGCGTCTTGAAGCGCGGGTGGATCTTCGCGACCGCGGGCGGGAGCATCTTGTCGCGCGCCATCACGTAGAAGATGCGCGTCTGGCCCAGCAGCGACGCGAGCGCAACGCTCGTGGTGCCGGCGAGGACGCCGATCGTGATGACCCACGTCAGGATCGGCAGGTGCAGCGGCGCGAGCGCCGCGACCAGCGGGTTCTTCTCGGGCACCTGGGCCCACGGCACGTCGCCGACCAGCACGATGGCGGTGGCGCAGTAGATGACCGTGCCGATCACCAGCGCGCCGATGACGCCGAGCGGCACGTCGCGCTGCGGGTTCTTGCACTCCTCGGCTGTCGTCGTCGCCGTGTCGAACCCGATGTAGCTGAAGAACACGAACGCGGCAATCGGGATGATGCCGTACGGCTGCGCCGACTCGAGCGTGCCGCCGAACGGCGCCAGCGCGCCGATCCCCTTGGGGTTGAAGTCGTGCAGGTTGAACGCGTGGAACAGGAACATGCCGGCGATGATGAAGACGATCAGCGCCGAGATCTTCAGCACGACGAAGATGTTGTTTGTCGTCGCCGACTCGCGGATGCCGATCGACAACAGCACGCTCAAGCCCAGCACGAACAGCGCCGCGACGACGTCGCACTGCGAGTGCGCCAAGTCGTAGGTGCCGAACTGCCACCACGCGCCATGGATCACGAGGTTTGACGTCTGCGCCCACCCGGGCAGCGCAAAGCCGATCCCCTTGAGGACGTCTTGGATCGCGGCCGAGAATTGCTGCGCGACCGGCGCGGCGCTGATGCCGTATTCGAAGATCAGCGCGAAGCCGATGATCCACGCGAAGAGCTTGCCCATCGTGGCATAGGCGTAGGTGTACGCGCTGCCGGCGACGGGCACCATCGCGCCCAGCTCGGCGTAGCACAGCGCCGCGAAGAACGACGTGAGGCCGGCGAGCAGATACGACACGATGACGGCGGGACCGGCGCCTTTGACGCCGGTCCCGATCGTGGTGAAGATGCCGCCCCCGATCATCGTGCCCAGACCGATCGAGATGAGGTCCTTGGCCGTGAGCGCGCGCCGGAGCGTCTTGCTCTTGCTCTGCTCGCGTAACTTGTCGACGGAACTGGTTGCGAACAGCTGCGACGCAAACGACATGCGGCCTGGGCTTCGCAAGGGGCCGGGGCCGTCCCCCTCTGCGTTTGCGGCGGCTACGCGGCGATCCCGGGGACGCGCGTCGCGGTCAGGTCGAGGTCTTCGGTCTTCGCCGTGTAGGCGCCGCACGCGGCGAGGCCGCTGCAGCGTAGGCGGTGGAGCAGCGACTGCGCCGTGTGCTCCGTCGCGCGGCCGTACTCGAACGTCAGCGGCCACGGGCGGCGGCGCGGCATCGTCTTGTTGAGCGCGCAAAGCCGCTCCGTCGCGATGCGGTCGTCGTGCTCGCCGCCCAGGAACGCGACGCCGGCGACGGCGACGGGAACCGTCGCACCCAGCACCCGCAGCGTCGCGGCGACCACGTCGCCGGCCTCGGCCCGCTGCGATGACGCCAGCCCCGGCGTCACCATGTTGACGGCGAGCACCATCGCGTCCAGGACGACGTCCGCATCGGCGAGTGCCGCAAAGGTGCGCCGCAGCACGCGCGTCGTCGCGTCTTCACACCGCGCGATCGTGTGATCGCCTTCGGCCAGCACGTCGCACGCGACGATCGGGACGATCCCGCTCGTCTGACACAACGCTGCGAAGCGCGCGAGCGCGTGCGCGTTCGATGCGATCGTGCGATCGGCGGGCGGGCCTACGCCGGACTCGATCCGGAAGGCCGCGCGGCACGTCGCGAATCCCGCGCCGAGCGCCGCGTACTCCGCCAGCCGCCAGGGCAGCGTGCTCAAACCGTCGCCGAGGCCCACGGCCACACCCGGCAGGATCCCGCGGTCGCGCAGGACTTCCACGATGCGCCGGCCGCCGCGAGCGCTGCGCCGGATCGTCGCGTCGTCGAGGACCATCCCGCCGACGTAGCGCTCGATCCCCGGGGCGGTGATCGGCAGCTCGCGATACGCGTGCGCGGCCGTATCGAGCGAGAGCAGCCCACGCCCGCCGGACACCAGCGCGTGCGCTGCGGCGGCGAGATCGGTCCTCACGACGTTGCGTCCCATAACAGCATCGACGGTACCGCGACCGTCCCCGCACGTCTCGCTGCCGAGCGCGAACGGTACGAAATCGCGCGCGAGATGCAGGCGCGGGCGCGCGGCGAACGGGGGCTTGAATGCGCGTCGTGATCAGAACCCACGTCCTCGCCCCCCAGTTCGAGGCGCTCGCCACGCGGCACGGCGCCGACGTCGTCTCCGTCGGCGACGCCGACGCCATGCGCCGCGAGCTGGCGGACGCGGACGCGTTCTGGACGTGGCCGACGTTCTACGACGCCGAGCTGGTCGCGCTGCTGCGGCGGCACCAACCGCGGCTGCGCTGGGTGCAGCTGCCCACGATGGGTTACGATCCCGTCGAGCTGCACGGCATCCCGGCGGGCGTGACCGTGACGACCGCGGGCGACGCGTACGCGCCGACGGTCGCGGAGCACGCGCTGACGCTCTTGCTCGCGCTCGTGCGGCGGCTCCCCGAAGCCGTGCGCAACGCCGAGCAGCATCGCTGGGACCAGTCCGGGGCGATCGCGATCGGCACGCTGCACGACGCAACGGTCGCGGTGATCGGTTTCGGCAACATCGGCCGCGAGATCGCGGTGCGGCTGCGCGGCTTCGGCGCGCGCGTCGTCGCGGTGACGCGCAGCGGCCGCGCCGATCCGCTCGCCGACGAAGTCGTGCCCGCGGACCGGCTGCACGACGCGCTCGGCCGCAGCGATGCCGTCGTGCTGGCCGTGCCGCTCAACGCGCAGACGCGGCACCTGATCGGCGCACGCGCGCTCGCGGCGATGCGGCCGCACGCGCTGCTGATCAACATCGCGCGCGGCGGCGTCGTCGATCAAGCTGCGCTCGCGGCGGCGCTCGCGGACGGTCGCATCGGCGGTGCGGGGCTCGACGTCACCGATCCCGAGCCGTTACCGCCCGACGATCCGCTGTGGGCGCTGCCCAACGCGCTGATCACGCCGCACGTCGCGGGCTACGGCGGCGACGTCGCGCCGCGCCGTATCCTCGCGCTGGTCGAGCGCAACCTGCGCGCGTTCATCGAAGGCCGTCCGCTCGAATCCCCGGCGCCGGTCGAGCCGCGCTAGCAGCGTTCGAGCGCGATCTACAGCCCCAGCGCCTTGCGCACCGCGGGCAAGTAATTGCGCGACACCGGCACCTCGCTGCGCGCCTTGTCGTCGACGCGCAGCAGATACGCGCCGCCGAAAAACGGCTCGACTTCCACCACGCGCTCGGGGTTCACCAGATACGCGCGGTGCACGCGCAGGAAGCCCGCCGGCTCGAAGCGCGCCGCCGCTTCCGCGAGCGAGCCCTTCCAGCGCAGGTCGCCGTCGAAGACGCGCGCCGTCACGACGTGGCCGTTGGCCTGCACGTAGCGGATCTCGGCGATCTTCACCAGCCGCGTGCGCTCGCCGTCCTCGAGCGCGATGCGCGACGCCGGCACGCCGGCCGGCTGGAACGCGCTCGCCTCGTTGGCGCGCAGCGCGCGCAGCCGCCCGACCGTTTGCGCGAGCCGCGCTTGCGAAACGGGCTTCACGACGTAGTCGAACGCGGCCAGCTCGAACGCGTCGACCGCGTGCGACTCGTGCGCGGTGACGAACACGACCTGCGGCGGTGACGGCAGCGCGTTGATCACCTTCGTCGCCTCCAGCCCGGTGAGCCGCGGCAGGTTGATGTCGAGGAAGACGACGTCGTACGCGGCGCCGGCCAGCTCCGCCAGCGCTTCGACCGCGTCGGCGGCTTCGGTGATCTCGATGTCGCCCGCGACCTTGCCGAGCGCGTACACGAGCTCGCTGCGCACCAGCGGCTCGTCGTCGACGACCAGCGCGCGCATCAGCGCGCCGCGACCGGGACGCGCGCCGGCACGCTGAACGCGACCGTTGTGCCCGCACCGGGCGCGCTCCTGACGCGCAGCGCGCTCGCGGGGCCGAACAGCTTGGTGAGCCGCTGATCGACGTTGTCCATGCCGATCCCGATCCCGCTGCCGCGGACCGCGCCGCCCGGCGTGAAGCCGACGCCGTCGTCGCTCACGACGATCTCGGTCGCGTCCGCGCCCGGATGCGCGCTGATGCGCACCGTGCCCGCACCGCCACGCGGCGCGATCCCGTGCCCGATCGCGTTCTCGACTAGCGGCTGCACCGACAGCACCGGGACGAGCGCGAGCCGCGCGCGCGGGTCGACGTCGAATTCGACGCTCAACCGCTCGCCGAACCGCGCGTGCTCGAAGCGCAGGTACTGCTCGACGTGCTCGAGCTCTTCGTCCAAGGTGACGAACTCCGCGTGCTGCGCGAGCGAGTCGCGGAAGTACTCGGCGAAGTCCACGACGAGGTCGTGCGCGCGCTCGGGATCGGTGCGCGTGAGCGCGGCGATCGTCGTGAGCGTGTTGAACAGGAAGTGCGGCGAGACGCGCGCGCGCAGCGCGTCGAGCTCCGCCTGCGTGACGAGCGCCGAGCGCGCGTCGAGCTCCGCCGCTTCGAGCGACACGGAGAACACGCGCGCGAGCCCGGCGGCGACCTTCTCGTCGTCCTCCGCGATCGCCGTGCCGGCGCGGTAGAGCTTGAGCGCGCCGACCGCGGTGCCGTGCACGATGAACGGCGCGATCGTCACCGACGTGAGCGGGCAGCCGGCGACGGGGCACGCGATCTCCTCGCGCGTGCGCGCGGTGTGCGGCAGCCCCGTCGCGATCGCGCGATGGGTCAGCCCCGTCAGCGACGGCCCGCCCACGAGATGGTGGTCCTCACCGCGCCCGACGTATGCCAGCACGCGCTCCGTGTCGATGACGGCGCACGCGTCGAGCTCGAGATGCTCGTAGAGCAAACGCGCGGTGAACGCGGCCGACTCCTCGCCGAGCCCGCCCCGCAGGTGCGGGAGCGCTTCGAGAACGAGGTCGAGGACGTTCGTGCTCATGCCATCACGCGATTCCTTACGGCGGCGGACAAGCCATCTCGATCTCGCGGAGCAGCTCGTCGCGGCCCGTCCGCCGGAGATAGTGAACGAGCGGTCGATTTAGGCGGCCGCGCGTGAGGAACCCCTGGAAATACACCGGATACGGACCTTGGAAATAGACGGCCGTCGTCTGCAAGACCGGATTCATGATGCGTGCGACGTTCGGCGGCCACGATGCGCGCTCGTTCTTGTGGTTGAACGTCAGATCGATCCAGCGCACGAGTCCGTCGACGACATGCCGCGCCCACCGTTCGGCCGCGGGGATCGGCGTCGCCGACATGAGGCGGCCGCACACGCGATACGTCCCTTCGTTCCAGGCCGCCGGGATCTCGCTGTACAGGTTGCCGGCCTGGATCTCGAACGCCCACGCCGAGTGGTCCGTGATCTTCTTCATAAGCACGTCCAACAGCGTCGCAAGCACGTCGATGCGCCACAGCGCGGGATGCAGCGCGAAGCGAGGCCAGTACCATGCCGATTGCCGCTGCAGCGAGAGGTAGCGCCGCCCCAACGACCGCCCGGACGAATTTCGCCGATGGTCCCAGCCGCGGATCGAGATGTACACGGCGTCCAGCTCCGTCAGCCATTGCGGGATCGTGTGGTTGAGGTGCTGCGCGTGACACTGGTCGATCGGCCCCAGATCCGCGAGGATCAGGTACACGCGTTCGAACCCCATCGCGGACAAATCTCGGAGTGCGCTGCGCACGCCGGCCATCCAGTCCTTCGGGTCGTCGCGAAACGGGAGCGCGGCCGCGTCGTCGATATGCGCGCCGCAAAACCACAGCGGGGGATGATCCGCCCAGTACCGGTCGATGAGCCGCCGCGTGAGCTGCGCTGCGGGGATGTAGCCCTCGAACGCCGACACCAGGATACACGTGCTCATCGCCCGCGGCGTTCGACGCACGGCCGCTCAGTTCGTCGATGCAACGCGCGCGCCAGATTCGTGTTCCACGGGCGTAACCCGACTCCCACTGAGGTCATGATGAACGCTCCTCTTCACATCGCCGCCGTCACCGGCGCGCTCACGCTCGCGCTCTCCACCGCGGCCGGTGCCGCGACCATTCGCCTCGTCCCGCTCTCCGCGCCGTCGGTTGCAACGTCGGTGACGTGTGCGGCCGTGCCGGCGTCGATCAGCAGCGCCGCACCCGCCGAACTGCCCACGATCGCAGTCGAGCAGAATGTCACGGGCGTCACGTCGGTCCGCATCGACCTCGACGCCGCGGGCCGGCTGACGAAGTCGTCGGTCCTCGCGTCGAGCGGAAACCGCTGGATCGACCAGGCCGCCCTGCGCGCGGCGCGGTCCTCGCGCTACGGCGCCGAGACGCGCGACTGCGCTCCGGTCGGCGGCGCGTACGCGTTCGTCGTCGATTTCACGAAGTAGTCCTCGAAGCGGCGCTTGCACAGGCGCAACGGTCACGCGCGGAGTAACGCCGCGCGTGGCTCGCTGCATCGACGTCCTGCTCGGACCCCCTTGGAACGCGGACGCGATGCGCGGCGCGCACGTCGCCGTGATCGACGTCCTGCGCGCGACGACGACGATCGCCGTCGCGCTCGCGAACGGCGCAGCCGGCGTGATCGCGGTCGCCGAGCCCGAGGACGCGATCGCGCTGGGCAACCGGCTCGGCCGCGAGCGCGTGCTGTTCTGCGGCGAGCGCGACTCGCTGCGCATCGACGGCTTCGACCTCGACAACTCGCCCGCGTCGTTCGCACCGCCGGTCGTCGCCGGCAAGACGCTGGTGATGACGACAACGAACGGCACGCGCGCGCTGCGCGCCGTCGGATCGGCGAAGTCGGTGCGCGCCGTCGCGCTGGTGAACCGGCGCGCCGTTGCCGACGCACTGGCGCACGAAGCAGGCGACGTCGTGATCGTCTGCGCGGGCGAGACGAACGGTTTCGCGCTCGAAGACGCGCTCGGCGCGGGCGCGCTCGTCGACGCGCTGCTCATGCAGATCGGTGACGTCGAGCTGGCCGACGGCGCGCGCGCCGCGACGCTGCTCTACCGCGCGGTCGCGAACCGGCTCGCCGACGCCGTCGCGAGCGCGGACCACGCGCAGGTCCTCGTGCACAAAGGCTTCGCGGGCGACGTCGCCCGCTGCGCCGCGCTCGATACGCTCGACGTCGTCCCGACGCTGCGCGACGGCATGCTGGTCGCTACTGCGAACGGAACGTGAACGTGACGTCCAGCGACCCGCCCGGCTTGCAGCTCACCGTCCCGGCCTGGTAGGTCGAGGCGCGAGCCGCAGATTGTGCGGAAGCGTTCAAGATCGCGGACGGCGACGAGATGATCTGCGTGGCCGTCACGGCGCTCGCCCCGTCGAGCGTCACGCGCACCACGACGTCGCCCATGATCCCCTGCTGCTGCGCCATCGGCGGTATGTCGGGCTGCGCGAGACGGACGGCCTGCGGCGCCACGTCCGGTGTCGTGCACGCCGCGGGCGCGCCCGCGCTTCCGCCGGAGCATCCCGCGAGCAAAGCAAAAAGAACGACCGTTATCCCGCGCGCCATCGTCACCGCGGAGGTGTTCGCGGATCGAAGCCCAGGTCCGCTTGATTGCTACGCCAGCAGCTTGTCCGGCGTGATCGGAAGGTCGCGCACGCGCTTGTCGGTCGCGTGATAGAACGTGTTCGCGATTCTAGCGGGCACAGTCGGAGGTGGACTCAAGACGCCAGGTGCAACGAAGACGTGGCCCGAGTTGGCTTCCCACGAAAGCGTCGAGAGATGCATGCGGCTGCGGAGTCGTCGGCGCCTTCGGTGATCGGCTGGTGGCTACCTCGAACTGGACGTGCCATGTAGACAAGCCCGGCCTAGCAATGTCAGCCCCTTTTAGCCCTCGAAGGTGCCGATCTTTACGAGATTGTACCCAGCGGGGATCCGCACTCGCCCCGCCGTCGGGCCCGCAAAGTCGGTGCGCGCCGTCGCGGAGGTGAACCGGCGCGCCGTCGCCGACGCGCTGGCGCACGAAGACGGCGACGTCGTGATCGTCCGCGCGGGCGAGACCAACGGCTTCGCGCTCGAGGACGCGCTCGGCGCGGGTGCGCTCGTCGACGCGCTGCTCAGCAGATCGGCGACGTCGAACTGGCCGACGGCGCGCGCGCCGCGACGCTGCTCTACCGCACGGTCGCGAACCGGTTCGCCGACGCCGTCGCGAGCGCCGACCACGCGCAGGCGCTCGCGCACAAGGGCTTTGCCCGCGACGTCACCCGTTGCGCACCGCTCGACACGCTCGATGTCGTGCCGATCTTGCGCGACGGCGTCTTGGTCGCTAGCTGATCGCGCAAATCGCGCGCTCAGCGGTCGACCGGCACCATCGCACGTCCGCCGTGCGGGCTCGGCATTCGCTGATAATCGCGGATGAGCCGCTGGATGTCGGTGGGCGACTGTCCCAAACACGACGAGCACGGCGGGAACGCGTAGTAGTTCATCGTGTAGTCATGCGGATAGATTTGCCCGCTCTGCGTGTGCAGATCGAACTGCATCGTATTCGTCGGCGTGGACGTGAAGAGCGTCGCCGGCGATTGGGTGAGGGCCGCGCGGAAGAAGTTCGCGTCGGTTTCAGAATCGACGCTTTGCGCGGTGGGGACCGAGTCAGGCGCTCCAGAGAAGTGCTGAGTATCGAGCGTCGTTCGGTCGAGCGTCGCTGTGCCGGGTCCACCGGTGTAGAGGAAAGCGACGTAGCTTGCGGAGCCGACACCCTTGAGGAAGACGATTCCGCCGCCCGGCGGATACAGATGCGTCGACGGATCGGCGTCGTTGAACTCGAACGCTAGTGCCGGCGCGACGTCACCCTCTTCGATGATGTGGTTATTGACGAGATTGGTATGGTTCTGCGGCTCCGGAATCGGCAGCGTGGCGGTTGGGACCGTCACGAAGAATCCTTTACGCGGCTGGCCCTGCACGTCTTGGAGCAGCGCGCTGCTTTGTGCGACCACCCCGTCCCACGCCGGCGGCGATGTGGAGAAAAGGAGTTGGAATACGGCTGTTTCCTTATCGTACGGTTTTGAGCCGGCGATCTTGATAACGCGCGTCGGCGCGTTCGATGCGCTCATCATCGCCGAACGGATCGCTGCGAGCCGAGGGTTTCCAGCGATGAACGTGGACCGCCAGTCGGCCGACAGTATCAGCCCAGCCTCTCCGATCGGAAGCGCAATGGTATCTCCAAAGTACAGCAGCAGCGTATAGGCAAAGTCGGGATTCGCAAAGTACGCACCGTCGAGCGGCCCGGCGTACAGAATCATGTTGTCAATCGCACTCACATTGAGCTTTGGGGCGAGCGCCATCGCGATCACAGCCCCATAACTGTGTCCGGCGATGTCGACGTGGCGGAGTCCGAAGCCGTTCAGGTCGGCGGCCATTTGCGGAATGATGCTGTCGGGTGTATGAAGGTAATCGTAGTCGTAGCCCATCACAACGTCGTACCCACCGTCCTGGCGCAGTAGCTCGACCGTCGCGGGAAGAAACGACTGTTCGATGCAGCTAAAGACTCCGTGCAGGAGAAGCAGCGGATGAACCGGCCGCGTCGGCGGCGCGCCGGTCTTCCATGCGCGCGCGGCGTGGTCATAGTACCGAAGCCCCGGCGCGAATTTACCTTGCAATCCGCACCCCGTGGGCGTGGACGCGAGTCTTGAGAAAAACAAATCCATCCCTTGCGTAAACGTGGGTAGACTCGAAGGCAGTGCGAAGCTCAAAAAGCCGCTCGCGGCATCGAACTGTGGCTCGCCCGAAATGTCCGTCGATGTCCCGCCCGCGCCGTAGATTCGCAAGATCGGCAGCGCGAAGCTGTCGAAGTTCGGAATCGCATCGGGCGGGAGCTTGAACCGCAACGTAATCGGCGGGCTCGTCCCGTCCGCGCGTACGCGCCGCAGGATCGCGCTCGTCGGTGATCCGGCGCCGAAGAATGCAACGTGGAGCGCCGGTGCCGCGGCAGTGAAGTTCGCGGACGGCGACGTGAGATTCGCTTGCGGCATGTACGCCAACTGCACTACCGCATTCTGGCTGAGTGCCCCCGGTGCGATCGTCACCGAGCTACCGCCGGCAAGCGTGACCGTCCCGCCCGCTGCGGCCGAAACGGCTTGCGAACGGCTGTCGGTCGCGCCGGCAGGCACCGGCAGTGGGGTGGGCTTCGGGCCCGTGTCAAACGGCGGAGGGCTCGCACCGCCGCCATTACACCCCGCCAATCCCATCGCGACAGTCAGAAGCACAAGCTTAACCCGATATCGCATGACGCCACCCGATCGCGCGGCCCGTCCGACCGATCGCGGAGAGGGCGCGCGCTAGGTTGACGTAGTTAGCAAGCCGACCTCATAGCTCCTTTTCTAGCCAGGCCGAGCGAGCGCGCTTTCGGCGGGACAGGCCTGCGTTCTACCCGAGGAGCTTCTCCGTGGTGATCGGAAGGTCGCGTACGCGCCTGCCGGTTGCATGGTAGACAGCGTTCGCGATCGCCGCCGCCGCGCCGACGATCCCGATCTCGCCGATCCCTTTCACGCCGATCTCGTTCACGTGCGGGTCGTCCTCCGGCACGATGATCGACTCCACCATGGGGACGTCGGCGTTCACCGGTACGAGATACTCGCCCAGGTTCGCGTTCATGATGCGGCCCGAGCGCTCGTCGAACCGCGTGTGCTCGAGCAAGGCCATCCCGATGCCCCAGACCGCGCCGCCCAAGTACTGGCTCTTCGCCGTCTTCTCGTTGAGGATGCGGCCCGCGCCGAACGCGTTGACAAATCTCGCCAGCCTCACGGTGCCGAGCTCCGGATCGACGCGCACCTCCGCGAACTGCGCGCCGAACGAGTGCATTGCGTAGTTCTTCTTTTCGTCACCCGGCTTCGCGTCGGCGCGGCCTTCGACCGAATCCGAACCGTGCTTGCGCAGGATCGCGACGAGCGTGTCGCCGTTCGTGCTCGCAAGCGTCGTGGGATCCACGCCGTCGAGCACGGCGAGCTTCGCGCGCACGTCGAGCGCGGCGAGCTTCAACGCGGAGCCCGCGCTCGCCGTCAGCGCCGAACCGCCGGCGTTGGGCGCGGTCGGGAACGCCGAGTCGCCGAGCTCCATGCGAACGCGCTGCACGGGCACGCCCAGCGTGTCGGCGACGACCTGCGAGAACACGGTGTACGCGCCCGTACCGATGTCGACGCCCGCGCTGCGCGCGAGCACGCTGCCGTCGGCGCGCAGTTGCACGCTCGCCGACGCCGCGCTGCGGTTCATCGGGTAGCTTGCCGCGGCGACGCCGAGGCCGACGAGCAGGTTGCCGTCGCGCATCGAGCGCGGGCGCGGATCGCGGCGGCTCCAGCCGATCCGCTCAGCGCCGGCGCGAAGCGATTGGACGAGCGACCGGCTCGAGAACGGCAGCCCGTCGGCGTCGCGGTCGGTGTCGTTGCGCACGCGCAGCTCGACCGGGTCGACGCCGAGCGCGTACGCGAGCTCGTCCATCGCGGATTCGAGCGCGAACGATCCGCTCGACTCGCCCGGCGCGCGCATGTACGTCGGCGTCGCCGTGTTCAAGCGCACGGCGCGGTGCGTCACCAGCAGGCTGGGCGTGCCGTAGAGCACCGTCGAGATGAGCCCCGAGGGCTCGACGAACTCGTCGAACACCGACGTGTGCGCGGTCGTCTGGTGCACGACGGCGGTGAGCTTGCCGTCGCGGCCCGCAGCGAGCGCGACGCGCTGCACGGTCTGCGGGCGGTGGCCGATCGAGCCGAACATCTGCGGGCGCGACAGCACGATCTTCACCGGCCGGTTCGTCATCTTCGCTGCCATCGACGCGAGCGTGACGTGCGGCCACGACGAGCCCTTCGAACCGAACCCGCCGCCGATGAAGCGCGAGACGACGCGCACGTTCTCGGTTGGCAGGCCGAACACCGCGGCGAGCTTGCGCCGGGCGCCGATCACGCCCTGCGTCGCGTCGTAGACGGTCAGCCGGTCGCCCTCCCAGAGCGCGATCGTCGCGTGCGGCTCCATCGGGTTGTGGTGCTCGACCGGCGTCGTGTAGACATTGTCGACGTGGACCGCCGCGGTTGCGAGCGCGGCTTCCGCATCGCCCTTGCGCGTGTCGGCATCCTTGCCGTGCACTTGCGCGGGCTTGTACGCCGGCGCGTCCGCGATCCGCGTCGCGGGGGCGGCGACGGCGGCGTAGCGCACGCGCAGCGCTGCGGCGGCGTCGGTCGCACGCTCGAACGTGTCGGCGACCACCACCGCGACAGGCTGGCGGTCGTAGTGCACGAGATCGTCTTGCAGCACGCGCAGCACGGGATATCCGACCTGCGGTCCGCTCGCGTTGACGCGCGGCGCGTTGGCGGGCGTCATCACCGCGACGACGCCGGGCATGCGCCGCACCGCGGCGTCGTCGACCGCCGAGATGCGCCCGTCCGCGACGGTGCTGAGCACGAGCACGCCGTATGCGAGGTTCGGCACCGCGACCTCGGCCGAGTATTTCGCCGCGCCGGTGACCTTGAGCCGCCCGTCGACCCGATCGACGGGCGCTCCGACCAGCGCGCTCACGCCGCACCTCCGGCATGGGCGAGAGCGCGCGCGACCGCGCGCTGCGTCAGGGCGATCTTGAAATCGTTCTGCCCGTAACCGCGCATCCCGCGCGTCGCCGCATGTGCCGCATCCGCAAACGTGCTCGCACTCGCCGAGCGCCCAACCAGCGCGGCTTCCGCATCGTGCGAGCGCCACGGCTTGGGCGCGACGCCACCGAGCGCCACGCGCGCGGCGCGCACCGTCCCGCCGGCGACGTCGAGCGCCGCGGCCACGGAGACCAGCGCGAACTCGTACGACGCGCGGTCGCGCACCTTGAGATAGTACGAGTTGCGCGCGTGCGCGCTCGCGGGCAGCTCGACCGCGGTGATGAGATCACCGTGCTCGAGCACGGTCTCACGCTGCGGCGTCGCGCCGGGCAACACGTGGAACCGCTCGAACGGAATCGTTCGCTCGCCGGAGCGCCCGCGCACGTGCACGATCGCATCGACCGCGAGCAGTGCGACAGCGAGGTCCGATGGATGCGTGCAGATGCAGTGATCGCTGCCGCCGACCACAGCGTGCTGGCGATTGACGCCGCCGATCGCGGGGCAGCCGCTCCCGGGTACGCGCTTATTACACGGCTGCGAGGCATCGCGAAAGTAAGCGCAGCGCGTCCGCTGCATCACGTTGCCGCCGATCGTCGCCATGTTGCGAAGCTGCGGCGACGCGCTCAGAAGCAGCGCTTGCGACACGGCCGGAAAGTCGCGCGCGACCGCGGGATGATCCGCCACGTCGCTCATCAGCGCCAGCGAACCAACGCGCACGCCGCGGGGCGCCGCATCGATCCCGCGCAGCGGCAGGTGCGTGATATCGACCAGCAGCGAGGGCTGCTCGACGTACTCCTTCATCAAGTCGATGACGTTGGTACCGCCGGCGACGTAGAGCGCGCCCGGATCGGCGGCGACGGTCGCCATCGCCGAAGCGACGTCGTGGGCCTGCGCGTAGCGAAAGGCCTTCACGCCCGTACTCCGGCCGCATCACGCACCGCGGCGACGATGTTCGGATACGCACCGCAGCGGCAGATGTTCCCGCTCATCCACTCGCGCACAGATGCTTCGTCGGTGGGCCGCTTCTCCGCAATCAGCGCAACGCCCGACATGATCTGCCCCGGCGTACAGTAACCGCACTGAAAACCGTCGTGCGCAAGAAACGCCGCCTGCATCGGATGCAACTGCTCGCCGTTCGCCAGTCCCTCGATCGTGGTGACCGCCTTCCCTTGCGCCATCACCGCGAGCGTCAAGCACGAATTCACACGCCGCCCGTCGACGAGCACCGTGCAAGCCCCGCATGTCCCCTGGTCGCAGCCCTTCTTCGTGCCGGTCAGCGCGAGCCGCTCACGCAGAGCGTCGAGTAGCGTTACGCGCGGTTCGATCCGCAGCGCATGCGAGGTCCCGTTCACGTTCAGCGTCACCGGGATCGGCCCGGGCCCCGTCGACGGCAGCACAGACACCGCCGTAACCGCTGCAACCGCAGCGCTCAAGCGCGGCGAACCGAACGCGGTACCAGCGGCAAGTGTCGGAAGCACCGCTCGCAACAGAAAACGCCGACGCGTGACCTTGCCAAAGTCCATGCCCAAACCTCCAGCGCGTACGATCTTCGTACCCGTACACGCCGACGCGACACGCGCTTGCGTGCTCGCAACTAGGGCGTTGCGGTCAGATCAGCTTAGGGAGCGTCGTCGGCGGCGCCGGCGACGACCACGCCCGGCGTACGCACGATCACGCGGTCGTGCTTCGTGTCGTAGCGGACGGTCGAGCCGAACGTGCTCGCGATCGTCGCGGTCGCGACCATCGTGCGGCCGTGCACGGTGAACGGCGCATGCGCGAGCGTTACCGGACGGCCGTTCATCCGCGCGGCGCTCCGGCCGGCGCGCATCACGAGCACGTCGGTGCCGCGGCGCACGACGATCTGGCCGTCGGCGGTGTCGAACGACGTCTGCGCGCCCGCCGCGTCGGCGACCGCGCGCAGCGGAAGGTACGTGCCGCCCGGCGTGGTGACCGGTGCGACGTCGGTGGCGAGCCGCTGGCCGTCGACGCTGATCGAGGCCGGGGTCGACAGGGCGAGCGACAGCGACACGACCAGGGCGGTCACGGCGGTGGCTACGATCAGTCGTCCGCTCGGGACGATGTTACGCAAGTGTCGCTTCACGGTTGATCTCGTGGAGGTAGTCCGGGTACTGTTCCTCGATGACCTTTTCGATCTCGAGGCGGAGGCGGCCTAGCAGGTCGGCTTCGGGGAAGGTTCCGACCAGCTCGCCCTTGCGATAGATCGCGCCCTTGCCCTTGCCCCCTGCTATGCCTACATCAGCCATCTTAGACTCGCCTGGGCCGTTGACGACACAGCCCATCACCGCGACCTTGACGGGCGCCGTGTACTCTTTGGCTATCGCCTCGACCATGCGGGCCAGCTCGACGACCTCGATCTCGGCCCGGCCGCACGACGGGCAGGCGGTGATGTCGAAGCCCTTCTCCCGCAGCCCGAGCGCCTTGAGGATCCCCCACGCGACGGGGACTTCCTCGACGGGGTCGGCCGCCAGCGAGACGCGCAGCGTGTCGCCGATGCCTTCGAACAGCAGGACGCCCATCCCGATCGACGACTTGATCGTCCCGTCCATGGGCAGGCCCGCCTCGGTGACGCCGAGGTGAAGCGGGTACGGCGTGCCGCGCTCGTCGAGCTGCTTGGCCAGCAGCCGGTAGGAGTAGATGGTGGTCACGGCGTCGTGCGCCTTGACCGAGATGACGATGTCGGTGTGGCCGAGATCTTCGAGCAGCTCGACGTGGCGCAGCGCCGACGCAGCCAGCGCCTCGGGCGTGTGGCCGAGCTTCTCCTCGAGGTCGCGGGCCAGCGAGCCCATGTTGACCCCGATGCGGATCGGTGTCCCGCGCTCGACCGCCAGCTTCACGACCTCGCGCGTCTTGACCGGATCGGTGATGTTGCCGGGGTTGAGCCGCAGCTTCGCGACCCCGGCCTCGATCGCGGCCAGCGCCATGCGGTGGTCGAAATGGACGTCCGCGACGATGGGTACCGGCGAGCGGGCGACGATCTGGGGCAGGCCCGCGGCGTCGCGCACGTCCTGGCACGTCACGCGGACGACCTCGCAGCCGGCCATGGCCAGCGCGTAGACCTGCTCGAGCGTCTTGTCGACGTCGGCGGTGTCGGTGGTGGTCATCGACTGGACGACGATGGGATGGTCGCCGCCGATCCACACCTTCTTGGCGTCCTTGGACCAGGCCGACTTGTTCTCCAGCAGTACGGCCTTGGTCCGGCGGCGCAGGCGGATCATGCCTAGAACGCGCTCCGGCCGGCGAACGCCGATGCGAGATCGTGGGCCGACACCGCCAGCATCAGCGCGATCAGCACGGCGAAGCCGCCGACGTGCACGAGCGCCTCTTTCTCGGGATCGACCGGCCGGCCGCGCACCATCTCCACGAGGATGAAGACGCCGCGGCCGCCGTCGAGCGCCGGGATCGGCAGCAAATTGAAGATGCCGAGCGAGATCGAGATCATCGCGGCCAGGGACAGGAAGATGAACGGGCCGAACTGCTGGGCCTGCGCCGACGCGCGCGCCATCGCGATCGGACCCTGCACCTGACCGGCGACCGTCGACGGGTGGGTGACGAGCGCCCCCAGGACGCCGGCCGTCGACCCGATCACGTTGGTGAACTGCGACCACGTCCCGCGCCAGGCGTCGGCGACGCCGACGCGTTCCGACAGCGGCAGCGGTGCGAAGCCCACGCGGCCCTCGGTCTTGCCCTTCGCGTTCTTGACGGGCACCGGGGTCACGTCGACCGCCGCCAGGTGACCGTTACGGAGGTAGCCGAGGTGCAGCCGCTTCCCGGCCGACGCGTGGATGGTGTCGACGAGCGCCGTGCCGTCGCGCACGGCACGGTCGTCGACCGACACGATCGTGTCGCCGGACTGGAGCCCGGCCCGCTCGGCCGGCATCCCCGGCAGCAACTGGTAGATCGTCGGCGACAAGCCGCCGGTGGGGACGCCGAAGGCGAGGGCCCCGCCGAACAGTAGCACCAGCGCGACGATGAAGTTCGCGACCGGTCCGGCCAGGACGATCGCCAAGCGCTGGAGCGGCGTCTTCGCCTGGAAGTTGTCCGCCTCATAGTCCGATGCGGTCTTGCGGAACGCGCGCTGCTGCTCGGCCTGGGTGGACTGACCGTCCTCGCCCTTCATCTGGCAGTAGCCGCCGATCGGGAGCAGGTTGAGCCGGTAGTTGGTCCCGCTGCGCGGCGAGGTCCACTTGAGCAGCGTCGGGCCCATGCCCATTGCGAAGTCGGTAACCCGGACCCCGTTGAGCCGCGCCACGATGAAGTGGCCGTACTCGTGGAGCACCACGAGGACGGAAAGCATCAGGAGGAAGACGACGATCTGTTGCGGGCTCATACGCTCCGTGGAACCTCGGCTGCCCGTTCAACGACGAACGCATGCGCCACGTCTCGGGCCAAGCGGTCGGCCTCGCGAACGGCGTCGAGGCTGATATTGATTCTATCGACCCGTTCGAGGGCCGTTTCGATGCAAACGGGGATGTCTCCGAACCGGATGTCCCCCGCCACGAAGGCTGCCACGGCAACCTCGTTTGCGGCTGAGAGGATCGCCGGCGCCGTCCCGCCCAGCGCCAGCGCCTCGTAGGCCAGCCGCAAGCAGGGGAAGCGGACCGGGTCGGGGCGTTCGAAGGTGAGGGCGGTCACGTCGGCGCCCGGCGGCCCGCCGAGGGCCGCGATGGGGTCGGGGCTGACGGGGCGGTCGTCCAGCCGGTCCGGGTAGGCCAGCGCGTACCCGATCGGCAGCCGCATGTCGGGCGCCGCCAGCTGGCCGACGACGTTGCCGTCGGTGAACACGACGAAGCCGTGCGCGACCGACGTGCGGTGTACGACGACCTGGACGCGTTCGCCGGGCACGCCGAACCACTTCGACGCTTCGATGACCTCGAGGCCTTTGTTCATCAGCGTCGCGGAGTCGATCGTGTTCTTCACGCCCATCTGCCACGTCGGGTGCGCGAGCGCGTCGGCGACTGTCGCGGACGCGATCTGCTCGGCGCTGCGGTCGCGGAACGGGCCGCCCGACGCGGTGAGGATGATCGCGGCGACGCGCTCGCGCGGCGTGCCTTGCAGGCACTGGAAGATCGCGGAGTGCTCGCTGTCGACGGGCAGCAGCGTCGCGCCGCTGCGCGCCGCGTGCTCGACCAGCAGCTCGCCCGCCGCGACGATCAATTCTTTGTTCGCGACCGCGACGTCGATGCCGCGGTCCACCGCGGCGAACACCGCGTCGAACGCGACGGAACCGTCGGTAGCGGCGAGCACGATCTGCGCGTCGCTGTGGCACGCGACGGCGTGCAGCCCGGCCGGACCGTCCGCGGCCGACGAAACGAAACGCGGCCCGAAGCGCGCGACCTGCTCCGCGAGAAGATCGGTGTTGCGCCCGGCGGCGAGCCCGACGACCTCGAAGCGCTCCGGGTGCCGCGCGATCACGTCGAGCGCCTGGCGGCCGATGCTGCCGGTGCTGCCGAGGATCGCGACGCGTTTCTTCACGAGTTCACCAGCCGGTACTGCGAGATCACGCCGATCACGTAGAGCGCGAAGTAGAACGCGACGCCGGCGAAGATGTACGAGTCGAAGCGGTCGAGCACGCCGCCGTGGCCGGAGATCAGCGAGCCGGCGTCCTTCACCTTGGCGTCGCGCTTGAGCGCGCTTTCGACGAGGTCGCCCGCCTGCGCGGCGACCGACGTGATCGCCGCGACGACGATGCCCTGCCACCACGCGACGTGCACCCACGGCACCAGCGCGATCGCCGCGCCCGCGACGAGCGCGGCGACGAACCCGCCGATCGCGCCCTCGACGGTCTTCTTCGGCGACAGCTTCGTGAGCAGATGCTTGCCGAACGCGGTGCCGATCAGCATCGCGAAGATATCGGTGAACGCGACGATGAAGATGATCCAGACCATCCACAGCGCACCGTCGTGCAGCGCGCGGATCGCGATGAAGTACGTCAGGAGCTTGCCGATGTACAGCACGCACAACAGCGTATAGCCGCTGCGCGCGAAATAGCCTGAATCCGCAGTGAACGTCGCGGTCGCCAGCGCGATGATGACGGTGGCGGCGAGCAGGATGCCTTCGTACTGGTGGATCAGCCCGAAGTGGGTGAGGATGACGTACGCCCACACCGCCGCCATCGCGACCGGCAGCACGACTGCCGGGCCTTTGCGCGCGGACAGCCCGGCGAACTCGTACACGCAGCACGACGCCAGCACGAGCACCAGCACGGTGAACGCCGGCACCCACGCGACGGCGGTGAAGCCGACGGCCGCGAGGAGCACCCCGATCACGATCCGGCGCGTGCTCACCGCGCGCTGCGGGTCGGGGGCCTTCGCCGATGCCGGCGCCGCCGGCGCCGCCGTCGTCATGCGTGGTCGGTCCGAAGACGCTCGAGCCGGCGCTGATATTCGGCGATCGCTTCGCCGAACGCGTCGCGCGTGAAGTCGGGCCAGAACGTGTCGCGCAGCACCAGCTCGGCGTACGCCACTTGGTACAGCAAGAAGTTCGACAGCCGCGACTCGCCGCCGGGGCGGATCAGCAGGTCGGGATCGGGCATCCCGGCCGTCGACAGGTACGATGCGAGCGTGTCGTCCTCGATCGCGTCGACCGCGAGCGTCCCGGCCTGCACGTCGCGCATCATGCGCGCGACCGCGTCGCGCAGCTCGCTGCGCGCGCTGTAGTTCACGGCGAGGTTGAGCACGAGCCCGGTGTTGCGCGCGGTCTTCGCGACGAGCCGGTCGAGCGCGTCCTTCGACGCCGACGGGAGCTGCTCGTAGCGGCCGATGATCTGCACGCGCACGTTGTTGCGGTCGAGCTCGGACAGCTCGTTCTGCGCGAAGTACACGCACAGGTCGAGCAGCAGCGAGATCTCGGTCTTGTCGCGCTTCCAGTTCTCGGTCGAGAAGCCGTAGACGGTCAGCATCGGGATGCCCCAATCGCTGGCCGCACGCGTGACCTCGCGCAGCGCGACGATGCCGCGGCGGTGGCCTTCGATCGCGGGCAGCCGCCGGGAGCGCGCCCACCGGCGGTTGCCGTCCATGATGATCGCGACGTGCTTGGGAAGCCGGCTTGCATCCAGCGTCACCCCGCGCGGCGGCTTGAGCAGCGTTGCCATGCTAGATCCGCTCGTACCCGTCATACCCGGCAACGAGCTCCCACGCCCCATCATGCTCGCCACCGAGGGCGCGCACACGCAGCGCACGCAGCACACCGACCCCGACCGCAGCATACGGCGGCGTCAGCACCCGAAACCGCAGCGGCCGGTCATGCAGCACGTGGAGTGCGTCCAGCCACGGTAACAGGACCAACTCGTCGGTGTGATGAGTTCTTTCAGAACTCATCACACCTCCATTATTTCTTTTTCTTTGTTGTGGACCAGGTCGTCGATCTGCTTGACGTACTTGTCGGTGAGCTTCTGCACCTGATCGGTACCGCGCTTGATGTCGTCGTCGGTGATCGTGTGCTTCTTGCCGAGCGCCTTGACCTCGTCGATCGCTTTGTGGCGGATGGTGCGCACGGCGACTTTGTGCTCTTCCGACTTCTTTTTGACGAGCTTCACGAGGTCTTTGCGGCGCTCTTCGTTGAGCTGCGGGATCGACAGGCGGATCGTCGCGCCGTCGACGTTGGGGTTGAGCCCCAAGTCGCTGGTCTCGATCGCCTTGCGGATCGCGCCGACGGTGCTCTTGTCGAACGCGGTCACGAGCAACGAACGGCCGTCGGGCGAGTTGACGCTGGCGACGTTCTTGAGCGGGACGCTGGAGCCGTAGGCCTCGACGTGGAGCCGGTCCAGGAGCGACGGGGACGCGCGGCCGGTGCGGATCGCCGCGAAGTCGCTGCGCGTCGCCTCCAGCGCCTTGGTCATCTTCGATTCGGTGTCGCGGTAGACGTCATCCAGCATGGCCGACCCCTTCGCCGTGGACCCGCGCCGTACTCCGTGAGACCGTCGTCCCGATCTGGTCGCCCATCACGACCCGGCGGATGTTGCCCGGGACGTTCATGTCGAACACGATGATCGGCAGGCCGTTGTCCATGCACAGGGTCAGCGCGGTGGAGTCCATGACCTCCAGACCCAGCTCCAGCACGCGCAGGTAGTCGAGCTGCGTGAAGCGCGTCGCCGACGGGTCCTTGAACGGGTCGGCGCTGTACACGCCGTCCACTTTGGTTGCCTTGAGGATGGCCTGCGCGCCCACCTCGACCGCGCGCAGCGCGGCGGTGGTGTCGGTGGTGAAGTACGGGTTGCCGGTGCCGGCCGCGAAGATCACGACCCGGCCTTTCTCGAGATGGCGCATCGCGCGGCGGCGGATGTACGGCTCGGCGATCGCGTTCATCGCGATCGCGGTCTGCACGCGCGACGGCACGCCGATTCGTTCCAGCGAGTCCTGCAGCGCCAGCGCGTTGATCACGGTCGCGAGCATCCCCATGTAGTCCGCGGTCGCGCGGTCCATGCCGGCCGCCTCGTGCACCTTGCCGCGCCAGATGTTGCCGCCGCCCACCACGACCGCGGTGGTGACGCCGTCCGCGTGGACCTGCGCGATCTCGCGCGCCATCGCCGTCGTCGTGTCGACGTCGACGTTGCCGCCCCGCCCGGCGAACGCTTCACCGGACAACTTCAGGAGAACGCGTTCGTAGGCGGGTTTCGGCACGGTGTTCCTCTCCGGGAGAACTACTCTTCGCCGAGGGCGAACTTCATGTAGCGGCGGACGCGGATCTTTTCGCCGAGCACGCCGGAGACGCTGGTGACCAGCTCGCCGACCGACTGCGCGTCGTCCTTGACGAAGGGCTGCTCGAGCAGCGTGTGCTCCTCGTACCATTTGTTCAACTTGCCGGCGAGGATCTTCTCGACGACCTCGGGCGACTTGCCCGTGGGCAGCGTCTTCTCGAACTCGGCCTTCACCTCGGCCAGCTCCTCCGCCGGCACGGCCTCGCGGTCGAGGTACTTCGGCGACATCGCCGCGACGTGCATCGCGACGTCGCGCACGAGCTCTTTGAAGCGCTCGTTGCGCGCGACGAAGTCGGTCTCGCAGTTGATCTCGACCAGCACGCCGATCTTGCCGCCGGCGTGGATGTACGAGCCGACGAGGCCTTCGTTCGCGGAGCGCTCGGCCTTCTTCTCGGCCTTTGCGTGGCCGGTTTCGTTCAAGCGCGCCTTCGCGCGCTCGGGATCGCCTTGCGCCCAGATCAGCGCGTTACGGACGTCGGAGATCCCGGCGCCCGTCTCGTCGCGCAGCTTCTTGATCTCGTCGGCGGTGGGTTTGTAGTCGGCGGTGGTGCTCAAGTCGTTCTCTCGCTCAGACGCCGGCCGCCGCCGGTTCGGGCGCGAGCTCGGTGTATTGCTGGTCGTAATCGGCCGCGTCGTACGCAGACTCGGTCTCGGTCTTGCCTTCGACGATCGCGTTGGCGATGGTGGACACCATCAGCCGCACGCTGCGGATCGCGTCGTCGTTGCCGGGCACGGCGTAGTTGATCTCGTCGGGATCGCAGTTGGTGTCGATGACCGCGATGATCGGGATGTTGAGCTTCTTGGCCTCGGCGACCGCGATGCGTTCCTTCTTGGGGTCGACGATGAAGATCGCGTCCGGAAGGCGATGCATATCTTTGATGCCGCCGAGGAACTTCTCGAGCTTCTCGAGCTCGTCGGTCAGCCGCGCGACCTCTTTTTTCGGAAGCAGATCGAACGTGCCTTGCTGGCGCATCCCTTCGAGCTCGCGCAACCGCGAGATGCGCTTCTGAATGGTCGCGAAGTTGGTGAGCGTGCCGCCCAGCCAGCGCTGGTTGACGAAGAACGTGCCGGCGCGCTCGGCCTCTTCGCGAACGACGTCCTGAGCCTGCTTCTTCGTGCCGACGAACAGCACGACGCGGCCCTGGCGCGACATTTCTTTGACCGCGTCGAATACGTCGTTGAGCATCGCCAACGTTTTCGACAAGTCGATGATGTAGATACCGTTTCGCTCTTGGAAGATGTACGGTTTCATCTTCGGATTCCAGCGGCGGGTCTGGTGTCCGAAATGGACCCCCGCCTCCAGAAGAGCGCGCATGGTGACGCCTGATGCCATGATGAACTACGAGCCTCTCTGAGTCCGCGGCCGCCGTCCTTGGCGCCGTGATGGACGCATGCACCCCGATCCTCCGGACCGGTGAGATGAGGGCCCCCGCGATTTCGCGAGCGGCACAACCCTCGTAGTATAGCAGGCCCGGGGGCGGCCTACAACTTGCGGGCGGCCACGTGGAAGACGGTGGTGCCGCGAAGCGACGGCGGAAGGCTGCCGCGGGCGGCCATCCCCTTGATCGTCTCGGCGGTCCGCTCCAAGGTCGCCTGGTCGCTCACGTCCAGCAGGCGGGTGGTCTCCAGGTCGAGCGGCAGGGTCAGCTCCGCGGCCTCGATGCGGCAGCCGAGGCTCTCCAACGCGGCGGCCACGCGCGGGTAGGTGATCGGAAAGAACGTCCCGATGCCGCCCGGCGGCTTGTCCATCGCCATTACCCAGCGCTCGCAGACCGAACGGGGCGCCATCGGCGGCCACGGCATCTCGTAGTGCGCCTCGAACCCGCCGCGGTAGTCGGGCGCGGTGTACACCACGTAGCCGCCGGGCCGCAGCACGCGCACGGTTTCGAACAGCGCAGCTTCCAAATCGGGGATGTGCTCGATGACGGCCCAACTCGTTAATAGGTCGAAAGTCCCGGTCGCGAACTCGAGCGCCGTCGCATCGCCCATGCGCGCGGCGCCGCGATACGTCTCGGGCAAGCCGTACGCGTCGATCTTCAGCTCCGCGATGCGCACGCGCTCGTAGTCGACGTCGATGCCGACGGCGTCGTGGCCGCGCCGCAGCGCGCTGTACAAGAACGGCGCGCTGCCGCAGCCGATTTCGAGGATGCGGCGCGGCTGGTCGAGCAGTCCACCGGTCAAGCGATCGATCAGCGCGAAGCGAAAATCCTGATCGTCGAGTGACAGAATCCCGGCCGCGCGCACCGGCGCGGTGGCCGGCGACATGCCGTAGTCGCCGACGGCGCGCACGATCAGGCGATTGCAGATCGCCTCCATGCGGGCGCGGGCGGTCGCCGCGTCCAGGCGGCCGGATTCGAGCGTGGCGGTCATAGTCACAGCATCGGCGGAAACGTGCCGATAACTACGGGGATGGGCGTGACGCGCGGCCGGTCCGGCCGCACCGCCGTGGTTCTCCAGCCCTCCTACCTACCGTGGCGGGGCTATTTCGATTTGGTCGACCGCGCCGACGTCTTCGTGTTCTACGACGACGTGCAGTACGACAAGCACGGCTGGCGCAACCGCAACCGCGTCAAGACGGCGAACGGCGTAAGCTGGCTGACCGTACCGGTGCACGCGCACGGCGCCGTCGAAGGCGGCACGCCGATCGCCGAGATCGCGATCGATCACCGCCGCGACTGGGTGCGCGCGCACGCCGAGACGCTGCGCCACGCCTATCGCCGTCAACCGTTCTATGCGCGCTACGCACCGCTGCTCTCATCGATCCTCGAACAGCGCCACGCGCGGCTCGCCGATCTCACGATCGAGCTGACCATCGCGATCGCGCGGGAGTTCGGCTCGACGACGGAGTTCGTGCGCTCGTCGGCCTACCCGCTGAGCGGTCGCAAGAACGACCGGCTCATCGATCTCTTGGAACGCGTGGGCGCCGACCGCTACATCAGCGGCCCGTCGGCGCGCGCGTACATCGCGCCCGAACGCTTCGACGAAGCGGGAATCACGCTGGAGTACGCCGCGTACGACTACCCGCCGTACGCGCAGCCGCACCCGCCGTACGAGCCTGCGGTCTCGATCGTCGACACGCTGTTCGCGCTAGGCCCGGAGACCATCGACAACATCCGCGCGCGCCGCGGCACGGAGGCCCTCATCGCGTGATCGCGTTCAACAAACCGCACGAGACGGGCGATGAGCTGCGCTACATCACCGAGGCGATCGCGGCGGCGCACCTCTCCGGCGACGGGCGCTTCACGCGGCTCGCGCAGGAGTGGCTCGAGCGCGAGACCTATGCAAAGCGCGCGCTGCTCGCGCACTCGTGCACCGCGGCGCTCGAGATGGCGGCGCTGCTCGCCGAAGTGGAGCCGGGCGACGAAGTGATCATGCCGTCGTACACGTTCGTCTCCACGGCCAACGCGTTCGTGCTGCGCGGCGCGACGCCGGTGTTCGTCGACATACGCCCCGACACGCTCAACCTCGACGAAACGCTCGTCGCCGATGCGATCACCCCGCGCACGCGCGCGATCTGCGCCGTGCACTACGCCGGCGTCGCGTGCGAGATGGACGCGCTGACCGCGCTCGCGCGCGAGCGCAAGCTGCTGCTGATCGAGGACGCCGCGCAGGCGCTGGGCGCAACGTACCGCGGCCGGCCGCTGGGAACCATCGGCGACCTGGGCGCGCTGAGCTTCCACGAGACCAAGAACGTGATCTCCGGCGAGGGCGGCGCGCTGCTCGTGCGCGACGACGGCCCGTTCGCAGAACGCGCCGAGATCCTGCGCGAGAAGGGCACGAACCGCACGAACTTTCTGCGCGGGCGCGTCGACAAGTACCGCTGGATCGACGTCGGCTCGTCGTTCCTGCCGAGCGAGATCGTCGCCGCGTTCCTGTGGGGCCAGCTGCAGCACGCGCACGAGCTGCTGCTGCGGCGCTTGTCGATTTGGGAAGGCTATCACGAACGCTTCGCCGCGCTCGAAGCGGCCGGCACCGTGGTACGGCCGACGATCCCCGACCACGTGCAGCACAACGGCCACCTCTACTACCTGCTGGTGCGCAGCGCCGCGCAGCGCCAGGCGATCCTCGAGCGCTTGCGCGCGTTGGGCGTGCACGCGCTGTTCCACTACGTCCCGCTGCACTCGGCGCCCGCCGGTCGCAAATACGGCCGCGTGCACGGCGACGAGCTGCCGGTGACCGACGATCTCAGCGCGCGATTGATCCGCCTGCCGATGCATTACGACCTCGACGAAGCCGACCTCGACGCCGTCGTAACGGCGGTCGCCGAGGCGCTCGGAAAGCGCGTCGCCGCCTAGTGTCGTTTCTCGACCGCGAAACGCCGCAGCCGGTGCACGTCCGTCTCGCGACCGTCGCGCAGCGCCTCGCGCTCCAGCGTTGCTTCGAGCGCGAAGCCCGCGCGCTCGAACGCGCGGCGCGACGCGGCGTTGTGGGCGTGGACGTAGGCGTAGAGCTTGCGCAGCCCGCGCTGCTCGAACGCATACGCTGCGAGCGCCCCGATCGCGTCAGCACCGTACCCGCGGCCGCGCGTGTCCGGATCGCCGATCACGATGCGCACCTCCGCCCGGCGGTGGCGCGGCTCGACGTCCCACAGCCACACGACGCCGATCAGCCGCGGCGCGTCGAGCGTCTCGATGCCAAGGAACACCGCGCGCTCCGACGCGACGGCGTCCGCGACGAAGCGCCGGTGCTCTTCGGCAGCCGGCCGCACGGCGCGGTCCATGTCTTGCATTACGTCGGGGCGGTTGATCCAGCCGCGCCACGCCTCGAACTCATCCGATTCGATCGCGCGCAAGCGCACCAGACGACCGCGAAGCAGCATCGCGGCGCGTTTCCCGCCGAGCGTGCCCCCTTCCCGCCCCATACCGACCGGAGGACCACATGACCACCCAAGCCGCCGCGACGCGCGACGACGTCATCCGCGCGAACATCGAGGTGCACACGCGGATGGCCTCGACCTACCAGACGAACGAGCCGCACTTTCGCCCGGAGAACCGCGCGAAGGTGCGCCGCGTGCTGGAGACGCTGGCGGCGCGCGCGGGCGGCGGACGGCTGCTCGACGTCGGCTGCGGCACGGGCTTCGTGATCGACCTCGCACGCGATCTGTTCGAGCGCATCGACGGGGTCGACGTGACGCCCGCGATGCTGGACCGAGTGGACCGCGCCGGCGGGCACGTCTTCGTGCACGAAGCGCGTGCGGAAGCGCTGCCGTTCGGGGACGCGACCTTCGACATGGCGTCGTCGTACGCGTTCATGCACCACGTCACCGACCACGCCGCGATCCTGCGCGAGGTGCGGCGCGTGCTGCGGCCCGGCGGTTTGTTCTACGTCGACTTGGAGCCGAACAAGCTGTTCTGGGCGTCGATGAACGCGCTGGAGCTGCGCGGCGGCACGTACAGCGATATCGTGGCGCGCGAGATCGAGAGCGTGCTGCACACCGACGACGCGGTCGAAGGCGAGTTCGGGATCGACGCGCAGACGTTCCGCGACGCGGAGCCGATCAAATCGGTGCTGGGCGGGTTCGATCCCGACGAGTTCGCGGCCGATGCGCGCGCGGCGGGCTTCTCGGCGGTCGAGGTGACGCCGGAGTGGTATCTCGGCCAGGGTGCCGTGCTGCACGGGCAATCCGCCGCCGACGCCGCGACGGTCGAGGCGTACCTGCGCCGCGCGCTGCCCGCGACCGCGCACCTGTTCAAGTACCTGCGCTTCGTCTGCGTCGCATGATCGAAGCAGCGCCCGCGCCCACGGCGGCGCTGCGCGAGATCGACGACCGCGGCTTCACCGTCGTCCCCGGCGTGGTCGATGCCGCGGCGGTCGCGGCGCTGCGCGCGGAGCTGGAGCGCGCGATCGCCGAAGACCTGACGCGATGGGGTGACAACCCGCACTATCACGACGCGCACATGGTGATGAATCTCATGACGCGCGGCGACGCGTTCTTGCGGCTGCTCGAGAACCCGGTCATCCACGCCTTCGCATCGGCGCTGCTCGGCCCGACGTGCATCCTGTACGCGTACACGTCGTCGTCGATGCCGGCGGGCGGGACGAACTTCGCACGCCGCGTCCACGTCGACTCGCCACGCTGGATCCCCGGCTATCCCACCAACGTCGGCTTCACGCTCGCGCTCGACGATTTCACTGAAGAGAACGGCGCGATGAGCGCGCTGCCGGAGTCGCACCTGTCGCCGGCGACGCCCGACGACGCGACGTTCGGCAAGCACGCCGAGACGCTGCTGCCGCGCGCGGGCGAGATGATCGTGTTCAACGCACGCACGTTCCACCGCGGCGGCGTGAACCGCACGGCGCGCGCACGCCACGCGGTGACGATGAACGTGTGCCGCGCCTACATGCGCCAGCAATTCGACTACCCGCGGCTGGTTGCGCCGGAATTGGTGGAGCGGCTGGGCCCGGTCGGACGGCGGTTCCTGGGCTTCGACGTGCGCATGCCTTCGTCGCTCGCGGAGTATTACGTTGCCGAGGACGAACGGCTGTACAAGGCGGGCCAGGGATGACGCCGCTCGCGCGCCGGTGCGCCGGCCGCGCCGACGTGGTCGTCGCGACGCCCGCGACGCTGGGAACCGCGATCCCGGAGATGATCGAACGCCGCCGCAGCGGCGGCCGCGTGGACCTCGTGCTGGAAGTCGAAGAGCCGCGCGTGGCCTTGATGCGCACGGTCGCATCGCAATTCCTTGACGCACCAAGCCCGGACGATCGTGCGGCGCGATTCGACATGCTTTCGAACGGGCAACTCGCGCTGAACGATCAGCCGCAGAACGTCGTCGAAGAGGGTTGGTACGGCAGCGCGGGGGCGATTGCGTACCAGCACGCTTGCGCGATCGCAGACCGCGTAATCGTACGGTCCGTCGTCGAGCGCGAGCGCTGCCGCCGGCTGTTCGGCGAGCGGCCCGCACGGGTCGTGATCGGTGTCGCGGACGACGACCGTGTACCGTCCCCACCACCGGCCGGCACGATCGCACGCGGTGAGCACGTCGCACTGTGGGCAGCCGACGTCGCGCCCGCACTGGTCGCGGTGGCGGATGCGATGCGCTGGGATCTGCGGACGCCCGTCCGCATCGTCGACCACACGACACCGGACGCGGCACGAATCCTCGCTTCGGCGCGCGTCATCGTCGCACTCGATCCGGACGATCCTGCCGCCGCTATCGCGCTGGCGCGCTACGGCGTGCCGCTGTGCGCGACGTGGACGTCCGGCGCCGCGGAGTACGTCGACGGCATCGAAAGCTACGATCCGTGGAACCGCATCGCGTTCGTAGAGTCGGTGCTGCGCGCGTTTGGCGGCGAAGCCCCCCGCGTGCGCGCCGCGAGCACTGCGGCACCGCAGCCACAACCGGCGGTGGTGCGCGACCGGGCGCCGCTGGTCTCGATCGTGATGCCGACCTGGAACCGCCCGCACGACCTGCGCGCGAACCTCACGCGGCTGCAAGCGCAGACGTACCCGAACACCGAGATCATCGTCGTCAACAACGCGGGCAACCCCGTCGAGGACGTCGTGGCGGATTTCCCTGGGACGCTGCTCGTGAACCGCGCCGAGAATACGGGCAACTCGACGAAGCCGCGCAACGACGGCTACGCGCGCTCGCGCGGCGCTTTCGTAACGTTCCTCGACGACGATGACTGGTATTTCCCAGATCACGTCGCGGCGAACGTCGAAGCGTTGGAGCGCACCGGAGCCGCGTGCGCATATTCGAATTTCCTGGTGCGCTTGGTGCGCCGCGAAGCTGACGGCACGGAAACGGAACTGGGCTGGGACCTCGAGCGCAACCCAGGCATCACGTCGTTCGAGCTGCTGGTCGCCAACCGCATCGGCTACCTTACGGTCTTCTGCCGCCGCAGCGCGATCGAAACCGTCGGCCCGTTCGATCCCGAAGGGCTCGGCGGCGAAGAAGTCGAGATGTGGCTGCGCCTTGCGCAGCGCTTCGACTACGTCCACCTCGACCGCCCGACGACGGCGTACACGATCCGCTCGAACTGGAGCGGCCAAGCCACCGCGCAGAACCATCACCTCTTCGCGGGCGGCTACGAGTACGTCTACCGCCGCTACGCCGCCGCCGGCCTGCCGCACATCCTCGCCGCACGCGAACGCTATCTCGCGCACTTGCGCTCGTCGGATACACCCGCCCCACGCCAACCACGCTATGTCATTGCCGCGACGGCGATAGCAACGGCAAGCTGACTATTGCGTGATCCTCGCCGGGTGTCAGAACCGGCTAGAGAAACCAACGCTCATCAGAGGCCCTTAAGATTGAAAGGGCGTACTGCGTCGGGAATCACCGGGTACCTAAGGGGCGGCATGGGCATAGCACTTCTTCTTGCACTTGCGTTTCCGCGCAATGGCTATCACTGCTTCGGCTCCCCGGCGTCGACCGGAGAGATCTTGCCGGCTCGGAGTCATCCCTTACGTCGTGGGCATCTCGGCTCTGCTTGCGCGACCAAATGATGATCCGGTGGCGTGGATCTACGCGAGCAGCGACGGGAGCACTTTCGTGCAAGTGAACGGGTTTGGTTGGAGACGATTTCGATGCACGTTTCCACTCCACTACTCGCCGATAACCGGGTGACGGCAAGGGGCTAAGAGCCGCGATTCATACGCACTCTGTGCGTGAAGTGAGGAGCGTTCAGTGAGTCAACAGGGTTTTTCGATTACCGGTATGGACCTCAGCGGTTACATGATCAAGGACGCAGCGCGCGCGATCGCATTTTACCGCGACGTGCTCGGGGTCGAGCCGGTCAAGGTGTATCCCGACAACCGTGGTGCCGAGTACGAGCTCCCCGACGGCACCACGTTTGGGCTCTGGGGCGGCGGCGGTCACGTGATGCCGTTCCAACCCAGTAACGGCATCCTGTTCGCGGTCGACGATCTCGACGCGGCGGTTTCGGCGCTGAACGCGCGCGGCATCCCCATCGTCATGCAAACGGAGACGCCCGTCTGCTTCATGGCGGCGATCAACGACACCGAGGGCAACCTGGTCGTCCTGCACAAACGCAAACCGGCGTCGGCGTAAACGGCGGATTTTCGGCGTGAAAACCTACGGACCATCGCGCTCCACGACGGCATCGCCCGAGCGCGTGTGGAACGTCTGGTCGGACCCGAACAATTGGAGCCGCTGGAACAGCGGGATCCGCTCGGCGACCATAAACGGTCCGCTCGTCTCCGGCGCAACCGGTACGATGGAGACGAACCGCGGCAGCAAACACGCGGTGACGTTCACCGACGTCGAGCCACCGCGGCGCATGACGATGACGATGAGCGGGCCGCCGCTGACCACCTTCTCCTTCATCTGCGACGTGACGCCGGACGGCACCGGAAGTACGATCGCGCAGAGCGTCGCCATCTCCGGGCCGCTCGCGTTCATCTTCGGGCCGATGATGGGACCGATGATGGCGAGCCATTTCGTCCCCGTACTCGACGATCTTGCCGCCGCGGCGGAAGCAGCTCCCTAATCCGGTCGTACGCTCAAGGACAAGCCCCCACGCCGCGGAACCGCGCTCGCATGTCAGCGAGGCAAATGGGGCTGCTTCTGGTGGCGATCGCGATTATGGTCGGCACCTACGTCGTTGCCGTTCGCCGCTTTCAGCAGGACACGAAGCTCAACCAGTACGCGTACAGCGCCGCCACGCCTCCGGCCGACCGCCTCGACGTGAGCGCGCAAATCCTCAGCGTCAGCCCGCTGAACGATTCGCTGCGCGTCCGGTTCGGCTTCAAGCCGTTCGGCACGTACGCTGCGGACGAATTCGGCCGGCTTGCGAGCGACGTGACCGTCGTCATCGCGACGGTGGACGGCTATCGGTCGGTGCAGCTGGCCCCCGGCGAGATTCCCGTCGCGATCAACAAGAACATCGAGCTCGCTGACGGATCGCCGAACGACTACCCGTTCGACCGTTACACGGCACGCATTGGGATTTACGCGTTCGCGCGCTCCCACGCTGCTCGGCGCTCGATCCCCGTCGCGATCGTCCTTCATTATGAAGAACACCTCGGCAACTACGCGATCACGCCGGACCTCGGACCCGAAACGACGCCTGCGGCGGTGGACCTGCGCCTGCGCATCCAGCGCTCGGCAGCAATCGTTACCTTCTCGAGCTTGATGTACGCCGCAATGGTGTTGGTGTCCACGTCGGTCGTGGTCATGACGATCCTCGTCGTCCTGCGCCGCATCGAACCGGATTTCAGCATGATGCTGTGGAGTGGAGCATTGCTCTTCGCCTTGCCGGCGGTGCGCAACTCGCTGCCGGACAGCCCGCCGCTGGGCAGTCAGTCGGACTTCTACATCTTCATGTGGGCGGAGTTCGCGGTCGCACTCTCGATGGTCACGCTGACGTCGTATTTGCTGGCCAAGCGCGCACGGGGCGAACCGAGCACCACCGCGTAGGTGCCTCCACGCGTCGACAGCGTCTTGCGATGCATAGACGGTTCGGGCGAAGCCGGTCATGCTATGCGACCGTGCGCGCGATACGCCGGCGCGCCGACGCTCGTCCGGAACAGCGGCTAGAGGTCCAGGTTTTTTTTGTCTCGGGCGCGCTCGAACGCTTCGCGCACGCGCTTGCGCGACTCGTCGAGCCTCGCCCGGTCCATGCGCGGCGCGCTCGCGAGGCGGTCCTCCAGGACACTGCGGTCGAGTAGCCCGCGCTCAACGAGTCCCGCGAGGAAGTCCGCGTCCTGTGCGCGCCCGATCGCGATCTTCGAGGCGGCCAGGTCGTGCGCCTCAGGGAAGACCGCGACGACCTCGGCTGCGCCGCCGTCGACATCGATGGTGCCGATGGCCCTGCGGACGGCCCTTTCTTCCCAGCCGTGCGGCAGTCGCGGAAGATCCGGCTTCACCATGTCGACGTAGTAGCCGCGCTCAAGGTCGAAGTCCGAGTCGCTCCCGAAGCGCTCGACCACGGGCAGCCACCAACTCTCGTAGTACGGGACGGTGAAGACGTCGATGTCCTTCGACGCGAGGACGATCCCGAGGTCCAGGTCTGGGAACGAGCCATAAATGGCTTGCGAGCCAACGACGTAGACGGTCGACTCCTTCATGAATCCGGCGAACTCAAGCAGCGCGCATTCGCCGTCCTCGCGCGTCATTCAGCGTTCGCGCTCCGCCTCGCGGGTCGTTCCCCGAAACCGTGCTCGCGTGCAACGCCGCTGAGGATCTCGAAGCGCTCCTCCCTAGAGACGAAGGCCCGCAGGGGTGCCATCGAGCGCATGTAGCGTCCGCGCTCCGTGCGGTCGAGGAGGGCGTTCGCGACGGCGTCGGGGCCGAGGTCCGCGCGGCGGAGCCACTCGCGGAAAACAGGGTGGTCGCCGAAGCGCCCGGGTACCATTTCGGCTTCGAGCAGGCGGCGGAACTCGCCGATGCGCTCGGGGCCTAGCCGGTTCGCGGCGAGGCGGCCCATGGCGAGCAGGGCGTCCGCCGTCTCGTCGTACGGGTCGGCGCCATCGGTCTCAGGGTCGCCGCCCTTAAGCCAGGCCACGGTCCGCTCGGCGAGTTCCATGCCACCAGCATACCGGAAGCCGCGCCATCGGCCAAGGGCCAAGCGCGTTACGGTGTCGATCCACAATGTTCCACACAACGCTGATGCGCGTTGCGCGTCACATGACGGGTTCGGGTGGGGCAAACATCGCGTGCGCTAGCGACGGGTCCGCTTCCAGCTTGTCCGCCAGTGCGTTGAAGCGGGCTGCCGTTTCGAAGCGGCCGCGCAGGTACGTCGGCCAGCATGCGTATGCGCCGGCGTGCTTCTTCGCGACGTGCAAGTGCGCGTTTGCGAATGCGCGCTGCTTGCGGAACGTCATGTTCTCCGTGTTCGGGTCGCGGCGCCAGGAGTACTCGACCGTCACCCGGTCGAGGTGCACGAAGTCGATCTCGCGGCTCATGCGCAGCCACATCTCCCAGTCGTCCGCGGCGCCCATCGCCTCGTCGAACAGGCCGAAGCGGTCGAACAGCTCGCGGCGGTGGACGTAGCTGTGCACCGTGGCGAGGTTGTCGTAGAGGTAGGCGTCCTTCTCGAAGTCGCGGTCGGTGAAGATCGCGTACTCGCGCGGCACGAGCGCGCCGTCCACGACGTCGGCGTACTCCGCGACGCAGTTCGCGTACGCGACGCCGGCGCGGGTGCGTTCGAGCACGTCGACCAGCCGTGCGGCGTGGTCGGGGTACCACAGATCGTCGTCGTCGAGATAGCCGACATACGTGCCGCGCGCCGCGCGCACGCCGTCGTTCACGGCGGCGACGAGGCCGCCGTTGTGCGGGCGGTGCACGTAGCGGATCGCGAGCCGGCCTTCGTACTTCGCGAGGAGCTCGGAAACGTCGGGGCCTGCATCGTTCACGACGACGGCTTCGATGTCGCGGTACGTCTGCGCCGCGAGGCTGTCCAGCGCACGCGCGAGCAGTTGCGGCCGGTCGTAGGTGCGCACGATCGCGGAAAGCAGGGGCCCTTGCGTGCGGGTCGTGCGCTCGCGCGCGAGCGCGCCGGCGAATCGCGCCGCGCTGCCGTATGCCGGGAGCTGCTCGGTGAGCGCCGCGTCGAGCGCGCGGAACAGCGTCTTCGCGCGCAGCGGGTCGTAGCCGAAGGCGAGCCCTAGGCTCGGCGCGCCCGAGCCGAACGGCGCGACGACGCGCACCCCGCGCGCGTGCAGCGCGAGCGCGCCGTCGAGGCTCGACCACGACGGTGCGATCACCACGGCGGCGTCGGGCGGCAGCGTTTCGTGCGCGTTCTCGCGCGCGATCGTGCTCCACGCAAACTCGCGGTTGGCGAAGAGCACGTCGAATTGGCGCAGTGCGTCGCGCGCGGTCTCCGGTGCGTAGACGACGATCCGGCGGCCGCACGGCAGCGGCGCGTCGGCCGGCGGCGCGCACACGATGGGAACCACGCGGTTCGGCGGCCGCCCGACGGCGCTTTCGAGCCGGCGCGCGTGCTCGGGCGAGTCGATCAGCACGGCGTCCGCACTGCGCAGGGCGGCGTGCAGCGCGCGCCGCGCCGGCGCGTCCAGCACGGTGTAGTCGGCGAGCGGCTTGCCTTTGAGCGCGATCGTGTTGCGCGCGAAGCCGTCGGCGATCGCGGCGCGCTGCTCGACGTCGTTGCTCGCGGCGGTCTGCGCGTAGACGGTCGCCACCAGCGCCTCGCGCGCGTCGGGCAGCGCCACGTACAGCGCCGCGAGCTCGCCGCGGCGGCGCGCCGCGATCAAGCGCTTCAGCGCGGCCGGCAAGCCGGCGAGATCCGTCGCAACGACAACGTCGCCGCCGAGTTCGGTCGCGAGCGCGCGCAAACGTGCGTGCGTCGCGGAGTAATCACCCTGCCAGTATGCTTCGACCGCGCTCATGCGACCGGCTCCGGCGCGGCGTACGCTTTCACCAGGCACGTCTGCAGCACGTCGAGCCGGCAGCGCGCCGCCACGTGGCGGGCAAGCACGGCGGCATGATCCGCTGCGCCGTTCCAGGCGTCGCACAACGCCGCGGCGATCGCGACCTCGTCGGCCGGATCGGCTTCCCATACGCCGTTCGCGCCGAACACGTCGCGCACGCCGCTGCGGTTCGAGCCGACGACCGGCACGCCGTGGATCGCGTACGAAGCGAGCGCCGACAGGTCGGCACCGCTCCACGACACGTCCGCGACGACGCGCGCGCCGCGGCCGGGCTCGCCGGGCGCGAACGAGGAGCGGTCGTCGAGGTAGGCGCGAGCGCGCGCCGCGTACGCGCCGTCGACGACCGTGCCTGTGAAGCGAACCGGCAGGCCGACGCGCGCGGCGGCGCGTGCTAGCGTTGCAGACGCGTGCAGCGGCCCGACGGGTGCGACGGCGAGGACATACGGCGCGACGGCGGGGTCGGGTGCCGGAACGGCGACCGGCGCCGGAACGTACGCGGCGAAGACGCGGTCGACGCCGAGCGCGCGAATTCGCTTCGCCTCCGACGCCGACGCGACGAACACGATGTCGGCGGACGCGAATGCGTCGCGCTGCGCAGCGCGAAAACCCGAGCGCGGCTCGTGCGGCGTTGCGTGATTCGCTACACCGGCAAACGCCGTCTCGCGCGCGACGACCGCGCCGAGATACGGCCCGAGCACTTCTTCGTCGTCACTGAGCGCGAGCGTACGCGCGTGTGTCAGCGCGCCCCAGTAGCCGCCGTTGGGCGCGTCGTCGAAGAGCGGCGTGAGCAGCGTTCGAATCCCGTGCGCGCGCGCCGCGGCGAGCAGCTCGGCGGCGGCGTGGGGGTCGTCGAGCCCGATCGTGTGCACGAACGCGTACGGCTCGAGCGGCCGGCCGTCGTATCCCGCGACGTCGACGCCCACCTCGGCGCAGCCGAGCGCCGCTCCGACGGCGAGCGCCGCGCGATATGCGGCATCGCCGGCAGCGAGCGCCGCATCCGAGATCGCGACGTAGCAGCGCAGTGGCGCGGACACGTCGCCGAACGCGGGGACGGCCGGTGCGAGCGCGAGCGGAACGTCGCCGCCGAAGCACGTCTCGACGTACGCGCCGTCGTCCACGGCCCGGCCGCGAGCGCGGGCCACGCGCGCATACGGCACGGCACCGAGCGCGTCCGCGGCGACGCGAGCGGCAATCGTCCCTTCCGCGACGCATTCGAAAACGTGCACCATCGCGACTGGCTCGGCGCACGCGGTGAACGTCTCCTTCACCAAGGGCAAGATCACGGCGAACGCCGCTTCGAGCTGCGCGATCGCGGCAAGCGCTTCGCGCGGGGCGACGAACGGCAAGCGGTCGCGATGCGCCAGCGCGTGCCGGTCGATGCGAACCCCTGCGATCACGGCGATGCGATCGCCGTCGGCGAACGTCAGATCGAGATAATGCTGCGGGCCGTCGACGGTGCGCACCGGTTCGATGCGATACGCCGCCAACCGCGCGTCACGGCTAAGGCCGGCGAGCCCTTCACACAGCGCGCCCGGAAAGCGTGCGTGGAAGCGCGGCGTCACGCGGTCACCGCTTCGTCGTGCGGCGACGGTAACGGCACGAAGTGCGCGTCGTGCTCGAAGCCCGGCCGCGCCAGACTGCGCGCGTCGTACGGCGTCGCCATCGGCGCGTTCGGTAAGCCCCACCTCTCGCAGAACGCCTGCCAGTTGCGCGCCATGTGCGCGCGGTGGTCGAGGGCGTTCGCCTTGAAGCTGACGCTGCCGAAGTGATGGATGAACACGTCGTCGCAGACGAAGATGCCCCACCCGGCCGCGCGGATGCGTACCGCCAGGTCGTCGTCCTCGAAATTGCCCAGGCCGTAGCGCGGGTCGAAGCCGCCGATCTCGTCGATCACCGTCCGGTCGATGCACAGGCAGAAGCCGACGACGCGGTGCGCGACGTAGCCGCGCCCGCGCAGTGCGCGCCGGCGCGCGCCGGCGAAGCGGTGCATCGCGACGTCGTCGGCGTACGGCACCGCGAGGATCTGCTCGCTCGCCACGTGGTTGCTGCGCGGTGCCGTGCAGCCGACGGTGCGGCGCGACTCCATCGCGCCGACCATGTCTTCGAGCCAGCCCTCGGTCACGATCACGTCGTTGTTCAAGATCACCACGACGTCGCCGCGCGCGTGCGCCATCCCGACGTTCATCCCGCCGCCGAAACCGAGGTTGCGCCCGTTGTATACGATGCGCACGCCGTGCTCCACCGCGAGCGACGCCAGCACGCTCAGCGTCGGCTCGCCGGAGCCGTTGTCGACCACGATGATCTCGTGCGGATAGCGCGTCACGGCCCGGATCGATTCCACGGCCAGCTTGGTGAACTCGGCGGCGTTCCACGACAGCATCACGATGCTCGCGATTCCGCGGAAGCGCGGTGCCGCGGCGTTCGGCACGATCGTCGCCTCCGCGGGCGCGCAGCCGTAGCGCAGCCGGAATGCGACGTCGTCGGGCGGCGGCGGCAGCATGTGCTGAGCGCCCTCGACGCGCACGATGCCGCGCTCGCGGTCGCGCGCGACGCGCAGCACGAAGTCGGCAAGGGACCCGTGCAGCGTCTCGAACGCATCGAGCCGCTCGCAGGACGGGATGCGCGCCGCGGCGACGACCGTCGCGCGCGCGTCGGCACCCGACGGGGCGAAGGTCGAGAACGCCGCGAGCGCGTTGCGTTCGAGCGCGTCCACCAGCGCATCGAGCCAGCCCGGAAACAGAACGCAGCGCGCGTCGACGAACGCGACGTACCGGTCGCCGCGATTGCGGAGCGCGCGATCGGCGCGATCGAGCGCATCCCGGCCGTTCGCAATTACGACGTCGTCGAGCGGCAAACCGTTCGCGCGCAGCATGCGGTCGAACCCAGCCGAATCGACCGGCGTGCCGACGACGACGACGCTCGCGCGGGGCGCGGAGTCCGTCACGGTCATGTCTGCACCGTACGGCGTTCGCAGCGTGCGCGCGCTGCGCCCGAGCGCAGCTTCGGCGCCGAATTCGTACCACGGCGGCGTCGCGTGTGCAGCAAGCCGCCGTTCCGCGGGCGCGCGGCGCGGATCGTCGCCGCCCGACTGAACGTCGGCGGTCGTCACGCGGACGGCGACCGGCACCAGGGCCAAACGCACACGCTCGCCGCGCGCGGCCGCGGTCGCGGCAATCCACGCGTCGGGCTCGGCGACGTCGGGTGCTAGCGCGCGCAACGTTTCGGTTCGCGCGGCGACGCACCGCCCGTCGAACGCATCGGGCGCGAGCACATCAGAAGCGCGCGCATCGGACGCGAGCGCACCGGCAACCGACGCGAACATCGCCCCCGCACCGACCATATGAACGCGCGCACGGTCGCGCGCCGCGTCATCCACCAATAGCATACCGGCGTTTACGACGCGCCCCTCGTCGTCGACGAGCACCGGCGCGACCAACGAGTCTTCTTCTACCGCGGCAACCAGCGCCGCCGCGGAAACAAGGTCCAGCAACACCGCGGGATCGACCACGATCGCGACCTCGGCGTCGACCGCCCGCAGTGCGAGCGCGAGCGACGGGTCGGCGGCCACGCCGAACGGCGCGCTCGACGCGGGCCCGACGTAGCGCAGCGGTACGCCGGGGAAGCGGGCGCGCAGCCCGGCCGACGCTCGCGGACCACCGCCGGCGCACACGATGGCGTACGGTGTCATCCTCCAAGTGATCGGTTCCGCGGGCGCCGACCTGTAGCCGGGAGAGGCCGCTTCCATCCGCGCCGCCGAAGCTAGCCGCCGGATGACCCCGTACTACCGGCACTTCGGGTTGGAGCGCGATCCGTTCCTCGACACGGCGGACCCGCACTTCTATCGGACGACGCCGGGCCTGATGCGCGCTCGCGACCGCCTCGTCGGCGGCGTCCTGGAGTCGCGCGGCTTGCAGGCGGTCGTCGGCGACCCCGGCACCGGCAAGACCAGCCTGATGGCGCAACTCGAGCGCGAGTTGCTCGGGCGCGACGAGGTCCGGCTCGGCAAGATCCTCGACCCGTCGTTCTCCAACGAGACGGAGTTCTTGCTGGGCGTCGCGCGCTCGTTCGGCCTCGCGCTGCCGCCGCGCTCGCCGGCCGCGCTGAAGAACGCGCTCAAGAACTACCTCTACGACGCCGCCGTGCTGGACGGGCTAACGCTCGCGCTGCTGGTCGACGAAGCGCAGAACGCGACCGACGACGTGTTCGAGGTGCTGCGGCTGCTGCTGAACTACGACGTGCCGCAGCGCAAGCTGCTCAACGTCGTGCTGTTCGGCCAGACGGAGCTGCGCGCGCGCATCGAGGCGCGCCGCAACCTCGCCGACCGGGTCGACGAGTGGACGACGCTCGAACCGCTCGACCTCGCCGAGGCGCGCGCGCTGGTCGCGCACCGCGCCGCGCGCGCGGGCGGCACCGGCGACGCGC
>DASZBS010000012.1:0-2579 GCA_035943995.1 Candidatus Elarobacter sp. | reverse complement strand
GTCCGATTCCGCCGGCGCGCCGCCGGCCGAGCCGATTTGGATCAGCAGCAACAGCAGAGCGAGCGCGTGGATGACGAACGAGCCGGCGAGCGCAATCGCGTCACGACGCCGCGACGGGCGTTCGATATGGGCCTCGAGCGGCCGCCGCGCGCCATGCATGCGAGCGTCTCTTTCCTGAACTTGGTCCGACACCATTCCGGCGGCGGCGCACAAATGCGATTGCAGGACCGGGGTTGACGTCGCGGAACGCGCGCGCCGTGCAGCCCCCGCCCAAACGTACGAAGATCGTCGCGACCGTGGGACCGGCGTCGCGCGAGCCGGCGATGCTGCGCGCGCTCTTCCTCGCGGGCGTCAACGTCGTACGGCTCAACTTCTCGCACGGTACGCACGCCGAGCACGCGGCGATCATCGCCGACGTGCGCGGCATCGCGCGCGAGCTCGGCCTCCACATCGCCGTGCTGCAGGACCTACCCGGGCCCAAAGTGCGCACTGGCACGTTCGCCGACGGCACCGCCTCCGTGCGATTGCTGGACGGCGCGCCGTTCACGCTCACGACGGAACAAGTCGCCGGCGACGCGCAGCACGTCAGCGTGTCGTACGCGGGGCTTGCGCGCGACGTCGAGGTCGGCAAGTGCGTCTACCTCGCCGACGGCGCGATCGCGCTGCGCGTGACGGGGACCGACGGCACGCGCGTGCAGACCGTCGTCGTAACGGGCGGCGAGCTGCGCGAGAAGCAGGGCATCAACTACCCCGACGGCACGCTGGAGCTCGATGCGGTGACCGATCGCGATCTCGAGCACCTCGACTTCGGGATCGCGCAAAACGTCGACTGGGTCGCGGTGTCGTTCGTGCGCACCGCGCAAGACGTGTGGCGCGTGAAGTCGCACATCGGCGAGGCGGGCGCGACGATCCCCGTGATCGCGAAGATCGAGAAGCACGAAGCGCTCGACCACATCGACGACATCCTCACCGTCGCCGACGCCATCATGGTCGCACGCGGCGATCTCGGCATCGAGATCCCGCTCGAGGAAGTGCCGCTGACGCAAAAAGACTTGATCCAGCGCGCGAACCGCGTGTCGAAGCCGGTGATCACCGCGACGCAGATGCTCGAGTCGATGATCTCGTCGCCGCGCCCGACGCGCGCCGAGGCGACCGACGTCGCCAACGCGATCCTCGACGGTACCGACGCGGTGATGCTGTCGGGCGAAACGGCGCGCGGCGCCTATCCGCTCGAGGCGGTGCGCGTCATGGCCACGATCGCGATCACGGTGGAGTCGAAGTACCCGTTCAAGGAGATCCGCCGGCGGCGCACCAGCGAAGGCGGCAGCATCGAGACGGACGAGGACATCGGGATGTCGATCGCCGAGGCGGCGGTGCGCTCCGCCGACGGGCTGGGTCTACGGCTCGTCGTCACCGGCACGACGACGGGCAATACCGCGCGCCATATCAGCTCGTTCCGCCCGCGCGCGAAGATCGTCGCGCTCACGCCACTCGAAGAGGTCGCACGCCGCATGGCGGTCGTATGGGGCGTGGAGTCGTCGGTCGTGCAGACGTACCGCTACATCGAGACGCTGATCGAGATCGCCGAAGCGCGCGTCGTCGCCGAAGGCCACGCAGCCCCGGGCGAAACGATCGCGATCACCAGCGGCATGCCGGTCGGCGCCGGCGGCACGAACGTCCTCAAGATCCACCGCCTGCCGTCGCACTGACGCGTTGACCGCCGCGCTCGAAAGGATCATGGGTGCACGGGACGAATCCGCAAAGCGCGGAGCACTGGTTCCGCAGCGGCGGCATCGGAACGCGACGTTCTTCTCGCCAGCTGCTTGCAGTTCGCTCCTTTGGGGGCATGGGTGTGATTTTTAGATTACAGCGAATCACCATTCTTTCGCTCGCATGCTTTGCACTTGCAGCGTGCGGTGCGCACAGCACGACGTCCGTTCCGCAACGTGACGCTCACTACATGGACAAAACACAGCTGAAAACGGGGCGCGCCGCGACCGGTGCCCGCGTTTTTGAATACGAAATCGTCAGCGTGCAGGACGGCAACCGCGGCACGACCTTCGAAGCTCCCAAGGCGGTGCGAAAGAGCGCGACCGGAATCGACGTCACGACCTTGGCCGGCGACGTCGTTCACTTCGGCAGCGGCGCGACGGTTTCGTACGGTACGGGACAACGCTTTGTTCGGCCCGGCGAGCCCCTTCCGAGACCGGTGCAGAGCTCGGCCAAACAAGTCGGCGTCGTCCGCGCGGACGGAACCTACTAGCATGAAGCGATTGGTGGTTGCTGCGAGCATGGCGCTCGCCTTCTTCGTTATGCCCGCAAGCGCGCACGCGGTTGACCTGGTCGAATGCGTCGATTGCGGATCAGGCCCTCCGCCGACGCAACCGGGATGCGGCGCCTTGCAAGACGATCGCCATGGCGGCAACGTCGGGCGGTGGTCATCTTACATGAACGGCTCCTTTGCAAATTACGAGTTCGACTACGACTTGACGTCACCCGGGACGTGGAATGTTAATTATCACTTCGATATCTACGACAACCGCGGCGTGAAGGTTGGGAGCTTCAATGTGTCGTCGCAG
>DASZBS010000011.1:0-7893 GCA_035943995.1 Candidatus Elarobacter sp. | reverse complement strand
AACGGCAGCGGCTCGCGCGCGTAGAGCAGCCGCAGCACGTCGAGCACCGCGGGATGCGCCGCGACCGCGCGCACCGCCGGGTCGTGCGTCCACGCGTCGTGCGCGCGGCCGCTGCCGTCCGCGGCGAACTCGGCGGCGTTGCGCGTCCAGATGCCGTCGACGTCGAGCTCGTCGAGGATGCGCGAGTCTTCCACCACGACGAAACCGTCGCGCCGAAACCGCTCCACCAGCGTGAGCTCGCGCGCGCTCAGCCCGCGGCGTACGGCCTCAACCTGCCAGTCGGAAGCCTCGAACCACGGGCGCGACGGCGCCGCGCCCGTGTTAGCGGTCGACCTCACCGAAGACCGGATCCAGCGAACCGATCATCACGACCATGTCGGCGATCAGCTCGCCCACCGCGAGCTTCTTGAGCACTTGAAGGTTGTACATCGACGGCGGGCGCGTGCGCACGCGCCACGGACGGTTGTCGCCGTTCGACACGACGTAGTAGCCCAGCTCGCCGCGCGGGCCTTCCACTGCCTGGTACACGTCGCCGGGCGGCACGCGGAACGACTCCGACACCAGCTTGAAGTGGTGGATCAGCGCCTCCATCGAGAGCGCGATCGTCTCCTTAGGCGGCGGCGCGAACTTCGTATCCGGAATCTGCACCGGGCCAGGCGCGTCGAGCTTCTTGCGCACTTGGCGGATGATGCGCATCGACTCGTCCATCTCATCGAGGCGGACCAAGAAGCGCGCGTACGCGTCGCCTTCGGTGCGCACGGGCACGTCGAACTCGTACCCATCGTAACCCGAGTAAGGAAACGCCTTGCGCACGTCGTAGGCGATGCCGCTTGCGCGCAGCACCGGACCGGTGAGGCTCCACGCGACCGCGTCTTCGGCGGAGATGATGCCGATGTCGATGGTACGGTCCTGAAAGATCGGGTTCTTCTGCAGCAGGCCGCGCAGGTCGCGCATGCGCGGCTCGAACATCGCGATCACCGCGTCGAGCCGGCCCAGAAACCCCTCGGGCAGGTCGTCGCGCAAGCCGCCGACGCGGATGTAGTTGGGGTGCATGCGCGCGCCGCCCGACGCTTCGAACAGATCGAGGATGCGCTCGCGCAGGTCGAAGCAATAGAAGAACGGCGTGAGCGCGCCGATGTCGATGCCGCCCGTGCCCAGCCACACGCAGTGCGACGCGATGCGCGACAGCTCCGAGAGCAGCACGCGCACCTGGTTCGCGCGCGGCGGAATCTGCGCGTCGATGCCGAGCAGCTTCTCGACCGCGAGGTAGTAGCACAGCGCGTTGGTGAGCGGCGAGAGGTAGTCCATCCGCTCGATGACGGTGGACGCCTGCGACCAGAAGAGGTTCTCCGCACTCTTCTCGATGCCGGTGTGCAGGTAGCCGATCTCCGGCGACGCCTTGGTGATGTTCTCGCCTTGGATCTCGGTGACGACTTGCAGCACGCCGTGCGTCGACGGGTGCTGCGGCCCCATCGAGAGCACCATGCGGTTGTCGGTGCGCTCGACGACGTCGACCGTGTAGCCGCCGGATTCCGGCGCGGCGCCGGGCGTTGTCGCGGTCGTCACTTCGGCGGCTCCTGTTTGAGGTTGACGGGCTGCTGCGCGAGCTGCTCCGTCGTCGCCGCGCCGGCGGTGTTCGCGCCGCCCGGCTGCGTGCCGCTCTGCGCGGCGCCCGCCGGATCGCTCGCGCCGTGGAACTCGTTGCGGCCGCGCGCTTGCGCGATCTGCTTCTGCAATGCGGCGGCGGTTTTACCGGACGCCGGCGTGCCCGCGGCGACGTTCGACTTCAGCGCGAACGACGGGCGCGGCGTGCGTTCGCGCGCGACGCCGCGCAGCGGGTAGTCCTTGCGCAGCGGATGGCCCTCCCAGTCGTCGGGCATCTGGATGCGGCGCATGTCCGGGTGGCCGTCGAAGCGCACGCCGAACAAATCGAAGATCTCGCGCTCCGCCCAATCGGCGCTCGGCCACAGATCCGACACCGTGGGCACGACCGGATCGTGTTCCGGCACGCCGCACAGCACACGCACGCGTTCGGGCGTGCCGACTTCCGCGACGGTCGCGATCTGCACCGGCATGCGCAGCAGATGGTACACGACGTCGAAGCGCGCAGGCTCGCGGCCAGGGTAGTCGGCGCCGCCGACGTCGAGCAGCATGGTGAAACCGTCGTCACGCAAGCCGGCGAGCGTTGCGCGAATTTCGGCGGGCGTCACGCGCATGATGCGCGCGTCCGCGATGTCGGGACGTACCGCGGTGGGGTCGAGGGCGGTCGCCCCGGCCGGCGGCGCTTGTGATGACGGCATGTGCGATCAGGCGCGGGCGAGGATCCCGCCGCGCCCGCCTTGTTTGATCTGCTGCTGGATGAGGTTGACGGCGTAGAGCAAACCGTCGGGCGTCGGCGGGCAGCCCGGCACGTACACGTCGACCGGGATGATGGTGTCGACGCCTTGCACGATCGCGTAGTTGTCGAACACGCCGCCGCTGGATGCGCACGCGCCCATCGAGATCACCCACTTCGGGTCGGCCATCTGGTCGTAGAGGCGCTTGACGATCGGACCCATCTTGCGCGCGACGCGGCCCGACACGATCATCAGGTCGGCCTGGCGCGGCGACGCGCGGAACACTTCGGAGCCCAGCCGCGCGAGGTCGTACTCGGGCGCGGTGGCGGTCATCATCTCGATCGCGCAGCACGCCAAACCCATCGTGAGCGGCCAAACGCTCGACGCCTGTGCCCAGCGGGCGACCGAGTCGACCGTGGTCAGGAGAAAGTCGCCGCCCGAGCCTAGCGCCATTGGAATCCGCCTCGCTTCCACACGTACGCATACCCGATCGCGAGCACGACGACGAACATCAGCATCTCGAGCAGCCCGAACACGCGTAGCTGGTGCATCTGGACCGCCCAGGGATAGAACGACGCGGCTTCGACGTCGAAGATGACGAACAGCATCGCGACCAGGTAGAATCGCACCGGGAAGCGCCCCGAGACGTCGGAGGTCGGCTCGACGCCGCACTCGTACGCTTGGGACTTCACGGCGTTGGGCTTCTTTCGCCCCAGGAGCCCCGGCAACAGGCAGAACGCAAGGGATGCCAGGAACGCGACGGCGAGATAGATTGCGACCGGACCGTAGGGAGACATCGACCTGAAGATATACACGAAATCCATGACGCGCGCCTCCGTCCTCGGTCTGATCGCCGCGGTCGCCCTCATGGGCGCCAAGGGCTGCGAGAACCCGAACGCGCAGGGCGTGACCGACCGCGGCGGCGTCACCGGGACGCTGGTCGACGCCGGGCACCCGACCCAGCCGATCCCCACGGCGACGATCCAGATCGGCACGCAAGTCACCCGGATCTCACCCTCGGACGGCGGCAAGTTCACGCTTAACGACGTTCCGACCGGGACCCAGACGATTGCGATCAGCTCGCCCGGCTACAGCCCGTACTCGGCGTCGGTCGTCGTCCGCAAGGGCGAGGTTACGGCGATCCCGCAGCCGATCGGGTTGGCCTCGCTGACCGGCCTCTGATCGCGCTGCACGTCCTGGCGGGGCTGCTCGGCGCCGCCTTGGTCGTCTCGTCGCTGAGCGATCTATTCCAGTCCGTAGTCGTGCCGCGCTCGGTGGGCGGGCGCTGGCGCGCGAGCGTCGTGATCGCCCGCTACGGCTGGCGGATGTGGCGCGACCGCGCGCTGGGGATCGGCGACCAGGAGCGCCGCGAGGACACGCTGGCGATTTTCGCTCCGACGTTCATGATCACGCTGCTGTTCTATTGGGTCGCGTCGCAGGCGGTCGGCTACGGGTTGATGTTCTGGGCGCTCAACGCCGGGCTCAACCCGCACCCCGGCGTCTTGGCGTCGATCTACTTCGCCGGAACGTCGATGCTCACGATCGGCTACGGCGACATCGTGCCGGTGCACTGGTACACGCGCACGCTGGCGCTGATCTCCGCCGGCGGCGGGCTCTCGACGTTTGCGGTGGTGACGACCTTTTTGTTCCAGACGTTCGGCGCGTTCCAGAAGCGCGAAGCGTTCGTCGTGACGATCTCGGAGCGCACCGGCGCGCCGCCCAGCGGCCTGGAGTTCATCATCCGCCACGTGAGCTTGGGCTTGACCGACGACATCAGCCCGATCCTGCGCGAGTCGCAGCAGTGGATCGCCGAGGTGATGGAGACGCACCTCGCCTACCCGGTGCTGACGTACTTTCGCTCGAGCCACGACGACGAGTCGTGGGTCGGCACGATCGGCGCGCTGCTCGACGCGTCGACGCTGCTGATCACCACCCTCGATCTCGACAACCGCGGTCAGGCGGAGCTCACGCTGCAGATCGGCACGCACCTCGTGCGCGACTTCAGCAACTTCTTCCGTTTGCCGGCCGGTGACGCGTCCAGCGTGGAGTACGACGAGTTCGCCACGGCGTACCGCCAACTGCGCGAGCTGGGCGCCCCGCTGCGCCCGCTCGAAGACGCCTGGCCGGCGTTCTCCGCGAAGCGCACGAAGTACGCCGTGCCGCTCGACGCGATGGCGCGCTGGTGGCGCATCCCGCCCGCGCGCTGGATCGGCGACCGCTCCCGCGTGCGCGTCCACGTGAACGTGGGCGTACCGCGTTAGCAGTCAGCACGACTGTCGCACGGCCGGGGCGGACCGGGAAGATTCGGGCAGATTCGGGAACGTTTAGCGTACGATGACCCAGATGCCGTCCAAGCTGGTCGATGTCGTGTCCGCGCTGGAGACGCTGAAGCTCCCGTATGTATTATATCGCGAGGAATCCGGCGCGCATCGAGTTCTCATCGAGGCGTCGTCGGGCGCAGCGGCTCTTCGCGCGTTAGGCGAAGCGCTCGGGCCGGAGGCCATCGATGAAATCGAGGTTCTCTCTGCGGAGGACGATGAGATTGCCGAGGTTTCCGGCGCTGGCGCAAGCAGCTCACGCATCGTGATCGAAGTTCAGCCCGGGAACGGCAAGTCCGCCGCTTCGATGCTTTGGTGGTTAGCATTGCAGGAGGGATCGAAGGCAGCTCGAGCGGTCGCGCACGCGGAAATCAAATCTTCCAACATGCTCGTGACCGACTCGCTCTTCAACAACGACGATCCTGAGTAGTCGCCAATTCGTCATCGTGGCAGGCCCGAACGGCGCCGGCAAGAGCACCTACGCGATGAGTATGATGGTGGACCGGGTGATCGTCATCGATCCGGATCGACCGGCGTCGCGACCATTGAATTCGGTCACTGTCGGCCGCGGTGTGCTCGAAGAAGTGCGGCGGCGTCTCGATCGGGGTGAAATGAAACCGCCAGAATATCTTGCCGACGCTTCCTAGCCGCCGATGTCGTATGTGCCCAGCTTCACCAGGGTGATGCCGCGCAGCGTGTCGCGCTCGTAGTGGAAGCCTGACGGGCAGCAGTTCGCATCGTTCGGCTTGTAGATCGGAATGCGCACGAGGATCTCGCCGGCGGAGAGCGCGACGTTGAGATGCCCGATGCGCGACGGGATGATGCCGACGAACTGCAAGCGCCCACCGGTGCGCGTGAACAGCAGCGTTTGAAACACCGCGCCGCTGCCGCCGGATTGGATCGGGACGAGCATGACCTCCTGGTCGTTCGCCAGGAAGCCATGGTCGACGGCCGTGGGATCGATCCAGCCGGAAACCTCGGTGCCGGTGACATGAACCCACTCGCGTTTGGCGACAGCCGGGGTCGAGTCGGCCGGCGCCGGCATGTGAACGACTTTGCTGGTCGATGCCAGCCAGCCGTCGATCTCGGTAGGGGTCGCCGCCCCCGCTGTCCCCGCGCAGACCGCGCCGAAGACGCCGAGTGCGAGGACGCGGGCGACGAGCTTGCACGACGAGCGACCGATGGTGTTCACCGAACTGGCCTTTCAGAACGAATCAGAGCCCACCTGGTTCACAGGTCGATCCGCGTCACGGTTCCCCAATGCGCCGCGAGATATTCGAGGCACAATCGGCGGTGACACCGCTCCGTCGTCGGCTCGCTGCACAGCAAGATCGTTCCGTCGAGGTCGGCCGGCTTCAGCACGGTCTCCACGCGCCTTTCGCGCAGCTCCGCGAGGTATCGCGGAACGTAGTCTTCCCACGCGAGGCCGTGGCGGCGGTAGTCGTTGAGGAGCTCGGTGGAGGGGGCCAGCAGCAGCTCGTGGCGATACGGGATGCCGGCGAGCTTGGGCACGAAATACCGCAGATCGCGCGCCTGCGCGAACCCCGAGAGCTGCGTGTCGGGCCGGCGCCGCACGTCGGTCAGCGAGTGCGCCTCGGCCGACCGGATCAGCTCGAAGAACTGCTCGGCGCTCTTGCGCGTAAAGCCGATCGTGTAGACTTGCACCGTCGCTCCTTCAGGCTACCGCGGACGTGCCTGGCTTGCATCTTCCCACATGGGCTCCAGCATGCTCGTCGTAAGGAGCGAGCGGAATGGAAACGGCGGCGGAGATTTGAACCCCTGGCGGCGGCCGAAAATTGAACCCCTGAGCGCATAAAGCAGAACGACCCCCTCGAAGGTTGGTGGTAACGACACCAAACCAGCCGCCGAGAGGGGCGTCCCAAGGGGTGATTACCATGGATACCTGGGAGACCATTCGGATCCGTTGCCGCCGCGACGGAGAAAAGATCAAAGTGGTGGCACGCGAGTTGGGTCTCGCGCCGAATACCGTGCGCAAATATCTACGCCAAGATGGTCCGCCGAAGCGGGCGGCGCGTCCGCGTGGGAGACTGCTCGATCGATACGCAACGCACATTGATGAATTGATTCGCTCGACTCCAAAGATCACTGCAGTTCGCGTTGGCAGTTATCTGCGTCAAAACATCGATGCGGAAATGAACGTCGACGAGCGCACATTGCGTGAATACGTCGCCGCACGCCGTGCTGTGCTTGTACCGCGCGAAGCATTCGTGCGAGCCACGTACGCGCCGGGAGATCAATCGCAGTTCGACTTCTCGCCGATGTCGGTGCTGCTCGCCGGCGCGGTCGTCGTCGTGCAGCTGTTCGTCGTGCGCTTGAGTTACAGCGGCCGCTTTATGGCGCGCGCTTCGATGCGCTGCGATCAGCCGTCGCTCTTTGCCGGTTTGCTTGCCGCCTTTACAGCGTTTGGCGGTTTGCCGCGCACGTCGATATTTGATAATGCATCGACGGCCGTTACGCGCGTTTTGCGTGGCCGCAATCGCGCCGAGAACGAAGCGTTTACGGCGTTCCGCGGCGGTCTCGCGTTGCACGTTGCATTTGCCGCGCCGGCCAAGGGTAACGAGAAAGGCGGCGTCGAGGGCGTTCACGGCTACATCGAGGACAACTTCTTTCGACCAATCCCCTCGTACGTCGATCTCGATGAGCTCAATGCTGCATTGGTCGTTTTCTGCGACGCAAGCTTGTCTCGCGAGCATACGACGCATCACGAGACGATCGGCGATCGCTTTGCACGCGAGCAGCCGACGTTGCAAGCCCTGCCGATGGTATTGCCGCGCGCGTGCGTGACCAAATATGCTCGGGTCAACAAGTTTTCCGAAATCTGCTTTGAGCGCGACTGGTATTCTGTCCCAACACGCTGGGCACACCGCAATGCAGTCATCGAAGTCTACGAGCAACGATTACATATTGTGGTCGATACCGAGGTCGTTGCGGAACACCAGCGGGGCGCTGGAAAAGGCGACCGTTTTCTTGATCCGCGGCACTACGTCGAACTCTTGGCCCACAAACATCGCGCAGCGGAAAGTGCTCTCGTTCTCAGCGACGGCCGAATCCCGAACGTTTTGCGAGATCTCTTCAATCGGTATTGCCAAAGCGATCCCCGTACCGCAACAAAGCGCTGGACACAAGTGCTATCGCCGCTGGGCGATGTTCCAGTTACAGAACTTGCGCAAGTCGTGACGCATGCGCTCGCGCGCGGAACCGATGATCCCGACGCGATC
>DASZBS010000010.1:0-32258 GCA_035943995.1 Candidatus Elarobacter sp. | reverse complement strand
ATCCCGATGCTCGCGCGCACCAGGCTGGTGAAGCCGCCCTCCTGCACTTCGACGAGCACGCGCTCCAGAAACCGCTGCGCGGCCTCGACCATCTCGAGCTCGTCGTCGACGACGGTGAGCACCGCGACGAACTCGTCGCCGCCCAGGCGGCCGACGAAATCGTTGCGGCGCACGCTTTCCTTCATGCGGCGCGCGGCTTCGATCAGCGTCTGGTCGCCGACGGCGTGCCCAAACGTGTCGTTGATCGCTTTGAAGCCGTCGAGGTCGATGAACAGCACGCCGACGCGGCCGCCGGCGCGCTGCGCCGCGGCGAGCACGTGGTCGAGATGGCGCAGCGTCGCGGTGCGCGACGGCAGCTCGGTGAGCGGATCGATCGCGCCGTCGCGCACGGGCTCGACGTCTTCTTCGGTGCGCAGCAGCAGCCGCGCGATCGCGCCGGCGACGGCGCGCGCGACCTCGTGCTGCGCCGAGCGGCCGCGCGCCCAGCGCAGCGCGATGACGTACGGCGCGGTCGCCGTGAGCCGCGCGACGTAGCGGTCGTCGTCGATGCTCTCGCGCACCGCGACGTGCGTGGCTTCGGCCGCGAGCACGTGCGCCGCGTCGTCGTCGACGCCGTCGGACGTTGCGAACGCGACCAGCGCACCGTCGGGGCCGCACACGAGTGCGACGTCGGCGCCGGCGAGCGGCAGCGCGCCGGCGAGGAGCACGTGCATCAGGTCTGGTGACGAACGCCGCGACTCGACGGCGGCATGAAATAGCTCCGCGAGGCCGTCGGTATCGGCACGTTCTCGTCGCCGCTCAGGCGTCATCATGTCCACGTCCTTGGGTTTCGTCGTTCCCGACTTCACGGCGGCGCGCCCTTCGTCACGCCGTGAAGCACCCAAATTCTCCCCGCCCGGAGAGGGCCCGACCAATTCTTTCACGATTCCACCGGGCCCGGATGGTTACTTGCCCACCGAACAAGCTCTTGCAAACCCATCGCCGGCGCCAAGCCGTCGCCGCGCACCGCGGTCGCGCCGTGCCGGGCGAGCCAGCGGGCGCGCTCGGGGTCGCCGACGCCGCCCGCGACGACGACCGGAGCGAGCATCGATGCGAGCGCGAGCGCGGCGAGCGACCGTGCGTCGGCGCGCTCGTCGACGGTGACGAAGTCGAGCAAGCCGGAGTCGACCGCGTCGAACGGCGGCCGCGAGGTGCGCCACGCGCCGACCCCGACCGACGCGCCGAGCGCGCGCAGCCGGCGCGCGAACGATGCGACGACACCGGGCGCCGCCCCGTCGGCGGCGACGATCTCGATCCACACGCGCCGCATCGCGTCGCCCGCCCCGAACGCGTCCGCGACGGCGTCGACCGTGGCATCGTCCTGCGCCGCGAGCGCGATGTGGACGCGCAGGTCGAAGCCGGCCGCGCGCCACGTCCGGTAGGCGGCGGCGGCGGCGGCGATCGTCCAGCGCTCCAGCGCTTCGCGCGCGGCGCGGTCGGGCTCGCCCGCCAGATATTCGAGCGGGTGCGACTCGGAGAGCTCGCACTGCGCGTGCCAGCTCAGCGTCACGCTGACCGCGCACGGCGTGCCCGTGTTCGCATCGAGGATCGGCTGATACCGCAGATCGACGAGCGTGGCGGGGTCGCCGTCGGAAAGGCGCGCGCGCAGCAGCGAGCGCTGGCGCAGCATCCGCCCCGCCGACTCGCGGTACCAGTACGGCTGGGTCCCCCCGACGGACGCCGCGGCCATCGCCGCGGCGCTGGCCTTCTCGATCAGCGCGTGGGGCTGGAGGCCGTCCTGTGGGCAGATCGCGACGCCGACGTTGGCGGACGCGTCGGACGAAGCGGCCGCCGCGACGCGCAGCAGCCGCTGCGCCGCCGGATACGCCTCGGACTCGCCCGCGCCCAGCGCCAGCAGCACCAGGAACGCGTCGCCGCCCAGGTGGCCGATGTGGTCGTTCGCGCGCACCGCGCAGCGCAGCTGCCGCGCGAGCGCGTCGCGCGCGATGCCGCCGTCGTCCGGCGCGCCGGACGTTTCGACGTCGACGTAGATCACCGCGAACGAGCGCTGCATCCGGCGCGCGTCGTGGACGAGCTGGTCGAGCCGGTGCAGCGTCTCCGTGCCGTCGGGGAGATCCGCCGGCGGGTGCGCGGCCGTGACGCCGTTCTCGAGCGCCCACGCGCAGCTCACCACGATCGCGCGCGCCGCTTCGAGCGACGCCGCGCTCGCGGAGCGCCACTGCAGCGCGACGCGCTCGGGCCGTTCCGGCGCGATGCGCGCGACGAACAGCTCGGGCGTGACCAATTCGTCCTCGAGCACGGCCCGTGCCCGCTCGAACAGCACCTGCATCGCGAGCCCGTCGGGCGCGCCCGGCGCGGCAGCCAGCACGCGGTCCTCGCTGAACACCAGCGCGCGCCGGGCTCCGGCCAGCGGCCGAGCCACGGAGAGGATCGCACGCACACGCTGTTCGGGCTGCGTGATGTGCTCGAGCGCGCGCGTCCATGCGCGCGCGAGATCGCGCGGCCGGCGCGCGTCGCGTTCGTCACCGGCCACTCGAAGTCTATGGTGTCGCACGAAGTTGTCTCAGGCTACCGTGCGCAGGCCACTCGCGTCACCTCTGCGGACGGGCAGTCTTCTGCGGGACACCGCCCTCGCCGTGTAGCACTACTCGTGCTCGTATGGACAAAGTCGTCGCTTCGTGTGCCGAGGCGGTCAAAGATCTTCCGAACGGCGCGTCGGTCGCGGTCGGCGGCTTCGGCCTCAACGGCATCCCGCACAACCTCATCGCCGCGGTGCTCGACGGCGGCGCAACCGATCTCGCCATCGTCTCGAACAATTGCGGCGTCGACGGCTGGGGGCTCGGCGTGCTGCTCGACGCGAAGCGCCTGCGCCGCATCACCGCCTCGTACGTGGGCGAGAACAAAGAGTTCGAGCGCCAGTACCTGTCGGGCGAGCTCGAGGTGGAGCTCACGCCGCAAGGGACGCTCGCCGAGCGGCTGCGCGCCGGCGGCTGCGGGATCCCCGGATTCTACACGCCGGCCGGCGTCGGCACGCAAGTCGCCGACGGCGGCTTGCCGTGGCGCTACAACGCCGACGGCTCGATCGCGCTCGCGTCGCCGAAAAAAGACGTGCGCGCGTTCGGCGCGCGCGAGTACGCGCTGGAGGAAGGGATCGTGACCGATTTCGCGCTCGTGCGCGCCAGCATCGGCGACCGCCACGGCAACCTGATCTTCCACAAGGCGACGCGCAACTTCAACCCGCTGTGCGCGATGGCCGGCAAGATCACCATCGCCGAGGTCGAGGAGCTCGTCGAGCCCGGTGCGATCGATCCCGAGCAGGTGCATCTGCCGGGCATCTTCGTGCAGCGCGTCGTGCACGTCGGTCCTGCCGGAAAACGCATCGAGCGCGTCACGACGCGCACGCGCGACGGAGGGCGCTGACGTGGCACTCACCCGCACGCAGCTCGCCGCGCGCGTCGCGCGCGAACTCAGCGACGGCCAGTACGTCAACCTCGGCATCGGATTGCCGACGCTGATCCCGAACTACGTCGCACCCGGCATCACCGTCGTGCTGCAGAGCGAGAACGGCATCCTCGGCATGGGCCCGTATCCGTACGAGGGCGACGAAGATCCCGACCTGATCAATGCCGGCAAAGAAACGGTGACGGTGCTGCCGGGTGCGTCGTTCTTCGATTCGGCCACGTCATTCGGGATGATCCGCGGCGGGCACATCGACGTCGCGGTGCTCGGCGCGATGCAGGTCGCGCAGAACGGCGATCTCGCGAACTGGATCATCCCCGGCAAGATGGTCAAGGGGATGGGCGGCGCGATGGATCTCGTGCACGGCGCGAAGCGCGTGATCGTGATGATGGAGCACACGGCCAAAGGCGGCGCGCACAAGATCCTCACCGCGTGCACGCTGCCGCTGACCGGGCAGCGCGTCGTACATCAGATCATCACCGACATGGCGACGATCGACGTCACGCCCGACGGCTTGGTGCTGCGCGAGCTCGCGCCGGGCGTCAGCCTCGACGACGTGCGCGCGGCGACGGGCGCGCCGCTGCACGTGCCCCGCGACCCGGCGGAGATGGAGATTCCGGCGAGAGCTTAGCGGCGACGTAGAGTCGGGATGACCCTTACTAGAGTGCGCGCACGGCGTCGATGATCGCGCTCAGACGCGGATCGATCACCAACGGCGGATCGTTGTTACGGCCGGAAGACACGATCCACTGGCATGACCGGCGCACGTCGCCGTACCGCAAATAGACGCTTCGATAGGTGAGCGGAACGATACGGCGCGGTTCCGGGCAAGGCGGCAGCGCGCTCCCGTCCCCCATCGCCGCAACGAGCCGAGCGAAGGCCGCTCGGCCGACCGCCCGGCACGTGGTCGTCCCGTGCGCGTCCGTGTCTGCCAGCGTGCCATCGGCGTCGACCGTAACGGTCGTCGTGCCGGGGACGACGTCGATGCTGTACTGAACGGCAACGAACCAAAGGGGCGGGGTAACCGGTTCCTTCGCAGCCGAACACGCTTTCGTCGCGGGCGCGGTGCCGGTGCAGAACGACGTCAACGTCGCGAGCGCGCCGGGATCGGCGGTCGTCCCCTGGCGCCGGCTGTAGGTGTTGGAATAGCTCCAACCGCGCACGACGCCGGAAACGAACTCCATGATCGTTCCGTCGTGCAACGTCGCCGTGACGCGGCGGATCGCCACGTCGCCGCACGTCCCGAGCCGCTCTGCCGTCACCGTCGCGTCGGCTCGAAACGGGGCAGGCTCGCCATAGTCGCCGGAATGCGACGGGAGGACCATTTGCATCATGCTCGACGCCCGATCCGGCGCGAACCATGCGCTGGCGTTGGCGGGATACGGCGCGACGATCCGCCAGCCCACGGGCCCTGCGGGCTGATGAACTCCGCTGCACAAGGTCGTGAGCCATACGATCGCGACGGAGTCTGCCGCATCGACGGGGTGCGCGTAGCTGGCGATCAGCAGCCGCCCGCCGACGGCAACGTAGCGGTATTCGTAGCGGAGTTGTTTCGGATACGCATAGCTGACGCGGAGCGAACGTGCGCCGCACAGCGGCTCCGCCTCCTCGCGCACCACGTCGATCGCGTGGCGCGACTTCACGACGGCCAGTTCCACGTCGACCTGATGCCCGAGATCTCCCTTGAACGGCGACGCCGTCACGACGAAGCTATGCCGCTTGCCGTCGATCGTCGCGGACCAGCGGCGGTAGATCCTGCCGGCCGGCTGTACCCCCGCCGGTAGCGCCTCGACCTGAAACTCTTCGGGTACGGTGAAGTCGACGCCGTCGGCGCGCGCGGCCATCGGCAACGCGACGAACGCGAGCATCAGCAGCATCGCTCCGCGCATCGCCGTCACGCTGCGCACGGTGCTTCAGCGCGCGGGCGACGTCGCCGGCAGCGGCGTCGCCGGCGCGGGTGTCGCGAGCGCTGCGTTCACGTCGCAGAACGACATCAACGCGCGTTGCGCGTCGGGATCGGCGCGCTCCGCTTCGGGATGGACGTACGAATAGAAGTACGTCGCACCGTGCCGATAGCCGGAGACCGTCTCGAGGATCTCCGGCCCGGCGCCGTTCTTGCCTGGCGTGCGTATGACGGCGTGCCGCACGCGCACCGCGCCGCACGCTTCTTCCGCATCGCTGATCACCGTCGCCGGCGCGTTGGCCTGCGCCGGTGCGAGCGCGGCGGCGCCGTGACGCACCGAATCCGCAACCCCCAGCGCGATGAGCGCGCCGTTGCCGGTGGGCGCGGTGTAGCCGTCGACACCGGGAGCCTCCTTCGCCGTGATGCCCGGAACGCTGCTTCGACGCCACGCGAGCGGCGGGCGCATCGCATAGATCTGCCGTTCGCACATCGTCGTCATCGCGTCGAGCGCGTCGGCGCGGTCGGCGGCGCCCGGCGGATGCGCGTAGCTCACGTCGCCCAACGCCGGTCCGATGTCGACCAGCAGGTGACGGATGATGAGCGGGTGCTCCGTCGTGCGGTCGGACCGGTACGCATAGGCGAACGCCGGCACGTCGCCGCACGCCGTGGTGGGGCCGAACTCGAGCAGGGTCACGTTCGGCAGCGTCTTGTACATGGCGATCGCGGCATCGCCATATTGCAGCGCCCGGCGGGTCTCGTTCGTCACGCTCAGCACGAACGAGTGCACGACCCCGCCGTCCGCAATCGTCCAGTCTTTCCAGAATCCTGGCCGGCCGTTCGCCCGCGTCGAATCGGCCCAGCCTTTCGGCGGGACGAAGTTGAGCACGGCAGTGCGCGCCGGCGGCGGGGTAGCGGACGTCGCCGGGCCGTCGGCCAGCGCCGCCGCCGGCGCCAGCGCGAAGCAGGCGACCACAGCGAGTCCCAGCGAGCGCCGCACGAGTGCAGTCATCGAGCCCGTTATCGGAGCCCGTCCGGCGCGGCACCTGCCGGGGCGGCGTCCCGGACGCGTCGAACCCGTCCGGGATATGTCGATCGCACCTCCCAGACCCGATACATCCGACGAAGAGGCGATGATCCTCGACGTCGTGCGCCAGCTCGTGAAGGAGCGCGTCGAGCCGCGCGCCGCGGAGATCGACGCCACGGGCGAGTTCCCGTGGGACATCAAGCAGCTCTTCGCCGAGAACGACTTGCTCGGCATCCCGTTCCCCGCGGAGCACGGCGGGCTGGGCGGCTCGTTCGTCACCTACGTGAAGGTCGTCGAAGAAGTGTCCAAGGCGTGCGCGTCGTCGGCGCTCATCATCGCGGTGCAGGAGCTCGGCGCGCTGCCGATCCTCATCGGCGGCACCGAGGAGCAGAAGGCGCGCTGGATCCCCGATCTCGCGAGCGGCGCGAAGATCGCGGCGTACGCGCTCACCGAACCGGGTTCGGGCTCCGACGCGGCCGGCTCGATGCGCACGCGCGCGCGCCGTGACGGCGACGACTACGTGCTCGACGGCTCGAAGATCTGGATCACCAACGGCAGCGTCGCCGACGTCACGACGGTCTTCGCGGTGACCGACTCCACCAAGGGCCCCAACGGTATCAGCGCGTTCGTGCTCGAGAAGGGCATGCCGGGCTTCAACGTGGGCAAGCTCGAGAAAAAGATGGGCATCCGCGGGTCACCGACGGTCGAGCTGACCTTCGAGAACTGCCGCGTCCCCGCCGCGAACATGCTCGGCGAGGAAGGCCAGGGCTTCAAGATCGCGATGAAGGTGCTCGACAAGTCGCGCCCCGGCATCGCGGCACAGGCGCTGGGCATCGCGCAGGGCGCGCTCGACTACGCGACCGAGTACACGAAGCAGCGGGTCGCGTTCGGCAAGCCGATCTCGCAGCAGCAAGGCCTGCAGTTCATGCTCGCCGACATGAAGACCGAAGTCGAAGCGGCGCGCCTGCTGCTGTACGAAGCGGCGCGCAAGTGCGACGAGAACTCCGCCGACGTCACGACGTGGGCCGCGATGGCCAAGCTCAAGTGCGGCGACGTCGCGATGAGCGTGACCACCGACGCGGTGCAACTGCTGGGCGGCTACGGCTACTCCACGGAGTATCCGGTCGAACGGATGATGCGCGACGCGAAGATCACCCAGATCTACGAAGGCACGCAGCAGATCCAGCGCATCGTGATCGCGCGCTCGATGGTCGGCAAATGGAGTCCGCCGAAACCCTGACCCGCGGGGTTCGGGTAGAATCGTAGCGTGAACCCCACCGAGGCCGCGAGCCTCCCGAAAGTACGCCTGAGCCGCATGGAGTGGGTGCGGATGGTGATCGTCGGGGTCCTCGTCGTCCTCGCACTGGGGCGCGTCCTCGGCGATTTCGTCCGGGTCGTGTACCCGCTGAGCTACTTCGGATACTCGACCGACGGTAATAGCGTGGTCCGCACGGTCCCCGCGCCGACCCCCGAGCCGGCGCCGGGCGCCGCGCGATCCGCATCCAAGCCCAAGAAGGGCGCCTCGTCGGATCCCGTCGACCGGATCCGGATAGGTGACCGCGTGCGCATGGACCGCATCAAGCCGGCCGACCGCAAGCCGGGGCTCAACGGCACGCGCACGTTCACCTACGACAACACCGATCGCCGCCTGCCGATCGAGCGCGCCGGCCGCGAGCGCGTGCTGCACCTCGTCGCGAAGCACGAGCAGAACCCGGCGCGCTTCACCGACTTGCTGCGCATCGTGCTGTGCGTCGTCGCGGTGGGCCTCGGGGCGATGTTGTTTCTCATCAAGCCGAGCATCGCGACGGCGGCGTTCTTCGTGTTCTGCCTAGGCGCCGTCGAGGCGCCCGCGACGTATGTCGATCTGATCACGCCGATGCCGTGGCGGCCGATCGCGGAGTGCATCGACGATGCGATCCGCGGCTGGGTCCGGCCCGCGCTGCTGCTGTTCGCGCTGTGCCTGATCGACGGCGATACGGACCAGCGCCGCGAACGCGTCTTCGCCTGGTTCGCGGCTGCGCTCGCCGCCGCGCTCGGCACGCTCAACGCGTACGCGCAGTGGTCGCTGACGTATGCGGCGCGGCCCGCCGACGAGTACGAACGCATTCTGCGAGGCTCGTCGATCGTTCTGAGCCTGCTCACGGTCGCCGCGCTCGTGATCGCGTTCGCGCGCGCACCCGCCAACGACCGGCATCGCATCAGCTGGATCGCCGCCGCGTTCTTGTTCGCCGGCATCGCGCACACGATGTCGGAGGCTTTCTTTCCCGGGCACATCCCGTTCTGGGTCAACAGCCTGCTGGTGTCGGCGACGATCGTGCCGATCGTCGCGACCTGGATCGCGGTGATCCGACACCAGTTCTTCAACGTCGACTTCGTGGTCAGCCGCGCCGTCGTCTACGCCTCGCTTACCGCGGCGCTGATCGGAACGATCTGGGTCGCCGAAGACCTGGGCACGTACGTGTGGTACACCAACAGCAACATCGCCTTCGCGGCGTTCTACGCGATCTCGATCGCGATCGGCCTGTCGACCGGCAAGCTCAAAGAGTTGCTCGACCACCTCGCCGACCGCTTCATCTTCCCCGACCGGCGCGAACAGCGGCAGGCGCTCGAGTTCATCGCCGGCTACATCCTCGATGCGGAGACGGTCGAGGACGTCTACCGCGCGCTGCTGCAAGACGCGGCGCACGCGCTCAAGCTCTCGTTCGGCGGGATCTTGGCGCGCCAACCCGATGGCGGGTATCTGCTGGCCCAGAGCTATGACTGGCCCGAAGACTTCACGATCAAGCTGGGGCCGGAGGACGAGCTGACGCGCGCGGTGACCCGCACGCGCGGCGCGCTGACGTTCTCGGGCAAGGACACGCGCATGATCCAGCGGTCGTTTCCCAACGAGCGGCTGACGTTCGTCGCGCCGCTGTTCTTCGACCGCAGCGTGAGCGGGATCGTCGTGTACGGGCACAACGTGAGCGGGCTCGATCTCGATCCCGACGAGCGCGAGCACCTGGTGCGCGTCGTCGCGCACGCGTCCATCGCCCTCAACACGATCGAGCTCAACCGCTACCGCAACGCCGCCCCCAGCGCCGCACCGCTACCGCTCCCAGCCACGTAAACGTTCACGTTATGGATAGCGCCCAACGGGCGCGACTAGTTCCCGACACCCGAGTAGCGGTTGAGGCCCAGGCGCCAGAACGCGTACGCGACCGCCACGAACACGATGCCGATCGCCGGGGTCAGCAGGCCGACGCCCGCGGGCAGCATCGCGCCTTCGTGCGCCTTGTGCAGGAAGAACCGCGCCGGGAAGTAGTTCATGAAGGCGAACGGCACGACGAACGTGAGCAGCAGCCGCACGCCGCGCGAGTAGATGCTGATCGGGTAGCGCGTGAACTCCTGTTCGAGCTGGATCACGATCCAGCGCAGCGCGTCGACGCGCACGAACCAGAACGCGACGGTCGAGATGAACAGGTTGAACGCGAGGTCGATCAGCGCGCCCCCCAGCACGATGAGCGGCACGAACACCACGAACGTCGCGTCGATGCGCACGCCGGCGTACCACGTCACGACGCCGAACGTGATCAGCCCGAGCAGCAGCTCGTCGGGGAAGATCTGGCCCGGCGTCGCGATCGCTTGGAACAGCGTGTCGAGCGGCCGCACCAGCAGCCGGTCGAACTCGCCCTCGCGGATGTGGTCCGGGATGTCGCCGACCGTCGAGAAGAACGTGTTGTGCAACGCGTGCGCGACCATCCACAACCCGTACAGGAACGCCATGTCGCGGAACGTCCAGCCGTTCATCGATGGGAAACGGCTCAGCACGATCCACAGCGCCAGCACCGCCGTGCCGTGGTAGATGAACGTGAAGGCGAACCAGATCAGGAAGTTCTCGCGGTACTCCAGCGTGGTGAGGACGTTGATGCGCCAGTACTGCTTGTAGACGCCCAGCATCACGCGCAAAGACCGGCCCGGACGCGCGCTCACCTCAACCGCCCTGCACCACGACGCGCTTCGCGCCGGCGCGCCACATGACCGTCGCGACGAGCCCCAGCGCGACCACCCAGAACAGTTGCGAGCCCAGTGCCTGCGCGTAGCGCGCCGGGGGGATCACCCCGACGTAGATCAGCAGCGGCGTGGAGAACATCGCCGCGAACGGCAGCACGAACGCGATCTTCTGCAAGAACGCCGGGAAGATCACCAGCGGGATGATCTCGCCGCCGAACAGGTCGCTCACCCACGTCACGATCAGCCGCGCCGCGTGAATCTCCAGCGTCCAGAACGCGATGCAGTTCATGATGAAGTTCACCCAGAAGCCCACGAGGTAGCCGAGAAAGAAGCTCAGCGCGAACGCCGCGAGCACGAACGGGGCCGGCACGTCGATGTGCACGATCAGCAGCGAGAACAGCAGCGACGGCACGATCAGCACGGCGTGGAACAGCACCTCGCCCGAGCCGTCGCTGAAGAAATACAGCGGGACGTTGATCGGCTTCATGAAGTCGGTCGCGATGGCGCCGCTGTGCAGCTTGTCGTGCAGCATCCGCGTCTGGTCGATGTCCATCACCAGGCCCATCAGCAGCGCGACCGTCGAGTAGGTGATGATCGCGTGCAGCGGCAGGTCGCTCGGCGCGGCGTTGCGCGTGTAGAGCGCCACCCACACCATCCGCAGCAAGTACACGCGCACGAGCACCGACGCGATGGTGGTGAAGACGTCGAAGCGGTAGGTCGCCTCGCGGGCCGCCGCCTTCTGCGCGAATTGAATGTAGGGTTCGAGCCGGAACCGCGGGCGGAGCGGGGCGGCGTCGATCTGCTGCGGTGCCGTCACGACGGTGCGTCGTCCTGACTGCGCCGAGGGGGCACGGTACCGTCGTGATAGCCCTCGAGGTAGATGCGGCGCACGATCGTCTCGATGTCGGGCTCGATGATGGAGACGTCGGTGATCTGGTAGAGCACCGTGACGCGCCGGATGAGCGCTTCGGCGGTGATCTCGCGCCGGTTGAAGCGCAGCCGGACGGTGTTCGCCTCGCGCCCGACCATCTCGGTCCCCGGCACGGCGATCTCCGGATACGACTCGGCCAGCGTCACCACCAGCGTGCGATGCGTGCCGTACTCCTCGCGCAGCCGTTCGAGCGATCCGTCGTAGATGACGGTCCCTTCGTCGATGAGGATGATGCGGCGCGAGAGGCGCTCGACGTCGGCGAGGTCGTGGGTGGTGAGGATCACCGTGGTGCCGCGCTCGCGGTTGACCGTTCCGATGAACGCGCGGATCGCTTCCTTGGCCACCACGTCCAGGCCGATCGTCGGCTCGTCGAGGTACACGATCTTGGGGTCGTGGAGCATCGCCGCGGCGAAGTCGCCGCGCATGCGCTCGCCCAGCGAGAGCTGGCGCACGGGGGTCGCCAGGAACCGGTCGAGGTCCAAGATGTCCGCGAAGAGCTTCATGTTCTCGAGGTAGCGCGTGCGCGGGACGTCGTAGATCGAGCGCAGCAGCTCGAACGACTCGCGCAGCGGCAGATCCCAGTAGAGCTGGCTGCGCTGGCCGAAGACGACGCCGATATTCGCCGCGTTCGCCATGCGGTGCGCGTGCGGGACGATGCCGGCCACGCGCAGCGTGCCCGAGGTCGGCACGAGGATCCCGGTCAGCATCTTGATCGTGGTCGACTTGCCCGCGCCGTTGGGCCCGATGTAACCCACCAGCTCGCCCGGCTCGAGCGTGAAGTTCACGTCGTCGACCGCGACCTTCTCGACGTACGTCCGCGAGAACAGCGCGCCGATCGCGCCGCCCAGCCCGGGCTGGCGGTCGATGGACCGGAACACCTTGCGCAGCCCAATCGCCTCGATGATCGCCATGCTCGCCCGCGGATTACGCCGCCGACCGCACGCGGCCTTTACGAACGGGAGAGGGAGGCGACCCGGGCGGGGGGAACTGCGGCCATACCAACGGACGTTGGGACAACAGATCCGCTGCCTTCAGGCAACGGTTCGAGTCTGACTACGAGAGGGGGTGAGATTACAACATGGCCGCTAAGAAGAAAGCCTCGAAGAAGAAACCGTCGAAGAAGGGCAAGAAGTAAGCCTTTCCCCAGCTAGATAGAACGAAATTCAGAACGGATTCTCTCAGTCATCATCCATCTCGATATTGCGCGGTCGGCAACGACCGCGCTTTTTTCTTAGGCCGGCGCGAGCGCGACCGCGCGCACGGCGAGCCGGGCGAGGTTCGCCGGGAGCGCGTCCGCAATGCGTTGCGCGGCGCGGCGCAGCAGCATCCCGGCCAGCGGGCCGCTGATGCCGACGGTCTGCACGATCGTCGTTCCGCCCGCTTCGGGCGCGAGCTCCCAGCGCAGCCGCATGGTCGCGACGGGTCCGAACCGCACCGCGAGCGCGAGCAGCCGGCCCGGCTGCACCGCTTCGATCCGGAACGCGGTCTGCGGCGCGCCCTTGGGCTTCATCGTCAGCAAGCCGCCGGGTTCGAGCGCGCCCTCGACCGTCATCCAGTCGACGCCGGGATTCCACAGCGACCAGCGCCGCCCGTCGAGCAGCGCCTCCCACACGCGCTCCGGCGGCGCGGCCGAGCTCGCGCCGGCGGTCCGTTCCCAGGTCATCGCGAAGACTCTTCCATGGACGAGCCGCAGAACCCGATCGTCGCGATGGCGCAGAAGATCCGCGCGCGCCGCGACCTCGGCACCGCGATCGACTCCGCCACGGCGGACGCCCCGCCGCCCCGCGGCGACGATGCCGACGGCCGCTTCGCCGCGCTGGGCGACGTGCTCGCGGTCGGGGTCAAGCGGCTGAACTCGATCCTGGGCGCGCGCAGCGGCGTGACGATCGTGCGGCTGGCCAACCCGCCGCGCCTGCGCCTGCGCTTTCGCGACAAGCGGATCGCACTCGACCTGGACGCCCCGCGCCAGCTCGTCGTGATCAGCGGCGGCGGGCTCGACGGCGAGTACCAGTTCGTGGGCGCCGACGTACCCGCGCTGATGAACCTCTCGAAGTTCTCCGCGGACGCCGGCTACCGCGACGCGCTGACGGGCTCGGACTTCCTCAAGACGATCGCCGAGGACGCGCAGCTGCCGCGCCCCGCGCACCTCGACGAGCCGGGGCCGATGCGGTTTTGAGGGTGTTCTTCGCGGCGAGGTAGCGCGCGACCAGCGGGCGTGACGGGCACATCGTCACCGGGCAGCGGCCGCATTGCGGGACCGGCGCTTTGCAGATCTCGCGGCCGTGCAGGATCAGCCAGTGGTGCGCGTGGCGCCACTGCTCGCGCGGCACGAGCTTGGTGACGTCGTCTTCCACGCCGCGCGGCGTCGTCGCGAGCGTGAGGCCGAGCCGGTGCGCGACGCGGAAGACGTGCGTGTCGACCGCAAACGCCGCTTCCTCGAACGCGACCGACATCACGACGTTGGCCGTCTTGCGCCCGACGCCGCGCAGCGCTTCGAGCGACTCGCGGTCGCCGGGGACCATGCCGCCGTGCTCGGCGACGAGACCCTGCGCGGCCGAGATGATGCTCTTGGTTTTCTGCCGGAAGAAGCCGGTGGACTTGATGATGGTCTCGACGTCGGCCGGATCGGCGTTCGCCAGCGCGCGCGCGTCGGGATACTTCGCGAACAGGTGCGGCGTGGTGAGGTTGACGCGCACGTCGGTGGTCTGCGCGCTCAGAATGACCGCGACGAGCAGCTCGAACGGGTTGGCGTACTGCAGCGCGGTCACGGCGTTCGGATAGGTCTGCGCGAGAACGGCGAGCTCCTCGGCCGCGACGGCGCGCGTCACCTTGCGTTTCGGAAACGGGATGGCCACGAGGCGGAACCTTCGGGCCCGCGCCGCGAATCCTGTCTCGCATGCCGTTCCTCAAGCAGAAAGACCCGTCCGTGCCGCCGGGGCAGACCGTCACCGAAGGCTTCCCCGTGCTGCATGTCGGCGACGTCCCCGCAATCGACCCGACGACGTGGCGATTGCGCGTGTTCGGCCAGGTCGAGCACCCGTTCGAGCTGACGTACGACGAGCTGCGCGCGCTGCCGGCGAGCGAGTTCCGCGGCGACATCCATTGCGTCACGCGCTGGAGCAAGAGGAACACGTACTGGGTCGGCGTGCGCTTCGCCGCGCTCGTCGAGCGCGCGAAGCCGCTCGCGTCGGCAAAGTTCGTGGTGCAGCACGCGGACAACGACTACACGACGAACCTGCCGCTGTCGGTGATGCTCGACGACGACGTGCTCGTGGCGTACGAGTTCGACGGGCAGCCGGTCGAGCCGATCCACGGCGGCCCGGTGCGCATGGTCGTGCCGAAGAAATATTTTTGGAAGAGCGCCAAGTGGCTGCACGGCATCGAGCTCCGCGACGCCGACCAGAAAGGCTTCTGGGAAGTGCGCGGTTACAACAACGACGCGGACCCGTGGAAGGAAGAGCGCTACGCCGACCTGCCGGCGTGGTTCGGGTAGCGCCCTTCGTGCGGGTGGATTAGAGCGTGTCGAACGTTCCGATGAGCGCCGCGCCGGAGTTGCACTGCACGCCCGGCAGCGACGCGACCGCGGCGGTCGTGCAGTCGATCGCGAAGACCGACGTACCGGCGGTGTTCGGAAAGTTGAGCGACCCGGCGGTGTTCGGCTGCGTGAGCGAGCCGGACGCGAACAGCGACTTCGCGTCGAGCGAGTCCGTGGCGACGATGTTGCCGGTGGCCTGCGTCGTGCCGATCACGAAGACGGGATCCGACGCCGGGCTCGTGATTGGGCCAGCGGGCTGCACCGTGGTGAAGCCGGCGCCCGACGCGAGCGCGCTATTGCCGAGGCTCGCGGTGTTCGACGCGCTGAATGCGGCCGGTGTTGCGCCGTTCGTGGTGCCGTACTCGATCGATGAGCCGAGACTCGACGCCGCGTCGTGCACGCGGTACTGCGCGGTCGTTCCGTAGTCGAAATCCTGGAAAATGCGACAGGTGTGGCCGCCGGCGTTCGTGCCGGAGATGACGACGGTGTATTTCGCGTTGGCGGCAAGCTGTGGGATCGGACATGCCAAACCGGCCAGCGCGGTGGACCCTGACGGCGAGCCGGCGGCGCGCACGATCGCCGTGTACGCGACGATCGGTTCCGCGAAGAACAGCGACGTCTCGGCGTACGGCATGTTGGTGGTGCTCGGTGCGGCCGGCGAGCCGGGCGCCGCGGCGCCCGTTGCTTGCAGATAGACGTCGATGTTGCTGCCGAGGTCGGGCGAGCCGTTCACGAACCGGATGTTCGCTTGCTGGCCGCCGGTACCGATGGTGTTGCCGAGCACGCCCGACGAACCGCCGGAACATGCTGCCAGTTAGAGAGCGGCGGGCACGACGACCAGCGCGGCGAGACGAGTAAGCTTCATGTGATTCCTGTGTAGCTTCGAAAAAGTGGTGTAAAGACCGAACGAAAGAATACCCGCACGTGTTCGCCGCAAACGCAAACGCGTTCGGTTGAGATTAGCGTACGCTGGGTTTTAGCTGAGGCGGATCGAAGCAGCGATGCGCGTCACGATGCCGTCGCGCACGAGCGCGTCGACAACGCTCGGTATCTCGTGCAACCGGTCGGTGGGCACGATCTCAACGAGATCGCGTTGCAATGCTTCGACAGCGAGCGACTCGCGTACGGGTACGTCGCGCAAGCGGTCGATGATTCGGCCGCGCAGGAAGCGCGTCGTGCGCTCGAACGGTAAGGCGCTCTGCGGCGCCTTGCGCGGCGCGTACGTGCGTGCGCGCTCGGCTAGCACCGCCGGATCGACCGGCGCCGCGGCGCACGCTTCGCGCAGCGGGCACACCAGACAACGCGCCGCGCGCGCGGTGCAGATCGTCGCGCCAAGATCCATCATCGCGGAGTTCCAGTCGTGCGCGGCACCGCGCGGGACCGCCGCGAGCGCGAGCGTGTCGAGCGCGCGCGCGTCCGCGCGCGGCGGGTATTCCAGACCGAACGCGACGCGGTGGATCACGCGCCGCAGGTTCACGTCGACGGCGGCATCGTCCAGCTCGAACGCGAACGCGCGCAGCGCGGCGGCGGTGTACGCGCCGATCCCCGGCAGCGCGCGCAGCGCGCCGGTATCGCGCGGGAGCTGCCCGCCGTGGTGCTCGACGACCGCGCGCGCGAGCGCGTGCAGGCGCATCGCGCGGCTGTTGTAGCCGAGGCCGCGCCACGCGCGCACGACATCGCCGGCGTCCGCCGCGGCGAGCGCCTCGAACGTAGAAAATTGCGCGATGAATGCTTCGTAGAGCGGGATGACGCGCTCCACTTGGGTCTGCTGGAGCATCGACTCGCTCACCACGATGCGGTACGGATCGCGCGTCGTACGCCACGGCAGGTGCGTGCGGCCGTGGCGTTCGTACCACGCGAGCAGCGCCGCCGACGGAAACCTCACCTTGTGTCGGAGCCTGTTCTGAGCTTGTCGAAGGACGCGGCCTCGCCGATACGGCGAATCCCTTCTTCGATCGCATCGCGCGGCACCGGCGTGAGCGCGAGGCGAAAGTTGTGGTCGCCGCCTGACTGCGCGAAGAACGCTTCCCCGAACAAGAACGACGCGCCGCGCCGTTCGGCGTTCGCGAGCAAGGCGCGCGCACGCGTCTCGCGCGGGGACGATGCCCACAGATAATAGCCGCCGCCATGTTTGGGCACGCGCATCGTCGCCGGCCAGTACCGCTCGATCGCGGCATGTGCAAGCGCGCGCCGCCGCGCGAGCTCGTCGCGCAGCGCGCGCAGGTGCGCATCGTACGCGCGCTCCAGATAGTCGCGCACGCCGGCTTGGATGTACATCGACGTCGCCATGTCGAAGGACTGCTTGCGCAGCAGCAGCCGGTCGTAGATCGTGCGCGGCGCCACCAGCCAGCCCAGCCGCAGCGACGGCGCGATCGTCTTCGAGAACGACGACAGGTAGATCACGTAGTCGGCGTCGCGCGCGCGCAGCGGTTGCGCCGGCGCCGCGAGCTCGCCGTACGGATCGTCTTCCACGAGCGGGACGCCGTGCCGTTTTGCCAGCGTCACCAGCCGGTCGCGGCGGTCGGCGTTCATCGTCACGCCGGTCGGATTGTGGATCGACGGCATGGTGTAGATGAAGCGCGGGCGGCGCGTGCGCAGGATCGCCTCGACGTGGTCGACGCGCATGCCGTCCTCGTCGACCGGTACCGTGATCGCGCGCAGCCCGGCGATCTGGAAGATTTGCAGCGCGCCGGGATACGTCGGCGCCTCGACGACGATCTCGTCGCCGGGCTCCGCGAGCGACTGCGCGACCAGCGTGATGCCTTGCGTCGAGCCGGTGAGCACGAGCACGTCGCGCATGTCGACCTTGCAGCCGCGCGCGCGCATGCGCGTCGCGATCGCTTCGCGCAACGGGCCGTAGCCTTCGCTGTCGCCGTACGTCAGCACGAAGTTCACGTCGCCGCCGGCGCGCGCGAACGAGCGCGCAAGATCGTCGAGCGGCGAAGGATCGGCGGGCGGCACGCCTTGCACGAACGCGATCGAGTCGCCGTGCTCGCTCGCGGCGAGCTCACCGAGCACCGACGGGAACTGCCCGACGCGCCACGGCGGCAGCGTGACCCACCACGGCACGCCCGCGGACCGGTCGGGGCGGCCGCCGTCGAGCGACGCTACCCGCGAGCCGGAGCCGACCCGCTGCGAGATCAGCCCGTCCGCGGCGAGGTCGCGGTAGGCGTGCACGACGGTCGAGCGGTTCACGGCGAGCCGGTCCGCGAGCGTGCGCTCCGGCGGCAGCCGCGTGCCCTCGGGCAGCGCGCCCGCCAGGATCCCGTCGCGCAGCCGCTCGTAGATTTGGCGGTAGATCGGCACGATGCTGCCGCGGTCCAACTCGGGCGATAGCTCCGGCCAGGCGGTGGACATGGCCATCCATTCCGCGCGTAGACCCCTCCAATCCCCCATCCGCTCGGGCAATCGTCGCGAATTGGATGGTTCGGTCGCGAGCTTGGCGGACGGAGGTCGGACCGGCGCGCGCTAACATAGCCGAACCGAGCCCGACCGAAGGACCGCCATGATCGACACGTCCATCGAAGCCGCCCTCGCCACGAACGGCGCTGCCGCGAAGCCGGGCGCGCAACCCGATCCGCAAGAGACACGCGAGTGGCTCGACGCGCTCGACGGCGTGATCGAAGCCGAAGGCGCGGGCCGCGCGAGCGAACTGGTGCGCGCGATCGTCGAGCGCGCCGCGACGCGCGGCGTCCGCACACCGGCGGCGCAGACGACGCCGTACGTCAACACGATCGCGGTCGAGGAGCAGGCGCATTTTCCCGGCGACCACGACATCGAGGAGCGGCTGCGGCACTACATCCGCTGGAACGCGATGGCGATGGTGGTGCGCGCGCAGAAGGACCACAGCGAGCTGGGCGGCCACGTCGCGACGTTCTCGTCGGCGGCGACGCTGTACGACGTCGGCTTCAACCACTTCTGGCGCGGCCCGTCGCACGCCGCCGGCGGCGACCTCGTATACTTCCAAGGCCACTCGTCGCCGGGCATCTACGCGCGCGCGTTCATCGAAGGCCGCATCACCGAGGAGCAAGTCGACAACTTCCGGCGCGAGGTCGACGGCAAAGGGCTGCCGTCGTATCCGCATCCGTGGCTGATGCCCGACTTCTGGCAATTCGCGACGGTGTCGATGGGTCTGGGCTCGCTGCAAGCCGTGTACCAGGCGCGCTACATGCGTTATCTGCACGACCGCGGGCTCGCCGACGCGAACGATCGCAAGGTTTGGGCGTTTCTCGGCGACGGCGAGATCGACGAGCCCGAATCGCTCGCCGGGCTCGCGATGGCGGCGCGCGAAAAGCTCGACAACTTGATCTTCGTGGTCAACTGCAACTTGCAGCGGCTCGACGGTCCCGTGCGCGGCAACGGCAAGATCATCCAAGAGCTCGAGGGCCAGTTCCGTGGCGCGGGCTGGAACGTGATCAAGGTGATCTGGGGCTCGCGCTGGGACCCGCTGCTCGCCGCCGACGACAGCGGGATGCTCGTCAAGATGATGAGCGAGACGCTCGACGGTGATTATCAAACGCTCAAGTCGCGCGACGGCAACTACGTGCGCGAGCACTTCTTCGGCAAGTATCCCGAGACGCGCGCGCTCGTCGAGCGCATGACCGACGACGAGGTGTGGGCGCTCAACCGCGGCGGCCACGACCCGTACAAAGTCTACGCGGCCTACAAAGCGGCGACGGAACACAAGGGCGCGCCGACCGTCATCCTCGCGAAGACGATCAAAGGCTACGGGATGGGCTCGGCCGGCGAAGGGATGAACATCGCGCACCAGCAGAAGAAACTTCTCGTCGAGCAACTGCGCTCGTTCCGCGACCGCTTCTCCATCCCGATCTCCGACCGCGACCTCGAGAACGTGCCGCTGATCAAGCCCGCGCCGGACTCGCGCGAAGCGAACTATCTGCGCGACCGCACCGCGAAGCTCGGCTCGGTGCCGGCGCGGCGCCGCAACGTCGAAGCGCCGCTCCCCGCGCCGGAGCGCAAGGCGTTCGCCGCGCTGCTGGAGTCGACGGGCGATCGCGAGATCTCGACGACGATGGCGTTCGTGCGCTCGCTCTCCACGATCTTGCGCGACAAGACGGTCGGACCACGCGTCGTGCCGATCGTCGCGGACGAGTCGCGCACGTTCGGCATGGAAGGGATGTTTCGCCAGCTCGGCATCTACTCGGCCGTCGGCCAGCTCTACCGCCCGCAAGACGCCGACCAGCTGATGTGGTACCGCGAGGACAAAGCGGGCCAGATCCTCCAGGAAGGCATCACCGAAGCCGGCGCGATCTGCTCGTGGATCGCGGCGGGTACGTCGTACTCCACGCACGGCGTGCAGACGCTGCCCTTCTACATCTTCTACTCGATGTTCGGGTTCCAGCGCATCGGCGATCTGGCGTGGGCTGCGGGCGACATGCGCACGCGTGGTTTTCTGCTGGGCGGAACGTCGGGCCGCACGACGCTCAACGGCGAAGGCTTGCAGCACGAGGACGGCCACTCGCACCTGTTCGCTGCGTCGATCCCGAACTGCGTGCCGTACGATCCCACGTACGCGTACGAGGTGGCGACGATCGTGCAGGACGGCGTGCGCCGGATGCTCGCGGAACAGGAAGACGTCTACTACTACATCACGCTGCTCAACGAGAACTACCAGCACCCCGCGCTCCCGGCCGGCGTGGAAGACGGCATCCTGCGCGGACTGTACCTGCTGCGCGACGGCAGCGCGGCGAAAAAAGACCAGCCGCGCGTGCAGCTGATGGGCAGCGGCGCGATCCTGCGCGAGGTGCTGGCGGCGGCCGATCTGCTGCGCGACGACTTCGGCGTGACGGCGGACGTGTGGAGCGCGACGAGCTTCACGCTGCTGCACCGCGACGGCGAATCGACGGCGCGCTGGAATCTCTTGCACCCGTCCGATACGCCCAAACGCGCGTACGTCGCGGAACAGCTCGACGGCCACGACGGTCCGGTGATCGCCGCGACCGACTACGTGAAGACGTTTGCCGAGCAGATCCGCCCGTTCGTCGAGCGGCGGTTCCACGCGCTCGGCACCGACGGCTTCGGCCGCAGCGACACGCGCAAGCAGCTGCGCGCGTTCTTCGAGGTCGACCGCCGCTGGATCGCGCTGGCCGCGCTCAACGCGCTCGCCGCGGAGGGCACGATCGACCGCGCGAAAGTCGTGGACGCGATCGCGAAGTACGGTCTCGACCCGAACAAGCCCGAACCGACGACGGTTTGACCGCGATGGCGCAAGTAGAGCTAACCGTCCCCGACCTCGGCGGCTTCAACGACATCCCCGTGATCGAAGTGCTCGTCGCGCCCGGCGAGACGGTGGCGAAAGATGCACCGCTCGTGACGCTCGAATCCGACAAGGCGACGATGGAAGTCCCCGCGTCCGAAGGCGGCGTCGTGAAAGAGCTGCGCGTCAAGATCGGCGACAAGGTTTCGCAAGGCACCGTGCTCGCGACGATCGAGGCTGCGGCGGCGCAGTCGCCGACGCCGCCCACTCCGGCCAACGACGCGGCCGGCATCGTCGCCTCCAGCGCAGGCGCGAGCGAAGAAGCGGCAGCGCCGCGCAAGACGCCGCCCCCGCCGGCGACGGCTTCGACCGCGACGGCAACGACCGCGACCACCGCTGCCGAAACGGTCGTCGACCTCGTCGTGCCGGACATCGGTGACTTCACCGACATCCCGGTGATCGAAGTGCTCGTCGCACCCGGCGACTCGATCGTGAAAGAATCCGCACTCGTCACGCTCGAGTCCGACAAAGCGACGATGGAAGTGCCGGCGTCGACCGGCGGCGTCGTGCGCGACGTGCGCGTCAAGGTCGGCGACAAAGTCTCGAAAGGCACCGTCATCGCGACGGTCGCGACGACCGAAGCGGCTACTGCGGCACCCGTTGCCACGCCAACCGCTCCCACCCTTCGACAAGCTCAGCCGCAGCTGACAACACGTCAGGGTGACTCGAGAGACAACGGCACCAACAATGTCACCGTGAGCTCGTCGAAGGGTGCGAACGGCACCGCGTCGACCGCGGTCGCGCAGAGCAGTCCGGTGCATGCGTCGCCGGCGATTCGGCGTTTCGCGCGCGAGCTCGGCGCCGACTTGAGCCGCGTGCAGGGCAGCGGTCCCAACGGCCGCATCACGCGCGACGACGTGCAAGGCTTCGTGAAGACCGCGATCGCGTCGCCGGCCGCGGCGGGCGGCGGCGTGCACGCCGGCACGACGACCGGGCTCGGGCTGCATCTCCCGCCGTGGCCCAGCGTCGACTTCGCGAAGTTCGGCCCGGTGGAGCGCGTCGCGCTGACGCGCATCCAAAAGATCAGCGGCCCGGTGCTGGCGCGCAACTGGGTGATGATCCCGCACGTCACGCAGAACGAAGAGGCGGACGTGACGGAGCTCGAAGCGTTCCGCAAGCAGATCAACGGCGAGCGCAAGGACGTCAAGGTGACGATGCTCGCGTTCTTGATGAAGGCCGCGGTCGCCGCGCTCAAGCGCTTTCCGCAGTTCAACTCTTCGCTCGACGGCGACGAGCTGGTGCTCAAGAAGTACTACCACCTCGGCTTCGCCGCCGACACGCCGAACGGTCTGCTCGTCCCGGTGATCCGCGACGTCGACAAGAAGGGGGTGGTCGACATCGCGCGCGAGACGTCGGAGCTCGCCGCCAAAGCGCGCGACGGCAAGCTCGGCCCCGCCGACATGAGCGGCGCGACGTTCACGATCTCATCGCTGGGCTCGATCGGCGGCACGACGTTCACGCCGATCATCAACGCGCCGGAAGTCGCGATCCTGGGCGCGTGCAAAGCCGACATCCGCCCCGTGTGGGACGGTACGTCGTTCGTGCCGCGGCTGATGCAGCCGCTGTCGCTATCGTACGATCACCGCGTGATCGACGGCGCGAACGCGGCGCGCTTCGCGGTGGAGATCAAGAACGCGTTGGCGGATCTGCGCCGCACGCTCTTGTGAGCGGCGGCGCAGCGAGCGTCTAGCCCCCGCCGGTCCCGCCGGGCACCATCATCGAGTCTTCGAGGAATTTCACCCAAGCCGCGTTGGCCTCGGCAGCGGTGGCCATCTTCTTCGCCTTTGCCGCTTCAGCCATCATCGCGTCGTGGTTGAGCTTCATGCAGACGAGCTTTTCGGTGCCCATCGTCGCCATCATGACGTGCATCTTTGCCATCGCGTCGGCGGATGCGGCGGTGTCCTTCGCGGTGGCGGGGCGGCAGGCCATCGTCGCCATTTGGCCCGATGCGCCGGCCATGTGGTCGGCCGCCGGCATGTCGGCCGCCAGCGCCGCGACCGGCATCGCCAGAAGCGCAAGCGTCATCGACACGTGCAGGATCGTTGGTTTCATTGCGTACCTCAGTGCGGGTGGTGGGATGGACGGTGTTTGCGCCATCATGGCGCAGATCGCCTCGGAACGTCGGTAAGGCTCCTTACGCGAAGGCGCGGTTTCCGGCTGCAACCGGTCGGGTAACCCATAGCCCGCCTGCCCCCAACCGTGCCCGGAGGACCCGTTGGCCGCCAACGCCGCGCATATCACGACCGACATCCCGTTCCGGCTCGACCGCCTGCCGTGGGCGAAGTGGCACTGGATCGTCGTGATCGGCCTCGGGATCACCTGGATTTTGGACGGCTTGGAGGTGACGATCGTCGGCACGATCGGCCCCACCCTCACGTCGAAGAACGGGCTCGGGCTCACCGACGTGCAAGCCACGGCCGCCGGCACGACGTACCTGGTCGGCGCGTGCATCGGCGCGCTCGTGTTCGGCTACCTCACCGATAAGCTCGGGCGCAAGAAGCTGTTCCTCATCACGCTGACGTGGTATCTCGTCAGCACGCTGCTGACCGCGTTTGCGTGGGACTTCTGGAGCTTCGCGATCTTTCGCATGCTGGCGGGCGCGGGGATCGGCGGCGAGTACAGCGCGGTGAACTCCGCGATCGACGAGCTGATCCCGTCGGCGCGCCGCGGCGTCGCCGACATCGCGATCAACGGCTCGTGGTGGATCGGCACGCTGGTCGGATCGCTCGTCTCCGTGCCGCTGCTGAACGGGCACTTCATCGCACCCTCGCTCGGCTGGCGGCTCGCGTTCGGGCTGGGCGCGTTCCTCGCGATCGCCGTGCTCGCGGTGCGGCGCGGCATCCCCGAGAGCCCGCGCTGGCTGCTGACGCACGGCCGCCACGACGAAGCCGAGACGATCGTCGCCGGCATCGAGGCCGAGATCGCGCGCGAGACGCACGCGGCGCTGCCGCCGCCGTCGGGCAGAATGCTGACGTTCGACGCGTCGCGCAAGCACGGCATGCTCGACACGGTGATCACGATGGCGAAGACATACCCGCAGCGCACCGTGCTCGTGATGACGCTGATGATCACGCAGGCGTTTCTGTACAACGCGGTCTTCTTCACCCAAGGGCTCACGCTCACGACGTTCTTCAAGGTCGCGCCCGGTGACGTCGGCCTCTACATCATCCCGTTCGCGATCGGCAACTTCGCGGGCGCGCTGATCCTTGGTCACTTCTTCGACGTCGTCGGGCGCAAGATCATGATCTCCGGGTGCTACATCGTGAGCGGCTTGCTGCTCGTGCTCACCACCGTTCTGTTCCTGAACGGCAGCCTCACCGCGACCTCGATCGCGCTCTGCTGGTCGGCGATGTTCTTCTTCGCCAGCGCGGGCGCGAGCGCGGCGTATCTCACGGTGAGCGAGATCTTCCCGCTGAGACGCGCGCCGCCGCGATCGCGGTCGTGTACGCGGTGGGCACGCTGGTCGGTGGCGCCCTCGCGCCGCTGGTCTACGGCCGCCTGATCGCCAGCCACGAGCCGCGCATGCTCGCGGCAGGCTGGCTGTTCGGCGCGGCGCTGATGATCGTGGGCGGCGTCGTGGAAATTGTTTTGGGGGTCGACGCCGAAGGCAAGTCGCTGGAGGACGTCGCCGCGCCGCTGACGCTTGCAGCCTGATTTGCAGAACGATCCGCTCTGGTACCGCGACGCGGTCGTGTACCAAACCCATGTCAAAGCGTTCCAGGACTCCAACGGCGACGGCGTCGGCGACGTCGCGGGCCTGACCGCGCGCCTCGACTACCTGGCCGACCTCGGGGTCACGGCGCTGTGGCTCCTGCCGTTCTTCCCGTCGCCGCTGCGCGACGACGGCTACGACATCGCCGACTACGAGAGCGTGCACCCGTCGTACGGCACGCTCGAGGACGTGCAGCGGCTCGTCGCCGAGGCGCACGCCCGCGGCATCCGCATCATCGCCGAGCTGGTCGTGAACCACACCTCCGACCAGCACCCGTGGTTCCAGCGCGCGCGGCGCGCGCCGCGCGGCTCGCCCGAGCGCGACTTCTACGTGTGGTCCGACGACGACCGCAAGTTCGCGGGCACGCGCATCATCTTCACCGACACCGAGACCTCGAACTGGGCGTGGGACCCGGTCGCCGGGCAATACTTCTGGCACCGCTTCTTCTCGCACCAGCCCGACCTCAATTTTCAGAACCACGCGGTGGTCGGCGCGATCGTCGACGCTATGCGCTTCTGGTGCAACGTCGGCGTCGACGCCTTCCGGCTCGACGCGGTGCCGTATCTCTGCGAGCGCGAGGGCACCAACAACGAGAACCTGCCCGAGACGCACGGCGTCATCAAAGTCTTGCGCGCGGCGCTCGAAGCCGAGTTTCCCGGCCGCATCTTCCTCGCCGAAGCGAACCAGTGGCCCGAGGACTTGTCGTCGTATTTCGGCGACGGCGACGAGTGCCACATGTGCTTCCACTTCCCGCTCATGCCGCGCTTGTTCATGGCGGTCGCCGACGAGGACCGCTATCCCGTCCACGACATCCTGCGCCAGACGCCGCCGATCCCCAACGGCTGCCAGTGGGCGGTGTTTCTGCGCAACCACGACGAGCTGACGCTGGAGATGGTGAGCGAGCGCGAGCGCGAGCGCATGAACGCGGTGTACGCCGTCGAGCCGAAGATGCGCATCAACGTCGGCATCCGGCGCCGGCTCGCGCCGCTGCTGGAGAACGACCGCCGCCGCATCGAGCTGATGAACGGTTTGCTGATGTCGATGCCGGGCACGCCGGTGATCTACTACGGCGACGAGATCGGGATGGGCGACAACCTGTTCCTCAAAGACCGCGACGGTGTGCGCACGCCGATGCAGTGGTCGCCCGACCGCAACGGCGGCTTCTCCAACGCCGAGCCCGTGCGGCTGTACGCGCCGGCGGTCACCGATCCGACCTACGGCTACGCGGCGGTGAACGTGGAAGCGCAGGCGCGCAACAGCACCTCGCTGCTGAACTACATGCGGCGCCTGATCGCGGTGCGCAAGGCGACCAAAGTGTTCGGCCGCGGCACGCTGACGCTGCTGTATCCAGACAACCGGCGCGTGCTGGCCTACCTGCGCGAGCACGAAGGCGAGACGGCGCTGGTCGTGGCGAACCTGTCGCACACCGCGCAGGCGGTGCAGCTCGATCTCTCGCAGTTCACCGGCCGCACGCCGTTCGAGATGCTCGGCGCGTCGCCGTTCCCGCCGGTCGCGACCGGCCCGTACACGGTCACGCTCGCACCGTACGGCTTCTTCTGGTTCGCGCTCGTGCGCGACCCGCACGAGCGCGCGGCGCCGGTCCGGTCGAGCGCGCTGCCCGAGCTGCCGACGATCGTCGTGCCGCGCTACGGCGTGGCGTTCGACGCGTTCGCGCGCGCGGTGATCGACAGCGACGTCGTGCCGGTCGCGCTGGGCGCGGCGGAGCAGGGGCACGTCATCGACGCGTTCGTGGTGGAGGAAGTCGACCCGTCGCTCGCGTTCGTCGTCGTGGGCGAGGGCGCGAACCGCACGTCGCTCGTGTTGCGCTTCGTGTGGGACGCACCGGTCCGCGACGACGCGCTGGCGCGCGCGCGCAGCGGCCCGCGCGAAGGCTGGATCGCGGACGCCGCGACGGACGCGACGACGGCGCGGCTGGTGGAGCGCGCGATGCGCGCGGGCACGGAGCTGCGCGACGACGGGCGCATCGCGTTCGCGTGGGAGGGCGATCCGCGGCCGGATGCGACCACGTCGCAGCGGTTCGGGTACGCGCCCGGCGCGCAGCGCTTCATCCTCGACGACGCGCGGCTGCTGACGATGCACCGCCGGATGCCGCGCGTGCAGAACAGTGCCGTCGCGTTCCTGCGCCACTTGCGCGAGCGCGGTTTCACGCAGGCGCCGCAGCTGTTCGGCACCGCGCTCGTCAGCGACCGCAGCGGCGAGACGTGGGTGGCCGTCACCTCGCAGAGCTTCATCCAGAACCCGACCGACATCGAGGCGGCGCTGCGCGAGATCCTGCGCACCGGAACGGCCGACGAACGTCTCGTGCGCACCGCCGAGCACGTTGCCGACGCGCTCGCGTCGCTGCACCGCGCGCTGGCCACGCCCGGCAGCGACCCGACGTTCGGGACGCGACCGCTCACGCCGGACGACGTCGCGGGCTGGCGTTCCACCGCGCACGACGACCTCGGCGCGCTCGTCGGCGCCGGCGTCGCGAGCGTCGCGGCGGTGCGCGAGCAGATCGCGGCGGCGATCGACGCCCTGCCGCGTGCGATCGACGCGGCGTCCGCGCGCGCCCACGGGCGGCTGACGCTGAGCCGCGTGCTCCTCGTCGACGGGGTGCCCGTGTTCGTCGGCTTCGGCGAAGCGCTCGCGCGGCGTTCGTCGCCGCTCAAGGACGTCGCGCTGCTCGCGCGGTCGTTCGACGCGGTGACGCGCGAGACGATCCAAGCGAGTGCGTTCGATCCGGCCGCCGCCCGCGGCATGACGCGCGCGACGACGTTCGACCTGACCGCGCGCGTCCGCGACACGTTCCTCGCCCGCTACGCGGCAAGCGCGAGCGATCTCCCGACGACCCCGCACGATCCGGCGCAGCGCGACGCGTTGATCGCGTTCTTCCGCCTGCAAACGGCGCTGCGCGACGTGCGCGACGCGCTGCCGGGACACCCGAGCGCGCTGGGCGCCGCGATCGACGCGCTGCGCGCCGAAGTCGCCGCGCCGGCGGCATGACGCGCTACGCGCACCCGATGCCGTTCGGCGCGGAGCTGCGCGACGACGGCGTCGATTTTCGGTTGTGGGCGCCGTCGCGCGAGCGTGCCGCGGTGATCGTCGACGGCACGGAGCACGCGCTGGAGCCGCGCGCCGGCGGCTGGTTCGAGCGCACGGTGCGCGAGGCGCGCGCGGGCTCGAGCTACGCGTTCGCGTTCGCGGAAGCCGGCATGCGCGTTCCCGACCCCGCGTCGCGCTTTCAGCCCGACGGCGTGCATGCGCCCAGCGAAGTGATCGACCCGCGCGCGTACGTGTGGCGGCAGCACGGTTGGCGCGGCCGCCCGTGGCACGAGATCGTGCTGTACGAGCTGCACATCGGCACGTTCACGCCCGAAGGCACGTACGCCGCCGCCGTGGCGCGGCTCGGCGCGCTGGCGGACCTCGGCGTGACGGCGGTCGAGCTGATGCCGGTCGCGCAACCGGCCGGCGACCGCAACTGGGGCTACGACGGCGTGCTACCCTTCGCACCGCAGCGCGCGTACGGCACGCCCGACGAGCTCAAGGCGTTCGTCGACGCGGCGCACGCACTTGGGCTGTGCGTGTTCCTGGACGTCGTCTACAACCACTTCGGTCCCGAAGGGAATTATCTCGACACGTTCGCGGAGCCGTTCTTTAGCGATCGCCACCACACGCCGTGGGGCGCCGCGATCAACGTCGGCGCGCACGACGCCGAGGTCGTGCGCGAGTTCTTCGTGCAGAACTCGCTGTACTGGCTGCGCGAGTACCGCTTCGACGGCATCCGCTACGACGCGGTGCACGAGATCCGCGACGATGCACCGCGCCCGTTCCTGGACGAGCTCGCCGCGCGCGTGCGCGCCGGCGTCGAGGCGGGCCGCGAGGTGCACCTCGTGATGGAGAACGACGCGAACGAAGCGCGCTGGCTCGACCGCTACGACGCGCAGTGGAACGACGACGCGCACCATGCGTTGCACGTGCTGACGACCGGCGAGACCGACGGCTACTACCGCGACTACGCGCGCGAGCCGGCGCGGCTGCTCGCGCGCGCGCTGGCCGAGGGCTTCGCGTACCAAGGCGAACCGTCGGTACACCGCGGCGGCGCGGCTCGCGGCGAGCCGAGCGCGGCCCTGCCCTCCACCGCGTTCGTGGACTTCCTGCAGAACCACGACCAGATCGGCAACCGCGCGCTGGGCGAGCGCATCTCGGCGCTCGCATCCGACGACGCCGTGCGCGCCGCGACGGCGGTGCTGCTGCTCGCGCCCGCAATCCCGCTCCTGTTCATGGGCGAGGAGTGGGCGGCGTCGACGCCGTTCCTGTTCTTCGCCGACTTCGGCCCCGAGCTCGCGCTGGCGGTGACCGAAGGCCGCCGCCGCGAGTTCGCGGCCTGGTCCGCGTTCTCCGATCCGCCGCAGCGCAACGACATCCCCGATCCGCAGGATCCTGTGACGATGCGCGCGTCGGTGCTGCGGTGGGACGAGCGCGCGCAGCCGCGCCATGCTGCGATGCTCGCGCTGCACCGCGAGCTGCTCGCGCTGCGCGCCGGGCTGATCGTGCCGCGGCTCGCGGGCGGTGCGCACGGCGACGGCTATCAGGTGCTCGGCGCGACGGCGTTTCGCGTGAAGTGGCGATTCGGCGACGAGTCACGGCTCGCGCTCGTCGCGAACCTCGGCGCGCAGCCGGCCGTCGTGTCGTATGCGGCCGGCGGCGTGCGCATCTTCGCGCTGGGCGACGTTCCGGCACACGCCGCCGCGGCGGCGCTGCCGCCGTGGAGCGCCGGCTGGTTCCTCGAGTCGTGACGCCGCGCGCGACGTACCGGCTGCAGTTCCACGCGGGCTTTCGGTTCAGCGACGCGACGGCGCTCGTGCCGTACCTCGCGTCGCTGGGGATCTCGCACGTGTACGCGTCGCCGTATCTGCGCGCGCGGGCGGGCTCAACGCACGGCTACGACATCGTCGACCATTCCGCGCTCAACCCCGAGATCGGCACGCCCAAGGACTACCGCGCGTTCGTCGACGCGCTGCGCGCGCACGGCATGGGGCACATCCTGGACTTCGTGCCCAACCACATGGCCGTCGGCGGCGACGACAACGCGTGGTGGCTCGACCTGCTAGCGTGGGGAGAGGACTCGCACTACGCCGACTACTTCGACGTCGACTGGAAGCCGCTGCGCGCGGAGCTGCGCGGCAAGGTGCTGCTGCCGTTCCTGGGCGCGCAATACGGCGACGTGCTCGACGCCGGCGAGCTGCGCTGGGAGTACGCCGACGGCGGCTTCGCGCTGCGCTACCACGAGCATCGCTTCCCGCTCGCGCCGCCGACCTACGCGCTGATGCTCGCCGACGCCGACCCGCCGTCGCTCGCGTCGTTCGCGCCGCTGTTCGCGACGCTCGACACGATGCCCGACCACATCGCGCGCCGCGCGGCCGCGGCGTCGCTGCGGCGGCTGCTCGGCGAGACCGAGGCGGACAACGCGCGCGCGTATGCAGCGCGGCTCGATGCTGCACGCATCACGCCGGCGGGCAAAGCGCTGATCGAGCGCGTCGTCGACGTGCAGCACTGGCGTCCGGCGTCGTGGAAAGTCGCCGCCGAGGAGATCAACTACCGGCGTTTCTTCGACATCAACGCGCTCGCCGCGATGCGGATGGAAAACGCGAACTGCTTCGGAGACGCGCACCGGCTCGTGTTCGACCTGGTGGCGCGCGGCGACGTCGACGGCCTGCGGCTCGATCACGTCGACGGCATGTTCGACCCGATCGGCTACTGCGAGCTGTTGTGCTCGCGCGCCGAGCTGCTTGGCCAGCCGATGTACCTCGTCATCGAGAAGATCCTCGCGCCCAACCAAGAGCTGCTCGCGCGCTGGCACGTCGACGGCACGACCGGCTACGAGTTCATGAACGCGGTGACGGGCCTGGCCGTCGACGGCCGCAAGGCGCGCGCGCTCGACATCGTCTACCGCCGCTTCGTGCGCGACGCGACGCCCTTCGCCGAGGTCGCGCACGCGGCCAAGAAGTTCGTGCTGGAAACCGCGCTGTCGGCGGAGCTCAACGTGCTCGCGCTGCGGCTCGACCGCATCGCGCAGCGCGATCCGCGCACGCGCGACTTCACGCTGGGCGCGCTGCGCCGCGTGCTGGTCGAGACGGTCGCGGCGTTCCCGATCTACCGCACCTACGTCACCGGCGCCGCCGTCGAGCCGGCGGACCGGCTGTTCATCGAGCGCGCGATCGCGATCGCCCGCGCGCGCGACGCGACCGACGAAGGCTCGACGTACGAGTTTCTGCGCCGCGTGCTCCTGACGCAGCACCGTGACGATGCGGTGCGCGAGCGCTACGTCGACTTCGCGATGCGGTTTCAGCAGCTTACCGCGCCCGTCACCGCCAAAGGCGTCGAGGACACCGCGTTCTACCGCTCGGTGCGGCTCGTCGCGCTCAACGAGGTCGGCGGCGATCCCGCGCAGTTCGGCACGTCGGGCGCCGACTTCCACCGCATGAACGCGCGCCGCGCCGCGCACCATCCGCATGCGATGCTCGCGACCGCGACGCACGACATGAAGCGCGGCGAGGACGTGCGCGCACGTATCGCGGTCATCTCCGAGATCCCCGACCAGTGGCGGCGCGCGCTCGCGCGCTGGTCGCGGCTCAACCGCAAGCACCGCGGCGCGGTTACGCCGCTCGCCGAGTACCTGCTCTACCAGACGATCCTCGGCACATGGCCCGCCGCGCTGCTCGCCGGCGAGATCGATGCGGACGCGCTCGCGGCGTTCACCGAGCGCATCGTCGCCTACATCGTCAAAGCCGGGCGCGAGGCGAAGCTCCGCACGAGCTGGACCAACCCCGACGCGAGTTACGAGCGCGCGCTCGAGGAGTTCACGCGCGCGATCCTCGACCCGCGGCGGTCGGCGGCGTTCTTCGACAGCGTGCGCACCGGCGCGCGCAGTCTGGCCGCGACCGCCCTTACCAACAGCCTCGCGCAAGTCGTCCTGAAAGCGACGGCACCCGGCGTGCCGGACACCTACCAGGGCACGGAGCTGTGGGATCTCAGCCTCGTCGATCCCGACAACCGCCGGCCCGTCGACTTCGCGATGCGCGGCGCCGCGCTGCGCGCGCTCGACGACGCGCTCGAACGCGGCACCGCGCGCGAAGCGCTCGCGCGAGAGCTGCTCACCGCGTGGCCGGACGGCCGCATCAAGTTGTACGTGCTCGCAACGCTGCTGCGCCACCGCGCCGCGGCCGGCTGGCCCGAAAACGCGTACGCGCCGCTGGAAGCGCTCGGCGAGAACGCGGAGCACGTCGTTGCGTTCGCGCGCAACGGCGCGGTCGTCGTCGTGCCGCGGCTGCCGCGCACGCTCTCGGGCGAGCACCCGCCGCTGGGCGACGAGGCGTGGGGGACGACGGCGCTCGCGCTAGGCCCGAACGGCGCCGCGCGCTACC
>DASZBS010000009.1:0-14477 GCA_035943995.1 Candidatus Elarobacter sp. | reverse complement strand
CATCGCAGGCCACTCGTCGTCACACGCCACCGAGACCCTTAATCAGACCACTGACAGCACCGTCCACGACAGCTTTGATGCTCTCAGGGCCCGCAATGCGCCCGATTGCGTTTAGTGCTGCCTTCAGACGCGCAGGCTTCGGTTCAGGCTTCTGAATCTCGTCCTGGAGCTCAGCTAGATGAGCTTCTACATCGTCTCGGTCGACCCGTTCGAAGTCGTCGAGATGCTCCGACACGACCTGGATTGCGTTGGTAATGCTGCGCCGGTCTATCTCGGTGTTCTGAATGTTGACGACATTGTTGTTTCCGATCTGCTGCCCGGTGATGGGAGCAGTGTTGTGCACGACAAATGTAGGCGGCGTTTCCTTCACGACGTGAGTCTCCAAATTGAGCACGGCTTCTTGGGCGGCCTCCACCTGCGCGCGCCCAAGCCGACGCCGTGGTGATTCCTCTCCGGCCGGCTCCGCTAGTCCGATATCGCTGTACATCTTCTCCACACACGCATATAGGTCTGAAGACGGGTCTTGCGTGTAGTCGCTGAAAGCGAAGCAATCACGGAGGGCTGCGCTGATCGCCGTCGGGTGCGATGGTTTCCATCCCGAGTCGAGTAGCCGACGAAGTCGTTCCTCTGCTTCACGATTTCGCGAACGGAGTTCTTGCTCCGCAAGACGGAAGAGCTCGATCGGGTATTTTCTCATGTAGTCAGAATCGTGAAAGATCCGTTGACGGAACGCATCGAGTCGCGCGGCAAATTCGCTTCGCATCCTCGGGATCACGCTCAAGAAGGCCCTTTTGGCTTGCTCGGGGGTCTGTGGGGTCACGACTGATAACCCAATCTACTGAGGGAGCGCCGGGCTCTCGAATTCGTGCTCGGCGCGGTGATGACGCTAATATATCCGGGCACTTGGCAATTCGCGCCCAAGCTGCCAGATGCTTGTCGCTGGCCTGGGAACTCGCCTCATTCCCAATGCCGGCTGTCTGTATATGTCTTCGCCGTAGCGTGCGGCTAAGGTTGGCTCCGTAACATCCAAGCATGCAATTTGGCAGCTGGCAGTTTAGGCGTCATATAAGACCCGGCATAGCTATCGTGCGTCGCGTAAACTACACGATACCCCGACGCAAGCCTGTTCCATGCACGGTTCCTCTGGGGGCGGCATCCAATACTTCGTTGGATCGAAGTTGTCCAATCTACCCATGACGAAATCACCAAGGACCTCCCGAGTAAGTTCATCAAGAATGCGACGGGCTTTCTGCATCCTCTCTTCGTCTACCATGCTGCCGTGGACAATACGGGATCGAACGTCGTATACGTCGACGATCTTGGCCTTCAACGAATTGTGCTTCTTCTTCGTGCCTTCGTTGCCCCACCAATAGCTCGTGATGCGCTCTCGGAGTAATTGACCAATATTTCCTCTCTCGGTTTCCAACACGAAGAGCGCCTCAAGCGCGATTGAGAGATCTATCACGACATCTTCGAGCGTGCGCCGCTTCTTGTTCAACGAATAGAACCACCGGGCTAACGCAAAGCGGAATGTCCCGGCGAAGGGCCTCTTTGACCGAAACATCGGAATTTGGTCTATCATTTTGTTGGCAACGCCGTCCAAACTAATCGCCCGGTTCCACGGTGGAGCTTCCGCCACAGGCAGCGAAAGAGACAAGTACCTCGGCGGTCCGAACCGCTGGCCTCCATCAGGCGCAGCGTCTTCGCTGCCGTCGTTCGCGCGAAACCATTCTTCGCAGAAGGAAGCTTCGACCGCACGCCCCGTCCATAGCGATGCGAGTCCGAACCAAACCAGCAAATCCTCCCAAAACGGGTCTGATTCTTCGCTGTGATTGACGCCAGCACAGACGAGAACGGCGCGTATCTCCGGTAGGACACGATGCGGTACGACATCTCTGACAAACGGGTCACGCGACCAATTCGCTCGTTCGAGTTCAGTCGCTGCTCGGACTGAGAAACCAGCGCCGAAGTGCTCAGTGGAGTTCGTGATCGCGTTTAACAGCGGTATCCGTAGTTCGGTCATATAGCTCTAAGATTGGCTCCGTTTCCAGATCCTTCCGCAGCTCGCCCTCGAGGGTCGAGACGGACTCCTCCAGAGCTCCACGCGAGAGCGCATTACTCAGGTAGGTATATCAGACGAAGGTGCCTCCTGGGTGGCACGGTGATAGAGCCCTGGGAACTCCACCGCCAATCCCATTGTTTCGAGCGGCTCTGGTCTTCTGCGTCACCAAGCAGGGTCCGAATGACCTCCCAGTCCGCGATAGACCACTGGCAGCGTAGAGCGAGCGCGATTTCAGAGCCGGGTCTCGCGAGCAGCGGGCTAACTCACATCGCCAACAAAGTACGAAACCACCATTCAGAAGGTGGCGCCCACTCAGTAACCCAGGTACGACCGGCGGACGCGGTCGTCTTTGAGCAGCTCGTCGCTGCTTCCGGACACGGCGACGCGGCCCGTTTCGAGCACGTATGCGTGGTCCGCCGTGGCGAGCGCGATCGTTGCGTTCTGCTCCGCGACGAGGATGCTCACGCCGTCCTGCTGGTTGATCGTGCGCAGCAGCGCGAAGATGTCGCGCACGATCTTCGGCGCGAGGCCCAGCGACGGTTCGTCGAGCAGCAGCAGTTGCGGCTCCAGCATCAGTGCGCGCGCGATCGCCAGCATTTGCTGCTCGCCGCCGCTGAGCGTGCCCGCCGTTTGGTTCTTGCGCTCGGTGAGCCACGGAAAATAGCCGCTGACGCGGTCGATGCGCTTGCGCACGCTCGCGCGGTTGCCTTCGACGTACGCGCCGAGCATTAAGTTGTCCCACACCGTCAAGCTGCTCAGCGTGCCGCGGCCTTCGGGGACGTGCGCGATGCCGACGCGTGCCGCGTCTTCGGGCCGGCGTCCCAGCGGTTTGCCCGCGAACACCACGGTGCCCGTGGTTTTGATCGCGCCGGTCAGCGCGCGCAGCGTGCTGGTCTTGCCCGCGCCGTTCGCGCCGAGCAGCGCGACGATCGCGCCTTTGGGCACGGCGAGGTCGACGCCGTGCACCGCTTCGATCTCGCCGTAGCGCGCGTGGAGATCGCGCGCTTGCAGCAATGCGCCGTTAGACGGTTCCAAGATATGCCTCGATCACCGCCGGATTTTGCTGCACCGTCTCGGGCGCGCCGTCCGCGAGCTTGCGCCCCGACGCCAGCACGATGATGTGGTCGGAGACGCTCATGACGAGCGCCATGTGGTGCTCCACCATGAGGATGGTCGTGTCGAACTCGACCGCGACGCGCTTTATGGTCGCACCGAGCGTCGCCACTTCCTCGTGGCCGAGCCCCGCCGCGGGCTCGTCGAGCAGCAGCAGCTCGGGCTTGGCCATCAGCGCGCGCGCGAGCTCGACGGCTTTGCGCGTGCCGAACGGCAGCCCGAGCACGGGCCGCGCCGCGAACTGCGCCAAGCCGAGCCGGTCGAGGATCTCGAGCGCTTCGGCTTTCGCCTGCGTTTCGAACCGGCGCCCAGCCAAGCCGGCGGGAAAGCGCGCGTGCCCGCCCACCAGCACGTTGTCGAGCGTCGACATGTGATCGAACAGCGCGACGTTCTGAAACGTGCGCGCGATGCGTTTGCCGGCGATCTGCTGCGGCGTGCACCGCAGCAGATCGTCGTCCTTGAACAGCACCTGCCCCGCGCTGGGCTGGTACAGGCGCGTGATGCAGTTGAAGCACGTCGTCTTGCCGGCGCCGTTCGGCCCGATCAACCCGGCGATGTGGCCTTCCTCGACGTCGAACGACACTTCGCTCAACGCCGTGATGCCACCGAACCGGATGGTCAGGTCGCGGACCGCCAGCAACGACGCCACGCGGCTACTTCTCGGCCGTCGTCATCATGGAGCGCGTGTCGACGAGCAGCCCCGTCGGCGACCAATCCGTGCCGAGCCACTTCGCCGCGATCATCTGCGTGATCGGATAGCGGAAGTTCGGCGCCGTTTTGATCACGACGCCCGGATACGCCAGCGGGTTGTCGCTCTCGGTGAGGTGCGTCGCGATGTCCATGACCTTCTTGCGGGTCAGGTCCTTGCCGGCACGCTTCAGCACGTCGACCATCGTGTACGCGATGGACACGCCGTACAGGTAGTTGCCGTCGTCCTTATCGCCCTTGGGCAGATACTTATCCATGATCTCGAAGTAGAGCTTCATCCCTTTGTCGCCGGCGTAGCGCGCGTGGTTCGCCGGGTCTTTGAGATAGTACGTCGTGATGACGCCGTTGACGGCCGACGGGCCGCCGGCCTTCATCGCCGCGTTCATGTACGGGATCGCGTTCGAGACGTTGTTGAGGTACGTGAGCGGGTGCCACGACTGCTGCGCGGCCAGCACCATCGCTTGGATCGCGAACTTCGGCGTCGCGAAGATCATGAACGTGTCGCAGCCGGCGGCCTTGAGCGTCGCGATCTGCGAGCCGACGCTGGGGTCCGACGTCTCGTACGACGCCATCTTCGTGATCATGTCCGCGTGCTTGCCGAGGCCTTTTTTCAAGCCGGCGTTGTAATCTTCGCCGTAGTCGTCGTTCTGGTACAGAACGCCGATCTTCGCCTTGGGATGGCTGCGCACGATGTCCTGCGCGTACAGGATCGCTTCGGCTTGATAGTCGGGCTGCCAGCCGATCGTCCACGGGAACTTCTGATAGTCCTTGCCCCACGTCGTGGCCCCGGTCGCGACGAAGAGCTGCGGGACGTTGTTCTGGTTGAGGTACGGGCGGATCGCGGTGTTCACCGCGGTGCCGAGCGTGTCGAAGATCGCGAACACGTGCTCCTGCTCGACGAGCTGGTGCACGAGCTGCACCGCTTGCGGCGGGCTGTAGCCGTCGTCTTTGTCGATGTACTTGATCTTGCGGCCGTTGACGCCGCCGTGGTCGTTCACGTATTCGAAGTACGCGCCGATGCCTTTGCCGATGTTGCCGTACGCCGATGCGGGGCCGCTGTACGGATGGGTGCCGCCCAGAATGATCTCGGTGTCGCTGACGCCCGGATCGGCAGCCCACGCGGGTGCAACGGTGCTGCCGGTCATGGCCAGCGCAAACGCCGCTGCGAACATGCCGATGCCGGCTTTTCTGACGAATGGTTTCACGGGGTACTCCTCGACTGCGCCGAGCCGGCGCGGGGCTTGCGCTACTCGCGCGAGGGTTGATCGGCCGCGATCGGCGCGGCACTTGGGGCGGACGGTTGGAACGCGGGTTGCGACGGTTTGGGCGGAACGAACCGGCGAATCAAACGCTGCACGCCGCCGACGATCCCGTCGGGGACGAACAGCATCATGAGGATCAGCGTCACGCCGTACACCACGCTTGGCGCTGCCGCATTCACTTGCTGCGCGACGAGCGGCAGGAACTCGATGACGAGCGCGCCGACGAGCGCGCCCCAGAACGTCAGGATCCCGCCGAGCACCGCGCCGATGAGCAGCGTGATGGAGAGCGCGAAGCTGAACGTGTCGGGGCTGACGAACGCGGTCGCGATCGCGAAGAACGCGCCGGCGATGCCGGCCAGCACCGCGCTCCAGCCGAACGCGAGCGTCTTGTAGTAGTACGGGTTGATGCCGAACGAGACCGCCGCGACGGGGTTGTCGCGCAGCGCGCGCAGCGCGCGGCCGAACTTGCCCTGCACCAGCAGCGCCGAGAGCAGGAAGCAGACGCCGACGACGGCCCACGTGACGTAGTACAGCCAGTGCTGCGCGTCGAGCGGGAACCACGACGGGGCTTTGACCGTGTCGAGCGACATGCCGCCGAACCCGCCGGTGATGCTCTTGTAGTGCTTGAGAAACGACGGCGTCGCAACCGCGAGCGAGAACGTCGCGAGCGCGAGGTACACGCCGGCCAGCCGCAGCGCGATCATCCCGATCAAGATCCCCACCACTCCGCAAGCGATCGCCGCGAGCGGCACGCCGATCCAGTACGGTATGCCCGCATTGTGCGCGAGCACCGCCGCGACGTAGCCGCCCAGCGCCATGAACGCGCCGTGGCCGAGCGAGATCTGCCCGTTCATCCCGGTGAGCACGACGAGGCCGAGCACCGCGATCGCGTACGCCGCGACGAAGATGAGATCGAACACGATGAACGACGGCACCACCGCGGGCAGGACGGCGATCACCGCCACCGCGATCAGGACGGGCACCAACTTGCCGGCGTTGAACGACATCAGCGGACCGCCACTAGACGCGCTGCACCGTCGTGCGGCCGAACAAGCCCGACGGCTTCACCATCAGCACCACGACGATGATCGCGAGCGCGGCCGCGAGCCGCAGCTCGTTGCCGATCGCTTCGACGTACGTGCCGAGCAGGTTGAGCACCACGCCGAGCACGAGCCCGCCGACCACCGCGCCGATCGGGCTCTCGATGCCTCCCAGCACCGCCGCCGCGAACGCGTACACGATCACGCTCTGCATCATGTTCGGGTCGAGGAACACGACCGGCGCGATCATGATCCCGGAGATCGCGCCCACCACCGACGCGAGCCCCCACCCCAGCGCGAGCATCCAGCCGACGTGGATCCCCAGCACGCGGCTCTGCTCGGGGTAGAGCGCGGCGGCGCGCATCGCGAGCCCGATCTTCGTCTTCTGGAAGAACAGCGAGATCAGCCCCAGCGTGATCAGCGAGACGACGATCACGCCGACGTCCTGCGCGGAGAACGCGATGCCGCCGATCTGCAGCGGCGAGGTGGGGAACGGTGTCGGAAACGACTTCACGACGTAGCCCCAGAACCAGCCGGCGAGCCCGTTGAAGACCGTGAAGAGACCGAGCGTCACGATGACGACGGTGAGCTGCGGCGCCCGCTCGACCGGCCGCACGACGATCCGCTCCAGCGCCACCCCGCCGATGAACGCGATGACGATCGTCAGCCCGAAGGCGGCGAGCATCGGCATCCCCGTTTGGGTGAGCTGCCATGCGATGTACGTGGTGAACATCGCGAGCTCACCTTGCGCGAAGTTGATGATGCCCATCGCGCGGTAGATGAGGACCAATGCGAGCGCCATGCTCGCGAAGATCGATCCCGTCGCCAAACCGCTGACGATTTGCTGAGCCAGGTCGTGCAATACGCTCGGCCTCTTTCCTTATCGTTCCGCGGTGGCCCGCGTCCGGAAAAGTGCTTCGTCGGTCCGGAGCTTTCCTTCGCTGCGCGTGTTCGGCTACGGCAAAGGTTTCCCGACGGACCGTCGCTAGTGCAGGTGCGCCAGGGTGTGCTTTGCGAGCGCGACGGCGCGCGCGGTGAGCGGCGGCCCGCGGATGCCGAAGATGTTGAAGACCAGCGCGTCGCTGCCTTTGCGGACGTAGACGTTCGAGTTGATCGAGACCGCTTCGTCGCCGACGCCGTTGAGCTTGGCCGCGGGCGTGGCGGCCGCGCTGGCAGTCTGCTTGACGATGTCGATGAAGCGCGTGTGGGCCTCGCGGGCGGAGCCGTAGCGAAAGGCCGTCACGACGACCGCCTGCAGCGGCTTGGCCCCGTGGAACGAGCAGCTGCGGCTGGGCCCGGCCGTCAGCCCCTTGACCGAGACGATCGGCGATCCCATCGCCTTCGCGGCGTCCGCTTTCGAGACGAGGATACACGGATCGGGCGGCTCAGCACCGGCGGGTGCCGGAGCGCCCGCGACGAGCGTGGTCGCGACGGCGAGCACGGTCACGAGACGGCCGGTCATGCGGGCCGCTACACCGCCGCGGGCTGTTCGGCCTCCAGAAACACGTGGAGCGCGGCTTGCACGCCCGTGCCCAGGCGGACCGGCGCGCCGGCATCGAGCAGCGCGATCTCGAGCGCGCCGAGCGCGCCGAGCACGTCGGTCTGGGTGAGGTCGCCCATCGTGCCGATGCGCACCAGCTTGCCTTTGAGCTGCTTCTGGCCGCCGCCGACGATGACGCCGCGCGACTCGCGCAGGCTGGTACGAATCGCGTCGCCGTCGATGCTCTCGGGCATGCGGATCGCGACGACGGTCGGCGAGTGCGCGCCGTCGTTCGAGTACAGCGTCAGCCCGAGCGCCTGCGCGGCGGCGCGGATCGCGCGCGCGTAGCGCGCGTGGCGCTCGTGCACGGCGGCGGCACCGGCCCGCTCGAACTCGTCGAGCGCCGCGTCGAGCGCGAACACGATCGACACCGGCGGCGTCCACGGCGTCTGCCCGAGCGTCGCGAACTCGCGCGCTTTTTTCAAGTCGAAGTAGAAGCGCTGCGCGCCCACGTTCGCGTCGATGCGCTCCCACGCGCGCGGCGCGACGGCGACCATCGACACGCCGGGCGGCGCCGCGAGCGCTTTTTGCGACGCGGTCACGACGACGTCGAAACCCCAGTCGTCCATTGCGAAATCGCTCGCGGCCAAGCCGCTGACGGAGTCGACGACGACGTACGCGCCGTAGCCGCGCAGCGCGGCGGCGAGCGGCGGCATGTCGTTCTGCACGCCGGTCGACGTCTCGTTGTGCGTGAGCAGCACGCCCGCGAAGCGCTTCTCGTTGCGGTTCGCGTCGAGCCGCGCGCGCAGCGCGGCCGGATCGACGCCGCTGCCCCACGGCGTGTCCAGCACCTCCACCTCGCAGCCGAACGCGCGCGCGATCCCGATCAGCCGTTCGCCGAACACGCCGATCGGGCACGCGAGGACGCGGTCACCGGGCCCGAACAGGTTGCCGACCGCGGCCTCGAGCCCGCCGGTCCCCGACGCGCCCAGCAGCAGCACGTCGGCGTGCTCGGTGCCGAAGATGGGCTTCATGCGCGTCGAGATGCGCTCGAGCAGCGCCTTGAACGCGGGGCCGCGGTGGTCGATCATCGGCTGCGCCGACGCGGTGAGCACGGATTCGGCGACGGTGACCGGACCCGGGATGAAGAGCAAGTTCTTCGACAACGGCTTCTCCGGCGGACGTTCGGCGTTGCGCGGTGTATTCGACATCCGATGAAGTCCCCCGGTCGCAAGATCCGGCTTACGGCGTACTCGGCCTGCGCGGGTTGAGCGAGTAAAGTCGGCTCTGCCGACCTGGCGCAGGTCCTGCGCCGCTTGCCGCCCGTGACGGACCCGAACGTCCTCGTCGGACACGCGACGAACGACGACGCCGGAGTCTACCGTTTGACTGCCGAGCTGGCCCTGGTCCAGACCGTCGACTTCTTCACGCCCGTCGTCGACGACGCGTTCGACTTCGGGCGGATCGCCGCGGCCAACGCGCTCAGCGACGTGTACGCGATGGGCGGCATCCCGCTGACCGCGCTCAACGTCGTCGCCTTCCCCGTCGAAGAGCTCGGCACGGAATTGCTCGGCGACATCCTCGCCGGCGGGGCCGCCGTAGCGGCCGAGGCGGGGGTCGTCATCCTTGGCGGCCATACGATCAAGGACGCCGAGCCGAAATACGGGCTCGCCGTCACCGGAACCATTCGTCCGGAACATGTCGTTAGAAACGGCGGAGCCCGTCCCGGCGACATGCTGCTTCTCTCCAAACCGCTCGGGACGGGCATCCTCACCACCGCGCGCAAGCGCGACCTCATCTCGGACGCCGATTTGGCGCCCGCGATCGAGCAGATGGCGCGGCTCAACGACCGCGCCTCGCGCGCGATGCTCGCCCACGGCGTGCACGGCGCGACCGACGTCACCGGCTACGGCCTCGTGGGCCACGCGGGCGAGATGGCGCGCGCTTCCGGCGCCGCGCTCGCGTTCGACGCGCGCAGCGTGCCGCTGTTCGCCGGCGTGCTCGACCTGATCGCGCGCGGCGCGGTCCCCGGCGGCACGCACGACAACCTCGCCGACCACGCGCACTTCACGCAGTACGCCGAGGGTGTCGACGAAGCGCACCGCATCGCGCTCTCCGACGCCCAGACGTCGGGCGGACTGCTCGTCGCGATCCCGCGCGACGGCGCGGAGCGCGTGCTTGCGGAGCTGCGCGATCTCGGCACCGCTGCGATCGTCGGCGAAGTGCTCGACGGACCCGCCGGCACCGTGTTCGTCCGCTAGGTCTCGCATGCGCTACGACGCGATCGTTCTCGGTCTCGGCGGGATGGGCAGCGCGGTCGCTTCGCACGCGGCGGCGCGCGGCATGCGCGTGCTCGGCCTGGAACGCTTCGGCCCGGCGCACGCGCGCGGTTCGTCGCACGGCGACACGCGCATCATCCGCCAGGCGTACTTCGAATCGCCCGATTACGTGCCGTTGCTGCGCCGCGCGTACGAACTGTGGGACGCGCTCGCCGCGCGCACCGCGATGACGCTGCGCACGCAAACCGGCGGCCTGTTCGTCGGCCGGCCCGAGACGCCGGTCGTCGCCGGCACGCTCGCCAGCGCGCGGCAATGGGATCTCGCGCACGACGTGTATAGCGCGGACGAACTGCGGCGACGCTTCCCCGCGACGACGCCGCGCGACGACGAGATCGGCGTGTACGAAGCGATCGCGGGCGCGGTGTTCCCGGAAGAAGGCGTGCACGCACACCTGCTCGATGCCGCCGCGGCGGGCGCGGAGCTGCGGTTCGGCGTTGAAGCGACCGGTTGGGACGCGGGCGACGGCGGCGTGCGCGTCGCGCTCGGCGACGGCACGCACGCCGAGGCGGAGCGGCTCGCGATCTGCGCGGGGCCGTGGTTCGCCCGCGTCGCGCCGGGCGCCGGCATCCCGCTGCGCATCGAGCGCAACGTGCAGTTCTGGTTCGCGCCTCACGACCGCGCCGCAGTAACGCCGGAACGTTTGCCGATCTGGTGCTGCGAGCGCGACGGCGCGCGGATGTTCTACGGTTTTCCCGACTTCGGCCGCGGCGCGAAGATGGCGCACCACGGCAGCGGCGTCGACGCCGATCCCGATGCGCTCGACCGCACCGTGCGCGAAGACGAGATCGCGTATGCGCGCGCGGCGCTCGCGTCGTTCGTGCCCGCGGCCAACGGTGCGTTCGCCCGCGCAACGGTGTGCGTGTACTCGAACACGCCCGACGAGCACTTCGTGATCGGTGGGCATCCGCGCGAGCCGCGTGTCGTGCTCGCGGGCGGCTTCTCGGGCCACGGCTACAAGTTCACGCCGGTCGTCGGCGAGATCGTCGCCGCGCTGCTCGCCGGCGACGATCCGGGCTTTGCGCTCGACCTGTTCGCGCCGGCGCGCTTCGCGGTGCGTTGACACCCGCGCGACAAAGGCCCGCGGAGTTAGGCGGAGAACGGTCGCCCGTTATGGCAGATCGTGTTTTCGGCCCGCACGTCAGCGGACTCAACGTGCTCGGCATCCACATCGGCGCGACGACCGAAGTGTCGTGCGACGCGACCGGCGGCAAGACGGTGCCCGCGTCGCTCAGCGTCGTGCTGAGCGCACCGCTCGGTCAAAGCGCTACCATCGCCAGCGTAGCGAACGGGCAGAGCGCCACGGTTCAGGTGACGCCCGGCATCAGCGTCACGGGTACGATCAACAATTGCAGCACGAAACCGGTCGCCGGCGACGCACCCGAGCTGTTCGTGTTCCAGTTCGTGCTGCGCGCGACGGGGTCGGTGAAGGTCGGGGGCATCTTCTCCGTCCCGGTGAGCGCGCAGATCGACGCGTTCGACGTCCACGTCCCCACCGACGAGGCCGTGCACGCCAAGATCGCGGGCGCGCAAACCGCCTGACGGCCTGACCGAGGCGAGTGCGCCGCGGCGCACTTGCCGGAGCGTTCGGTGCGCGTGATCGACATGCACCATGACAACATCCGCCGTCCACTACGGTTCGCTCGGGTTCTCCCATGCCGCGCGCGAGCTCATCGACGAGGCGTTCGCGTACCTGCGCCGCGACGCCGTCGAACGCGGGCTGATCCGGCGCGTCGAGCACAGCCCCGTGCCGCACCGCATCGTCATCAACCATCGCGGCGACGACTCGTACCAGGCCGACACGCGCACGATCCGCTGGGACCCGACCAGCGCGATGCGCACGACGCGCGGCGGACACCAGTCCCCCGCGCTTGGCCTAGGTCACGAGCTCGATCACGCGGCGCTCGGCGAACCGGCGTTCGACCTGCTCGCCGCGATCCCGGACCGGCGCTTCGACAACCTCGAAGAGCGGCGCGTCATCCTGGGTTCCGAACGCCATGCCGCGCACACGCTCCACGAGAGCGTGCGCACGGATCACAGCGGCCGGATCTACCGCGTCGACAGCCCTATCGCGCGCTAGCGACCGCGCTTCGGCGCCGCGCCGCGCGCGGTGCGCGGCGTGCGCTGGGTGCCGTTGCGCTTGGCGCTCGGGCGCAGCGCGACGACGTTGTTGCGCCGCGTGCTCGCCGACGGCGTGTCGAGCGCGCCGAGCATCACCGGGGTGATGACACGCTTGCCCAGCGCGTGGGCGAACACTTCGCTCAGCTCGTCGACGAACGCGAAGGTCATCGCGTCGCGCACTTCCTTGGGCACGTCGTCCAGATCGATCTCGTTGCGGCGCGGCAACAGGACTTTCTTGATGCCCGCCCGCTTCGCGCCGAGAACCTTCTCCTTGACGCCGCCGATCGGCAGCACCTGACCGGTCAGCGTGATCTCGCCGGTCATCGCGAGCTCCGGATCGACCTTGAGGCCGGTCAGCAGCGATGCGATGGAGGTCGCGAGGCTCACGCCCGCCGACGGCCCGTCCTTGGGGATCGCGCCGGCCGGGATGTGGATGTGCAGATCGTGCTTGCCGAACCAGTCGTCGGGTAGCTGGAGCTCCGCGGAGCGCGAGCGCAGGAACGACACGGCGGCGGTCGCCGACTCTTTCATCACGTCGCCGAGCTGGCCGGTGAGCGTGAGCTTGCCGGTGCCCGGCATCGCCGTCGTCTCGATGAACAAGATGTCGCCGCCGACCGGCGTGTACGCCAGGCCGGTCGCGACGCCGACGGACGCCGTGCGCCGCTTGACCTCGTTGTAGAAGCGCGGCTTCGACAAGAACTCGACGAGGTTCTCCGGCTTCACGCGCAGCTTGTACTTCGCGTCCTCGGCGACCTTGCGCGCGACCTTGCGGAACGTCGTGCCGATCTCGCGCTCGAGGTTGCGAACGCCCGCCTCGCGCGTGTAGTCGACGATGATCTGCTTGAGCGCGGTGTCGGTGATCGCCACCTGCGCTTCCTTGAGCCCGTTGGCTTTCTTCTGCTTGGGCACCAGGTAGCGCTTCGCGATCTGCAGCTTCTCCAGCTCGGTGTAGCCGGAGAGGTTGATGATCTCCATGCGGTCGCGCAGGGCGCTGCTGATGGAGTCGAGCGTGTTCGCCGTGCAGATGAACAGCACGCGCGACAAGTCGAACGGCAGGTCGAGGTAGTGGTCGCGGAACGTGTTGTTCTGCTCCGGGTCGAGCACTTCGAGCAGCGCGCTCTGCGGGTCGCCGCGGAAGTCGCCGCCCACTTTGTCGATCTCGTCGATCATCATCACCGGGTTGTTGGTCCCGGCGTCGCGCAGCGCGCGCACGATCGTGCCCGGCATCGCGCCGATGTACGTGCGGCGGTGGCCGCGGATCTCGGCTTCGTCGCGCACGCCGCCGACCGACAGGCGCACGAACTTACGGCCCATCGCCTTGGCGATCGATTGCCCCAGCGACGTCTTGCCGACGCCCGGCGGCCCGACGAAGCACAGGATCGGTCCCGTCAGCTTGTTCTTGAGCTTGCCGACGGCGAGGTACTCGACGATGCGGTCCTTGATCTTTTCGAGGTCGTAGTGATCCTCGTCGAGGATCTCACGCGCGCGCGAGATGTCGATCTGGTCGGACGTCGACACGCCCCACGGCAGTTGCGTGAGCCAATCGAGGTACGTGCGGATGACGCTGTACTCCGGGCTTGCCGTCGGCACTTTCGTGATGCGGTCGAGCTCGCGGTCGGCCGCCTTCTTGACGTCCTCCGGCATCTTCGCGTCTTCGATCTTCTTGCGCAGCTCGTTGGCTTCCGCGACCTGCGGATCGCCTTCGCCGAGCTCTTCCTGGATCGCGCGCATCTGCTGGCGCAGGTAGAACTCGCGCTGATTTTTCTCCATCTCGCGCTGGATGTCGGACTGGATCTTGTGCCCGAGCTCGACGACTTCGAGCTCTTTGGTGATGAGCATCGTGAGCTTGCGCAGTCGCTTGGCGGTGTCGCGCTCCTCGAGGATCGCTTGACGGTCCGCGGTCTCGAGCCGCATCGTGGACGCGACGAAGTAGCCCAGCAGGTTGGGATCGGAGATGTTGTTGACCTCCATCTCCATCTCGCGCGGCGCCTGCGGCAGATAGCCGAGCAGCTTCTGGAACAGCGAGCCCAGATTGCGCTGCATCGCGACGAGCTGATCGCCGTCCTTGGTGATGTCGGGCAGCTCGGTGTACGTCGACGCGAGATACGGCTCGGTCGCGACGAACTGGTCGATGCGGAATACGGGGCCGCCGGCGACGATGCAGCGCAGCGTGCCGTCCGGAACCTTGAGCATCTTCTGGATGGTGCCGATCGTGCCGACCGCGCGCAAATCGTCTGGACCCGGATCTTCGGTGTCCTTGTCCTTGAGCGCGACGAGACCGATCTGCTTACCTTCGCGCAGCGCCTCTTCGACCAGCTGAATCCCGGGTCGCTTGACGACGGCGAGCGGGATGAC
>DASZBS010000008.1:0-38088 GCA_035943995.1 Candidatus Elarobacter sp. | reverse complement strand
CTTACCGAGCAGATTCTGCCGGAAGCGACCCTGCTTACCCTTGAGGATGTCCGAGAGCGACTTCAACGGGCGGTTGTTGGGCCCGGTGACCGGGCGGCCGCGGCGGCCGTTGTCGATCAGCGCATCGACCGCTTCTTGCAGCATGCGCTTCTCGTTCTTGATGATGATCTCGGGCGCGCTCAGCTCCAGCAGCCGCTTGAGGCGGTTGTTGCGGTTGATGACGCGGCGGTAGAGATCGTTGAGGTCCGACGTCGCGAAGCGGCCTCCGTCGAGCTGCACCATCGGGCGCAGTTCGGGCGCGATCACGGGCACGGCGGACAGGATCATCCACTCCGGCTTGTTGCCGGACGCGAGGAACGCTTCGACCACTTCGAGGCGTTTGATCGCTTTGATGCGCTTCTGGCCCGACGTCTCTTTGAACTCGCGGCGCAGATCTTCTTGGAGCTTGCGCAGGTTGAGGTCGCGCAGCAGCTCGCGGATCGCTTCGGCGCCCATGCCGGACTTGAAGCGCGTGCCGTACTTCTCACGGCTCTCGCGGTACTTCTGCTCGGTGAGGATCTCGCGCTTGGTCAGCGTCGTGTCACCGGGATCGGTGACGACGTACGCAGCGAAGTAGATCACCTTCTCGAGCTGGCGCGGCGACATGTCGAGCAAGATGCCGATGCGCGACGGCACGCCCTTGAAATACCAGATGTGGGTGACGGGCGTGGCCAGCTCGATGTGGCCCATGCGCTCGCGGCGCACTTTGGCGCGCGTGATCTCGACGCCGCAGCGGTCGCAGATCATCCCCTTGAAGCGGATGCGCTTGTACTTGCCGCAGTGGCATTCCCAGTCTTTGGTGGGCCCGAAGATCTTCTCGCAGAACAGACCGTCCCGCTCGGGCTTCAGCGTGCGGTAGTTGATCGTCTCCGGCTTTTTGACTTCGCCGAACGACCACGCACGAATCTGTTCCGGCGACGCGAGGCCAATGCGCATCGCGTCGAAGTTGTTGACGTCTAGGAGGTTCATCGATTCCTTTGCTCAGCGCGTCGGCATGACAGAGGCGGCCGAGGTGACGTCGTAGTCCTGAACGGGTCCTGAGTCTCGCCTGGTTTCCCTGAGCTTGTCGAAGGGTTGAAAAGGCGAAAAGACCCAGGAGACGTCCGGTCCGACGTTCCTTGGGCCCGCGTTATCGGCCGAAGGGCATAGGCAGGTAGTGTACCACAACAGCGGCGTTTCCTCAAGCGCCGGTTCGAGAAGCGCGCTTATGGTTGGCTCGGTTAGCAAGTATAGGGCTTCTCCTGCTCCAACCCATCGTTTGCCGTGCCATCAAACTCGGCGGCGAGCTCCCGGTCGTCATCAGCGCTTTCGTCGAGGGTGCGCGCGAGTTCTTCGGGGGTGGGCTCCACGTTCCAACCTTGCCGAAAGCACTTCGGCCCCCTCGTTGGCCTGAAGTAGCGAAGGCAATCAGGCCAGAAAGCGCACCATGATGCTTGGTCGCTGGATTCGCCGGGTTGCGCTCGCGGTGGGCGCGCTGATCGGTTTGGTCGTTCTTCTCGTCGCGCTATATGCGGGCCGGGTCGCGCTCGCGGCGCATTCAGGGGTTGCGCACGTCGACGGGACGCAGGCCGGCGTCCCGCTCGACGGGCCGGTGACGATCGCTCGCGACGCGCGCGGCGTGCCGCACATTCGCGCCGGTTCGGTGCACGATCTGTTCGTCGCCGAAGGCTATGCGATGGCGAGCGACCGTCTTTTTCAAATGGACGTGACGCGGCGGTACGTGGACGGGCGGCTCGCGGAGATGCTCGGATCGAACCTCGTGCGCGTCGACCGGCGCATGCGGCGCTACGCGATCCACGATCTCGCCGCGCGCGTCTTCGCGCACTCGAGCGCCGACGAGCGCGCGATGCTGACCGCGTTCGCCGACGGAATCAACGCCGCCGCGGCACACGAGCCGGCGCCGCCGGAGTACGCGGCGCTGTTGACGAGCTTCGAACCGTGGAAGCCGGAGGACGCGCTCGCCGTCGGATTCGCGACGGTGCTGGACCTCGACGACAAACCGGACGATGTCGTGATCCGCGACGCTGTGCGCACCGTCGTCGGCGACGCAGGCATGGAAGCGCTGTATCCGCTGACGGATCCAAAATACGACGTGCCTACCAACGGCCGGCCCGCCGGCGCGGTCGCGAAGCTGCCGCCGCTGAGCGGGCACGTTGCGTGGCGCACCCTTCGACAAGCACAGGGTGACACTAGCACTCCTGCTGACGATCGGCCGCCCGTCGGCAGCAACGCGTGGGTCGTCGGCGCCGATCGCACGACCGTCGGCAAAGCGGTGCTTGCGAACGATCCGCATCTCGACATCGGCATCCCCGGGATTTGGTGGCTCGTCGAAGCGAGCGCGCCCGGCATGCACGTCGCGGGCGGTGCGCTCGCCGGCACGCCCGGCGTAACGCTGGGGCACAACGAGCACGTCGCATGGGGTGTCACCGCCGGTGAGACCGCCGCGATGCGCGTGGTGAAGGAACGCCGTTCAGGCGTCGACATGGTTCAGGAAAACGGACGATGGGTGCATCTGCAGCACCATCACGAACGCATCGGCGTGCGCTTCGGCGCGAACGTCGACGTCGACGTGATGCAGACAGCGCGCGGCGTCGTGATCTCGGACGGCGGCCCGGCCGGATACGCATACCTGATGGATTGGCGCATGCAGCACAACCCAGTGTCGCCGCTCGCGCCGTTCGCGCACCTGCTGCGCGCGCGCACCGCGGCGGACGGCATCGCCGCGATGCAACACCACCCCGAGCCCGCGCTCAACCTCGTCGTCGCGGACGACGCGGGACGCGTCGCGTACCATTTCGCGGGGCAAGTGCCGCTCGATCCGGCGTGGGGCCGCTGGGCGAGCGACGGCGACTCGCCCGAGTCCGCGTATCTGGCGTTCGCCAACGCACCGCACGTCGACCCGTCGCGCTCGGCGCTGGTGGTGACCAGCAACAACCGTTCCGACGGCAGCGGCTCGCCGCGCCTTGCGCCGTGGTGGCCGCCGCCGTACCGCGCGTTCGAGATCGAACGCGCGCTGGGCGCGGCAGCCGACGCGCACGGCAAGCTTTCGCCCGATGCGCTCGCGCACGAACAGCTCGATGCGACGTCGCCCGCCGAACGCGAGTTCGCCACGCTGCTGCTCGCCGCAACGGCGGCTGCGCACGCGGACGGGGACGCGTCGCTCGCACCGATTGTCGGCGCGCTGCGTTCGTTCGACGGGACGCTTGCGCCGGAATCGCGCGGCGCGACCGCGGTCGTCGCGGTGCGGCGCGACATGCTCGGCGCGATCTCGGCCGCGCACTTGCCGGGCGAGCTCGCGAACGTCTACCCGTCGTCGGGTCCCGGCTTCGAGATCGTGCTGCGCGCGTTGCGCGAGCGCCCGCGGGGCTGGGTGCCCAACGACGACTACGACGCGTTCGTCGTCGCGTCGCTGCGCCGCGTGCAGGCGGCGCTCGGTCCCGAGATTCCGGCGTTCGGCACGTACGCCGCGCAGCCGCTCAAGCACGCGCTCGCGCCGTTCGGGTTCACGTTCTGGAACGGGCCCGTGATGCCGGGCCGCGGGGGCAGCTTCGCGCCGTTCGTGCAGTGGAACTCGCACGCGCAGTCGTTCCGCGCCGTCTGGATCGCCGGCGACTGGGACAACGGCACGATCGACATCGCCGCCGGAGAATCCGGCGAGCCCGGTTCGCCGCACTACGCCGACCAGAACGCGCGCTGGAACACGTTCGGGCGCACGACGCTGCCGTTCTCGGACGCGGCGGTGCGCGCGGCGACGAAATCCACCTTGACGCTCACCCGGTGACGCGGCTCTTCTCCACGGTCGCGCTCGCCGCGCTGCTGCTCGGTGCGCGGGGTTCGGCCGCGCCGCTCCCCGGCTCGGCGCCGCACGTCACGCAAACGGTGCTCGGCAACGGGCTGCGCGTGGTCGTCATCGAGAACCACGCGGTGCCGCTCGCCAACGTGGCGATGTGGTACCGCTTCGGCAGCGCGGACGACCCGCCGGGTCATCAGGGCTTGGCGCACGCGCTCGAGCACATGATGTTCCGCGGCACGCGCGCGCTGTCGGGCGCGGGCCTGGATCTCGTGGACGCCCGGCTCGGCATCGAGGCGAACGCCGAGACCGATTTCGAGTCGACACACTATTACCAGACCGTCCCGGTCGACGCGCTCGAGGTCGCGCTGCACGTCGAAGCGGATCGCATGCACGGGCTCGCGCTACGGGCGGACACGTGGAAGCTCGAGCGGGGCGCGGTCATCGCGGAGCTGAGCGGCGACGCGTCGTCGGCGCCAAGCGCACTGGAGGGTGCAGTCCGGCGCGCGGCGTACGGCGGATCGCCGTTCGCGCACGACCAAGTCGGCACCGAGCGCGACGTCATGCGCACGAGCGCCGCCGACCTGCGCCACGCCTACGACGCCGCATATCAGCCCGACAACGCGACGCTCGTCGTTACCGGCGACGTCGTACCCGATACCGTCGTGCGCTTGGCGCGAACGCTGTTCGGGCCGCTGCGCGGCCATGCGCGCATCATCCATGCGCGAGCCGCGCCCCCGGTCGCGCGCGGTTTTACCGTGCGGCTTCAGCCGGTCGACGCGCGGGTCGTCGACGTCGCGCTCGCCGCCCACGGGCAGCGCGCGAACGAATCGTCCGCCGAAGAAGTCACGGTGGAACTGCTCGGGCCGGACCATGAACCGCTCCGGGACGCGCTGACCGGCGACGACGGGCCCTGCTCGTCGTACACGATCGACGACGACCGTTCGCTCGACGGCGGCCTGTACCACATCGTGTGCCGCCTCAGATTCGAGGCGGTTTCGTCGCGCGCGATCGATACGATCCGCCGAGGGCTGCGGCGCCTCGCCGCGCACCCGCCCTCAGCCCGCGACGTCGCGTACGCGCGCCGCGCGGACCTTGCGAGCAGTGCGTTCGCGCGCGACTCACTCAGCGGCGAGGCCGACTATATCGGCGGAAACATCGCGGTGCTGCGGACCGACCCGCGCCGCTGGGACGACGACACCGCACGCGTGTCGCGCGCCGATGTCGCCGCGGTCTTGCGGCGGTGGGCCGACCCGGTCGGCTACGGCGTGGCGCTGACGGGGTCGACGGCCTTCATGGGCGGCGGGGCCGAGCGCCGCGAACGGCTGGAGCACGTCGAGCCCGCCGATGACGGCGGACCGGCCGTGGAACCGCGGTGGGCTCGTCGCGCGCCGCGCGGCCTGCGCACCGGCGACGCCGCGACAGTCGACGCGTTCGCGCTCGCGAACGGCCTACGTGTGTTCGTCGAATCGCGGCACGGCAACGGAACCGTCTACGTGCGCGCGAGTCTCGACCGCGCGAACCGCGCCCGTCGTTACCGCGTATCGGACTCCGCGCACGTCACGCGGGTCGCCGAAGCGCATGCGATCGCGATCGACGACGGCGAGGACATCGGCATGCACGGCTTCGCGCGCGACCTGCCAACCATGCTGCGGTTGATCGCGGAGTTCTGGCGCACGCCCGCGTCACGGTATGCGCTGCGAGCGCATCCCGAGGGCGCGTGGATCGCCGTGACGGGCGACGTCGACCCGCTCGGGGTGCGCGCCCGCGCTACCGAGATGTTCGGGGGATGGCATCCCGCCGCGCATCCGGCGCCGTCGCCGTCGCCGTCGGCGCAGCCCGCGCTGCTGAAGAGCTCGCGCCCGCTGCGTCCGCTCGTCTTTCGCATCGGTACTTCCAGCGTTCGCTCTATGTTCATGCAGCCTGCACCCGGGCGCGACGACCCCGACCGCGTGGCGATGACGCTGCTCGACGAGGTGCTCGGGGGAAACGGCGAGCTCGATTCGAGGCTCGGCATCGAGGTGCGCCGGCGACGCGGCCTTGCCTACACCATCGGAACCTATTACGACGTCGACAACGGGCGGTTTTTCGTTTTTTTCGAAGCGCCGCGCGCGCGATTCCGCGCCGCGCGCGCCGCCGTGCGCGATGTCATCGGCGGCGCGCGAACGCACCCCGTCACGAGCGAGGAGCTCGACCGCGCGCGCCACAAGCTGCTCGCGTCGGCACTGCGCGACGAGTCGAATCCGAGCGGCATCCTCGACCGGCTCGGCGAGGCGGCGCGCAACCACCAGCCGCCGGAGGATCTGCAAACACTGGCGGCGCGCTATGATGCCGTGACGCTCGCCGACGTGCGCCGCGTCGCACGCACGCGCCTGACGGCCGACAAGATGATCGAGTTCGACGAAGGCCCGGTCCCGTGATCCGCCGGCTCCCGCTCGCGCTTTTGTCGTGCGCGCTGCCGATCGTCGCATCCGCCGGGGCGACGTCCGCGGCAGAAAAGCCCGCGCGCTACGTGCTGCATCAGCTCACGGTGCCCCCCGGCGACCTGCTCGACGGCGATTTCATGCAAGGAGCGGTTTCCGTGGACGGCGTTGCGCGGCGCGGTCCGCGAACGATCGCACTCGCCGCGAACGGAGCCGTGGCGGCGATCGTGACGAACACCGGGAACCTGTATCCTGCGCGGACGATCGTGGTGTGGCGGCCCGGCGGATCGCGGGTGACGATCGGCTTACCCGACCCCGCCGTGCTCGATCAAGGGTTTCATCATCGGGGCGGTCGCGTCGACACCTTTCCGTCCGCAAGCTTCTCGCGGGTCGTTCTTGCCGATGACGGCACGCCGTTCGCAACGGTCACCAACTCGTTCTCGGGGGCGTACAGCGGAATCGACAAAGCCGTATTTCGCTGGATCGGCACGAAGTGGCGAAACGTTCCGCCCGCCGGCGAGCCGATCTCGCCGGCCCGAAGCGACTACGACGTGGTCGCGGCGGAGTTGCCGAAGCTGCGCATCGGGCTCACCGGCGACTCGTCGAGCGCGGACGTCTCGTTCGACGAGCTCGAGCACACGCCGGGCTATCAGCTACCGGAAGCGATGGTGTACGACGGCCTTACCATGCGCGGCCTCGGCGCCGGAACGATGACGGCGCTTGCGGGAGCTTACGCGTGCGGATTCATCGGCGAACAGAACGGTCGCACGATGCCCGACAACGTGAACGTCGAAGGGCAGATCCCGTACGCGCTGCTGTGGCATGACGGTGCGACGACGCGGCTCGGCCGCGGACTCGCATTCGGCGTGAACGCCGGCGGCGTCGCCGTCGGCGACAACCGCGTGAGCATCGAAGGCGGACCGCTCCTGGCCACACGCGCCGAGTACGACCGTTTGAAGATAATGCCGGGGAAACCACCGGTCGTTGTGCCCGTGCGATGGGACGCGCACGGCGCGACGGTGCTCGGCCGCGAGCCCGGCACCGCCTTCGCGATCGCGCGAAACGGCACGACCGTGGGAGCGCTCGTGCACGGCGGCGGCTTCGTGTCGCGCGGCAGCAGCCTGACCGCGCTCGACGCGCTCGTCTCCGGCAGCCACGTTCACATCCGCGGCGCCTACTCGATCGATCCCCGCGGACGCATCCTCGTTCTCACCGGGCTCGCCGGCACGCCCGGGCTCGCCTACCTGGACCCGGTGCCGTAACCACGGCGCACCGCTCGCGCTCGGGATTCAGCGTTTCGCGCACCGGAACGTACCGTTCAGGCACATCGCGGCACGGCGACACCGCGCGACAGCTATACTTCCGTCAACCCACGCCTTCCTCGAGGAGACATTTGACGGTGCCGCAGTTCCCCGCGTTCTCGACCAACGGCCACACGAACGGCACGACCCAGCACGCGCCCGAAATCGGGCGGCCGTATTCGGACGAGGACGTCGCGCGGCTTCGCGGCAGCGTTCACATCGAGCATACGCTCGCGCGCCGCGGCGCGGAACGGCTGCGCGCGCTGCTGGCCCAGAACGAACCCGTCGCGGCGCTGGGGTGCATGACCGGCGGTCAGGCTGTGCAGGCCGTGAAAGCCGGGCTGAAAGCGATCTATCTCTCCGGCTGGCAAGTCGCCGCCGACGCGAACACCGCCGGCCAAATCTATCCGGATCAGTCGCTGTATCCGTACGACTCGGTGCCGAAGGTCGTCGAGCGCATCAACAACGCGTTCCAGCGCGCCGACCAGATCGACGTCGTCGAAGGCCGCGGCGGTGAAAAAGACTGGTTCGCGCCGATCGTCGCCGACATGGAAGCCGGTTTCGGCGGCCCCTTGAACGTGTTCGAGCTCGCGAAGTCGATGATCGCCGCCGGCGCGGCGGGCGTGCATCTCGAAGACCAGCTCGCGTCCGAGAAAAAATGCGGCCACCTCGGCGGCAAGGTGCTGATCCCGACGTCGCAAGCGATCCGCAACCTCATCGCGGCGCGGCTCGCGATGGACGTGTGCGACGTGCCGACCGTGCTGATCGCGCGCACCGACGCCGACGCGGCGAACTTACTGCTCAGCGACGTCGACGACCGCGACAAACGGTTCCTCACCGGCGAACGCACGCCCGAAGGCTTCTTCCGCGTCAAACCGGGCATCGATCAGGCGATCGCGCGCGGGCTCGCGTATGCGCCCTACTGCGATTTGATCTGGTGCGAGACGTCGCACCCGTCGCTGGAGGAAGCGGAGGCGTTCGCGAACGGCATCCACGCGCATTTCCCCGGCAAGATGCTCGCGTACAACTGCTCGCCGTCGTTCAACTGGAAGCGCAAGATCGACGACGCCACGATCGCGCAGTTTCGCGCGAAGCTGTTCGCGTACGGCTACCGCTTCCAGTTCATCACGCTGGCCGGCTGGCATGCGCTCAACCACTCGATGTTCGAGCTCGCGGCCGACTACGCGGAGCGCGGGATGTCCGCGTACGCGGAGTTCCAGCAGCGCGAGTTCGCGAGCGAGCCGCGCGGCTACACCGCGACGCGCCATCAGCGCGAAGTGGGTACGGGCTACTTCGACGAGGTCACGAAGGTCGTCAGCGGCGGCACCTCGTCAACCACGGCACTGACCGGCTCGACGGAAGAGGCGCAGTTCGCCGTGGAGCTCTCCGTCGTCTGACCCCGAGCGGCCCCGCAAGCGGGGCCTCGCTACGTGTCGGTTCGGCTCTCGTGGGAGAGAGGCGCGACATTCGACCTTCGATCTAGGAAGGATGTCGCGCTTGCGCTTGTTTTCACGTTGGGCCGCGATCGCGGCAGCCGCGGCGATCGTCGCGGTCGCTCCGGCGGCGACGTTCGCGTCGGATCATCAGGACTCACCGCTCATGGTGGCGCGCCCGGGTGCGGACATCACCGACGTCTTCGTGTTCCCGGCCGCCGACCCGAAAAAGGTCGTGCTGGTGATGGACGTGCACCCGCTGATCATGCCGCCGAGCGCGTCCGCGGCGGCGTTCGATCCCGGCGTGCTCTATCAGATCAAAGTGGCGAACGATCCGTCGCGCGTCGAGTCGCACGTGATCCAGTTCAAAGCGAGCGGCACCGCCGACGCACAGCAGATCGACGTGTATCTCGCGTCGCGCGCGCGCGGCAGCACGACTGCCGCACTCGGCACCAAGCTCGGCTCCGCGTCGCTGAACGCGGCGGCGCAGCTCCCCGGCGGCGTGCAGATCTTCGCCGGCGTCCGTGAGGAGCCGTTCTCGTTCGACCTCGCGCAGTTCTTCAAGATCGATCCCGACCGCAACTACAAGAACCAGCCGAACCCGCCGCCGCCGTCGGCCAAATGCTTCCGCAAGCCCGGCATCGATGCGCTCACCGGTCTCGACGTGCTGTCGCTGATCGCGGAGATGCCGCGCGCGATGTTCGCCGATGCGAAGGGCAACGTCGGCGTGGTCCACGTCTGGGCGACGACGTCGGTGATGCAGAACGGCAAATGGACGCAGGTCGAACGGCTGGGGCGGCCGGCGATCAAAGAAGCGTTCGAGGCGTTCAAGAACCATGACGCGACGAATCGCATCGCGCCGTGGCCGGGCGACACGCTGCTGCAGCGGTCGATCCGCGAGTACATGACGCGTCCCGTCCCGTACGGCGCGGGCCGCTCGCCGGCGGTCGCCGAGGCGATGGTCAAAGTGCTGATCCCCGATCAGCTCACGGCGAACTTCGCGCAGCCCGGCCCCGCGCGCTACCTGGCCGTCGAGACGAACGGCAAGAGCGGCTTGCCGACGGGCGTGATTCGCGTCGTTCCGAACGGCGGAATCGAAGGGCTCAAGAAGTTCATCGGCGATCCGCTGCGCCAGTTCGGCGGCCGCGATCTCGACAGCCCGGTGATCGACCTCTCGCTCGGCGCAATCTACGGCAGCTTGATCCCGAAACTCGGGCTCGCACCCGACGACGGCAAAGAGACCCCGTGCTTGACGAGCCACTACGTCGGCACGCCGAAGCGTCACTTCACCAAGACGTTCCCGTACTTGGGAGACCCGATCGAGTAGCGACGAAGGATGGATTGAATCACGTCGGCCGAGAGAGCTACGCGCTCATCGGCAGCGGCGTATAAGTCCGCATGAGGACGCTGCGCGGTTCCATGGTAGAGCCGAAAAAGAACTCCTTCCGACTTGACGGCTTCGACGGCCGGCAACAAGTCGCTATCGCCAGAAAAGAGAACGACGTCGCTGATTTGCCGCTTCGTCGCAAGAAGCGCCATGTCGAGGCCGAGCATCAGATCAACCCGCTTCTGCTCGAAGAACGGCAGGCCGGTCGACGCATCGCGTCCTCGATATGCGAGTTTGCCTTCCCTCACGTGAAATCGCGGGATGCGGCCAAGGCGACCAAAGAAGCTCTGCGCGTGAGAAAACCGGCGCCGTTCCTCGTCCGTCGGCGGACTGCTTTGGAACGGGAGACAGTGGTAATAGTAGGTCCGAAGCAGCTCGTTCGGGCCGGCCATCCACGCTGCAAACTTCTCATAGTCGATCCGCGCATTGTCGAACTCCTCGCGAAGAACGAAGTCAAGGTAACCACCATCGATAAAGATTGCAACGCGCCCCAACGACCTCAACCTCACAAGAAAAAAGCCAGGGATAATCCCTGGCTTTTATACTTTCCCGTCATCCCAATAGGAACGACGGGGATTATGCTGACGCCATCTTACCGTACGAGTGCGCGAGCGTCAACGCCGGATCGGATTCGCACCATCAGTTTGGCCGGAAGGTCACGCCAAGCATCGATGACGCGCGCAAAGGCGCGCTAGGGATCGAGTCTTGCCCAGAATCCCCAGCCGCCCGTGAGATCGGTGACGGCGAGCACGACTTCGTTCGGGCCTTTCTTGAGCGGGACGAACACGCCGTCGCCGATCATGTCCATGTAACCCAAGCCCGCTTGGACGATCGGGTACATCCCGAAGAAGAGCGGCTTGCCGTTCGCGTACACCTCGACGCCGTTCGTGTAGCCGATGAGCATGCGCCTGACCTCGTCGCGATCCGATTGAATCACCGTGCGCGCGAGAACTACCTTCGCGCCGGCGATCGGTCCGCCCATGATGCGGTCGGTCAGCGGAAGGCCCGTCGCGGGATCCCTCGGGATGTTGATCGCCGGCGCGCGCCGGTACCGGTTCACCAGCACGAAACCCGGTGCTTCGACGTGCACCTTCTCCCATGTGATGCCGGCGAGGCTCGGCGCGGTACCCGGCTTGAACGCGGTCGCATCGAACGCGTCGGACAGATCCCAGTCCGCGATCGTCCCGCGCGGGAGTGCCGCGCTCGGCGCCGGTGCGGACGGCGCGCGCGGCGTGTACGTGATGTTCGAATAGTATGCGCCTCTGCCGTACGCGCCCGTCCACACGCCGAGCGACGAACCGGCGACCCCGGCCAACCGCGGAACGACCAGCGCCGGCTCGCGTTCGCCGTTCAGGTAGATCTTCGCGACGGAGCCGGCGACGTCGATCTTGACGTGGTACCACCGTCCGAACGCCAGCTCCGGCGCGGCGTTCGCGCCGTCGCCGTGATAGATCTGCCACGCGGCGCCCACGCCGTTGAGCGCCGGCGCGTACTGCATCGCATCGAGCGTTCCGCTCGACGCGGCGCGGAAGTACACGACTTCGGAATTGTCCGTCGACGACGCGTGAAACACGGCACCCATGAAATTTCCGCCCGTGGGCGTGGCCATGTCGAGATCGATCGTGCCGTCGCGCAGGTCCACGCCGCGCGCGAGCGCGATACCGCGATCGATGAAAAGACTCGGGCGCCCGAGATAGCTTTCGAATCGCAGACCATTTGTCGCGGTCCAGCTGTCGGCGGTCAGCGGGATCGTCGTCTGCGCGCCGGCGCTTCGCACCAAGCCGACGGCAAGAACCACCACGAGACCCGAAATCGCGAACGCACGCAAGGTGTATCGGTACAGCATGAGAGGTCCGCAGCTTTCGCTAGACGCCGTTCCGCCCTTGCGGATGCCCGCCGTTTCGGCAGATCGCTGACACTTCAGTCGCGGGCGCGGTGTTGGCGGAACGTTACGTTGAGGCGTTCGCCCGTCAGGCGTGGATCGCGTGGGACGCGGTGCTCCCAGTAGAGCTGATTTTATGTCCGATGCCAAGCCGGGGCTCCATTGGGAGAATCCATTCGCCAATTCATCGGTGCCTGGTTGACTTACCGCCAAATTTCTCAAGCGGCTCGACCGGAAGAGCCTCAATAGTCTTGGGCCGGTTGACACCCTGCTAGCAAGCCTGCGAGCGGAGGTTATATTCAAGGATACTTCCGGGCTTCCCATCTAGCGGACCGACAGGACCTGGAACCTCCTCCTGCGAGTCAATTTAGCGCAACGACTTGGACTGTGGCAAGTACATGGCTCACGCTGTTAGCGTTTGGTGTGCGCGGAATTCGCACGACGACCCCAGCGCGGCGATGACGACGGGGGAACAAGTCCTGCCAGAAACGGACCTGTCCGCATTGGCAGCGACGAACCATCGACGATGGACCTCGCCCTATCTTCTCCATTCTCTCCGAAGGCAGTAATCGAACACGTGTCCAGCGTGCGGCACGCGGCTTGACGAAACCAGATGAGCAGATGCGCGCCGCCATGAGTCAACTGCGTCGCGCCGACAGATTATAGAACGAAGCCGTAACCTGCGCATCAGGATGTGCCGAGGACAACAGCGATCCGGGCTTACCTGCCCTTGCCACCCACTGCACAATATCTCCACTTTCTGCCTAGCAGTTCGCACAAGGACGACTTGCTGCATTCACTGGGGGACCGCCCTATTAGGTCGGTCGCACGACGCCTGACTAGCGCGCCGCTCATGACCGCCGCGTTCGCCCAACATCCCGCGAATGGTTGGCTTCGCGCACTACGATTAATTTCCGTTTACTTCACTTTTCGAACGGAGACTTATCCTTTATTGCGTCCATGGCCACGTTGATTATTTCGAAGAGGCGTTTGAAACGTTGCGTTTCGTCATTAGATAGAATCAGGTCTCCACCCGCCATATTTCTCAAAAATTGCTTTGCGGGACGCGACTTATTGAACGGAATTGCAACCGCCTCAAACGCTGTTTCATAACGACGACATATTCGAGGAATAAATGGATTGAGGTTAAGTGTCGTTGTCGCAAGTTCTTTCGCATAGCTCTGCTCTACAAGTTTCGCAAACGTCGCTTCGTCGAGCATATCCTCAATGTCGCGCTCTATTTCAACCTCGCCCTCAAACACGTCGTTGATAAAAACAACTTGCTTTGAATACAAAATTTTCTGCCTTATAATATCGCTTTTGGCAATTTGCTGCGCGCTTGGTTCCGAGTCGAGTAGCGCGACGACTTTGACTTTTTGAGCCGAAAGGAGGGCCGCCATGTACGCAACCTTTGGGGCACCCCCCGCTGGCGTGATTACGATCTCGCCGTTCAGGCCGTCATTGGAGAACTCACTGAGATACTCCGAAACCGCTGTGAGATACCAAAAGTCGGTGACCCCTTCCACGATCAGAGAGTACGGGCCAACAAACAGCGTCTGCGTTAGGCTGTACCCGAGTGCCGCCTGCAACGGAAATAAGGTGCTTTCATCGCCTGAAATAGAGTTCGCTATGTGCGTCCCGTTTTCGGTCGTGTATTCCACCGTTCGGACTGCACCGAGGTCTTCTGGCGATAACATGAAGGGAGAATGCGTCGTGTAAAGAACCTGTGACGACTGCTCCTCAAGAACGCGAATGAGATCCGCCTGAGCTTTTGGATGCAAGTGAAGACCGGGCTCGTCTAACAACAAAATGTTTGGCACTGCCGATCGTAGGCGATTCGCATACAAGACATAAAATGAGAAAAACCATTGAAAACCCTTGCTGCGATCCTCGAGATTAACTTCCTTCTGTTCTGCAGTCGTTGAATCTGCAACCATGGTGCAAAGGTCCTTTCCATTAATTGCAAATCTGACGTTTACGTCGCGACTCTTCCACGTCTTTCGCAGCAGCTTTGTCACTCGCATTCCTGCTTCATTCAAGATTCGGCTTTGACGCTTAGAATCGTAAGTGCGCAATTCGCTGAGCGTTACTTGGTCTAGGCCTGCGAGTTGCATAAGCGCTTCAAAATTGACATCCGCGTCATCTAAAGCGTCGGACGCTTTTCTCGAGAAGTACTCATCCAAGTCCTGACGGCCCGCAAGGTCTGGATAGTCGGAGACATAGATGAATCTTGGGAAATGTTCCCTTATATATTCGAATGCGGCAGTGACTTGCTTCGGGTCCTCGCGAAGTTTATTTGCGTACAGCTCAAGCTTTGAAATTGCCGAATTGCTCAATGTTGTGCTTTGAAGATCGTTGCCTTTGTATGTTGCCACTGCCTGACCGATCTTCTTGGCCCATGTAGGGACGTCTGCTTGCCCTGAATTGACCGCCTTCATTAGGGCTGTCCACGCGGACTTAATCTTTATCTTTGCCGCCGCCGTTTCCCCTGATTCAATGTCGGAGAGTTGTGCACGCCTCAGTAGCGGCTTCAATGTCTTCAGGTTGACTTCTAAGACTTTCGCGTTGTAGATAATTTCTATTCGTTGTGTTGAATCGTAGGCGCGGCCGGCGATCACGTATACACCGTCTCGAAATCGACTCCATCGGCGCTTTAGCTCGGCCGCTTCTTCTGCAGTAAACGTCCATTTCGTCTTAATGAACCATTGACCAAAATGCTTTTCAGACGAAAGGTCCGAGACTGAGTGGCCGATTGTCAAATCTTCGTGTGAAGGATAGATTATACCGTCGTCGTCTGGTCTAACCGCCTCAAGCGCCAGTAAGATGTTGGTCTTGCCGCTTTCATTTATTCCTACCAGCGGCGTAACTTGAGAAACTTCGATCGTGTCTGTTGCAACGATCGACCTGAAGAGTCTGATTTGGAAATTTTGTAAGATCATTTCCTGCAGTGCGCCCAATGAGCAGCGCCATTGTATCTTGGACTGCCAGCTCCGAGAACATGTCACCTTGAAGCGTTATAACCACCTTGAGCTCAACGTCAGCGTTAGTGAGCTTTAAAGGCCTCAAAGACTGAGGCCATATAAGGTCGCGTTCCTGCCCTGTGTCTGGGATTTCTGAACGGTCAAGAATCGCAGCCGAAATCAAAAGTCTTAGCCCCACGGCATGAATGGTTGACGTTGGGCGCAGCCGTCTCCGCGTCGTGTTCCAGCATCTTGCCGTTCACCATCTGTATCGCACATCGGAGGGCGTCATGGCCACCGTCTTGATGAACTCGACGCAAGTGAGTTTTCTTCCGGGCGCCTGGACCAGCTAGAATTCGGCCGGTCAACCGCCGATCATAATTCAGAAAATAGCCTCCGTTCGTTGGTCAGCTTTATCAAGTAAGAAGACTAAAGCAGCATATGGCTAGCGTATTCCTGCTATCGGGTTAGCGGGCGCGATACTGTCTAAAGGTCACATTGATTCGCTCTCCCACGACACGCGGTTCTCTGCGGACGCGGTGCTCCCAGTACAGTTGCGTGTCGCCCGCCATCACGACGAGGTCGCCGTGCGCGACATCGATCGTGATCGGGTCGTGGCGCAGGCCGCTGTTCTTCTTCGGCCGCAGCTGAAACTGGCGTGTCGCGCCCAGCGACAGCGATGCGACGACGAGCCGCGCGTCGCGCGTGCCGTCGCGGTCGCCGTGCCATGCGACCGCGTCCTGTCCGTCGCGGTAGCGGTTGAGGAAGCAGTAGTCGTACGTCGTGCCGGTGTGGCGTTCCACCATCTCGCGCACGAGCGCGAGCGCCGGGGTCCACGGTTGCGGCATCTTGTCGCCGCGACCGGCGGTTTCGCGTGGCACGAGGACGCGCTTGCCGTACATCATGCGCGAATCGGCACGCCAGTGCGTGTCGCCGCGCAGCTCGCGAACGACGGCGTCCGCGAGCGCGCGGTCCAGGAACTCCGGGACGTAGGTGACGTCGCCGTGGTCGCCGACCAGGCGCGTGGGGCTGGCGGCGGAGGCGAACAGGGCAGTCTGACGAGGCATGGCAGCGATAGCGAACATATGTTCGCCACGATCGTGGCGCACCCTTCGACAAGCTCAGGGTGACACTGGGCCGGCTCCCGGGACACTGGGCCGGCTCCCGGTGCACTGGGCCCGGTCTACGTCTTGGGCGGTCCTCCGGCGGCCAGGAACGTGCGCACGTCCTCGCGGAGGCGGTCGCGGATCGCGCCGTCCGTTTTTGCGCGTGACATGCCCTTTGCGATGTACTCGTTCGCGCGCGGCGGCAGGTTCGCTTTGAGCCACGCCTCGAGCTGGTCCGGCGTCGCGGCGTCCCAGAAAATCGCCGGCACGCCGTTGGACAGGCGGAGCATCTTTTCGAACAGCGAGAAGCGCTTGGTGAGCACGTCGCTGTGCGCTTGGAAGAACGTCCACGCGAGCTTGGGGTTCCAGTCGGACGCCGTCGCTACGTAGCCGTAGCGCGAGCTCTCCTGCTGCGGCGGGATCTCGGCGGACATCGCGATGTCGAGCGCACGCGCGGCGAGCTGCGGATCGCGCACGTGCATGAGCGCGCCGCGGTAGCGCCCCGCGGCCGTGGGATCTTTCGCCGTTTGCGCGAGCTGGTGCAGGCGGTCGAACGTCGCGGCGTCCGCGTTGGTCCCGACGATCCCCGTCAGCAGCGCCAGCATCTCCGGCGGGGTCGACGCCGGATCGCTCACCGCGCGGTCGAAGCGCGTGCGCGCCTCGGCGATGACCGCCGGGTCGCCCCAGGCGCCGAGCGCGGCGATCGCGCTGCGCCGCAGCTCGCCCGTCGCGACCGTCTCGCCGGGCTTCGCGTCCCAGCCCAACGACCCCAGCAGCGGCGTCACGAGATTGCGCGCGTACGCGGTGAACGCGTCGTGCTGCGCGGTGCCGCGCGTGTCGTGCTCGAGCTCCGCGAGCGGGGCGACGATGTCTTGCCACGCGCGCGTGTTGCGGTTGGTCCCCATCGCGTTCGCCAGCGCGAGGAACGACGGCAACGGCGCCGCACCGATGCGCACCAAGCTCCACTGATCGCCCAGCATTGCGATCTTGTCGGCGTCGGGCAGCGTCGCGAACGCGGCGCGGTTCGTCTCGAACGTCGCCGCATCGTACGCGACGCGGTAATAGCCGACGCCGCCGGCGTTGGCGCGCAACGGCTCGCCGCAGCGGCCCGCCGGGATCCCGCTCTGCTGCGCGTTCGACAGCAGCACGTACGCCGGCGCGGCGGCGCCGCTCGCGAGCGCGACCGGCACGTTCCATGTCGTGTTGGCCGTGTCGGTGGTGCCGTCGAGCAGGAAGCGCTTCTGCGCGAGCGCCACGGTGCGGTTGCCCGCCGCGTCGCACGCCGAAGTCACGGACACGAGCGGAAAACCGGGTTGTTCCGTCCACGCCTTCGCCAGCGCGGACACGTCTTTCTTGCTCGCCGCGCCCAGCGCGATCCACAGATCGGCGGTCGTCGCGTTCGAGTACTTGTGCGCCTGCATGTAGCTGCGAATCCCGGTGCGGAACGTGTCGTCGCCGAGATACGCTTCGAGCATGCGCAGGAACGCCTGCCCCTTGTCGTACGTGATCTCCGGATCGAACGAAGCGTCGGCCTGCAGCTCGTCGGTGACGTGCTGCTGGATCGCGTGGGACGTCGAGCGCGCATCGGCGTTCATCGCGCTCTGCTTGGACGCGTCCTCGCCTTGCTGCCAGTTCCACTCCGGGTTGAATTTCTCGGTCGCCTTGGCCGCCATCCACGACGCGAAGCTCTCGTTGAGCCAGATGTCGTCCCACCAGCCCATCGTGACCAAGTCGCCGTTCCACTGGTGCGCCATCTCGTGCGCGACGATGCTGAAGCCGGCCTGCTTCGCGCCCAGCGTCGCGTCGGGACGGTGGACGATGATGCTCTCGTTGTACGTGATGCCGCCCCAGTTTTCCATGGCGCCGCCGAAGCCGCCGGGAATCGCGATGTGGTCGAGCTTGGGCAGCGGAAACTTCACGCCGAAGTAGTCGTCGTAGTACGGCAAGATCTTCATCGCGCTGTCGAGCGCGTAGTGGCCGTTCTGCTCGTCGCCCTTGATCGCCCACAGGCTCTGCTTCACGCCGTCCGATCCCACGCCGGAGATCGACGCGAGATCGCCCGCCGACAGCACCACCAGGTACGACGGCATCTTGGGCGTGCGCTCGAACGTCGTCGTCGCCATGTTCGCGCGCACGCTGCGCGTCGCGATCGGCATGTTCGACACGGCGCTCCACACTGCCGGCAGCGTCACCGTCAGCCGGTACGTCGCGCGGAACGCCGGCTCGTCCCAGCCGGGGAACATCCGGCGCGCGTCCGTCGACTCGAACTGCGTCGACAGCATGCGGCCCGTGCGCCCGTCCGGCGTGCGGTAGTCCTGCGCGAACAGCCCGTCCGGCGAGTCCTCGATCTTGCCGCTGAAGGCCAGCGACAGGACGTGGTGCCCGACCGCGGCGGGCCGCGCCAGCGTCAGCGTCGTGAGCTGCTTGTCGTTCTGCGTCACCGTGCGCGCGACGCGCGCCCCGTCGAGGCGGGCGTCGGAGATCGTCATGTCGTGCGTGTTGAACACGATCTGCGCCGTCGCGCGGCGCACGTCGAGCGTGACGTTCTCCGTGCCGCGCAGCGTCTTTGCGGCGGCGTCGGGCGTCAGCGAGATGACGTAGTCGGTCGGCACGACGGTCTTGGGCAGGCGGCCGGGCGTCGTGTCGAAATTGAACGGCGCGACGGCGACCGCGGCGGTCGCGGCCCACCCGGCGGCACCCACGACGAACGCGGCCGCAAGAGCGAGCCGCGCGAAGCGATTCAGCATTCGTTTGGCATTCCGGATGAATGCGGAGAGGCCCTAGCGGTCGTGCGCCCGGTGCGGCGCCTGCGCGGTGGACGGGTACGAGGGCCGGCATGAACGACGATCGCAAGACGCAGGCCCCGGACGACACCGCGGTGGACGCGGCGCTCGACTCCGACGAACAGACGGACGGCGGCAAGGGGGACGAGTACGACGAGGCTGTGATCGCGGCCGACGACACCGGGATGCTGGGCGGCGAGCAGCTCATCACGCAGATGGAGATCGAGCGCGGTCTGCGGGGCGAGTGACCGGCGCAGGTGACGTGTAACCCGTGACGTAACCGGGTGGCTCGTGAACGGAACCCGGAGTGCGCGCGCCAGTCTATGGGAGAAGGCCATGAGCCTTCCCTTGGCGCGCGACGAAGATTTTTTCGGTGCCAACCGGCGCCCGGTCGGCATCGATCCGCAGCATCTGCGCGTGATCAGCGACACCGCGCTGCGATCGCGGTTGATCATGGCGGGCATCGCCGAGGGGCTGCAGTCACCCAAAGGACCGCAGCGGATCAAGTCGATCATCCGGGTCTACCCCGCCTTCGACGCGCCGCGCCCGGGCAGCAAACCGCGGGCCGTTCGCGCGGCGGCCGCACCGTCGTCGCACGAGCCGGCCCGGGCCGCCTTCGGGCTGCCGACCGTAGAGGAGCTCAACGCGCTGCTCGGCCGGATCCAGCAGATCGAGCGCGACGTCAGCCGCGAGCTGCAGGGCCGCCTCAACGGCGACATCGACCGCCTCAAGAAGCAGATCGCGACGCTGGACGGCGACGACTTCGAGCGCGCCTTCCGCGAGCTGGAGAACGCGATGCGCCAGCGGCGCGAGCTGGCCGGCGAGATCCGCGAGGAAACGTTCCGCCGGATCGACGCCGACGGCTCGTTCGAGCCGCGCCGCTACCTCCGGCTGATCGCGCGCGAACGCGGCTAGCGAGCAACCTCCCAAAAGCCGAATACTGTGATGCGGCGGCCGAGAATGGCCGCCACCGCGCGTTGCAAAGCCCGGGTCGCCAGGGGTGTCCTGCGCCCGGGGAGTAGGCTTCGAAAGCAGTGATCCGAAGCGTCAGGGCCGACGGACGTCCCGATCTCGGCGGAGTTTTCCGTCCGATCGATCGACCGCGCGTCCTCGACCGGCTGGCGACGGCGGCCCAGTACCGCATCGCGACGATCATCGCGCCCGCCGGCTTCGGCAAATCCGTCGCGGTCCGGCAGTTCCTCGCGACCGTGCCGTCGTCGGTGGTCTACGACGTCCCGCCCGACGGGGGCACGCTGCTGCCGTTCGTCCGCGGCTTCGCCGACGCGCTCGAAGGCGTGGTCCCGGCGCTGCGCCGGTCGCTCGCGACCGCGCTCGACGGCGCGCGCAGCTCCGATGCGCCCGGCCGCGACCTCGCGGCGTGGGTGGCGACGCACATCCGGTCGCTGGACACGCTGATCGTCGTCGACGACTTGCACAACGGCGAGGGCGACCCCGAGATCTCGCGCTTCATCACGTCGTTGGTTGACCGCACCCGGGACGGCCCGCGCTGGCTGTTCTCGTCGCGCAGCCCGCTGCAGCTGCCGGTCGCGTCGTGGCTCGCGTACGGCGAGTCCGACCTCGTGGTCGACGCCGTCGACCTGCGCTTCAACATCGACGAGGCCAAGCAGAGCGCCCGCGCGACGCGCGTCGCGGTGCGCGACGACGAGCTCGAACAGATCCTCGGCCTGATCGACGGCTGGCCCGCCGCGCTGACGTTCGCGCTGCGCACGTCGACGCGCGCGAGCGATTTGCGCGCCGTCTCGGCCGGCACGCGCGAGATGGTCTACCGCTACCTGGCCGAGCAGGTGTGGCACTCGCTGGACGACCGCATCCGCGGCTTCTTGCGCACCGCGGCGTTCCTGCCGCGCCTCGAGACGCGCCTCGCCGTCGCGGCCGGCTTCGACGACGCCGCCTCGATCATCGAGTCGCTGCGCGAGCGCGTCGCGTTCATCAGCGTGCTCGACGCCGGCGTGTACAAGCTGCACGACCTCTTCCGCGACTTCGTGCAGCGCCAAGTCGGGCTCGAAGGCGACGAAGCGCTGCGCCTCGCGCAAGTGACGGCGGGCCAGCTGCTCGAGAAGATGGGGATGTACGGCGAAGCGTTGGAGCGCTTCATCGACGCCCGCGCCGCGCGCGAAGTGGAACGCGTCCTCGCCGCGTACAACTTCGCGCTGCTCGACAAAGGCTGCTTCGACATCGTCGAACGCGCGGTCCGCTCGCTGCCCGGCGCGATGGTGAGCGCCAACGCCAACGTGCTCGCCCTGCGCGCGGCGCTCGAAGACGCGCACGGCCGCGTCGACCAAGCCGAACGCTGGTACGCCGCCGTGCTGGAGCGCGTGACCGAGGACATCCCGTTCCGCGTAGCGGTCGCGTCGCGGTACGCGCTGCTGCTCTACCAGCAAGGCCGCATCGAGGCGCTGCCGGTGCTCGAGGAGTTGCGCGACCGCGACGATCTGGACACGCCCGAACGTGCCAGCGTGCTGGGGGTGTTGGCGCTGATCTACTCGTCGCGCGCGCGCCACGACGAGGCGCAGAGCACGATCACCGAAGCGATCGAGCTCGCCGAGTTCACCGACGACAGCATTCGCGCGCGAACGTTCGGCCGCGCCGCGACGACGGCGTTCTACGCCTCGGACGATGCGAAGGCAGAGTACTACACGCGCGAGGCGACCCGGCTCGCAATCGATTCGGGGCTGTTCGGCCAAGCAGCGCGCTCCTTCAGCACGCTCACCGCGTTGCATGCGTTCGCGGGACGTCTGCCCGTCGCGGCATGGTATGCGGCCCAAGTCGCCGCGAACGCCGAAAAAGCCGGCGACCTGCAGCTGCACGTGCACGGCCTGCGCACGCTGATGCAGCTCGAAGCGGAGCGCGGCAACGCCGACCGCGTCGCCGAGGTCGACTCCGACCTGGCGAAGCTGAACTACCGCGGCCACACCGCGCTGATCAGCTACGTCTTCGCCAAAGCGCTGCACCACGTGTGGGGCAATCAGCTCGGCGAAGCGCAGGTCGCGCTCACCACCGTGGCCGACCGCGAGTTCGCGCCGTTCCAAAACCGCCTGCGGTACTCGCTGCTCGCCGCGATCCTCGCGAAGCAGGGCTCGCGCGCGGAGGCGATCGACGCGCTGACGCGCTACGACGCGGCCGTCGCGGCGGACACCGATCCGCGCCCGCTGTTCGCGCGCCTGCGCGGTTTCGCCGAACGCTACGCGATCCTCGCGAACATCGTGCTGGCGCGCAACGCGGTCGCGCAGAAGATGATCCGCAGCGCTCGCACCGCCGCGCCCGATCTGAAGGCGTTCGACTCGCTGCTGGGCGCGCTCGTGAACCGCGTCCCCGAGCAATTCGACGCCGCGCTGCGCGAGATGCGCCTGGCCGGGATCGCGGGCGTCGCGCGGCTCGCCGAGATCATCGCCGACGGCCAGTTCGACCGCGCCGACCCGTCAGAAGAGATCGAGGCGCTGACCCCCGCCGAACGCGCCGTGCTGCGCGGTATGTCGCAGGGACTCGGCAACCAGGCGATCGCGGACGACCAACGGCGGACCGTGAACACCGTCCGAACGCACGTGTCGTCGATCCTGCGCAAGCTCGGCAGCACGACTCGCGGCGAAGCGGTCGCGACGGCCCGCCGGCAGGGTCTCGTCTAGGCGCGAAACGGCCTCGTCCTTTCGGACGAGTGTAGCCTCCGGCGCTCCTTGATAGGGTGGAGTCGTCCCCCACACCACCAAGGAGAGCCTACCCGTGATCACCGCCTTTTTCACCGCCGTTGCGATCGTAAGCGCCTGCATGACGCTTCCTACGGGCCAATAGCCGAATCGATGCGGTGAACTGAGCATGGAAGGGCGGACCGCGCTGGCGCGGAGACTGGTCGAGGCTCGGGTCGGCGTCGCGGACGTCGTTCTGGAGCGCCTCGGGCCCCGCTCGTCGGGGCAGGCCTCGGCGCTCATCGTCCGGTCGCTCATCTCGGCGCTCGGGCAGTCGCTCGAAGTGGCCGGCGCCGAACCCGTGGTCTCTTGGGCGCGCATGGCGCACGCCGCGTACGCCCTCCCGATCATCCACGACCTGCTCGCCACGAGCTGCGACGTAGCAGCCGCCGAAGGCGAACACCTCGATCTGGACTTCTCGTCGCTGCTGGTGTTCCTCGAGATCGTGAAGGCGAACGTCGCCGAGGCGTTCCCGCTGGCGCCGGGACCACGCTACCAGAACCCCGAGCGCGCGACCAACGGCGTGATCGAAGGCGTGCTCGCGATGCTCAAAGCGCGCGACGAAGCGACCTGCGCGCACTCGCAGGCGACCGGCGCATGGTGCCGCCGCCTCTCCGAGGCGATGGGCTTGTCCGCGACGACGACGGACGTCATCGTCAAGGCCGGCGTGCTGCACGACATCGGCAAGATCGCGACGCCCGACGCAATTCTGTTCAAAGAAGGCGCGCTGACGGACGTCGAGTGGGCCGTGATGCAGAAGCACGCCGAGTTCGGCGCGGAGATCCTCGCCGAGCTGCCGGCACTCGCATCGTTCGCGCCGATCGTGCGCGCGCACCACGAGCGCATGGACGGCAGCGGCTATCCCTTCGGCCTCAAAGGCGAGCAGATTCCGTTCGAAGCGCGCGTTGTCGCCGTGGCAGACGCCTTCCACGCGATGATCAGCAATAGACCGTACCGCCCCGCGATCGCGCAGCGCGAGGCGATGGAGATTCTTCGCGAAGGCCGCGGCACGCAGTGGGACGCTGAAGTGGTCGACGCGATGATAGCTATGCTCGATGCGCCGCGGATCGCCACGGGTAGGCGGGAAGCGGCTCGCGGGTAGCCCCGGGGCACCGGGTGGCCCCTATCGGGTGTGGGCCGGAAAAAGGGTCGTGCGGTGGGTGCGCACGGCCCTTTTCCGTATATGAGCTCCCATGCGGTCGATACTTCGAATCGGTCTCCTCGGCGCCGTTCTCGCCGTGCCGTCGCTGTTCGCACTTCCGGCGCCCGTCAACGCGTTCGAGATCGTGCAATTCCGAACGCCCTCGGGCAACATCGGGTGCGTCGACGTGGGCACGTCGCTGCGGTGCGACATCCGGAGCGGCATCCCCCACGCGCCGCCGCGACCGAAGAACTGCGATCTCGACTGGGGCGGCGGCTACGACATGGGCACGACCGGCCGCGCGTCGGTCATGTGCGCGGGCGACACGGCGATCGATCCGCATTCGCCCGCGATCCCGTACGGCACGACGTGGCACCGCGGCGCGTTCCGCTGCGCCTCGAAATTAGAGGGCCTGCGCTGCACGAACGCGAGCGGCCACGGCTTCTTCCTTTCGAAAGACCCGTCGTACACGTTCTGACGTGCGGCGCCGAGCGGCCCGGAGGTTCCCGGCGCTCGGTCAAGATTGCGTCAACATCGTCACGCCGTAGACGGTCCCGGCCGCGCCGGGACGATGGTACAAGCGACAAGACCGTTTTCCGGAGACCTGCCGCTTGGACCATGCGAACCCTGTTCTAATCGGTGCGCTCTTCGCCGCGCTCATCGCGGCGGGCGGTTTCGCCTTCGCCTCCGTCACCGCGAGGAGAACGTCGCGCCGCCCCGCGGCACCCGTTCTCGAGGTGCCGGACTCAGCTGAAACGACGACCGGCGTCGATGCGCTCGTGGCGGCGGATGCCGCCCAGCTCGTGCGGCAGTACCGGGCGTACCAGCACGTCGCACGCGCGCGTGACGAAACGGGCGGCGCTTCGCGCGAGGGGATGAAGACCGTGCAGCGGCACGTCATCGACGCCGGCGCCACCGCCGGGTTGCTCGCGCAGGCGGTGCGCGTCGCGGGCGCCGCGGTCGAGGAACGGGTCGTCGCGATCGAGTCGCTCTCGTCGAACGTCATCGAGCTCGCGACCAACGTCGAGACGGTCAGCTCATCGGTCGGCGAGCTCGCTTCGTCGGTGACGCAAGTCGCGGCGAACGCGCACCACGCAGCCGACCGCGCGTCCGCAGCGGAGCAGAACGCGCGCGACGGCGCGGCCGCCGCCGGCGGGCTGGTGCAGTCGACGCGCACGATCGCGGACGACGTCGTCGCCATCGCCGCGGAGATGCAGCAGCTCGGCGAGTGCTCGCAGCGCATCGGCCCGATCGTCGACGCGATCGGCGGGATCGCGAGCCAGACGAACCTGCTCGCGCTCAACGCGGCGATCGAAGCGGCGCGCGCGGGCGATCACGGCCGCGGCTTCGCCGTGGTCGCGGACGAAGTGCGCAAGCTCGCCGACGGCTCGGCATCCGCGACGCGCGAGATCGCCGCGCTGGTCGCCGCGATCCGCGCAAAGACGTCCGGCGTCGCCCACGCGACGCGCGCGTCGGCCGAGCGCGCTGGTCAGGCGCTCGCGACGGCGGACGCCGCCGGCGCCGCGATCGGCGACGTCGCGAGCGCGGCGCGCGACACGAACGCGGCCATCGCGCGCATCTCGAACGCCGCACGCGAGCAAGCCGCGGGTGCGTCCGCAATCGTCGTCTCGGTCGAGGCGATGAACGGCCTGATGCAGCGCGCCGCATTCTCGCTCGACGAACAAACCTCCGGAAACCGCGAGCTCCTCGCCGCCGTCACCTCGGTGCGCGACTTGGCACAGCACGTCGAAGGCGCGATCGCGCGCCAGGAGACGGCGTTCGCGGACCTCAGCCGGGCCTCGGCGGACCTCATGGTGACGAGCGACATCTGCCGCGAGAAGCGCGGAGCGGTCGACGACGCGTGCGACGCGCTCGAGGAACACACCGCCGCCGCCGTGCGGGCGCCGGGTGCGCTCAGCGTTGCGATCGCGGCGTTCGCCGCGCAGTACCGCGAACTGGACGATGCGGAGGTACGGCGCGAAACGGATGCCGGCGGCACGCGCGGACCGTACCAGGTGGTCGTCACGGAGATCCAAGTCGCGCACGAGGCGACCTCCGCGCTCACCGCCGCCGTCGGCCAAGCGGGAGCGGCGGTCGAAGAGATGGTCGTGTCGGTCGGCGCCATCACCGGCGACGCCGCCACCGTCGGCGCGAACCTGGAAACCGTCGGCTCCGCGATCGCCCAGTTCGCGGTCGCCGCGGACCACGTGGCGAGCGCCGCGCGCGACGCGGCGGACCGCTCCGCGATCGCGCACCGCAAAGCGACGGACGCGGCCGCGTCGGTGGAACGCGTGATCGGCTCGACGCAAAGCGTCGCGGACGACATTCGACTCGTCGCCGAGCAGATGCGCGAGCTCAACGAAGCATCGGAACGCATCGGCGCGATCGTCGACGTCATCGAAGGCATCGCGGATCAAACGAATCTGCTGGCGCTGAACGCCGCGATCGAAGCGGCACGGGCCGGCGACCACGGCCGGGGCTTCGCCGTCGTCGCGGACGAGGTGCGCAAGCTCGCGGAGGGCGCGACGCGTTCGACCGGCGAGATCGGCGCGCTGATCGCGGAGATCCGGCTGCGCATCGCCCAGGTCGTCTCGTCGACGAGCGCGTCGGAGTCACGCGCAGTCGCAGGGCTAGAAACAGCGGGCGTCGCCGGCACCGCGATCGCCGCGATCGCCGAGGCGGTCGCCGACGGCAGTCGCGAGATCGAGCAGATTTCGCACGCCGCATCGGAACAGGCCGCGAGCTCGTCGGTGATCGTCGGCTCGGTCGAACGGATGAACGCCCTCATGCGCGACACGACCGCCGGCCTGCGCGCACAAGGCGACGCAAACCAGCACCTGACGCACACGATCGCAGACATCCGCCGCCACGCCGAAGACGTACACGCCGGCGGCGAACGCCAGCAAGCCGTCATGACGGACTACCAAATCTCCGCGAAAGCCCTAATGGTAAGCGGCCGCGCCCTACGCGAAGCCCGCGCAGCAATGCACGACCTCGTCGCAGGCTAAGCCCGAGCTCTCGCGACGCGCGAGACACCGGCTGCGCGCACGATGGTGGCGCACCCTTCGACAAGCTCAGGGTGACATCGGGCCGCGGGTGACACTATCGAGCGAGCTGATTTTTCATGTCACCCTGAGCCTGTCGAAGGGTGCGCCACGATCGTGCCCGGTGATCGGGCCTTAGACCGGGCGAGTTTTCGGATGGCGTCCCAGTCGCCGCGAACCAACGCGTCTTTCTTCGCACGCGACCAGCCCTTCAGGCGTTTCTCGGCATGGATCGCCTCTTCCGGAGTGTAGAACACTTCCGCGTGAACGAGCTTGATCGGCCGTCGGCGAAATGTGTACGCGCGCTCGTCGATTCCGAGCGCATGCTTCGCAATGCGGATTTCTAACTCAGACGTTACGCCGATGTAATAACTGCCGTCCCGGCAGAGCAGCATGTACGCCCAATACTGCTTCACGCCGGTCATACTGTTTCGGACGCACGGATCGACTAGGCTACGGCAGCGCACGCGACGATCGTGGCGTACCCTTCGACAAGCTCAGGGTGACAATAGGGCAGTGACGGTCGCGCACGAGACCGATCGTGGCGCACCCTTCGACAAGCTCAGGGTGACAATGAGTGCACGCTTCGACGCGGGCGCGCCGTGACATCAACACCGTGCCGGAGGTGGGGGTGCGACGTTGCTGCGGCGGGGCGTTGCGGAGTCGCGGAGGCCTGGAAGGCCGAGAGCGACGGAGCACCGAGCGATCGGAGCGCAGGGATGCGCGGAGTGAGCGTCCCCACCGCAGCAATGTCGCGCCCCCGCCGCGCCACGTCGGGCGCCGCACGCGACGATGGTGGCGCACCCTTCGACAAGCTCAGGGTGACACTAGTCAAACATAAAAACGAAGGCCCGGATCGTCAGATCCGGGCCCTCCTTTTTCGCCGATGGTTGCGGCTTAGTAGTCGTCGTCCGTCGAGTGTGCGAGCGGGCCTTCGTCCTCTTCGGCTTCTTCGGCCAGCTCTTCGTCCTCTTCTTCGAGCACGTAGCCTTCGTCGACGTCGTCTTCCTCGGTGGCGACCGGGACTTCTTCGTCGACGATCTCGTCGACGACGATCTCGCCGTCGTCCGTCATCGTCGCGCGCAGTCCGCCTAGCGGGCTCGTGGGAAGCAGGTCGTCGTCGGGTGCGCGTCCGCGCGCCGGAGCGGCGCTGACGAGCGGAGCCGAATCGTCGAGCTCTTCCTCTTCTTCTTCGGGCTCCTCGCCCTCGGCGACGCCGGCGACTTCACCGGCTTCGCCGTCCTCTTCTTCGTCCGATTCGATCGGCGTGCCGAGCGCCGCCGCGGCTGCCTGCGACAGACGGTCACGTTCGGCTTCGCGTTCCGCGAGCGCGGTTTGCGACAGGCGCGGATCTTCGTCGCCCATCAGCAGCCCGATCTCTTGGGCGCGCTCCGCCATGTCGTCGTCCGCGATGCGGATCTCGACCTCTTCGCGCTGTTCCGTGAGCACCTTGACGTCGAGCGCGAGCGACTGGAGCTCCTTGATGAGCACCTTGAACGATTCCGGAACGCCCGGTTCCATCACGTTCTCGCCCTTGACGATCGCCTCGTACGTCTTCACGCGGCCGACGACGTCGTCGGACTTGACCGTGAGCAGCTCTTGCAGCGTGTACGCAGCGCCGTAGGCTTCGAGCGCCCAGACTTCCATCTCGCCGAAGCGCTGGCCGCCGAACTGCGCCTTACCGCCCAGCGGCTGCTGGGTGATCATCGAGTACGGACCGGTCGAGCGCGCGTGGATCTTGTCGTCGACGAGATGCGCGAGCTTGAGCATGTAGATGTAGCCGACGGTGATCGGGCGGCCGAAGCGGTCGCCCGTGCGCCCGTCGCGCAGCCACGTCTTGCCGTCCGACGGCAAGCCTGCATCCTGCAGCCACTCGCTGATGTCTTCCGCGTGCGCGCCGTCGAACACCGGCGTCGCGATGTGGAACCCGAGCATCGCGGCGGCCCATCCGAGATGGGTCTCCATGATCTGCCCGAGGTTCATGCGCGACGGGACGCCGAGCGGGTTGAGCACGATGTCGACCGGCGAGCCGTCTTCCATGTACGGCATGTCTTCTTCCGGCAGCACCTTGGCGATGACGCCCTTGTTGCCGTGGCGGCCGGCCATCTTGTCGCCTTGCAGAATCTTGCGCTTCTGCGCGACGTAGACGCGGACGAGGTGGTTGACGCCCGGGCTGAGCTCGTCGCCGTTCTCGCGCGAGAAGCGCTTGACGTCGATGATCTTGCCCTTTTCGCCGTGCGGAACTTTCAGCGACGTGTCGCGCACTTCGCGCGACTTCTCGCCGAAGATCGCGCGCAGCAGGCGCTCTTCCGCCGTCAGCTCCGTCTCGCCCTTGGGCGTGACCTTGCCGACGAGGATGTCTTCGGGACGCACCTCCGCGCCGATGCGCACGATGCCGTTCTCGTCGAGGTCCTTGAGCGAATCTTCGCCGACGTTGGGGATGTCGCGCGTGATCTCTTCGGGCCCGAGCTTCGTGTCGCGGGCTTCGCACTCGTACTCCTCGATGTGGATCGAGGTGAAGCGGTCGTCCTTGACCATGCGCTCGGAGATGAGGATCGCGTCCTCGTAGTTGTAGCCTTCCCACGGCATGAACGCGACCATGACGTTTTGGCCCAGCGCGAGCTCGCCCTCATCCGACGACGGGCCGTCGGCGAGGATCTGACCGCGCACGACCTTGTCGCCCACGGCGACGATCGGGCGCTGGTTGATGCACGTGCCCGCGTTGGAGCGCGTGAACTTGAGCAGGTCGTAGCTGTGGTCCAGGCCGTCGTCGTCGTGCTTGATGACGATCGTGTGCGCATCGGCCGCGGTGACTTCGCCGTGGGCGCGCGCGAGCACGCAGCCGCCGGAGTCCTTGGCGGCGCGATACTCCATGCCGGTGCCGATGATCGGCGCCTGCGGGCGGAGCAGCGGCACGGCTTGCCGCTGCATGTTCGCGCCCATCAGGGCGCGGTTCGCGTCGTCGTGCTCGAGGAACGGGATGAGCGCCGTCGCGACCGACACGATCTGCTTGGGCGACACGTCCATGAGCTGCACCTTGTCGGGCGGCTCTTCGACGTACTCCTCGGCATAGCGCGCGACGACGGACGTCGACGTGATCTTGCCTTGGGGATCCAGCAGCGTGTTGGCCTGCGCGACGATGTACTCGTCCTCGCGGTCGGCGGTGAAGTAGCGGATCTCGTTGCTGACGATGCCGTCCTTCACCACGCGGTACGGCGTCTCGATGAAGCCGTAGCGGTTGACCCGCGCGAACGTCGCGAGCGAGCCGATCAGACCGATGTTCGGGCCTTCCGGCGTCTCGATCGGGCAGATGCGGCCGTAGTGCGAGTGGTGGACGTCGCGGACTTCAAAGCCGGCGCGTTCGCGTGACAGACCGCCCGGCCCGAGCGCCGACAGACGCCGCTTGTGCGTCAGCTCGGCGAGCGAGTTGGTCTGGTCCATGAACTGCGAGAGCTGCGAGGAGCCGAAGAACTCTTTGATCGCCGCGACCACGGGGCGGATGTTGATCAGCGCCTGCGGCGTGACGGTCTCGATGTCCTGAACGGTCATGCGCTCGCGCACGACGCGCTCCAGGCGCAGCAAGCCGACGCGGAACTGGTTCTGCAGCAGCTCACCCACCGAACGGATGCGGCGGTTGCCGAGGTGGTCGATGTCGTCCTTGTGGACTTCGCGCGACTGCACCTTGATGAGGCGGCGCAGCACGGCGATCATGTCTTCGCGCGTGAGCGCCTTCTTCGTCATCGCGGGCGCCTTGAGGCCGGCCGCGGTGTACTCGCGCAGCTTCGGATCGCGCGCGCCCTCGAGCTTGCCGAGCAGCTTGTAGCGGCCGACGCCGGCGAGATCGTAGCGCTTCTCGTCGAAGAACAGCGACTCGAGCAGCTTCTCCGCATTCTCCGCGTTCTCGGGCTCACCGGGGCGCAGCTTCTTGTAGATTTCCTTGAGCGCGTCTTCCTTGGTCTTGACGTCCTTGTCTTTCTCGAGGCAGTTCGCGATCAGCGGGCTGTTGTCGAACAGCGCCAGGATCGCTTCATCGCTCTCCCAGGCGTGGCCGAGATCGGGGCGCGACAGCGCGCGCACGAACGTCGTCGCGTAGATCTTGCGGTTCTTGTCGATGCGGACGCCGATCGTGCCTTCGGTCTCGTCGTTCTTGGTGCCGTTGTCGGTCTCGAACTCGATCCACGCGCCGCGGTTGGGGATGATCGTCGCGTTGTACGTGGGCCGGTTGTTCGTGTCCGTGTCTTGCAAGAAGTACACGCCGGGGGAACGGACGAGCTGGCTCACGATCACGCGCTCCGCGCCGTTGATCATGAACGTGCCCTTGTCCGTCATGAGCGGGAAATCGCCCATGAAGATCTCTTGGTCCGGGATGCCCTTGATCTCGCCGGACTCCGCCGTGATCAAACGAACGCGCACGCGCAGCGGCGCGCTGTAGGTCATGTCGCGCTCGCGGCACTCCTCGACGGAATACTTCGGCTCGCCCAGCGAGTGGTCGCCGAACTCCAGCACGAGATTGCCGGTGAAGTCCTTGATCGGCGAGATCGAGTCGAACGCTTCCTTCAGTCCGTCGTTGATGAACCATTTGAAGGAAGCTTTCTGCAACTCGATCAGGTCGGGGAGCTGCAGCACGTCCGCGAACGTCGCGAACGAGTGGCGCTTGCGCTTCGCACCGGGATCGTCGGGCAGCTCGACGGTGAATGCTTCCTCGGGGACGTGGAAGCTCGCGCTCGCGATGTTCTCTTGCTTGACCGCGGTGCTCGACCCGTTCGGCGCCGCGGGGGCCGCTTCGGCCTTCTTGCGGCTGCGCGTCGTCTTGGGTTTGTCCGCCGTCGTCTTCGTCGCCATTCTGTTTCTGGGGGTCTTCCTGCGTGGTCTCACGCGCGCTCGGGGCTCGCAAACGCGAAAAGGCAAGGACCGACCCACCGGAGTGAGGTGTCCTCGCTCGCTCTCGTATGCCGCTATCCGCCGAGAGGCATAGGGCCGTATCCTATCACCGGCCGCCAAGCGGCGTCAAGCGCCAAAATCGATCAAACCTCTCCGCTTTCGGACCTGGGCGCAGCCCAGGGAGGGCTTAGGCGCTCGTAGAGAGCGCATAAGCCTAAGCCGCGTCGCCGGTCCGGGTGACGTAGCCGGGGGTCGTGTAGAGGGGTGTGGTCCGGGCGCTGTCGACCGCCGCCTCGAGCGCCGCGTGGCGGTCTAGCTCGCAGTCGCAGCGGCTATTGCGGTCGCCGGAGCAGCCCATATAGTCGTGATTTGCAAGCGAGTGCTCGCAAGGGCACAGCACCAGATTGTCCATCACTCGCCTCCTGATGTGGTATCAGCTGCGGCTGACGCGGTGTCAGCTCCGGCTGTCCGCCGCGGAGTCGTCCGCGAGCGCCGTACTCCGGAGAGCTCGTCGCTGCGGACCGTCCGCGGGGTCGTGCCGGTGGGCATCGGACGATCCCACGCCCGGATGGTACCCCGGCAGACGGCCGACAAACGCTCGGTACCGGGTTCTACGCCGCGTCCAGCCCGCCGCGCAAGAACTCCGCGGCCCGCGCGTAGCACGGGCACGACACCGCGGCCAGCCGCACGTCGTCCACGATGCGGACGCGCGCGTAGCCGTGGGCCACGAGGCCGTCGTCGACGAACCGGCCGAGCACCGTCACCACGCTCGCACGCCGCACGCCCAGCATCATGGCGACGACGTCCTGGGTGATCTGGATCTCGTCGCCGACGCGGTCGCGCGCCGTCAGCAGCCACTTCGCGAGCCGCTGCTCGATCGTATGCCGCGCGTTGCACGCGACCCACTGCCCGCGAATCGCGCGCGACGCGGCGAGGTAGCGCCGCCCGGCCTCGCGCAGCACGGCGTCACGCTCTAGCGTTTCGAGGAAGACTTGCGCGTCGAGCCGCGCGAAGCGCCCGGGCGACTGCACGATCCAGGTGTCGGGCGTGCGCCGCGCGCCGAGCACCAGCTCGATGCCGAGAAAGCCTTCGGCACCGGTCACGTCGACCTCGACGTTGGTGTCGCCCTCGAGCGGGCGCAGCGTCGACACGATCCCCGACATCGGAAACCACACGGCGTCGATCACGGCGTCGGGCGGCTGCAGCACGTCGCCGATCCCGCCGCCGTGCGAGGTCATGCGGGACTCGAACAGCGACCGCGTCATCGGCGGCAGGCCGCTCAGGAATCGGTTCTTCTCCGCAGTACCCGGGAGCATCGAGAACGTCGTACCCCGTACATTTGCTCTCTCACGCCGTCATGGGCCGTTCGGCTCAGCCCGTACGGGTGGTTCCTAGGTTCCCTGCACCAGGCGGCGCCGCCGCTCACGCGACGACGCGGCCCTCCTGCAGCACCATGATCAAGCGGACCTCGGTCCGCGCCTGATGCGTGCGGATCTCGACGCCGTCCATCAGCGCGCGCATCAGCGGCAAGCCGCGGCCGCGTTCGTCGCGCCGCTGCGCCGGCTTCCACTTGCCGTCGTCCTCGATCGTCACCACGAGGTTGTCGTCGCCCGCCTGCGCGTGCACGCGCACGAGCCCGGGCGGCCCGAGGTACGCGTGCTCGACGGCGTTCGCGACCGCTTCGCCCACGGCGGTCAGCAGCGAGAAGCGGGCGTCGTCGTCGAGACCGAGCCTGCGGGCAAACCGCTCGAGGCTGCGCCGCACCAGCGGCACGGCCATCGGCAGCGCGCTGAACCTGAACGCGAACGTGGTGCTAGGGACGTCCGCCGACGCGACGGTGAGCGTCGCGACGTCGTCGGTGTTCTCGCGGTTCGCGAAGATGCGGCGCAGCAGCGCGCGCGCAGGCTCCGCGTCGACGTGCACGACGCCTTCGCGCGCGGCGGCGAGGAGCCGCTCTTCGCCTTCGATCACGTCGCGCGAGTACTCGATCAAACCGTCGGTGTAGACGGTGAACAGCGCGCCCGGCGGCAGCGTGAACGTCCAGTCGGTGGCGCCCACGGAATCGACGATGCCCAGCGGAACGCCGTCTTTGGGCAGCATCGACACGACGCCGCACGGCAGCGCCAGCAGCGGCGCGGGGTGGCCGGCCGACGCGTACGTCACCGTGCCGTCGCGCGGGTCGACGATGCCGAACATCGCGGTGACCATCACCGGGTTCGCGCGCATGTTGACGATCGTGTTCGCGCGCTCGAGCACCAGCGACGGCGAGTTCGGGTTGAGCGCCGCGGCGCGAAACGCCTGACGAACTTCACCCATCACGATCGCCGCGCGCAGCCCGTGGCCCGCGACGTCACCGATCGAGAACGCGATGCGGCCGTCCGGCAGGCGGAACGCGTCGTACCAGTCGCCGCCGACGATCGCTTCCTGCGCACCGGGCATGTACGCGGCGTCGAACGCGAGCCGGTCGTCGACCGGCAACCGCTCGGGAAGCAGCGCGCGCTGCAGGGTGTCGGCGACGTGGTGCTCGCGCGCGTACACTTGCGCGGCGTCCACCGACACGGCGACGCGCAGCGCCAGCTCCGACCACAGGTCGAGCCCGCTGTCCGGATCCGCCGAGGTGTCGGCACCGAACACGCACATCACGCCGAGCTGCTTGCCGCGCGCGATCAACGCGAACTCGATCGCGTCCTCGCCCGCGCGTCCGGCGCGCGCGAGCGTCGTGCGGATCTCGCCCTCCTCGACTTCCACGGAAAAACCGTGCGCGAACTCGGGCACGATCAAGCGGCCCACCGCCGCCAGCGTCTGGGCGTAGTCGAACGAGGTCGCCAGCTCGCGGCTCGCCGCCACCAGCAGCCGCAACGATGCGGCTAATCGTCGCTCTTCGATCGGGCTCACCGCCTAGCGCGCGTGCTCAGAAACGGGCTCTCCCCTTTGAGTGCGGCGATACCCTCGCTTGCTCGGAGTCAAACGCCGCGCCGGTGGGGATGCTCGCTTCATGAGCTTCGTTCGGCACGTCTTCATCGGTGCAGTAGCCGGCGCGGTCGGAACGGTCGCGCTCGACCTGACCACCTACGCCGACATCGCGGTGCGCGGTCGCGGCGAGAGCGACGTGCCGTCGAAGATGGTGAAGAACATGGCCGAAGCCGCCGGTCTCGGCGCGTTGGCATCGGACGACGAGACGACGTCGCACCGGCGCGGCGGCATCGGCGCGCTGTTCGGTTACGCCGCCGGGCTCGGCGTCGGCGTTGCGTACGGGCTCGTTCGCCCGGCACTGCGCGGCGTTCCGGTGCTGCTGATGGCGGTCGCCGCCGGCGGCGCGGCGATGGCGCTGAGCGACGGCGCGATCGCCGCGAGCGGCGCGAGCGATCCGAAAACGTGGGCCGCCGCGGACTGGGCCGCGGATGCGATCCCGCATCTCGTGTACGGCTTGGCGCTCGCTTTCTCGTTCGACGCGCTCGACGGATAGTGGCTTGCTCGGCCGGTGACGTAACGGAGACGGATTCCGTACACTCACGGTAATCGGTGAGCCGTTTGGCGCTTGCCGCCGACGGGTAGCTTGCCCGTCGTAAGACAGTTCACCGCCGTGCCGATCTATCGATGATAGGGCGCCGTCGGCGTTCGTCATACCGCCCGAGGGAGATCGCGTATGCCGCCTGCGGCCGTCGCCGGAAAAACCAAGCCTGACGCCAAGCGTCCCGCTCCCCCCAAGAACGGGGCCGCGCCGCGAAGCAGCAACGGTACGGTGGGAGCAGATCACGTGAAGCGCGTCCTCCTGAACGCGCTGCGCGCCGTCACGCGCGGCGACTTCAGCGCGAAGTTGCCCACGTCGTGGGACGGCATCGACGGCGACATCGCGGAAGCGTTCAACGAGATGGTCGGCTGGAACGGCCGCGTCCTCAAAGAGATGGAGCGCATCTCGACCGTCGTCGGCTTCGACGGACGGCTCGGCCAGCGCTCGGAGCTGCAAGCACCCGGCAGCTACGGCGAGAAGCTGCTCGCCGTCAACCGGCTGATCGACGACCTCACCCATCCGATCGCCGAGACGAGCCGCGTGCTCGGCGCCGTCGCGCGCGGCGATCTCTCGCAGCAGATGTCGCTCGAAGTCGACGGCCGCCCGCTCAAGGGCGAGTTCTTGCGCAGCGCGCGCACCATCAACGCGATGGTCGACCAGCTCAACGCGTTCGCCGGCGAAGTCACGCGCGTCGCGCGCGAAGTCGGTTCCGAAGGCATCCTCGGCGGCCAGGCGCACGTGCGCGGCGTCGCCGGTACGTGGAAAGACCTCACCGACTCGGTCAACTCGATGGCCGGCACGCTGACCAACCAGATTCGCAACATCGCCGACGTCACCACCGCCGTCGCCAACGGCAACCTCTCCAAGAAGATCACCGTCGAAGCGCGCGGCGAGATCCTGCAGCTCAAAGAGACCATCAATACGATGGTCGACCAGCTCAACACCTTCGCCGCCGAGGTCACGCGCGTCGCGCGCGAGGTCGGTTCCGAAGGCCGGCTCGGCGGCCAGGCCGACGTGCGCGGCGTCGCCGGCACGTGGAAAGATCTCACCGACTCCGTCAACACGATGGCCGGTAACCTCACCAGCCAGGTGCGCAACATCGCCGAGGTGACGACCGCCGTCGCGAAGGGCGACCTTTCGAAGAAGATCACCGTCGACGTGCGCGGCGAGGTGCTCGAGCTCAAGGGCACCATCAACACGATGGACGACCAGCTCAACGCGTTCGCCGGCGAGGTGACGCGCGTCGCGCGCGAGGTCGGTACGGACGGACGGCTCGGCGGCCAGGCGATCGTCGAAGGCGTCGCCGGCACGTGGAAAGACTTGACGGACTCCGTCAACACGATGGCGCGCAACCTGACCAGCCAGGTCCGCAACATCGCCGAGGTGACGACCGCCGTCGCGAAGGGCGATCTTTCCAAGAAGATCACCGTCGACGTGAAAGGTGAGGTCGCCGACCTCAAGGTCACCGTCAACACGATGGTCGACCAGCTCAACTCGTTCGCGGGCGAGGTCACGCGCGTCGCGCGCGAGGTCGGTACGGAAGGCCGGCTCGGCGGCCAGGCGCAGGTCGAAGGCGTCGCCGGTACGTGGAAAGACTTGACCGACTCGGTCAACACGATGGCCGGTAACCTCACGGCGCAGGTTCGCAACATCGCCGAGGTCACCACTGCGGTCGCGAACGGCGACCTTTCGAAGAAGATCACCGTGTCGGTGCGCGGCGAGGTGCTCGAGCTCAAGACGACGATCAACACGATGGTCGACCAGCTCAACTCGTTCGCCGCCGAGGTCACGCGCGTCGCGCGCGAGGTCGGTACGGACGGACGGCTCGGCGGTCAGGCCGACGTGCGCGGCGTGGCCGGCACGTGGAAAGATTTGACGGACTCCGTCAACTCGATGGCCGGCAACCTGACGAACCAGGTGCGCAACATCGCGGCCGTCACCACAGCCGTCGCGCGCGGCGATCTCTCGAAGAAGATCACCGTCGACGTCAAAGGCGAGATGCTCGAGCTCAAGGCGACCGTCAACACGATGGTCGACCAGCTCAACTCGTTCGCGGGCGAGGTCACGCGCGTCGCGCGCGAGGTGGGTTCCGAAGGCAAGCTCGGGGGCCAGGCGCAGGTCGAAGGCGTCGCCGGCACGTGGAAAGACCTCACCGACTCGGTGAACTCGATGGCGGCGAACCTGACGAACCAGGTCCGCAACATCGCCGATGTCACCACCGCCGTCGCCAGCGGCGACCTTTCGAAGAAGATCACCGTCGACGTGCGCGGCGAGATGGCGGAGCTCAAGGGCACCGTCAACACGATGGTCGACCAGCTCAACGCGTTCGCATCCGAAGTCACGCGCGTCGCGCGCGAGGTGGGCTCCGAAGGCAAGCTCGGCGGCCAGGCGTACGTGCAAGGCGTGGCCGGCACGTGGAAAGACCTCACCGACAACGTCAACTTCATGGCCTCGAACCTGACGTCGCAAGTGCGCAACATCGCCGACGTCACGACCGCCGTCGCCAAAGGCGATCTTTCGAAGAAGATCACCGTCGACGTCAAGGGTGAGATGCTCGAGCTGAAAGCGACCGTCAACACGATGGTCGATCAGCTCAACTCGTTCGCCTCGGAAGTGACCCGCGTCGCACGCGAAGTCGGCACCGACGGGAAGCTCGGCGGGCAGGCCATCGTTCCCGACGTCGGCGGCACCTGGAAGGACTTGACC
>DASZBS010000007.1:0-35298 GCA_035943995.1 Candidatus Elarobacter sp. | reverse complement strand
GTGCGCGATCGCGACCGTGTCCGGATCCACGCCGGCGTCGCGCAGCGCCGTCACCACGACGCGGTCCATCGTGCCGGGCGGGACGGTCGACTCCAGGATCACGAGGTCGTGCGCGCGCAGCCGCGGCGCCAGCGCGTCGGTGGCCGCGCGGACGTAGGAGAGGTCCGGGCGGTGGTCGATGTTCGGCGTCGGCACGCAGATCAGCCAGGCATCGGCGTGGTCCGGAAGCCGCTCGGCGAGCTGGAACGTTCCGCCCTTGAGGGCGTCGGTGACGAGCCGGCGCACGGGCTCTTCCTTGACGTGCCGGGCGCCGCCGCGCAGCGCTTCGAGCACGGCCGGATCCACGTCGTAGCCGATCACATCGTGGCCGGCGAGCGCCAGGATCGCCGCGGTCGGAAGCCCGATGTACCCTAACCCAAGAACGCAAACCGTCATCCGTGCCGCTCCGTCGTACCCCGCATCCTAGGGGGATGCGATCCGCCGCGGATCATACCCCCCTTCGCGAGCGGCCACACGCTAGTTTGGGACATTGGTCCCGGCCGATACGGGTATGACGACGAGCGGACGCCGAATGAACAGGACGATGAAGGCCGCCCCGCCCGCCGACGATCCGCGCACCGAGGCGCGGATCCGCGAGCACTACGAGGTCGAGCGCGAGCTGGCGCAGCGCCTCCGCGAAGCCGACCGCGCGTCGCGCCGGACCCTGTACAACGACGTGTACGACGAGCTGTACCGCCGGGTCCCCGACCACCCGCTGATCGCGCGCGCGGCCGAGCCGGCGGCGCGCGAGCCGCAGATCCGCAAGCTGACCGGCTGGGTGGCGCCGTTCCTGGGGCGGGACGGGACGTTTCTGGAGATCGGCCCGGGCGACTGCCTGTTCTCGTTCGCGCTCGCCGGCCGGTGCAAGTTCGTGTACGCCGTGGACGTGAGCGACGGCTACGTCGACGCCGCCCGCAAGCCGGCGAACTTCGCGCTGACGATCTCCGACGGCACGTCGGTCCCGGTGCCGGCCGCGAGCGTCGACGTCGCGTTCAGCGATCAGCTCATGGAGCATCTGCATCCGGACGACGCGCTGGAGCAGCTCGCCGAGATCCAGCGCGCGCTCAAACCGGGCGGCACGTACATCGTGATCACGCCGAACCGGTTCTCGGGTCCGCACGACGTGTCGCGCTTCTTCAGCGACCGCGCCGAAGGCTTTCACTTGCGCGAGTACACCAACCGCGAGCTCGCCGCGATCTTGCGCCGCGCGGGGTTCGCGTCGGTCCGCGCCGGCGTGCCGTTGCGCGGCCGTCTCGCGGCGCTTCCGGTCGGACCCTTCGCCGTGATGGAAGCGATCTTGGGTGCGCTGCCCGCCGCGGTGCGAACCGCCGTCGCGCGCACGCGACCGGTGCGCGCGCTGCTCGGCGTGCGCCTCATCGCGACGAAATAGCGCCGCGTGAAGCTGGCGCTGGTCTCGGCGAAGTATCCGTTCGGCGGGAAGGAGCCGTATCTTCACGCCGAGCTGCGCAACCTCGCACCGTACTTCGATCGCGTGACGGTGTTCCCGACCTCACCGCCCGACGCGGCGTGGGGATTCGAAGGCGTCGCGGGCGACGTGCGTCGCATGGGCTTGTTCGCACCCTCGACGCTGGCCGGCGCGTTCGCGGCGCTCGCGACACGCCCCGCAAGTTCGGTGCGCGCGCTGTGGTCGTTGTTTCGCGCGCCGTACCCGGCGAAGGTGAAGCTCAAGAACATCGCGGTGGTACCGCTGGGGCTGGCCGTCGGGATGCGGCTGCGCCGCGAGCGCTACGATCACGTGCATTCGTATTGGTTGTCCACGCCCGCCACCGTCGCGTTCGTCGCCGCCCACGTCGCCGGCATCCCGTGGAGCTCGACCGGACATCTGTGGGACATCTACGAGAACAACGCGCTCGCCGCGAAGCTCCCGAGCGCGCGCTTCGTGCGCGCGATCTCCGCACGCGGCCGGCGCGATCTGTACGCGGCCCTCGCCGATTCGACGGTGGCGTACATCGAGGTCGTGCACGTCGGCGTCGACGTCCCCGCGGAGCCGCAACGCGATGCGCACGACGCGCCGCTCGGCGCGGCGCGTCCCTTCTCGCTGTTGTGCGCCGCGAATCTCGTTCTCAAGAAAGGCCACGCCGATCTGCTCGAAGCGCTCGCGGAGCTGCGCGACCGCGGCGTGGACGTGCATTGCACGATCGCCGGCGACGGCGAGCTGCGCGACACGTTGCGCGACAAGGCCGCGGCGCTCGGCGTCGATGCGAACGTCACGTTTCGCGGCCACGTCGCGCACGCGGCGCTGCTCGATGAGATTCGCGCCGGCGCCTACGACGCGATGGTGCTCACCAGCCTGGAGCTGCCGGGCGGGCTGATGGAAGGGATCCCGGTCGCGCTCATGGAGGCGATGGCACTAGGATTGCCCGTCGTCACGACGGATACGGGTAGCATCGGCGAGCTCGTCGACGACACGTGCGGGCGCCTCGTGGACCAGCGCAACGTCACCGCGATCGCCGCGGCGATCGCCGAGCTCGCGGAGGATGCGGACCTGCGCGCATCGCTCGCGCGCGCGGCGCACGCGAAGGTGGCGGCGGATTTCAACGTGGTGTCGGTCGCGCGCCGGCTGGCGCAGCTGATCGGCAGCGACCGCGCGAGGTGAGCCGCGCTACGCGGCTCGGTGGAACAGCACCTCGGCGGCGGTCTTCATGCACACCGCGATGTCCATGAACAGCGACCAGTTCTCGACGTAGAAGAGGTCGCCGCGCAGCTTGTCCGGGACGTCTTCGAACCCGACGACTCGCTTGCCGTACACTTGCGACCAGCCCGTGATCCCCGGCGGCATGATGTGGCGCTCGGCGTAGCGCGGGTACTTCTCCTCGAACTGCTGCACGAACACGGGACGCTCGGGGCGCGGGCCGACGATCGACATCTCGCCCTTGAGGACGTTGAGCAGCTGCGGCAGCTCGTCGAGCGACGTGCGGCGGATGAACTTGCCGACGCGCGTGACGCGCGCGTCGCCGACCGTCGCGAACCGCGCGCCGTCTTTCTCGGCGTTGAGGCCCATCGAGCGGAACTTGAGGATCTGGAACGTCTTGCCGTCGCGGCCGACGCGCTCTTGGCGGTACACGACCGGCTCGCCGTCCTCGATCGAGATCGCGGCGGCGACGAGCAGCATCACCGGCGCGAACAGCACGATCGCGCAGGCGGAGACGGTGAGGTCGAAGAGCCGCTTCCCGAGGCGCGAGCCGGACTCGGTGGCCTTGAGCGGGCGGGCGACGATCAGCGCCTGCTTCCCGATCGACTCCATGTGCAGGTCGTAGGCGTGCACGCGGATGCGCGGCGGCGCGAACGCGATCGTGAGCCCGACGCGCTGCGCGGCGGAGAGGACTTGCGGCATCTGCGAGGGCGCGAGGATCTCGGTGAACACCAGCGTGTCGCAGCCCCATTCGACCGCGTGGCGGAACCACGGCTGCGAGGCGACCGCGTCCGGCGTGAGCGCGCCGATGGAGTCGATGTTCGGCACGGACAGGCGGAACACGCGCGCGTTGGGTAGCGAGCGCATCGCGTCCTCGGCGAACTCGAGCCGCGACGGGTGGCCGACGACCGCGATGCGGCGCGGGTGGGCCAGCATGAGCACGTCGCGGACCCGGTGCGCGATCGCGCGCGCCGTACCGACCAGCGCGATCGCGAAGAGCAGCGCGAAGAGCGCGACCAGCCGCGACGTCGAGACCATCGGGAACAGCGAGAAGACGACCAGCACCGGCGCCGACGCCAGCGAGAGCGCCGCGACCGCGTGGTAGAACTCGTCGCGGACCGTCATCGCGAACGAGCGGCGGTAGAGGCCGAGCTGCCAGAACACCAGGACCGCGAAGGCCGCCGTGAGCGTCGCGGGGACCGCTACGTGGCGGATCAGCAGCGACGACATCCAGAAGTGCTTGACGAAGAGCCCGGCCAGATACGTGGCGGCCAGGAAGAACACGACGTCCGAGGCGACCAGCGCAGCCACCCAACCCCGCGAGAAAGAATGCACGCCTGGACGAGCGTCGGCGTGCGGGAGAGCGGCGAATTCGTGTTCGAGTTGGACGGCCATTTGCGGTGCGATCCTTGCGGTGACGGTCGCGCTTCAGTGCGCATACTCAATGTCGCCGATCACACTTGGGCCCAAGTGAAGCGCACGTCCCGAATGAGTGCGTCCATTGGGCCCGCAAATTGGGCCTTTTCGGGCCAGGGGTCCCGGAGCCGAACGGCTCCTAGTCACCCCTCAAAAATAGGGGTTAGGTGCTTTAACTGCCCAGCCCGTGGACGACCAGCCAGCCGATGACGGCGCAGTCGACGAGCGCTAGGAGGCTCAGGGCGACCACCAGGACCTCGACCGCGTTGAGCCGGTCGTGGTGCGGCTTCGACTTGAGGCGCGCCCGGAAGTGGCGCGCAGGAAGACCCGAATCCATAGGGGCTCCTTCTCGCGGATACTCGGCGCAGGCAAGCACCGGTACTCCCAGTTATCGGCACGCACGCGGGCAATGTTACGGGTGACGCAGGTTATGTGGTGGCGTCGTGGACCGGAACGTCGTACCGCGCTATCTGCGGATCGACCGTGACGAGCAGGAGGTTCTCGGCACGGGCTTGCGCGATCAGCAACCGGTCGAACGGATCGCGATGATGTTCGGGAAGATGTGCGACCGCGAGCACGTGATCCAAGCCGATGTCGAGCTGCCGGATTCGCCCCAGCCGCAGCCGGGAGCGCACGTATTCGTCGACCGCGATCCCGAGCTCGAGCCCCCGTCTCGCCTTTATCGCCAGTTCCCACGCGCTGGCCACAGAGAGCCAGAGCTCGTTCGCCGGATCTTCGATCAGAGTACGCGTCCGCGGCCCCAGCCGGTTCGATGCGCCGGTCGACCAAAGCCACACATGCGTGTCCAGCAGCGCGCGGCTCACAGATAGGGCTCGAACTCTTCGGGGATCCACTGGTCGAAGTCGTCGGGGATCGTGATCTTTCCGTCGTCCATTCCGAGAGGACGTTTGTCGGCGATGTAGCGGCTGAGCATCGCGACGGGCCGCCCCGCGCGTGCGATCACCACTTCTTCGCCCGATTCGACCGCGGCGAGGAGCGTTGAGAGATGGGTCTTTGCCTCATGGACGTTCACGGTTCGCACGGGAAGAATCATCGCTTAGCTAAGTGATCTTAGTCAAGTGTCGTGCGCCTTTCGCCGTACCTATCCCACGCCGGACGCTTGCGACAAGGCCCAAGGGACGCGGTGCAGGGTGCGGTATCTCGGCATATGCCGATCCGCTCGTTGGTTCGTATGCTGTTGGCGCTCGTTTGTGGTCTGGTCGCCTCGGTTCGGCCGGCCGGGGCCGAGCCGGTTCCGTTCGAGCAGATTGCCTCGGCGCTGAGTGGCGTGCATCAGTTTTCGCAGGTTGCGCTCTCGCCTGATGGGCGGCGATTTGCCTATGTCGAGGCCGTTGGGGACCGGAGTGCGATCCGGTTGGCCGACGTTGCTCGGCCGGCCGTCGCGCATACGATCACCGCGTGCCCCGGGCGGCGGTGCGACGAGGGGGACGTTGCGTGGTCGCCCGACGGGCGGCGGCTCGCGTTCGTGACGACCGATGCTCGCGGGCAAGGGCAGGTCGCGGTCGAGGACTTCTCCGCCAGCGGCGGCGCGCGGGTGCTCACCGCGGCGAAAGGGCCGTTGTCGACGCCGCGCTGGTCGCCCGACGGGACGAAGATCGCGCTGCTGTACTCGGCCGGCGCGCCGCGGCCGCCCAGCCCGCTGGGGCCGTCGGCGCCCGCGGGCGGCGTGATCGGCGGGAAGTTCTACGAGCAGCGGCTCGCGGTGATCCCGGCGCGCCCTTCGGCAAGCTCAGGGCAGGCTGCGATCCGGCTGCTGGGGCCGGACGATCTCAACGTGTACGAGTTCGACTGGTCGCCGGACGGCACGCGCTTCGCCGCGACCGCCGCGCACGGGAACGGCGACGCGAACTGGTGGGTCGCCGAGCTGTACACGGTCGACGAGAAGACGGGCATGGCGGCGCAGATCCATCATCCCGACTTGCAGATCGCGTCGCCGCGCTGGTCCGGTGACGGCAAGCGCATCGCGTACATCGGCGGGATCATGAGCGACGAGGCGATCACCGGCGGCGACGTCTATGTCGTGCCCGCGACCGGCGGCACGGCGGCCGACGTGACGACGAACCTGAAAGCGTCGGTGGTGACCATCGCGTGGAACGGTTCGCGCAATCGCATCCTCGCGACGGAGCTCGCCGGGGACCGCATGGTGATCGCGGAGATCGATCCCGATGCGAAACGGCAGCAGCAGATGTGGAGCGGTCAGGAGACGATCTACGCGAGCGGTTTCGCGGGCATCGCGCCCGGCGATGCGGGCGTGTCGCTGTCGCGCGACGGAAAGATCGCTGCGACGATTCGGCAGTCGATCACGTCACCGCCCGAGATCGCGATCGGGCCGCTCGGCGCGATGCACGCCGTGACATCGGCCAACGCGCACGTTCGCCGCCTGACGGGCGCTGCGCGGAGCCTCACCTGGACCGGCGACGGCAACCCGGTGCAGGGCTGGCTCATCTTTCCGCCCGATGCGAAGCCCGGCGTGCGCTATCCGATCGTCACGTACATCCACGGCGGGCCGGCGTTCGCGCACTACCCGATCTTTCCGAGCGGTCCGCTGGCGTTTCAAGCGATGCTCGCCGCGCGCGGATACATCGTGTTCGCGCCGAACCCGCGCGGGAGCTACGGTCAGGGCGAGGCGTTCACGCGCGCGAACGTCAAGGACTTCGGGTACGGCGATTTGCGCGACATCCTCATCGGGCTCGACGCGGTGGGGCAGACGATCCCCGTCGATCCCAAGCGCGTCGGTATCTTCGGCTGGAGCTACGGCGGTTACATGACGATGTGGTCGCTCACGCAGACCAACCGCTTCAAAGCGGCGGTGAGCGGCGCGGGCGTGTCGGACTGGCTGAGCTACTACGGCACGAACGAGATCGACACGTGGATGCTGCCGTACTTCGGCGCGACGATCTACGACGATCCCAGCGTGTACGCGAAGAGCTCGCCGATCAACTACATCAAGGCGGTGAAAACGCCGACGCTCATGGTCGCCGGCGACCGCGACGCCGAGGTGCCGGTGACGCAGTCCTACGAGTACTGGCACGCGCTCCGCGAGCTCGGCGTGCCGTCGGAGCTGGTGATCTATCCCGGCGAAGGACACCTGTTCGCGAAGCCCGCGAACCAACGCGACGTCGCACAGCGCGTCGCGGGCTGGTTCGACCGCTACTTGCGCTGATTCAGGACGGTAGTGCGGCGCGGATGCTCAGTGCGGTGAGTGCGTTGGCGGCGATGGCGCGGGTTTCTTCGTCGTCCGCGCGCAGGGCGAGCTCGAACGTCGGCTGCGTGTCGGGATGGCGGTAGGCCGCCAGCGCGCGGAGTGCGGCGCGGCGGTGTTCGGCCGCGGGTTCTTCTTCGTACGCCTGCGTCAGCAGCGGGACGCCCCATGGTGCGCGCACGATGCCGAGGTCGCGGATGAGGCTCAACCGGGTTGCGTCGTCGAATGCGCCGTCGCGCGGCTCGAAGCGTTTGCTCCAGCGGATTTCGGCACGCTGGGTGGCGCAGTCTTCGACAAGCTCAGACTGACGTTGGGCGGGGTCGGACGCACGGGAAGGTTGGTCCGCCTGACGCCGGGGTTGATCGGGCTGACGGCGAGCTTCGTATACCTGCGACTGTTTGGGTGGTGTTTCTGAAACTGCCCGGCTTGGTGGTTGTGAGTCTGCGCGAAACGGTGGCTGTGCGGTGCCTGGGGGTAGGCCTGGTTCGTTCGAGTCGATCGGCATCACGTCGCCGACGATCATCGCTTCGCCAGATGCCGACAGCGCCGGGTCGTCGTGCGCATCTAACGCTGCGACGCCCGCTGTGTCGCGGCGGGGGCGCAGCGTGAAGAACGCGACCGCTGCGACGATTGCGATCGCGGCGATGATCAGGACGATCGTCGTCGTCGACACTATGCCGGCGCGTGCTGTAGTTCGGCTAGCGTGTCGACCAGCTGGTCGCGTTCTTCGTCGAGGCGCGGGTCGACCGGGCGTGTCGCCGCGGCTTGGAACTCTTCCGCGGTGAGGCGGCCCAGCTCTGCCAGCGTGTGCTGCAGCGCTTCGCGGTACGGGGTGAAGTCGGCGACGACGTCGCCGTCGCGTTCGAGCTTCGTGCCCATCAGCAGCGAGAGCGCAAGCCACGGCGTGGCGGTTTGCAGCGGTTCGCGTTCGAGCGCGTCGATCGCCGCGGTGAGCTCGTGCGCGCCGACGGTGCCTATGAGGCGGACGTCGCCCGTTTCTTCGTCGACCGGGGTGCGCTCGCGGCGCAACGCTTCGAGCACGCCGCGCAGCGACGAGCGCAGCTCGCGCGACTCGAAGTCGCCCGGTGCCGTTTGCGCGCCCGGCAGGCGCAGCTTCACGAACAGCGTGTCGATCACGTCGCTGAGCAGCTCGCCGTGGCGGCGCAGGCGCGCGCGCAGCACCGCGTCGGCGTCGTCCGCGCCGTCGGGGAACAGCGCGCGCAGCAAGAGCAGGTGCGGCAGCAAGCCCGGGAACGTCGACTCGCGCAGGTACGGCACGAGCCAGTCGAGCTTGTCTTCGGTGAGCTCGAGCGTGAGCGTCGCGCCGAAGCGCTGTTCGTCGTGCGACGGCTCGCCGTTGCCGCTGACCACGTTGCCGTGGCGCGCGCCGCCGTGCAGCGCGCCGCGTACCGGAACCGCTGGCGGCAGTTGCAGCGTGCGGCCCGAGCGCGGCAGCTGGTGCTGCGTGGGCGGCGGTTCGAGCGCGGCCGCGGCGTCGAGCACCGAGAAGGGCAGCACCGGGTCACTCACCGAGAACGCCGCGGCGGAGCGCACGCGCACCGGCTCCGCTTGCACGGCGAGCTCCGGCGCGTCGTCCCAGCTCACGAGCGCGCGCGCTTCGATGCTGGTGCCGGCCGGCAGCGGCGTGTTGACGATCACGCGCACGCGCGCGATCACCTCCACGCCGGGGCCGACGTCGGCCAGCGTCAAGCCGCCGGGGGTGAGCAGCGGCGACGTGCCCGCGAAGTCGAGCAGCGGCACGTCGTTGACCGTCGTCGTGCCCGGCGCGTAAACCGTCTTCGCCGGCGGTTCGAGCCTTGCGGTGAGGCGCTTCGCCGCGCCGTCGCCGGCGTTGCGCAGCGACAGCGTGTACGTGAGCTCGGCGCCCGCGTCGATCGCGTCGTCGGGTGTCGAGACCAGCGTCGCGTTGTCGGCGAACGCCGGCTCCGCGTGCGTCGCGACGCGCATCGTGTCCAACGTGAACGGCACGACGTTGAGCCCGCTCACGCGCGCGCCGACTTCGAGCACGTCGCCGTGCGAGATCGTCGCGACCAGGCGCAGGTGCACGGTGGCGTCGCGCGTCTCGCCGGCCGGGACCGCGCCGAACACGACGCTCTGGCCGTCGCGCGACGCGCCGTCGACGCCTTCGAGCCGCAGCTCTTCGGGCAGCCGCAAGCGCACGCGCACGTCGCGGCCCGCGTCGGTGCCTTCGTTCGCCAGCGACAGGCGGCACAGCGTCGTGCGGTTCGGGCGCAGCACCTCGTTGCCGGCGAGCGCGAGCTTCGACGTGGTCGCGGAGAATTTCGGGCGCGACGCGACGACGTGCGTCGCGGCGCCGAGCTCGATCGGGTCGAGCTGCGCGGTGCGCAGCGTCGCGCGCAGGCGCAGCTGCGTCTCGTCCTCGATCACCTGCGCGACGCGCGCTTCGACGCGCACCGTGCGCGGTTTGCCGGGCTCGAGCGTGTCGAGCTGCACCGCGCCGTCGTCGCGCACCGGCAGCTCCGTCTTGCCTTCGAGCGCCGTGAGCCCTTCGAGCCCGTGGTCGCCTTCGAGCAGCAAACGCACGTCGGTCGCGACGTCGGCGCCCAAGTTCGCGAGATGGATGGTCGCGACGATCGCATCGCCCGGCCCCACGCGGCGCGCGCTCTCGCGCACGACGTCGTTGAACGATGCGGGGAACTGCGGCGCCGAGTGCACCGTGACGGCGCGGTCGAAGCGGCGCTGGCCCTTCTTCCACTCCACCGTCGCGCCGAGCTGGAGCTCGCGGCCGTCGGCTTGCGGTGCGACGACGACCGCGCCGAGCGCGACGTCGACGGAGCGGCCCGGCACGAGATCGCCGATGTCGAACACGCCGGCTTCCGCGCCGCGGTCGACCGCGGGCACGCCGTCGATTGTGCGCGAGCCCGGCGTGTACGCGAGGCCGTCGGGCAGGTCGAGCTTCAGTCGTACCGCGCGCGCGATCGCCGTGCCGGTGTTGCGCGCGCGCAGGCCGAGCGCGATGCGCTGGCCCGGTTCGACGTCGTCCTCGCAGTCGGCGCGAAACTCCGTTTCGGCGCCCGCGAACGACGGCGCCGACGCAACCTTCAGCGTCACCGGCGTCAGCGCGAACTCGGCGATCTCTTGCGAGCACACCGCGCCCGACACCACGATCGCCGTCGCGTCCTCCACGACGGGATCGATCAGCACGCGGTAGCCGATGTCGAGCGTCGTGCCCGGCCCCAGCGTCTTCACCGTGATCGCCGGACGGCCGAAGCCGAACGGATCGCGTTCGTTGCCGCCCGCGGCGTGGCCGCTGACGCGCGCGCTGTCGGCGACGTACGCCGTGTTCGCCGGCACCGGCAGCAGCACGATGAGATCGTGCGCGCTGCTCTGGCCCGAGTTGTGCACTTGCGCCTTGAGCTGCAGCTCTTGCCCCGGCGCGGTCTCGCGCACCGCGGTGACGGTGAGCTTCGTGAGCGGGTTCTGCAGCAGCGGCTTGCTGCGCACGACGAGCCGCACGACGTTGGAGCCGATGAGCGGCACTTCGAACGACGAGATGGCGGCTTGCAGCGTGATCGGCGTGCCGTTCTCGATCGTCGGCGCGACGGTGTACGCGAGCGAGATGCGGCGTTCGCTGCCGGCCGGGATGTCGCCGACGTCGGCGCCCGAGCTCTGCAGCAGCGTCGTGAGCCCGCCCTGCTCGTCGAGCGGCGTGTTGTCGATGCTCGCCGTGCCGACCAGGTACGTCAGCCCTTCAGGTAAGCGAAAGCGCGCGCGGAAGCCCGTCGCCGTGCCGCCGCCGAGGTTGCGGAAGGTGAAGGTGGCGTGGACGGTCTGGCCGGGCTCGACGACGCGGCCCGGCGAGACCACGAGGGTGCGGAGGCCTTCCGGGAGCAGGGGCGTTTCGGGAGCGAAGACATCCGTCAGCGTACGCATCTATGCGGAGACGTGCGGAGAACACGTGCCGGGACCCTGCCTACGGAAGGAACACGGGATTGCGCCCCAAGGTGATGGTCAGGTTAAGCGGCGGGCGGCGTCAGTAGATCACCTCGTCGAGATCGGAGACCGAGACGCCGCTGCGCAGAAACCAGACGTCCGAGTTGGCGCCGATCGACGCGACGAACGGCAGTCCGCCGGCGAACAGCGTATTGCCGACCACGACGAAGTGGCCCGCCGCGTCGAAGTGCTCGATCGTGCCGTTGCGCGTGATCGCCCACAGCGTCGTGTAGCCGTCGCTCGCGCCCGGGACGAGCGACACGATCACGTCGCCGGCGGGATACTCCGTGATCTGCCCGGTGGCGTTGTCGATGTGGCCGAGGTTCGGCGCGTTCGCTTCGGCGAACCACGTGTCGTTCGTGGTCTGGCCGACGATGACCGACGGTTTCGCGTTCGCGGTCGGGATGGGAAACTCGACGACGGTGTGATCGGTTTTCAGCTGCCCGATCGCGTTGGTGCCGGGATCCGTGAACCACGTTCCGCCGGTGAGAAAATTCATGGAGACCGCGGCCGGTGCGCTGCCCGCGATGCCGACGGGATACTCCGTGAAGCCGCCGCCCAAGCTCATCGTGCCAATCTTCGCCGCGGTCTGTTCCGCGAACCACAGCTGGAAGCGCGCACCGTCGAACCAGATGCCGCCGAGCCCCGCGTTCGCGGTGGGCACGGAGCGCTCGACGATCGAGCCGTTCGTCTGGAGCACGCCGATCGTGTCGGGGATCTCCGTGACGAAGAACGGCGTGCCGGTGCCCGGGAACGTGCCGTTGAGACCGGTGTAGACGATGTGGCGCGGTTCCTTGCCGCTCGCGACGGGAAACTCCGTGAACACGTTGTTCGCCCCGAGCGTGCCGATCTTGTGCGCGGCAGGCTCGGTGAACCAGACGTCCTTCGTGTCGTAGCGCTGCACGAGGTCGCCGTTGGCGACGTTGCTGAAGATTTGCTGCACTTGCCGCACGCCCGGCACGACGTTGATAGTTCCCGACACGCCGAGCTGATGGCTGTCGACAGAGCTCTGCGCGGCGAGGGTATACGCGCCGCTGCCGTACCGCCCGCCGTACACGAGCGCGATGGTATCGGTGGGTGACTTGAGCTGACCGGCGCCCGGCGCGCCGCCGTTCACGCTGAACTGGAACGTCGTGCCGAGCTGTCCCGGCTGCAGCTGGACGTTGATCGGAAAGCTGTAGGGATCGCCGCCCGTGATCTGCGTGCCGGACGCGTCGTAGACCGCGACCGTGAGCGGAACGGTGACCGTCGATCCGACGGAGGCGATCGTGGTCTGCTGCGCCGTGACCGTCGCCGATGCGGGGACGCCCAGCAGCGAGATCACGATGTTGTTCGCTTGGCCTTCGACGATCGTCTGCGTGGCGGACGCGCTCGCCAGCAGATGTCCCGACGTATTGCCGCCGGCCGTGAGCGCGCCGTCGAACGTGGACAGCAGCACGGTGTCGCTGCCGAGCGGCAGATCCACGACGAGCGTGCACGTGCGCGTGCCGGTGGCCGACGTGCAGTTCGGCGCACTCGGCGCGAGGCTGAACGCCTGCACGTTGTTCAGGTTGGCGTTCACCGTGATCGACGCCGATTGCGTGCCGTTCGAAACGAAGTTCGGCCGGCGCGCGGCGCTCGTCGCGGAACGCACCGGGATCACGATGGTGAGCTGCGCGGGCACCGTCTTGACGCTGCGCTGCGGCACGACGGTGCCGCTCGAGCCGTGGCCGCCGCCGCATGATGCGGTTGACAGCGCGGCGAGCAGTGCGAGCGCGAGTCGTTTGCGCATCGTCATTTCGCCGTTACCGACGACGTGGTGACGCTGACGGGCACCGCGACGGACTGCGCGAACGTGTCCGTGAACGTGATGGCGCACGAACCGGGCGCGAGGCCGGTGATCGTGAACGCGCCCGCCGATCCGGCGGTGATCGAAGCGATCCCGGCGCACGGCTGCGCATTGACGGTGAACGCGCCCGCGTAGCCGGTTTCCGCCACCGAAACGACGGCCGGTGATGCGAGCGCGGTGATCTTTACTGTTGCCGGTGCGACCGACGGCAGGCCTTGCGGCTTCGGAACCGGCGGCGGGTTGCCGGACCCGCCGCTGCTGCCGCCTCCTCCGCACCCTGCGACCAACGCGGCGAGAACGAACGGCACGGCAGAAAACCGCGCGCTTTGAAGCGACCCCATGTCGCGCGAAGTTCGGGAGCGCGCGACGCCGGCCTTGTGTGCGTTAGCGTTCAAACGCTAGTTGATGCGGTCCAGCGCGTCACGCCAGAACGCGTCGTCTTCGTCGTCCGCGGAGCCACCCCGCACGCTGGGCGCGACGCGCTCGTCGGGTACGGCGAAGAGGAACGGCTGATCGAGGCCGGCGTCCGGCGCGCGGTAGCCGAGCGCATCGACGTCGGCAGGCTGCTTGCGGCGGGCGCGCGCCGCGGTGTTCGAGCTCGCCTTGAAACCCACGACCCGCTGGTTTTCCATGGCGTAAGCGTACGTTCGCGCGCGGCCGCTCGACATACCGGGTTTCGGGTAGACCTCGCCGCGAACGTACGGCCATGGAGCAACCGCATGCGACCGTCGTGCTCGAGATCTTCTCGGGGCGGCCCGACCCGTCGTGGCCCCTAGACGTGTTCCAGCTCGCGGAGCTGCGCCGGCGGCTGAAGGCGCTGCGCGACGGCGGGGAGCACACGCTGCCGCCCGAGCCCGGGCTAGGCTATCGCGGGCTGCACGTCGCGATCGAGACCGGGGCGCGCGGCGAGATCGTCGCCGTGCGGCAAGGGCGGGTCGCGTTCCAAGGCCGCATCCTGATCGACCCCAACCGCAAGCTGGAGCGCTGGCTGCTGGACACCGCGCCGGTGATGCTCGAGCCGGCGCTGCTGCACTCGATCAAGGAAACGCTCTAAGCGTCTTTACGCTTGCTTCGGTAGCGAGTACCATCGAGGACCCCGACGTCTTCCTCGCGGGGTGCTGAGGAGGTTTTCATGCCCGTTACCGTCACGCTGCACGTCTTCTCCGGGCGGCCGGATCCGACGTGGACGATTTCCGATCAGGACGCCGCTGCGCTGCAGGCGGAAGCGGCTGCCCTCGAGCGGCCGACGCTCGCGAAGCCGCCGGGGACGCTGGGCCGGCTGGGCTATCGCGGGTTCTCGCTGAGCGGCGTCGGCTCGACCGGCGGCGCGCCGCTGGATTTCTACGTCCACGAAGGCGTCGTCGACCGCGGCCGGTTCGACGTCAACGTGGTGGACGACGCACGCAATCTCGAGCAGCGGCTGCTCGGCACCGCCGTCGCGCAGAAAGTTCTGCAGCCCGAGGTTCTGCAGCACGTGACGGCCGAGATCCAGCGGCCCGCGCAGTTGCACCCGGAGACGCCGGCAACGACGGCAACGACGGCGACGGCGGCGCCCGAAACGCAACGGCTGCTGCCGTGGCCGTTCCCGTGGCCGTGGCCCTGGCCGCCGAAACCGGCGTGTCCGCCGTGCCACGCCGCGGACGCGCCGCTGTACCAGCCGCAGAACTGGAACATCCCCCAAGTGCAGCCGCACAACAACTGCTACAACTACGCGAACAATCGCATCACGAACACGTTCGCGCAACCGGGTCGCGCGCACGGCGCGATGTACACGACCTTGCAATGCACCGGAGCAGGCGCCGTGCAGCCGGCGTCGGTCGCCGACGGGCTCGTCGCGGTGCCGAACTTTGCCGCGCCGCTTCCGCCGGGCAGGGGCTGGTACGTCGCGCTGGTCATTTGGCCGGGCGTGGATTTCCACTGGTACCGTCAGGACAAGGTGGGCTGCTGGTCGCACAAGCCGGGCAGCACGGCGGTGCGCAACGTGGACAATAGCGGACATCTCATCAGCGACCCGAAGACCGCTGACCGCGGCGGTTACACGAACTTCTGCACGTACATGATCACGAACCACGGAGTGGTGATCAACTAGAAACGCCCGGGTGTAGGGCTTGTGTCTTGGTGTGGGCCTCGCGGTAGGGCCGGCAGCGATGCCGGCCCTGCGTGTTTTTCGGCGGTCGATCAGCGCGTCAGGGGATGGTGATGGTGCCGGTCGTGGTAGTGACGATCACCGGCAGCACGACCGATTGAGAGAACGTGTCCGTGAATGTGATCGCGCACGTGCCCGCTGCAACGCCTGTGATGGTGTACGTACCGGCGCTTGCCGTCGCGGTGATCGTTGCGATCCCCGCGCACGGTGCCGCCTTGACGGTGAACGAGCCGGCGTAGCCGGATTCGCTGACGGTCGCGTTCACCGACTGTGACAGCGACACGATGTTCACCACGGCCGGAGATACTGATGGAGTTCCGCGCGGCGCGGGCGTGGGTGTTGGTGTGGATGTGGGTGTCGGCGCGGGCGTCGGTGTAGGTGACTGCGTCGGCGGCGGCGTTGGCGAGGGCGACGGCGTTGGTGACGTGGGCGGCGGCGACGGCGTCGGTGACGGTGTGAGCGTTGGAGACGGCGTCGGTGTCGGCGTCGGTGACGGTGACGGTGTGAGCGTCGGTGACGGGAGCGCTTGCGCGGCGACGATGAGGGCGAATCCGTATGTCATGCCGCCGACGAGCGTCACCGGTGGCGGCGTTGCGGCGAACGTGACCGTGCTAGCGCCGGCGATTGTGCCGGGGCCGAGGATCGTCGTCCAGCCGGCCGCGGGATTTGTCGGGTCGAACTCCGCGACGTAGGGGACGGCTGACGCGGATAGCGCGATCGGCGAGAGAAACGTGAAGCTCAGCGAGGTGGGGAACGTGACGGTGACGGACGGCGTGATGCTGACGAACGCGATCGCTTGAAGCGCGCTCGTGCCGATCGTCGCCGGAGATCGGCGCACGCTTTGCACCTGCGGAAAAACTGCCGGTAGCGTTGCCTGCAACGTGGCGGACAGCGTTGCGACGGTATTCGCCGGCGGTGCGGTGATGCTTCCGCTCAAACCACCGGTGACCGGCGCAAATGAAATCGACGCAGGACCTTGCGGCGACGCGGCGATCGATCCGCTTGCAGCCGGTGGGAACGTCGGCGTAGGCGACGGCATCACAACGGACGGAGGAATTGCTGACGAGCCACCACCGCCGCCGCATCCAACCGCGCTTGCGGCGAAAGCAATCAGCGCGGCTGATAATTTCGCGGTTCGACATGAACCCATGTCGTGCGGTTCGGGAGTGAACACGGCGCGCCTCGTGAGCAATATTGCTCACAATGCGCGCGCGTGTATCTCGCACTCATTGACGCGATCGAGCGCGTTTTTCTAGTAGGATTGCACGCAGCCGCCGAGGCCGGCGTTGGCGGCGTTGCTCCAAAGCGGCTGCGTGGGGAAGCCGCCGGCGTTCGGGTTGTTTTGCAGGCCGGTCCACGCGCACTTGTCGCCGTTCTCGGCGCCGCTGGCGTCGGTCCAGCCGGTGCTCGGGAACGGATCGCTCTCCGTTTCGCCCTGCTCGTGGCCCGCGACGATCGAGACGCCGTCGATCGTGCCCGGCGTGTTGACGCTGCCCTGACCGCACGACGATCCGGCGTCGGGCAGATACGGCAGGTTGGTGTAGGCGATCGTGCCGCCCGCGGCCGCGGTGGAGCTGTGCCACGCGCAGTACTGCACCTCGAAGCCGACCGGGATCGTGTTGTGCGGCAGCGCGACGACGTACGCCGCGCCGGGCGAGTAGTCGCCGAAGTGCGCGGCGGCTTTGACGGCTTCGGCCGCGATGTCGGAATCTTGCGGCAGCGGCGAGCTCGTGGAGTCGACGTACGAGCCCATGAAGATGTTGCCGGCGTTGCCGGCGTGCTGGCCGTTGGACTGCGTGTATTGCGTGACGCTGTTGATCCAGCTGTGGCCGCCGATCGCGCCGTAGAACGTCTTGAGCGGACCTTGGATGGCGTTCGGATCGCCGGCCGACGAGTTCCACGCCGAGCCCCAGAAGACGACGTACAGATGCGGTGCGGTCTGGACCGGGCCGCCGCCGTAGAGCAGGGGACCGGCGCTGGTGCCGCCCACGCCCAGGTCGTGGCCTAGGGCTTCGCGGGGCGGGAGGATGCGGAGGATGGCGCCGTTGTCGCCCACGGCGGTGAATTTCGAGAGCATCGTGAGATGGCGGGCCGCGGACTGGGCTTGAGTGCTCCCCGGCGTTTGCGCTGGGGGCAGCGTGTTCGAGCTGCCGCCCCCGCAGGCGGCAAGTAAAGCCGCGGCGGCAGCGGCGACTAAAGCTTTGATCTGTCTCATGGGACCCTCACACTCGTCAGGCCACATCCGATCGGCGGCCTCAGAGTGAGGATACGGCCAGACGACGGAGGCGCGGGATACCTTAAAGTGGGTAGTACTGACGGTCAGCGCCGGAAAACCCTCACCTCGCGAGCGGTATGCGGTTTCGTGACGTCCATCGGCTTACATAAGCGGGCGCCGCGTCTAGCCGTCGCTGCTTTGTCTTTTCCGACTCGCAAACTCCAAATAGCGATCCGCAACCTCAAGCGATACATGCCGGTGATCCCTAGAGACCTCGAACGAAGCAAAAGGAAGCCTGCGTTACCACGACGTCGAAAGAGACACTGAATACTTTGCTCAGCAAGGAGACGGTAGAAGCGTGGCTCAACGGGTGAACCTCGATGCAATGATTCCCCGCGCGGACTTTGCAACGCAAGAGAATCATGACTTCACGATGCAGCTGTTTAAAGACTTTCCAATCTCGCTGTTGGAAGAAGCCGCGCCGATTCGCGCCCTATTGCGAAAGCCCGATTTTCAAAGGGAAACTAACCACTGGTCACCCGCGCAGATCGCTACCTTCATTGAAAGCTTTCTTGATAATCAACTGATCCCGTCACTGATCCTGTGGAAATCACCAAATCATATCTTCGTCATCGACGGCGGACATCGCCTGAGCGCGCTCCGAGCGTGGATGGCCGACGATTATGGGGACGGCGCCGTCTCCCTACAGTTTTACGGCGGCGACATTTCAGATGACCAACGGAAAATCGCGAAGAAAACGCGCAACCTCATAGAGCGCAAAATCGGACGATATACGAGCCTCAAGGCCCAAATTGGCTCTAATACAGCCGATAGTGCCATCATCTCTCGAGCGAACAATTTGGTTACTCGCGCCCTTGATTTACAATGGGTTCAAGGTAATGCCGAGGTCGCTGAGACTTCATTTTTCAACATCAACAGGCAAGGCACTCCGTTGGATGACGTCGAGACGATGTTGATCCAAAATCGCAACAAGCCCGTCGCAATTGCCTCCCGTGCCATCTTAAGATCTGGATCGGGTCACAAATATTGGTCGAAATTTCCTTCGAATCGTCAGGCGCAAATTGAGTCGCTCGCGACAGACTTGCACGAATTACTTTTTGATCCCGAAGCAGAAACGCCAATACGAACTCTAGACCTTCCTTTGGGCGGTTCCGTTTCGCCGGTCAATGCGCTTGCAATATTGATCGATTTCATTTTAATTGCAAGTTCACCACAAAACGGTTACCGACAAATCGCTGATGACGAAGAAGATTTGGACGGAAACGAGACCGTCAGGGCACTTACACTGGCCAAGGACGTCGCTCGTAGATTTGTCGGAAACGATAGCGCAAGCCTTGGGCTGCACCCAGCCGTATATTTTTACAACGAACGCGGGGTGCACAGTCGGCATCTCTTTCTCGGAATGGTCAGGCTACTTACTGAAAAGGTTCGAAACAATGATTCACACTTCTTTAAGACCTTCACAGACGTCCGCGAAAAACTCGAGGCTTTCTTAATCGCGAACAAATCCATCATATCGCGATCTTTTGCTTACACGAATCGCGAAGCGCGGGTATTACGTGTTCGCGACTTGCTTGCCTCGCTCATTACGAAACTCTCTGAGAACGCTGAACCGACAATCGAAGACGTTTTCAAGGCGATTGGAGTGCAAGGTCGTATTCTCGATATTCAAGCCGTCTCGACTAAGACCGCGTTTTCCGACGACACAAAGGCGGCCGTCTACGTAAAAGCGTCGCTCGGTCAAGCTTTGAAATGTCCGATCTGCAACGGCCTCCTCTATCCGAAGAAGTCCGTATCATTCGACCATAAGATTCGCGTCCGAGATGACGGAAAAGGCGATGTCGAAAATGCTCAGATGACCCATCCGTACTGCAATAGTTCGATAAAGAACTAATTGGGCGGCCGACCGATGCAGAATGGTCAGCTTCGAGAGATTCAACGGCGCTTTAGCGACGAACTGCTGAACGAGCATGCGTTTCCGACCATCTTTCACGCCCGCTCCGCGTTCGAGACCTGGCGCCTCGATTATAAGGACCTCCGTCCCATACCGCTCTCGGCGGCTCGACGCCCGCCGAGTTCATCGAGCTTTACCGCATTCCTCAAACTCACGGTCAGCCGCGGCCTGACATCTGGGGCAACCTCACAGGCCCGACGCCTTCAATCGCTCCACAGGGACTTGGGTTAGCGGCCTCAGCGTTTCATCAAAGCTTAAGGCGCCGTAATCGACATTTGCGCGGTAGTCTGGTGATTTGCCACTACTGCGCGACATCGGATCGGGGGCGCCGCGCGATAACGCTGTGCAATTTCATCCGCGACGCTGCAGAAGTGAGCTCGGTCGCACGTCCACACGACGCGCGACTCGATACCATGGCTCCGAAGCTTTTGATACGTCGCGAGATCCCGCTGCACATTTCGCTCGAGTTTCGCATCCCAAAATGCCGAGTTGCTGGTCGGTCGCTGACCACGCCGACAATTATGGCCGTGCCAAAAGCAGCCGTTGACAAAAATTGCAAGCCGCAACCGCGGGACGTACACGTCCGGTCGACCTGGTAAGTCGCTACGGTGAATTCGGTAACGTACATCGCGTGCTGCCAAGAGGCCGCGAAGGAGGAGCTCCGGCTCAGTGTCTCTTGAGCGCACCTTTGCCATTTGCTCCGACTTCGTGCTCATTCTTTGAACACTAACCGCAGGTATTCGTAGACTTGACGCCTCTGGTGATCCGGTAAGCGCTTCACCTGAGCCAGGACCTTTGACGCGAGCGGCCGATCGGGGCCAACATTCGACTCCCCAACATTGCAGCGGTGACACTGAGTGAAACAGTTGTCAACGTCAGGCTTGCCACCGTGCGAATCCGCTACGTTATGGGCAACCTGGAGTTTGACACTGCTGCCATTATCATAAGTCTCGCCCCGTGAAAGGCCGCATGACTGACAAGTATACTCGTCGCGAAAGAGAACTTCTGCCCGCACTCGACCGCTGATCCGTGGCGTAAAGACCGCTGCGTGCCGTTCCTGCTTGGGAAAGAAGTACTGGCCCTTAGTCATGCCCTTGCGGTCAAAATGTGAGAGGACAGTATATCCACCGAAACGAGGCTCCCTCAGTTCGCGGAGGCGGCGGGTCCAACTATCTCCTCGACGCGCGCCGAGCACCTTCGCCATCGTCGGATTGTCGATGACTACGTCGGGGCTACCGAGTAGGAATTCGAGAAGGCGAGCCCTGTCGGTCGCCTCGCGTCGCTTAGACCGTGCCGGTCCGGACTTCGGTTTGGTGCTGGAACTCCCCGTCCGCCTCGCCATTCGCGGCAAGCATTGACCGTATTTGAATGGCGATCCTCCGACCGAGCTCTATCGGGACGGCGTTCCCTATCTGCTTCGCAACCTGAACATTTGAACCGAGGAAAATAAATGCGTCAGGAAATGTCTGGATACGCGCGGCCTCGCGGATCGTTATCGGTCGGTTGGCCTTCGGGTGGAGATAGCGGCCCTTCTCCGGCTTAAAGAATTCGGTACGAATCGTCGGAGCCGGCTCATCCCACAGCATCCGCCCGAAGACGTCGGTGCTGCCTGTCTTTTTCTGCAGCCAGCACTTGGGCGTAATGTCCGGCCGATTTCGCATCAAGTCGAATCGATTCCCACCAGGTGGCACTGCCTTATACCGTTCGATGGACATCGGAGTCGGATTTCTCCCAACATGCCAATTCTCACCGGTGGGTTTCTCAGGGAGGTCCCCGATTGCGTCACGAACAGTGCGAGACTGCATCAAGGCCGGAGTCGGGAGGAGCGGCTTACCCACGCGACTCCCGATTACAATCGCACGTTTTCTCGCTTGCGGAACACCGTAAAAGGAGGCCTTGAGCACCCCGAACGTGATCGCATAACCAAGCTTATGTACGTGCCGGCTCAGCCGTTCAAACTCTGCCGACTTCAGCAATTCCGGCACATTCTCCAGAACAAACGCCTTCGGATTCACGACTTCCAGTATGCGCGCATAATGCCGCCACAGCTTATTTCGCGGATCTGCATATCCCCAATCGTTCATCCGGCCGAGCGGCGAAAAACCCTGACACGGTGGGCCGCCCACGAGGACATCTATTTCGGGAGTTTCAAACTCGAGCGACCCGCCGTCTATATCACTACCTCGCCAATTAAGACCCGCAGTGTCGCGGACGATCGACACCTCTTCAATCGGGCACACGAGGACGTGTTCGCCGAAGTTTGCCGCATACGTTTGAGCTGCCCATCGATCGAACTCAACTGCGGCAACGGGCGAAAAACCCGCATGCCTAAACCCCTCGGTGAGACCGCCTGCGCCAGCGAAGAGATCGGCAACGTGCAGCTTGGGGAGACTATTGCGCTTACTGGTGGCCACGGGGACCCGTCCTCCTATATCTTGTGCCGAACAAGTGTTCGCCCCCACGATACGGGGTCCTGCCGAGTCTTTAAGGGTAGATCGCGTTCTCGCTCACCGGTCCCTTTCGCCCGCGCAAACCTTTTCGGCCGAAGGTGTCCGGTCTCGGTAGCCGCACCTAGGCGCGCATGGACGATTCCGGACAGCCCGCGCGAGAGTCAATCACGCGTCATCGTATTGAAATCAAGGTAAGCGAGGACCAAAAGGGACCTAATCGCGCGAGCTGCCGCGGCGCGGGGAAAGGGCCTGTCCGAATTCGTACGCGCTGCCGCTGAAGCGGCCGCGCGGGACATACTCGGCCACAAATAGTCTCGCGGAGCTAGCGGTCGGTCATGGGCGAACTGCATGGCTTTCCTCTTCAAACAAGCCACGCCGACTTTCCGTTGTTGGCGCCTATCGTTCATGCGATTCTTGAACAGGCCGGCGGCTTTGAATCGTTCGCTCGAGAAATTCCACAACTCATTCGGCAGGCGATCGATGAGGTCATCGACACACCCCGCACTAACCGATTTGTCCTTTCCGAAACAGAAAAAACCGAAAAGACTTATCTTGGCACTAAGGTCGAGATCCTAGTCAGAGCTCATCTTAAATTAGGTAAGGGACGCAACTTAGACTTATCTGTGCGTGGCGCAGAAGTAGACATCAAGAATACAATGGGCGGGAATTGGGCGATTCCTCTTGAGGCGGTTGGCCATCCATGCATTCTTGTCAAGGAGAACGAGAAAACCGCGCTTTGCAGCGTCGGCCTGATCGTCGCGAATGATTCATATCTTAACCCAGGTTCGAATCGCGATCACAAACGGACGATCTCGGCCGCTGGCCTTATGAATGTGTGGTGGATACTTCGCGATCATCCGTATCCACAAAATGTGTGGGAAGTCATGCCCCTCTCAACACGCGAGGCAATTATGAAGGCTCCAGGCGGCGCTCAGCGCCTTGCTGCTCTGTTCAGAGCGGTTCAGGAACGACCGGTTTCACGCAGTACTGTTGAAGACGTGGCACAGCAGAAAGACGCTATGAAGCGCGTAAGGCGAAATGGAGGCGCTCGCGATATACTCGCGCCGCAGGGCATCGCCATCTTGTGGGCGGGGAGCGATCGGGCCGTCATCGAGAAACTCGGGCTCCCCGCCATCGGCCGGCAAGATTTCATCTCCTATCGCCCAACAAATCCCGCTCACATCGCTCTTCTGCGAGATGCCGGACACATTGACTAACCGGCTCAACCTGTCCGTCTTTGCGATCTCAAACGGTCTGCCGCGTAAATGCGCTCAAGTGGGACCAGAATCAAAAATGGTTTCAGTAACTCAGTGAAATCGTCTTCTGTTCGTTGGGCGCGAAAAAGTACGTCGTGGGAGCGATGACCGTGAACCGCAATCCAATGCTCCCGCTTGACGGCCGGGCGTGTCCAGATCCGACGACGTTTACGGTCGCTCCGTTGACGACGCGGACGCCGGCGGCGAGCACGGGCTGCAAGCGCAGCCACACGGCGGATTGTGCCGGGACCGACAATGCATATCGGCACGTCCCGGCTTCGTCGGCGTTCGGCTGCGTCACGGCGATTAGGTGGTTGTCGAGCGCATCGCGCGCCTCGACTACCAGCTCGCTGCACGACGGTGCACGCAGTCCCGGCCGGGCTTCGGGGATCGCGATCGTCCCCTGCGCGGTGGCGAGCTCGCGCGTCCCCGCATTTGCCGGGATGGCACCCAACGCGATCGCGAACACAACGACCGCCCCAACGGCGGTCCGAAAAAACGTCAGCACCATGTAACCAACCTCCGTCACGGTCGCTACCCGGCAAAGGCGCGCGGCTCTTGCGAACCGGGCCGTTTCTATCGGGTCGGGGAGGCCATCGGTCCTACGGCGTACACCCCCGCATGAGCGTCAAACTGACCGTCGTCTACGATAATCCGACCGATCCGGAAGCATTCGAGCCGCACTACAAGGCCGTGCACCTCCCGCTCGCCATGAAGATCCCCAACGTCCGCCGCGCCGAGCTGGCGAAGGTCTTCCCGAAAGAGGACGGCAGCCCGACGCCGGCCTACCGCACCGCCGACCTCTATTTCGACTCCTACGAGGACGCGTGCGCCGCGGTCGCGACCCCCGAAGGCCAAGCCGCCATCAAGGACGCCGTGCTGATCGGCACCGGCGGCGTCAGATTTCTGCTGTCGGACATCGAGTACTCGAGCTAGACTCGCACGACCGGCCCCTCGAGCTGCCCAGCGGCAGCAATCCGGCGCGCGCCATCGAAAGCGAGCGCGCGCGCCGGGCCTTCCGGTGCGCCCTGAGAGAGCGATGGAGGATCGTTATGCCTGCTGGTTTGATCTTGCAATTTTCCGGCGTGGGTCTCGCAGAGTACAACCGGGTGAACGAGCTGCTGGGCATCGACCAGAAGTCCAACACCGGGAACTGGCCGGCCGGACTTCTCTGCCATGCGGGTGGAACCACCGACGATGGCAGCCTCGTCGTCATGGAAGTGTGGGAGTCGCGCGATGCGCAGGGCCGCTTCATGCAAGAGCAGCTGGGGCCCGCGCTTCAACAAGGCGGCATCACCGGCGCGCCGACCGTCACGTGGGTCGACCTCGTCTCCTACAATCAGCCGCAAGGCGCAGCGGCTCGCTAGGAGATTCGCGCGCTACGAACCGTCGGAGTCGGGCGAAAAGTACAGCATGCGATAATCACCGGCCGGATCGGCGTCGAGGTAGACGCCGGCGTCGCGAATGTTCGCGATGTCGCGCCGGAATGATCGCACCGAGAGGCCGAAGCGATTCGTGTAGAGTTGTAGCGTCACGGGATCGCGGCGACAAAAACGGGTGACGAGCCACACGGCTCGAACGATCGGTCGGGACCAGCGCGAGCATTGTATCGACTGGCGCGTGTTGCGGACGGACCGGGTGGCCGACGTGAGCACGTCGAAATCGGCGTGTGTCATTCGGTGGGTGACTCCATCGGGTGACGGGCTCAGTCGGCGCTTGTAACACCGGCTGGGCCGCTTTGTTGTTCAACGACGAACGGCAGAACCGTTCAAGCTAATATCACCATTTTACACCAGCGTGTAGAGATTTGCAATCCGAAACGCGCGCGCGCGACTCTATCGCCGAACGAAGAGGGCGCCTTTCGGCGCCCTCCCATACGCTCAGTTCATGTACAGGAGACGACCAGAAACGACCGTGGTACCGGTTTGGTCACGGGCCACAGCGTCCCCGCGTAATTCTCCTCGGGATGTCGAACCCCGAGTGCACGAAGCAGCTCGTAAGACTCTTGTGAGCGACGTTGTTGCGTCGCCGGATCCGCGAAATAGCGCTTCCCGTTACGCAAGGTTAGCGTACTGCCCAACATCGTCTTCGACCCACCGAACACCGCTGAGGTCTTGACGACTTCCGTCGATGAGACGGCGGGAGCAATTGGTACATTGACCTCGTAAAATTGATTCGCCACCCTGCAGGCGTGCTTTGCGCTCGTGTTCAGCAAGGCTAGCAGTAGGAGCGGCGTCACGTTTGAAGCGCCTTCGTGAAGCAGGATCCAGCTTTACTATTGGGCTGCCTGCGCCAATTGTCCAGAACCGCTTGGCCTTGCGCGCTGCTGAGCGAAACGACACCGCCATGCGAATTCGCAATGGCGCTCATAACGCCCGAGAGCGCCGGAATGCCACCGATGAAACCCTCGAATGAAGAACGGTATGAAGCGTTTTCTTGCAGATATGCTGCGCCGCCGAACTCCGTGTACATCCACGCCCAAATGTTCGTGCCGCCGCCGCTCTGGGTGAAACTGAACGCGTAAATGTTCGTTACGACGTTCTTCGGATCCGTGCTTTCGATCGGCCAGGAGTCGCCAAGTGTCACCATTGAGCCCATACAGTTAGCACCCTCGACTGGGGTTCGGACTGCAATCTGGAGATCAGGATAGCACAGGTCAGGACTGTCGAAACACCCGAAATTGGTCGGGCTGGGCGCCGAGTTGCACGAAGGGCTACTCGCGTCACACGGACCCGGTGTCCCCTGAACAGGCGGATCGTCCTGCGTGTTATGTTGCGCGAGGGACGGGTTTCTGCTCTGCGACGAAATCTTCTGCGGCGGCGGTGTCACTGATGTTGTAGAGCCTCCGCCGGAACAAGCAAATAAGCCCCCGGCTGTAAATATGACAGCGAGGAGCGCGATTGGGGATTTCACGAATTGCCTTAAAGCGACCGCACAAATACCAAAAAACTTGGCACAACACCCGGCCGGATGTAGAGCTTCCAACAGCGAGCAGGGTAGTCCTTTACCTCGTGCAGGCTTGCGCGGCTATCGCACACTACTGTGCAATGAATCGGCCTTCGTCGATTCGCTTCAAAACGATTGTGCGATCGGGGACGACACCAACGTTGTAGTCGTACATCAACTCGGCGATGCGGCGTCCATCAAGCAACGCGATCGAATATGTGGAGCTCTGCGCTGAGGTCACGGCCTCGTCCGTGAACGTAGCGGTCGTCATATAGACGCCCCTGGTCGCGCGGTGTTGGTGGAGGGCACCGATGAAGTTACGCACGTCGCCGCCGCCGACATTTGCAGATGAGAACCTCTTGCACTGCACGTACACCCGATCCAAACCGAGCTTATCGCCTTCGAGGATACCATCGATACCCCGGTCCCCCGTCCCGCCGGTGACCCGTCCGCGCCCGTAACCAACCGCTTCCAAGAGCTGAACCGCTAGGATCTCGAATTCTGACGGCGGCAGTCCCTTCACCCGCTCGGTCAGCTCCGACACAATTTGTTCGCGGATCGTGCGAGCAGCTTGATCGATCATCGTGTCTGGGTCGCTCGCCGTAACGACGGCATGTTCTGACGCGATTTCGTCCGAACCGATCACCTTGGACCGAGACATGAACGCGAGAAACTCCGGATACCCGCGCATGACCCGATTATCGATGCGTTCCGGCTTGGATGCAAGTAAGTCGAGCCCGCGCTGGGTTATCCGATACAGGCCCCGTCCGACCTTATCCAACAGCTTAGCCTGCGCCATGTACGTAAACGCCCATTGCACTCGAGAGTAGAGCTTCGTACCGTTACCAGACGCCAGCGGTTCTATTCGATCGTCTTCCGTCAGGTGTAAGGCGTCGGCGATCTCCCTGAGCAGATCGCGCAATTCGTGCTCGCCGCCGTCTGACAAACGGCTAAGCGCTGGCAACATCATCGACTGGTAGTCAGGCACCCCCATAGCTAATCGGCGAAAACCGCTCGGAGGGCACCCAGAACATCTGCGATCGTGCTTGGCGTGGCCTTTCCTAAGCGCTTCACGAGGCGTGACTTGTCCAATGTGCGAATTTGGTCGAGCACGACGAGGCCGCGCTTTCGGGCAAACGTGATTGGCGGCCGATACGGCGCCGGCCGACCTGCGGTCGTCATTGGCGCGACTATGACGGTCCGCAGATGATCGTGCATCTCAGGCGGTGAGACGACGAGGCACGGTCGCGTTTTCCGGATCTCGCTTCCGATCGTAGGATCGAGAGTAGCAAGCCAGATTTCTCCACGTTTCACCAGATAAGTTCCGCGTCACCCTCGTTCGGAAATTCGGGCCACACGAGCGCATCATCACCTGAGGCTGCCAGCGCTCGACTCGCCTCAGCCCATCCTTCACGCGGATGGCGGTGCGGCTTTCGAAGCACGATCGCGCCATCTTCGACGTCGATATCAACCTCGCGCTCGAAGCCAACCTGCGCCAGAATCGGCTTCGGAATGATTACACCCTGAGAATTTCCGACCCGTTGAAGCGTTGCCCTCATGTTAGAACAATGATATGACGAGTGCGGTCCTTATGTCAATAGTTGGAAGCATGTCCGGGCCTTACCGAGGCCGTCTCGAAAGTTTCGCGAGGAAGAAGTCGCAGACCATGATAGGCGGATTTCGGAACACTGCTCAATTGCGCTCCGCGACTCGCAAGGCGGCGCAACGTCTACAGGCTCAGCTGGAGCGTGAGATGCATGAAAGAACGCTGCCGATCCCGTTCATCCGCAACGGCGTGCTCTACCGGCGTTCGGAGGAAGACACCGTCGCCGTCCGATAAGCCGCCCTCTCCTTTCAGAAGACGATCTTTCCGATTGAATTGCCGTTTGCGTCTGCGTACCAGATGTTGCCGTCCGGGCCGATTATCAGTTTGCTGAACTCGCTGCCGGTTTGCACGAAGCTCGGGATCTTGAACGTTTGCATCGTGCCCTTCGTCGTGATGCGTCCGAGCACGGCGTAGCCGATTCCGAAGTAGATTGCGCCGTCCGGGCCCGTGACGATCGACATCCCGTTCGCGTGGCCGGGGAAGATGTTCGGGAACTCCGTGATCGCGCCCGCCGTCGTTATTCGGCCGATCGCGAATCCGCCGTAGTCGATGAACCACAGCGCGCCGTCGGGTCCGTTGGTGATCCCGAGCGGCTTGCTGACGGTCTGGCCCGGGAGCGGCGTGACCGGATATTCGGTGATGATGCCGGCCGTTGTGATCCGGCCGATCTTGCCGCCGCCGTACTCGGTGAACCACAGAGCACCGTCGGGACCCGCTACGATCCCCTGGGCGAATGCGTTCTGCGTCGGGATCGGGAAGGCGGTTTCCACGCCGGACGGCGTGAATTGCGCGATCACGTTGCCGTTCGCATCGGGTGCCCACAGGTTGTGATCCGGCCCGAGCACCATCGAGTACATCGGATGCATTTGGTTCGGCGTCTTGATCGAGGTTCGGGTGACGATTCCGGCCCGCGTGATCTGCTCGAATGCTTCGTCGAGCATCCCGATGTCGCTGAAATACACGTTCCCGTCGGCGCCGGACGCGATCGCCCACAGTGCCCCCGGCGCGGGGAATTGCGACAAGACGCCCGCTAGCGTCATGCGGCCTACCATGCCCGCCGGCCCTTCCGTGAACCAGAGCGCACCGTCGGGGCCGCTCGTGATGTCGGGCGGGTGCGAGTAATTCGTCGGGATCCTGAAATCGACGACCTGTGGCGTCGGGACGAGCTCTCCTTTCGCGCTGTTGACGGCTGGGTTCGCCGGAATGTTCGCGGTGATGATCGCCGACGCGGTTTCGCCGCCGATCCACGCGCCGTTGTACGCAATCGTCGGCGGCGGATCGCCCGGCGCGGCGATCGCGGTCGCCGACAACGACGTTGCTCCCGTCGCGTCGGTGTTGGTGAGTGCGATCGGATTGTCGTACGATCCCGGGCCGACGATGACATAACCGTCGGCGTCGAGCGCTTTCACCAGCAGCGTCACGGTCGCGGGCGTGTTGACCGGCGGATTGGGCTGGTCGAACGAGACCTGCAGCGATGCGATCACGCCGTTGAACGTCACCGAGACCGCGTTCGGCTGACCCTCGACGACGGTCGCCGTCGTCTGACCCGCCGCCAGTGTCTTGCCGGTGCCGTCGGGTTTGTCGTCGAGCGCGATCGCGAACGTATCGACGCCGATCGTCGCCGGAACCGTCCCGACGCATTGCGACGCGACGCACGTGACCACGGTGCGCGTCGCCGGCATGCCCGCCGGCGTCACGTTCACGACGGCCGACTGCGTGGCCGCGGAGATATAGGCCGGAAGGCGTTTGTGCGTGCTCGAGCTCGTGCTCGGAATTCGGATGGAGATCGCCACGGGGACCTGCTTGGCGCCCGCGGGGAGCCGCGCCGGCACCGTCGACGAGCTTGCGCCGCCGCATCCGGCGAGCAGCGCGGCGGCGAGCGCCGAACCTGCGCGTGCCCGCATCATCGTCCTCCCACCGTCAGCGTCGTGACGGTGACGGGAAGCGCCGTTTGCGCGCCGCCTCCGCCGGTCAGCGTATAGCTGCACGTGCCGGTCGCGAGCGGCGTGACCGTGAAATTCTGCTGCGACGTCGTCGTGTCGGTCGCAGCGATGCCGTTGCACGATGCGCCGCTCAGCACGAACTGCCCGTTGTAGTTCGCTTGCGTGACGCTGATCGTCATCGCGTACGCGGAGCCGACGCCCAGGAAACGCAGCGACGGAACGCTCACGACCACCGGGGGCGGGGTCGGCGTCGGACTCGGCGTCGGCGAGGGCGTGGGCGACGGCGTCGGGGTTGCGGTCGGCGTGGGTGACGGTGTCGGCGACGGCAGCGGGAGCGTGAGCGACGCCTGCGTCGAGATCAGCGCGAAATCGTACGTCGCACCCTTCGCAAACGACAGCACGATGTTGCCGAGCCCGCGCGCGATGCCGGCCGTTGCCGTTCCCGGTCCGCTGACGAGCATCCACCCCGCGCCCGGATTCGCGGGATCGAACATCACCAGATACTCCGTGCCGCTCACCGGCCCGGGCACGGCGATGTTCGCGCCGAACGTCGAGTTGAACGTGACGTCGGCCGAGGACTGCGCCGTGAGATAGGCGAGGCCGGTCGACGGTGCGCCGATCGACCGCACCAGGCGAACATCGCTTTGCAGCGACGGTGCACCGGCAGGCGCCGTCGCCGAGAGCGTCAGCGCGATCGTGGCCGTGGTGCTTGCCGCGGTCAGGAGCACGCTGCCCGAAACGCCGCCCGCGGCGGGCGGCAGAAACACGGTGGTCGGGCCGCTGGACGACACGGTGCCCGCGGAGCTCGACACGGCCGGCGGCGGCGCCGTCGGCACGGGCGTCGGCGTAGGCGCAGCGGTCGGGACCGGCCCGGGAGCGCCGGCCGCGCCGCCCCCGCCACAGCTGCACAATGCAAGAAGGGCGGCGCTCAGGAAAGCGCCGCGGATCTGACGAGCGAAGTCGCACACCATCACGTATGGTTTCGGCTATCGCGAGCCCCGGCGCTAGAAGGCGGCCATCACCCTTCGATACCGTATTGCTGAACGATGAGCTTGAATCTCCGCGCAGCCGGCAGATTGGTGTTCCTTCTCATGGTCATGGGCGCGCTGCTCTTTCTTCCGGCGTGGACGCTCGACTATTGGCAGGCGTGGGTCTTTCTGGTCGCGTTCGGGGCGTCGGCCTTGGCGATCACCGTGTATCTCATGAAGGAAGACCCGGCGCTTCTGGAGCGCCGCATGCTCGCGGGGCCTACAGCCGAAAAGGACGCCGGCCAAAGAATTGCCTCGTCGATCGCGTCCGTAGGGTTTGTCGCGATACTCGTCGTCTCCGCGTTCGATCACCGTGCTCGTTGGTCTACCGTGCCCCGGACGCCGCGATTGCAGGCGACGTTCTCGTCGCGCTCGGATTTGCGATCGTGTTTCTTGTATTCAAAGAAAATCCGTTTACCGCGGCCACCATTGAAGTGGCGCCGGCGCAAACGGTCGTATCGACTGGACCATACGCGGTCGTGCGGCACCCGATGTACAGTGGTGCCCTTGTCCTTCTTCTTGCGATGCCGGTAGCGCTCGGTTCGTGGTGGGCGCTATCCGGTGTCATCTTGATGATGCCGGCGCTTCTGTGGAGGCTTCTTGCTGAGGAGACGTTTCTCGCGAAGAGGCTTTCGGGGTATTCCGCGTATCGCGATACGGTGAAGTATCGGCTGGTGCCGTTTCTTTGGTAGCGCTCGGGTCGCTGCGAGGCGAGATCGTGGCGCACCCTTCGACGAGCTCAGGGTGACAAATTTGAGGCGCGTGTCGCTTTAAGGCGACACAAAACAAAAGGGTCGGGCGTTAGCCCGACCCTCTTCCGGTTGATCTCCGCGCGAAGTCGTCTCAGCAGTAGACCGTGCAGCCGCCTCCGCCGCCACCGCCGCCGCCCGGAGGCGGCGTCGCCGATGCGTTCGGTCGTGCGACGTGCCAATGACCGCCGAAATCCGGCACGCCTTCGCCGTTCGCCTGGTTCGGGCCGTTATCGCCGGTGTAGTTGTAAAGCGGATGAGCTTCGAACGACCATTGCTGCCCGGTGCCGTCCGAGCGCGTCACCGGCGTCATGTTGGCGACGGCTGTCGAACCGGCCGTCGGGGCCAAGACCGGCCAAACGCCGATGCAGCCTCCCGTACACGTCGCTCCCGTAGCGGTATCGACGTCCAGGAAATACAGCGTCTTGTTGTTCGCCGGATTCACAAAGCCCGCGGATGCGCCCACGGTTTGCACAACCGGGATATTGCCCTGCGGCGCTAGGTTCGGGGTCGAGGTTGGGTTGGGTATCGGCGCGGCGCCGCCGCTGCTACCGCCGCCGCCGCAGCCCGCCACCGCGACAGCGGTCGCCAACGCCAAAATTGCGAGTCGCTCTCTCATGCTTCAAGATCCTCCCTTGTAGCACCGAGATTACGTCGGGGAAATGAAGCAAGTCTGAATCAAAAGATGAAGAGTTTCTGAAAACAAAGAGCCGGGCAATTAGCCCGACCCTTTGTTTCTCGATTGTGGCGCACCCTTCGCCCTGAGCCCGTCGAAGGGTCAGGGTGACATGAACAAGCTCAGGGTGACATGAACACTACAAGTCTTCCGGGTTGATTCCCTTCGGCTTGTACTGCGTGCGTACGCCGGGCGCGCCCACCGGGGCGGCTTCTTCGTACTCGCCTTCGTATTGCACCGCGTTGTCCGCCATCCGCTGGCGCTCGTACGGGCCGAGCACCTTGGGATTCATCTCCTGACCGTTCGGTGCTACCACGTCGCTGTACGCTGACAGGCCGTCGTCGCCGCCGTTCGGATTGAAGTCGAGGAACACGTTCTTCGGGCGGCCCTCGTCGTCGAGATCCTGGCCTTCCGGCTGGATCGTGAGATTGCGGTACCGCGACATGCCCGTACCCGCCGGGATGAGCTTGCCGATGATGACGTTTTCCTTGAGGCCGAGCAGCGGATCGTGCTTGCCCTTGATCGCGGCGTCGGTGAGGACGCGCGTGGTCTCTTGGAACGACGCCGCCGACAAGAACGATTCGGTCGCGAGCGAGGCTTTGGTCACGCCGAGCAGCACCGGGCTTCCCTCCGCGAACTTACCGCCCTCGGCCTTGATCTTCTCGTTCTCTTCCGCGAACACCGAGGCTTCGATGAGCTGGCCCGGGAGCATGCGCGTGTCGCCGCCGTCGACGATCTTCACCTTGCGCAGCATCGAACGGCAGATCACTTCGATGTGCTTGTCGTTGATGTCGACGCCCTGCGAGCGGTAGACCTTCTGCACTTCTTGCACGAGGTAGTTCTGCAGCGCGGTCTCGCCGCTGATGCGCAGGATGTCGTGCGGGTTGAGCGAGCCTTCCGTCACCGGCTGACCGGCTTTGACTTCTTGCCCTTCGACCACGTTGAGGTGCGTGTTCGCCGGCACGTCGACTTCGTGATCGTTGCCGTCGGCATCCGTCACGAACACGACGCGCTTGCCCTTCTCCTCGCCGAACTTGATGTGTCCGGCGACCTCGACCACCGGCGCTTCGCCCTTGGGCTTGCGCGCCTCGAAGATCTCCTCGACGCGCGGGAGACCGGTGATGATGTCTTCCTGCGCGACGCCGCCGGTGTGGAACGTGCGCAGCGTCAGCTGCGTGCCCGGTTCACCGATCGACTGCGCCGCGATGATGCCGACCGCTTCGCCGATGTCGACTTTGAGGCCGGTCGCGAGATTGCGGCCGTAGCACATCGCGCACACGCCGTACTTCGCTTGGCACGCGAGCACCGAACGGATCTTGACCGTCTTGACGCCGGCCGCGAGGATCGCCTTGGCCTTCTCCTCGTCGATCTCTTCATCGCGCTTGACCAGCTTCTCCGCACGCGGATGTTCCGGCTGCTTGATGTCCTCGGCCGCGCGGCGGCCGATGATGCGATCGTAGATCGGCTCGATCGTCTCTTTGCCGACTTGGATGTCGGAGACGAGGATGCCGTTGCTCGTGCCGCAGTCTTCCTCGCGGATGATCACGTCCTGCGCGACGTCGACCAGACGGCGCGTCAGGTAGCCCGAGTCCGCCGTGCGCAGCGCGGTGTCGGCGAGACCCTTGCGCGCGCCGTGCGTCGAGATGAAGTACTCGAGGACCGTGAGACCCTCTTTGAGCGACGCCTTGACCGGGATCTCGAGGATGCGGCCCGACGGGTCGGACATCAGTCCGCGCATACCGCCCAGCTGCTTGACCTGCGCGATCGAACCGCGCGCGCCGGAGGTCGCCATCATGAACACCGGGTTGAGCGGGTTCTGTGCGGCCTGCATCGCGCCGGTGACGTCCTCGCCGGCCTTCGACCAGATCTCGATCGTCTTGTTGTAGCGCTCGTCGTCGGAGATGAAGCCGTCGTTGAACAGCGAGTGCAGCTCGTCGACCGAGGCCTGCGCCTTGTCGAGCAGCTCGTGCTTCGCCTGCGGCACGATGATGTCGCTGATCGACACCGTCGTCCCCGACTGCGTCGCGAACCGGAAGCCCAGCGCCTTGATCGCGTCGAGGAACTCCGCCGTGGCGGCGTTCCCGTACTTGCGGTAGCACTCGGTGATGAGCTTCTTGAGCGCGCTCTTGTCGAGCGTGACGTTGAGGTACGGGTAGTCCCACTCCGCCGGGAACGCCTCGTTGAGCACGATGCGGCCGACCGTGGTCTTCACGCGCGTGCCCTTGATACGCACTTCGATCCACTCGTGCAGACCGATCAGGTCGTGGTTGAACGCCGTGACCGCTTCCGTGCCGTCCTTGAACGCCATGTAGTTGGGCGAACCGTCGGGCTTGTTGGGCCGGCCCTTGCCGTCGCGCAGCACCGGCGACGCATGGAGTGCGTCATCGGAGAGCGCCGCCTTCGCGGGGCCCTTGTACTCGTCGGGGTGGAACGTGAGCCAGTACAGACCGAGGACCATGTCCTGGGTCGGGATCGACACCGGGTTCCCGAACGACGGCTGCAGGATGTTGTTCGACGACAGCATCAGGATGCGCGCTTCGGCTTGCGCGCCGGCGCTCAGCGGGAGATGGACTGCCATCTGGTCGCCGTCGAAGTCGGCGTTGTACGGCGTGCAGACCAGCGGATGCAGATGGATGGCTTTGCCTTCCACCAGCACCGGCTCGAACGCCTGGATGCCCAGACGGTGCAGCGTCGGTGCGCGGTTGAGCAGCACGGGGTGCTCGCGAATCACTTCGTCGAGAACGTCCCACACTTCTGGCCGCACGCGCTCCACCATGCGCTTCGCGCTCTTGATGTTGTGCGCCTGACCGCGGTCGACGAGCTTCTTCATCACGAACGGCTTGAAGAGCTCGAGCGCCATTTCTTTCGGCAAGCCGCACTGGTGCAGCTTGAGGTTGGGGCCGACCACGATGACCGAACGGCCCGAGTAGTCGACGCGCTTGCCGAGCAAGTTCTGGCGGAAGCGTCCCTGCTTGCCTTTGAGGATGTCCGACAGCGATTTCAACGGGCGGTTGTTGGGCCCGGTGACCGGGCGGCCGCGGCGGCCGTTGTCGATCAGCGCATCGACTGCTTCTTGCAGCATGCGCTTTTCGTTCTTGATGATGATCTCGGGCGCGCTCAATTCCAGTAGGCGCTTGAGGCGGTTGTTGCGGTTGATCACGCGACGGTAGAGAT
>DASZBS010000006.1:0-110182 GCA_035943995.1 Candidatus Elarobacter sp. | reverse complement strand
TCGACGAGCTTGACGTTGTCGGCGAGCCCGTTCGCGGCGATCGACGCTTCGAGCTCGCGGCGGTACGACTCGCCCTCGTTGCGGCGCACGACCGGGTGCGTCTGGCCGAGGATCAGATACAGCGTCTCGGGATGCAATTGGGCGACGGCGCCCATCGCGGCGATTGCGTACTCGAGCCCTTTGCCGCGGCTGATCAGGCCGAACGTCGAGATGGTCATACGGCCGGCGAATCCCAGCCGCTTCTTCGCGTCGACGGTGGCGCGGAACGGGACGTCGGGCACGCCGTGGTGGATGACGCGGACTTTGGCTGGATCGACGCCGTAGCGTTCGATCAGAACGTTGCGGCCGGTCTCGGACAACACGACGATGGCGCTGGACGTGGCGCAGATCGCGCGGGCGAGGCGCAGATGCTCGGGCGACGGGTCGGGCAGCACGGTGTGCAGCGACGTGACGACCGGCTTGCGGACGCCGGCGATCAGCTCGAGGATCCACGCGCCGTCGTCGCCGCCGAACAGGCCGTACTCGTGCTGGATGTTCAGGACGTCGCAGGGGTAGGCGTTGACGAAGTTCGCGATCTCTTGGTACGAGTCGTGATCGTCTTGAACGAGCCGCGCGACGACTTGGTCCGGATAGCTCCGGTCCTCGCCGCCGGGCTCGTCGATGGCGACCACGGAGCTGCGGGTGCCGAACGTCGCGTCGTAGCTGTCCACGACGTCTTTCATGAAGGTCGCGATCCCGCACTCCCGCGGCGGAAACGAACCGAGAAAGAGCATTCGAGGCGCTTGGGTAGTCAACGTGGTCCCTTTGTTGGAGGGCGGCGCCGAACTGCCGGCACCACCATGTGCGTCACCCCGAAGTCGTAGCCGGAAGGACTCGCCTCTCTAGGGACACGCTCGCTTAGGTGATCGGTTTCGTACCCTCGACGCCGTGGTATCTCACTCGGCGCACGGTTGGTTCAGCGCTCGGCGGCGTCAGCGTGTGCGGGCGTCAGCGCTCGACGGCGACTCTGGCGTTCGCGGCGATATCGGTGCCCGGGGCGATGACGGCGTCGTGGCCGATGACGGCGCCGTGTCCGATGCGGGCGCCTCCGCCGATTCGGGCGCGACTGGCGATGATGGCCTTCTCGACGTGCGCGCCGGCGCCGACGACGACGCCGTCCCAGAGAAGCGAGTCGAGCACGACGGCGCCGGGGCCGACCTCGCAGCCGTCGCCGAGGACGGTGTAGGGGCCGACGACGGCGTCCGCGGCGACACGGCAGTCGCGGCCGACGAACACCGGTGGGCGAACGGCCGAGGCGGGGATCGTCTCGCGGCCCGGGCCGTCGACGTCGGGGGTGAGGCCCAGCGGCATCGCGCCCTCAAAGATGTCGCGATGGGCACCGAGGTACGCCTCGGGCTTGCCGAGGTCGATCCAGTAGTCGTCGGTGGTGAAGGCGTAGAGCGGGCGCCCACCGGCGGCGATGAGCTCGGGGAAGGTCTCGCGCTCGATCGAGACCGGGCGGCCCGCGGGGATCCGGTCGAGGACCTCGCGCTCGAGGAGGTAGGTGCCGGCGTTGATCTCGTTGCTCGGCGCGGTCTCGCGCGGGGGCTTCTCGACGAAGCGCCGGATGCGGCCGGCGGCGTCGTGGACGACCGCGCCGAACGGGCTGGGGTCGTCGACCGCGACGAGGTGGATCGTGCCGATCGCGCCGTTCGCGCGGTGGAACGCGAGCATGGCGCCCAGGTCGAGCGAGGTGAGCACGTCGCCGTTGAGCACGAAGAACGGGCCGTCGATGAACTGCTCGATGTTCTTGAGCGCGCCGGCCGTGCCGAGCGGGGTCTCCTCGATGACGTAGCGCAGGCGCAGCCCGAGCTCGGAGCCGTCGCCGAAGTACGAGGTGATCGCGTCGGGGAGGTAGCCGGCGGGCAGGATGACGTCGTCGATCCCCGCCGCCTTGAGCCGGCGCAGCGTGCGCTCCAAGAACGGCATGTTCATGACGGGGACCATGGGCTTGGGCGTCTCCAGGGTGAGCGGCCTCAGCCGCGTGCCCTCTCCGCCGACGAGAACGACTGCCTGCACGAGGTCTTTTTCTATCGGCTTTGGTCGCCGGAACGCCTGCCGGAAGATAGCAGTGAGGAGAGTGACCACCTGCTGGCATAGTGAGCGAGTAAGCTTGCGGCACCATGGGACATCGATGTCGAAAGCGCTACGACTGGAGCGACGTTCAGCGGTATCACGACGCCGGTCATAGCCGTGATGAGTGCATGGCACGATTTGGGTTCAGTAGCGTTGGTTGGTACAAGGCCATCCATCGCGGCGTACTCCGAGCCCCGTTGGAGCGCCAGCGCACGATCGACTGGGCCGCCGTGCAGCGGTACTACGACGAAGGTAACAAATACCGCACGTGCAAGGAGCGTTTCGGCTTCGCGGCCGCTTCGTGGTCGAAGGCCATCAAGCGCGGCGATCTCACGTCCCGGCCTCGTCAGGCACCTCTTGCAGTCATCTTGCAAAAGAGCCGGAGCCGCTGTACCATAAAGCGTCGTTTGCTCAGTGCAGGCAAACTCGTCAACCGATGCGACCTCTGTGGACTCAGCGAATGGCGGGGACGACCGATATCAATTCAGATCGATCATATCAACGGCATCCGGGACGATCATCGCATCGAGAACTTGCGGATGCTCTGCCCTAATTGCCACAGTCAGACGGAGACCTACGCGGGGAAGAAACGCCAACAGAAATTACGTAATGGTACGACGTGATCCCGGGTCGTCTAATGGTAAGACGGCAGCCTCTGGAGTTGCTTATCGAGGTTCGAGTCCTTGCCCGGGAGTACAAGCCAAGCGGCCCTATCGTCTAGAGGCCTAGGACGCCGCCCTCTCACGGCGGTAACACGGGTTCGAATCCCGTTGGGGCTAAAATTAAAAACCGCGCTACGGCGCGGTTTTTTTATCGCGGGTCGCCGTCGACATTTGCCGATGCGCGCGTTCGAAAACAAGCGTGCGAAAACAAATCATCCCGAATCAGAGGGGAGTCCTTGAGGTTGCGATGGGGGCCGCCGCCGTAACGTGGATAAGTTCACCGGTTTCGTAGCTCATAGCGTCACCATTAAACCCGAGCAGTGCCAGGATGACACGATTTACAAGCGTCCTCAAAATGTGTGCGTCTCGTACAAGTGCATTCCATGCGGCATCGTCCGCATGATCGAAAGCTATATAGCCTGCATGGCTCATGGTATCGCGATGTTCAAGCGCCTCCAACTCGCGTTCGCTCAGATTGAATCCAACAGCTTCCCAGAATGCGCGACGGCGATCGCCTGTGGAATCGTGCTGTGCCAGCGCTAACACGTTGGCAACGCGCCCAACAAATTCGGATTCCTCCGCTGTTATGATTTCCGAAAGCCGTTCGAGAAGCGAAGCTTTCACCTCCACGAACCGGGGTTTGGCTATCAGGCGTCGGCGGGGCGGCTTGAACAACGGAGATTCGACGAGCGAGTCCAGCGTTAGCGCTACATCTCGAATCTCAATATCAATGCCATCGTGATCGGCAAATAGGTGGCCTAGCGCGACGTCCAATTCCACTTCGTCGCCTAATAAACGTTCGCAGCGAGAAAGCATCCCATCGAGTTGAGTGCCGATATCCCGAACATTTTGCGCAAACCGGAGCTCGAGCGGCGGTGTATGAGCCCGACGCAAAGGGTCACCGAGGGCTGTTATTCGTCGCCGCAGGACATGACCGTCGCGATCTGTCGTGTAGCTCATTACCGGTTGAACCCATCCACCCAGTAGAAAGGACAGTACGATTCGGAGTGCTCGCGGACGGCTGCCTGAAAGCGGCGGTCCGTCCCATACGACGACGATAGCTCGCCCGAAATCCGAAAGCTCCGACATTTCGACGCCCCGGATGAGTGCATGATGACCGAAAAGGCTGCATTGGAGCCCGTGCTCCATAAACCTGGGGCGCCGCATTCCTGTCGGAACAGGCAATCGGTCGGGAAAGACTACCGTTGGCGCATCAACGTAGACTAACGCACTGGTCGCCACTTCACCATCTCGCAGTCGTTGATCGAAGGAGCGAAAGTGAAGAGTCGCGTGGTCTCCTATCGTGGAGCTAATGCCGGTGCCGGCGAGGAAGCCACCGTGAAATTCCCACGACGAATCTGGTGCTAAAGCTGTAAAAACCGGTGCAGTGCTGCCGTACGGACCCATATCCGTTCGGTGGAACTCGTGGTTCGAATCACGGCACTTGAGTATGAGATCCTGAGGTGTCCGTGCGCTTTCCATGATCGGCGCATGAAAGCGACGCTCGCCGACCGCGAATTTCGATTCCCCAGCTAAGCTCCAGTTGGGGTATTCTATGGTTTCCGTCGCACGAATAAGGAGATCAAAGGTGCTCTCATCTGGCGGCGGAACTGCGGGGCGCTGAAGTTCCATGCCGTATTCTTCGTCATTTCGATGAGAGTTCCGTGGCGGGTCGCAGCAAAGACTGAATACTAGCGCGCAGATCGGCGAACACCCGGAATGGCCGCCGGAACATCACCGAAACAACTAACGTCAGCGGGCCTTTGCTTTAGCGAACGGCCGCAATGTGCCTCCGTTCGCCTCTAGCTCGACAGACGGCAACAAACATGCGTGGGCGCAAGTAATATGAGAAAACATTCAATTTCCGCGCTTGCTCATCGCACGCGCTGATGCTATAATTTAGCTACGCGCAAACGCGCATCAAATCAAAGCGACTCGGCCGGTGCTGTTACACCGACCGAGTCCGTCACCCGATGGAGATTACCCACCGAATGACACACACCCGATTCGACGCGGCCGCGTCGAAAACCCCACCACGCCGTGGCGGACGCTTCCGCCACACAGAGCGCGACGGTGCCGCCTTCCGCCTCGTTCGCGTCATCTGGCTTACCGCGCTCTTCGCGCGTCGCGAGTCGGTTACCATCGCGTCCTACCAGCGCCGCTTCGGCGTTTCGCTGCGCTCCTTCCGCCGCGATCTCGCGCTGGTTCGAGAAGCCGGTTTCCACCTCGACACGCCGGCGGTCGGCGAGTACCGCACCATCTGCTTCTTGCGTGACTTCGATGGGACGTAGCATGAACGTCCTTCCGTTCAGGCCGCCCGAGATCTTCAAGCGCTACGGCATCGACTGGACGCGCGAACCAGCGAGCGATCGCGAGCGAATCTTGCGTGAAGCGTTCCTCACGTACGAAACCTCGTGCATCCCGAACGGGCTCACCTCACTGCTGTTGCTCGCGATCGTCTGCCGTCGGCGCGGCGCAATCGCCGGGGATCTCGAAGCTGCCGCAGGCTTCGCCGAAGTCTCGCTCGGCATGACGCTGCAGAAGCACCGGGATCACGCGCTGGAATCGGTCCACGACTATCTCGCCAACGGCGGCACCGTATGGCGGTGACCCTTCGCTACGCCCGCCGTCGCCGCTGCGACGCTTGGCAAGAAAGACATTCCTGGCTGGATGCTTTAGTCTACCCGTCCAATGAAGATCGCGACGTACAACGTGAACGGCGTCAACGGGCGCCTGCCGGTGCTGCTGGAGTGGCTCGCGGAAGCGCGGCCCGACGTCGTGTGTCTTCAGGAACTGAAGGCACCGCAAGAAAAGTTTCCCGAAGCCGCACTGCGTGACGCAGGCTACGGCGCGATCTGGCTCGGGCAGAAGAGCTGGAACGGGGTCGCGATACTTTCCCGCGGCGAGACTCCCGTCGAGACGCGGCGCGGTCTTCCCGGTGAGCCTGACGTGGCGCAGTCGCGCTACATCGAGGCCACGGTGAGCGGCGTGCTGATCGGTTGCCTTTACCTGCCCAACGGAAACCCGGCTCCAGGTCCGAAGTTCGACTACAAACTCGCATGGTTTGAAGCGTTTGCGAGCTACGCGTCGACGTTGCTGACGCGTCCAATTCCGGTCGTGCTGGCCGGCGATTACAACGTGATGCCGACGGACCTCGACGTGTATAAGCCGGAGCGCTGGGTCGACGACGCGCTCTTCCGCCCCGAGGTGCGCGCAGCGTTCCACCGTCTGGCGGGACAGGGCTGGACGGACGCGCTGCGGTCGCTGCACCCGGGCGAGCGAATCTACACGTTCTGGGATTATTTCCGCAACGCGTTCGGCCGCGACGCAGGTCTACGCATCGATCATCTGCTGCTCAGCCGGGAGGTCGCAGCTCGGCTCGTGTCCGCGGGCGTCGACCGGAGCGTCCGCGCGAAAGAGAAGACCAGCGACCACGCACCGACCTGGATCGAATTGGCGGACGCCGCAAGATGAGCGGGCTCTGCGTGTGCTCTACGCTACGCTTGCTGTCGACGCTGCCACCGGGAACGGGTACGGTCCCGGCCTCTGAACCCTCTGGGCTCTCACACGGCTCTCACAGACGCCCCGCAATTCGACGGGATCAGACGGGACGAGCCGGTGTCGATAACGCGAAAAATCCCCATAAAACGGGACTTCGCAGTAGCTTCCGGGACCGGCCGGGACCCCGATTTACGGGTTCGAATCCCGTTGGGGCCACATTTCCAGGCACGAAAAACCGCGTAACCACGCGGTTTTCGTATTTGCGGGGCCGCGTTCTTGTCACGGAATTGTCACGGACTCGCGGAGCCGCGCCGCGGAACGCCGCGTCGAGACGCGTCGCCGCGGCGACCTGCTGCTCGTCCGCAACAGTCAAGTCCGTTCGTCATTCAAGCCGCCGCCTATCGTCTCTCGAAAGCGCGCTGCGCCACAATACTTCAACCGCGGTAATCATCGCACGGTCGAGGGAGTCGACGTCGGCAATGGTCCGCGTTTACGTCCGCTCGCGCAAGCCGACGTGCTAGGCCTGCGTGGTATTGACACCAAACAACCGATATGACCATACTTGCAACGGACCGCAGAAGCCGCGACCGGGAGGCTTCCCTCTGACGTGGCTTTCGCTTCGCCGAAACTCTCACTCTCTCAGAGCTGTGAACGATTCACATCCTTTCGGACTGGCATCGTTTACAAAAGCGAGGTTTGACCCAATGTCATTTCTGAAGCGGTCGATACGACTCGTCGTCGGTCTTTCGTTGCTCGTATTTCCGTTGCTTGCGAGTCCGCCGCAAGCGTTCGCGGCTAGTACGTGCTATTGTTGCATCTCCGATCCTAACATCCTAGGCGGAAGGGTTTATTGCTTCAAAATCCCGTGCGGGAACCAGTGCGGCGAAGGCTGACGCCGCGACGCCGGGAGGACAGCGCGAGCTGTCCTCCCGGTAGTGTGAGATTCCGGTTGCACCTTGTTTTGGCGGCGGTTGTCACGCTTGCGGCATGCGGCAACGCGCAGAACACTTCCGACGTGAACCCGCCGTACCCCCATTTCGTTGCCTTTCCTGAATCGTTGTCCACCCCAGCCAAGACGGTCCGCTTGGATGACGCGCCTTGGTTTTGTAGCGATCATTATCGACGAATTGCGAGCCCCGTATTGCACTTCATTGATGTTTCTACGGCGCGAGCGAAGATCGGGACCATGCAGCGCGCAAGGGTAACCGACCGTGCGACAGGCTGGAAGCTAACACTGGTCGGTCCCGTGAAAATCGCTCGTGACCAAGTGCTCTTTCTCGTTCACCCGGGCAACACCGAACGGACAGGAGACCAATGGGATTCCATCGGTCGGTGCAAGCCGCTGCACTTCGGCCGAGCCCGAGACGCCGACCGGCTCGGGCTCCCGAACTCGCTGCACCATCTGTACTATGCCAGCGACATTGGGCTTTATCTCGTGAAACCATGACAAGCTCCATTATCGGGACCATGATGAGGGCGAGTATCGGAGCGTTGTTCGCATGCTGCCTGCTCGCGTCGAGCGCTGGCACCGCGAAAGCCGACTTCGACCTGGGTCCGATCCCAATGCCTCCGGTCGGCGACAGGGCGTGGGCGATCGATCGAAACGGCCTCTGCATGACTGCGGGTTACCACCGGTCAATGGTTTTTGCTGCCGCTGTGAGACGGTTCATCGCGGACTCTGCGCATGTCGTCAACGCGCCACGGCGCGCCCTGACTCCATCGATCACCGCACGATACGAACGTTGGCACACAGCGTACGCCATCTCGTTCGATCTATCGCGCCCGATCGACCTCGATTGGCTCGCCAATTGCTTTCATGTCGGTGGCGCGGACGTCCCCGAGGCCCAGCGCCGCGGTCTACACGTTCAAGCCGCTCCGAAAAACGAGGTCGACTTCGAGTTCTCGCCCGATGTGGGCTTCTATTATGTCGTGCACGAGGTCCGCAAGCGCCCCGCTCGCTGACTCCTCCTGCCGACGGACGGAGATTTTCGTCGATTACGCCAACAATCGTATGTCGTAGCACCTCAATGGGATACTATGTCCTTCTGTTTAACGGCAATTGACGAGAACCTCGTTCGAAGAGCCATGGCTCGTGATCACGGCAGCGCCGAGGAGCTTATGGCTGCAATCTGGCCCGGAGCGTACCGGACGGCGGTCGCGCTGTGCGGCGGCGATCGTGCGACCGCACAGGATGCGGCGCAGAACGCTTGCCTTGCATCCTTCATGCATCTCCCGGAGCTCCGTTCGCCGGCCAGGTTCATACCGTGGTTCATACGGATCCTCACACGAGCGGCCCGGAAGGAGTTGAAATCAAACGCGCGATGGCGTTCGATTCCAAACGGCCTTCAGACGCGGACGGCAGCGCCTGACGACGATTTGAGCTTCCTAAGGACGTGCGTGCTTCAGCTTCCGAAGCCATTGCGCGAGGCGATCGTTCTGAATGAGATCGTTGGGTACTCCAGTGCGGAAGTCGCTGCCATCCTAGGTGTGCCGGCAGGCACGGTTCGCTTCAGGGTCCACCAAGCGAGAGCGAAGCTGCGCGCGATTTTGAAGGAGAGTCCGGCCGCAACGCAACCTCATCCCGGCGTCGCCCTGAGCGGAGGGTTCTGACATGGCTGATGATCTCGACCGACGATTTACCGCGGTCCGCGTTTCCCTATCGTCCCTCGATTGCCCGGACGTGCACACGATCCCGACTGAGGACATCGTGCGAATTCGCTCGCATCGCATGGTTGGGTCGGTGCGTGTTGCCGCCTCTGTGGCGACGGTCGCGTTCGTCGCACTATTCAGTCTGGCAGCCGTAGCCGGACCGCACATGAACCCGATCGAACTTGCACGGTCGCTGTCGCAGGCATTATCCACCGCAACGTCACGCGACATGACGGTGGACGCCCTCCAACCCGTCACCATACCGTCCGTCGACGTGCGAACGGCCGCTCTGTGGCAGAGCTTGAGCAGTATTGAACGCGTAGAAAAAGCGTGGACCTCCGGAAGGAGCGGCGTCGTCGTGCGCGGCTCGCTGCATTCGGCCGGCCTATTCTACGTTATTGCATCGCATCGCGGCTCCGGGACAGGGGTGTTGCTTCCCGATGATGCGGGGTTGCAGCCGCTGCTCTCGGCCGCCGCCACGTCGCGAACCACGAGCTATACGCTGCTCTATGTGAAGGGGACACCGGATCGCGAACGTGATGCATTGATCTTGGCGCTTTCAAGCGTAAACACGTAGCCGTATCCATGTGCCGAGACTCATTTCGGGCTTGGCGGCGGCTTTTCGCAGTGCTGGTCCTGCTCTGCGCTATGCCCGGACCGGCAATCGCTGCGGAGCCGGCGCGCATCACCGTGCGGGTGACGGTCGTCGACTCGGCGTCGCGACGTCCCGTTCCGCGCGCGCACGTTCGCCTGCTTAGCGATGCGCGGATGTACGATGGTTTCACGAATAGCGACGGCGTCGTGGTGTTTCCGGCGGTCGTGCGCGCGAGCTACGGCGTTCGCGTCGAAGCGGACGGTTACAGTTTCAGTCATGATGCCGACGTCTCCGCTTCGGCGGCGGCGGTGCAGCTGCTGACGGTGGCCGGCGTGCGCACGAAGCTATCGCGGATCGGGGCGGTCGCGGCGCGTTCACGCCCGACGGCGAACCTCGCGCAACGCACGCATGAGTCCGACCCGTCGGCGGTCATCGCCGGCAGCGTCGGCGGTTCGCTCGAGACGGTTCCCGCGCTCGGCCGCAAGCCGGACGGATCGTTGTTGATCCACAACCATGACGCGTCTACGACTGCGACGACGATCAACGGTGCGCCGATCTTTCCGAGCGGTACGAAGAACCAATTCGGCCTGCTCGGCAGCGACATCTTCTCCTCCGCGTCGCTCGGTTCGGATCTGGTAGCCGGCGCACCAAACGGATCGCTCGACACGCACACTTACGACCCGACCATCGATTGGGTTGGAACGGTGCAGCAGCGCGCAGCGTCCTTCGGCGGCTCGGCGCTGACACTGCGGGAGCGCGGGACGGCGGGCCGCGTCGGTTTCTCGTTCGTTCACGCGCAAGACGAACGAGGGCAGCCGCTCGATGCCCGCTATTACGCCGATTCCACCGGGACGGCCTACATCCATCGTGCGAACCCGCTGTCGTGGGGCGACACGTTCACGACGCGGTACGGGTTCGATGCGAACCACGTCGTGCTGCTCGATGTCGGGAGGATCGAGACCACGACGCCGTTGATCTGCACCGAACAATCCGGGCCGTTGCCGTGCGGCTACGGCATTGGGAACCAGACGGTTCAGCGCGCGGCCTACGCCGACATCCGCGACACGCTCACGCTCGAGCGGGCAACGTTTGAGGTCAACGTATTTCAGTCGCGGTTCCAAAGCCTCGAGCTCTTTCGGAACAGGGTGAGCGCCGGAACCATCGCCGGGTTCGAGAACAGTGCAACGACCGATCGTCGCGGTTATCAGGCGAAGCTCGGGTTGCTGTACGCGGGCTCGCGCGTCGCGAACCTGACCATGTCTTCGTATCGCGACGTGACCAACATCGACGGATCGTTCGTCTCCTCCGCGTTTCCGCCGCCCATCGCATCATCCGTGACGTCGCTCGCCGTCAACGTTCCCGTCGTCGCTTCGCGCAACTTCACCCTCTTTGCCGAGGCCGGACGCGACGCCAGTGGCGGCACCACCCACAGCACATTCGACGTGCGCACCCGCTACCAATTGACCAATCACGACGCGCTGACCGCTTCCTTTGCGACCGGTCATCTCGGCACGGCGCTCCCATCCTTTAGCGGGGTCGGGCTCGCGAGCGATCTGACGTTCGATTGCAGCGACCGAACGGTGCTCGGTGACGGGCCGTTCCTCTCGGCCCCGTCGATCCCCGCGACGACCAACACGCGGGCCGGCGTGCACCATTCGGGCGCGCGCATTTCGGTGAACGTCGACGCCTACCGGGATGTCAGCCGCAACGCCTTCGTCAACGTCATCGTGCCCGCCACCGCGCTGTCCGGGTCGTTGCTCACAGGTACGTACTTGACGACGGCTTCGCAGGCGGGCGCGGCGAGCTGCGGGCAACCGTTTGCTGTGACGCCAGCGAATCTCTTTTATCGAGTGTCGAGCCCCGTCGACCGCGTCATGACCGATGGTTTCGATTCGTCCGCGTCTTTCGACATCGGACGTCCGCTTCGGATCGAGCTGGCATACGCGCTGTCGCGGACACGTGCTTTCGGATCGGGCTTCCCGTTCGTGCATGGCTCGAATCTCGTCGCCGGCGATCAAGTCCCATCGCTCCCGCTGCACACGGAATCGGCGAGGCTCACATACGCGCTGAGCCGCAGCACGACGCTACTAGCGATCGCAAGCTATCGCGGAAGCAACAACACGTATCGCGAACGGCCGTTCACGACGATCGACGTCGGCATGCGGCTGGCGGCGTTCACAGGCGACTTCACGGTTGCCGTCCAGAACGCGACGAACGTGGACGCCGGGCCGTTCGCGCGGTTCGAACCATTCCCGACGCTCGCCACACCGGTCGCGCCGCGGACGTACAGCGTGCGTTACCGATTGGCGCTCGGCAAGCAGGGGATCGACAAAGCCGCGTTGCTTTCGCCGCCGTTCTCCTTGCAAGGCGGCTTCGCTTTCGCGCCGATCGATTTCGAGACGGTCGTGCGGGCGGATTGGCTCGCACCTGACAAGGAAAGCCCGCTGTGCGGATCTGAGCAGCTTCCGCAGGCAAAGCTCTACGGGGATGCGCTTCGCGCGTACGACCTCCGCATCCAGGAGGCGCTGCGCGGAAACCCGCAGCTCAAGGAATTCCCGAGTACGTCGTTTGACGCGTTCGAGCTTTCGTTCGTGCGCAACGGAGACAGCTATGCCATACGCATGCATCTGCTGCCCGGCCAGTCGCGGAAGATCAGTCCGTTCACGCGTTGCACGCGGGTCCACTGGGGGTCATACGACGACGCCCTTCGACTTCATCTTTACATTCCGGGCTGGCAAGAACGCGAAGCGCGGGGATTCAGCATCTACTATTCGCCGCTCGCGGGTGTATATTTGGCACCGGAGGGTGTCAACGAGACGCAGCCGGATCAGACGTACCGCACGGAGTTACCGGCGCACGCACCGGCGAATCCGTTTGCGGTAGACGAGGAAACGTGTCCGGCGACGTATCGGCCGGCTGTCGAAGACGCGCTCCGCTCCCTCCGGAACTACATCACGGCGATCTACGCTGATGGACATCCCGCGGTGCCTGCGGGCTTCACTGTGTCGAGGCATGCAGCAAAAGCGGAGCCGTGGCTGGAACTTCGCGCCGACGATCGCGTTTTCGGCGACGCAATCGTGAGCTGCCTCAACGCACCGAGCATCAATCCCCGAGACTTGACCGCGCGCGGCCTGTCGGGCGCGAACCTCCCTAGCTTCAACTACGCGCCCAGCTTGGGCTTCTATCGCGCCGCAATCTTCATCCAGAAGAAGTAAGTCGGCGTGATTAGTGCACGGCGGCGTCGATTCGCCACCGCGTTAGCTCGATGGTTTCCACATATACACAACGATATTCGTCGAGGACACGACCGGAGCGCGAACGACAGCGCTTCACCGGTTTGGCTGTTACGATGGGCGTCGGATCCGTCCAGGCGATCGACGCGTTCAGCGGGCCAGCATTTGGGAATCGTCCCGACGTGAAGAGCCGATGACGCGTGGGGAGGACTCCGAGGGAGCTAGCACGATCGTCGCAACCGGCGTTTTCCTCTAAGCTGATGTGCTTCCGTCGCTCGCGTCGCCGTCGCGCGCGCTGTGGTTCGGGGCCGCCTCGACGAGGACGACGAGCCGTAGCGCGCGGGAACGCGCGGACCGCACGCGCTGGGCGACGCCGCCCCTGCCCGGTGATTACGGCAGTTGAAGTATGGCCGCGTGCGCGCTGACACGAGACGATGCGCCGCGACGTGGACACGAACGGACTCGATTGCTGCGGACACCCGCGCAGCCGACACGACGAAGACGGCTGCCGGACCTGGATGCCAGGGACCTACAATGCCGCGCCTCGACGCTGCCCTTGCGCGACGCCCACCCCGCCTCCGGCTGAACCGCCGAGGGCGACGCGAGGGACGGGCGTCGTCCCGCTTCACCACTCGCAACGCGCGCGCAAGCCGTCGGCATAACGGGCGGGCCGAAAGCAGTGCCCGGGCCCCCGAAGCTGCCGATTTTCGGCGGCGACTCGGCGACAAGGCTGACCGCCGCGGAGCGCGCCATCCTGCGCGCTCTGCGCGACGGGTTGACCCTATCGCAGATCGCGGCGGCGCTGAAACGGTCGGAGTTGACGGTCCGGACGCATATCCGAAACGCTCGCGCCAAGCTGGACGTCCGCGGGACGGGCGAGCTTCGTCGTCTGCTTGCGGCGGGCGATTTTGAGGGAGAGATCTCCGAACCGACAGGGCCGGGCGCGGGATGACCTCGCCTGACTTCAAGCCGCTGCCCTCACCAATCTCGCCGAAACCCTGGAGGAGCACACCGCTATGATGATCCCAATCGTCGCGCTGGCCGTGGCGATCGCGTCGCCTCCGCCAACTGGAACGATCAGCATCGAGGACCCGGTCCGCCATATCCACATCGTTCGAGCGCCCGCGCGGAATGTGACGATCACCCGGCGCCTGGGTAAAACCTATGCGCGTGTTTGCATGCCTCGGTGCAATACCTTCCATCTAGGTAAGGATTCGCACGTCACCGTGACCCGCGGGACGCGACGATTCAATATCACTACTGACGCGGACGTGACCTACTGTGTGCGTGGCGTGAGCATTACGCCGCGTGAACTGAAGTCGACCGCGAAGGATTCGTGGACTCCGCGAAGCCCGTAGAAGGTGCCAGAGGGGGCGACCGATGCCGCGACGGCGCTATGCGCTTCGCATCGCCGCGAACCGGAACGCGCCGAGCGGCGCCGGATCTCGCGCTTGTGGTGGGCGTGGATCGACCGGCGCGACGCAGGCGAGGAGCCCGGCCCTTATCCGCCGTTCCGGCGCCTTCAGCGCGCGCCCAGTTAGCCCCGCCGAATTACGTGAGCGTGCGGAGCGGCTCCCGCTCGCGCGCGTCGCCAGGCATCGATGCCGGCGCGACGATTCCGCGACGCGCGCACAGGACGACGATCTGGACATCGCTGTTCGTTCCGAGCTTACGATGCAACGCCTGGATCTGCGTGCGGACGGTGTTGTACGCGCGCCCCGTCGCGTCCGCGATCTGCCGCTGCGTGCGGCCGTCGAGCGTGTGCCGCAGCACTTCGCGTTCCGCCGGGGAGAGCGTCGCGAACGCCGGGTCGACCGCGACGCGAGCCCAGCCGCCGAGCCGCCGAGCGAGGAACGATTGCGGGAAGTTGTCGCGCACGAGCGCGACGGCGCGATCGAGATGGTCGCCGGACGCCGCGGGCGAGCGTGTGGCGTCGAGTTCGATCAGCGCCAAGGCCTCGCGCCACAAATAGCCGCATGTGCGGAACGAGTCCACCGCCGCGGCGATAGCGCTCGCAGCTGCGTCGACGTCGCCGCACGCACGCGCCACGACGCCGCGGACGAGCGCGGTCCACCCGTCGAGGCGCGGATCGGCGACGCGGAGACTATGCGTGTTGTCCATCGGCGCGACGACGGCATCGAACCGCGCGAGCGCGCGCGACGCGCGCTTCGCATCGTGGAGGTGCGCGTACACCTCCGCGAGTTCGAGGAATGCAAGGCGCTCCTCGTCCGCCGTCGCGTTCCATTCGACGACCGCCGCCAGTTCGGACGCGGCGTCCGCGAACGTCCACGCGCCGGCGTGCTCCCCGCACATCACCGCGATCGCGGCGCGACCCGCGCGCGCGCGAACCGCCCACGCGGCGCTCGGCGCGCTGTCCTCCGCGTCGCTCATTGCGCGGAACGCCGCAACATCGTTGCCGTCCAGCGCGAAGAGCCACGCGTCGTTGTATGCGACGCGCACACGCGTCGCCGACGGCACCGCAGCGCCGAAGAACGAGCCGGGCAGTGAGCGCCCGCGCGGGCCGCGATGCGAACCGACGACGTTGGCGGAGCGGAGCGTCTGCTCTAGCGAAGCGATCTGCTCGACGATGATCGAGGCGAGAGAAACGTCGCGCTCGCGGCTGCGCGCGTACCGGCGACCGGCGGCGCGGAAGAGTTCAAGCGCCTCCACGTAACGTGACGGACGCTCCTGCGCCGCGGCGATGAAACCGCGCAGCTGCGTAGCTCGCGCGGCGAGAACGTCGCGCCCGCGCCGCTCCGCGTCATGCGCGTACCGCTCGGCAGTCCGCAAGTCGCGTGCGCCCCAATGCGCGACGGCGCAGAAGTACGCCACCTCCGCGGCGACGGCCGAATGCACGCGCTCGCTGGCGGCCGTGCGCGCCACATCCGCAAGAAGCGCGATTCCGCGCGGGTTGTCGAGTCGCGCGACTGCGGCGCCGTGCAACATCGCCGCGGTGGTGCGCTCGTCCGCAGTCGCGTTGCGCGGGATATCGTCAGGCCCAAGCTCATCGACGACTTCGGCGGCTCGCAAGAGCTTCAGAAGTGCGCGCGCGCGGAGGGTCCTGAAACTCGACCAACCGAGCGCCGCTGCTTGACCGCGGCCAACCGGTTGCACGTTCGTCGGCACATACCGGCGACCTCGGCCGCGTCGACAACTGGTAGAAAGACTGCTTTGGGTCCGTCGCCCGGATTTTAGACCGGTGTGCTTGGGATTTTCGCTTAGCTTGGTAACGAGAAGCCGTTTAGCCTCGGAACGACGCTCTCGCGACGGTAGCGCGACGGTGTTCTGCCGGTTCGCGAAGCGAACGAGGACGCCAGATGTGCGCTACTCGCGAATCCGACCTCGGCTGCGACCACCCCAATCGCGAGGTCGGTGACAGCCAATAAGATGGAAGCGCGCTCGATGCGTCTGTCGATGACGAAACGGTGCACCGACGTGCCGAATGCAGCCTTGAAAACGCGCGCGAAATGAGTTCGTGAGTACCCGACCGCGCGCGCAACACGCTCTACGGAGCAACCAACGTCGAGCCGTGAATCCACGAGCCGAACGATGGACGCGCGCTCCTCCGTTGAAAGGCGATCGGTGCGTGCTTGTATCGTTACGTATCGGCGGACAAGTAGGATCGACAGCTCTCGAAGGCTTTGATCGAACGCGGCTTTCTTCGTTTCTCGAGCGAGCGTAACCACGAGTTCGGAGAGGTCCGGGTCGGTTTCTGCAGTGACCGTTCGAAATTCAACTTCATCAGAGGAAAAACCAGGGGCGGCCCTTGCAGCGACCTTTGCAACGTCCACGAACGAAACGACAAATTGCGCGCCGGGCGACCATTCTGCCCGACGGACGACCCCGGCAGGCGTAATGTTGATGCGGCCAGGGCGCAGCACGACGTCCTGAGATCCCGACTGAGCGTCGGTCCAACGGAGTCCAAAAACATTCGTTGCTGTTCCGATCGACACGGCCGTCTGCGCCGAAACAGCCGTATCGGTATAGATTTGCGCGACGCTCAAGTCGTGATACGTCAGCACATCCCCGTCCCTGGGGTGTTCCGGAAGATGGTCGTTTTTTGGTGGTTGCATCGCGTCCATCTCTGCTATAACTCGCAGATCAATGGTTAGGATGGAGTCATGACCCAGACAGTCTTGCTGGCCGGCGCCACCGGCATGTTCGGCAGCCGGATCGCCCTCCACGTGCTCGATCAGCCCGAGGCGCGCCTTCGTCTGCTGGTCCGCAGTTCGGAAGACAAGGAGAAAAAGGCGGGACTCGACCCCCTTGTCGCCCGCGGCGCCGAAATCATCAACGGCGACCTCGGCGATCGCAACTCGCTCGACCTTGCGACCGAAGGAGTCGACGTCATCATCTCGGCCGTCCAGGGAGGGCCGGACGTGATCATCGACGGCCAAGTTGCGCTCGCGCAAGCAGGCAAGCGCAATGGTGTTCGGCGGATTTTGCCGTCCGATTACGCGCTCGACCTTTTTAAGGCGACACCGGGAGAGCACGCGATGTTCGATCTTCGCCGCAGGGCCGACGAGGCAATCGCCGCGACGGAACTCGAGCACGTCCACGTGCTTCAGGGGGCATTCATGGAGATGTTTGGCCCGGGCATGGGCACGATCGACTACGACAACGGGACTGTAACGTTCTGGGGTGACGGAACGCAACCGATCGAAGTGACCAGCGTCGAAGACACCGCAAGAATGGTGGCGAGGGTCGCGCTCGACACGACGGTCGGTACCGGCAAGTTCGCCTTCGCCGGCGATAACGTGTCCATTCTCGATGCGACCAAGGTAGTCGAGTCGCAGACGCGACGGAAATTTGAGCGCCGCTCCAATGGTTCGGAAACGCAACTGCGCGCGGCTATGGCTGAGGCCGCGAAGGATAAGTCTAATCCGTACAAAGCCGTTATGCTGGCCTATCAGCTCTACATGCTGACTGGACAGACGGCGCTCAGCGATCTCCAGAACGAGCGCTATCCCGACATCGAGTTTGAGACGTTCGTTGCCTTCGCGGCGCGCACGCTTCCGAAGACTGTCAGCGCCCGAGCCATGTCGTCAAACCGATGCTGATCGGCGGTCGGGTTCTCCTATCGGTCGTAGCGCTGTTTACCATTTTCAGCCCCTACTATGCCGACTGGAACGCGACGCACATCTACAACCCGTTGTGGCCGCCGCATGCGAAGTTTCACAATGCTCAGACCATGGCGATGGCGGTTCTGCTAGGTCTTTCGGCATTGTTCTTCATTTGGCGCGGGCGCGGCAAAGCGGCGGATCTGCTGCCCGCAGTCTTGTTTGCAAGTTTTTACTGGGTGACGCAGGCCTTGGCTTCGCTGTATCCGGGCGTAGGCTGGACGGACCCGAATCTGCTGAAGCCCGGCCAATCGCTTTCGGACGTTCCGCCGCAGCTTAAGCTGGATGTCGTTTTGTTCGGCGTCATCGCGCTGGCCGCTTTCCTGATCGCCCGCGGGAGCGCGAGAAGTCGGGTCGAGAATGCCAACCGAGTCGGTCTTCTCGGCTGACCTGTTCATTTACCACGCCCCCTCTAGCCGCCGGGGTGTAGGTGGACCGGCGCATGCGCTACTCACCGCCACGAAAGTACGTGTCGGGCGTGCCGCCGAAGGACGTCGGCGATGGACACCTCCGATTCTCTTGACCGCGCAGAAATCATCACCGTTCTTACGACGGAACAGTACGTGTTGCAGGGCGCTCGCAGCGCGCTCCTGACCGACATGCAGGGACGCGCAAATATGTTTACGACGGCCGTCTCGAGCACGCTCGTCGCGCTCGCGCTCGTGGGCAATATCGCAAAGCTAGGCGACGCGTTTCAGGCCTTCGCCTTCGTGATGTTGCCGACGCTCTATGTCTTCGGCGTTGGGACGTATTTTCGCATTGTGCAAATATCCGTCGAGGATGTGCTACGCGTACGCGGCCTCGCTCGTATTCGCCACTGGTACCGCGACAACGCTCCGTCAATCGCGCCGCTGTTTCTCACGAGCTTTCATGACGATATCCCCGGGTTGACGCGGGAAATGGGTGTCCGACCAGGGCGATATCAACTCTTCATGGCGACCGAGGCGGTGGTCGCACTCATCGACAGCATCATTCTCGGCGCGATAGCGGCGATGTTCGCCGTGCTGCGGCTTCAGCTGGGTTTGGCGGCAGCCGTGATCGCCGGAGCTGTTTGCGCGCTTCTCAGCATCGCCGTGCTGATGCGCATCAGCACGCGCATGTGGGAAAACATCGATCGCGATCATCCACCGATGTTCCCCTCGACGCCTTAGGCCATCAATTGGATGAACAGACGGCCGCCTGCCGCCCGCACGCGATTGGTAACGCGCTTCCATCCCGCGTTCTGCGCCTCAGTGTAGATGCCGGGCGTTCAGAAGGATATTTCTCAACGTGAGTCGTGCCAAGGAAGCAGACACATAGCCGCTCGACGGGTACGGATCGCATGGTTCGGCTGTCGAATCGGTCGCCGGGGGCGAGCCACCGCTGTCGCCGGCTCGCAAAACGAATTGAGCTTCGTAGGCGGCTTCTGGATGCGAAGGAGTCATGGAGACCATGCGGAGATTGAATCCCGCGGCAATCGATCTGAACTTGTTGCGACCATTAGCGGCACTTTTGGCCGAGCGCCATGTGACACACGCGGCCGTGCGATGCGGTATGAGCCAGCCGGCTATGAGCCGGGCCCTGGAGCGTCTGCGCGTAGTTCTTGGCGATGAACTCCTCGTTCGACGCGACGGCTATTACGAACTGACGCCGCGCGCCGAGAAGCTCCGGATAGAACTGGAGGAACTGCTCCCGCAAATCGACACCGCGATTCGTGGGATTGAGTTTGACCCTGCACAGTCTCGCGAGCGCTTCCGCGTCATCACGCACGAGTACGCGAGCGTTGTGCTGTTGCCTGCGGTGGTGCGCACCCTCGCCGCGACCGCACCGTGCGCCGTTGTTGAAGTCGAGCTGTGGCACGCGGGGGCGATCGCGCAGGTTGAAGCCGGGGCCCTCGATCTGGCAATCTCCGGCCTCGACCTGACCGTCGGCCTCGAGCTCATGTCGTTGTTGCCGGACGAGCTCGTGTGCGTCGTCGCGGAGGACCACCCGTGGACCGACCGGCAATGCAGCTTGCCGGCATACGTGCAGTTTCCGCACGTGTCGATCGCGGTCGAAAATGGTCGTCAGCCTTGGATCGACGGGCCGCTACGGAACCATGGTTTGACGCGGCGGATCTCATACCGCACGCCGAGCCTCGCGGCGGCCGCCCTTGCGCTTCCAGGAACGCAGATGATCCTAACCACCGGCCGCCGGTGGTTTGAAGCGTTCGGTGCGTTCCTTCCCCTTCGCGCGGTGGAAGCACCGCCCGAGTTCAGTCCCTTTCGCTACGGTATGGCGTGGCATTCACGACTTACTAGCCATCCAGCACACTCATGGTTCCGTGATGTCGTGTCCGACGAGGCGCAGCACCTGTCCGAGTTGTCCCCGGTACGCCCGTCCGCAGTCGGAGTTGCATCGGCATGACTTGCAGCGTGCTCGGGAGCGCAATTTCACGTCAACAGGGTTGATGCCGGCAGTCGTCACCCGAACCGCCACCTGTCCGTCGGCGGGGAAAGGGGGCGGGGATGTCGTCGAGCGTGCCGGTGGACGCCACGGCGGACGCCTGCTGCTATAACAGCTCGGTCGCGTACTGCGGAGCGAGTGCCTTCGCTTTGGCGGCCATCGCCGCCTTGGCCGCATCGTCGAGTTGTGGCGGCTTCGCGTCGCGGCTGGGCACGGCAATGCCAACGGCCAAGAAGAACGCGTCTTGCCCCGCCGGTGCGCATGTGCACAGGACATGCGCTGGCTTGTCTGAGGCATTGTGAATGAAGTGCGGTGCGTTCGCGGGCACGTTTGCTGTCTCGCCGGCGCGAACGGTCACCTTGCGGTCCCGGAACGTGACGACGCACTCGCCCTCGAGCACGCTGAACGTCTCCTCGAAATTGTGGCGATGTGGCTGCGGTCCCCCGCCTGGCGGAATCTGCATGTCGATGAGGCAGAATTTGTTCGCCGTATCTGCGCCTGCGAGAAGAATGGTATAGATGTCGCCGGCCAAGGCGACGTGGCGAAGTTTGCTATCTTCGTTCGGACCGACGAGCGTGAGATCACGGCTGAGATCGTCAGCCGGAATGCTTCCCTTCGAGGCGGTCTGGTCATTGTTCATTGGCGAAGTCCCTCATGGATGGATGCGCGGCCTGAGTACCGCGCTGCCGGGTATTTCACCGCCCATGTGGTTCCTTTCGCAAACGCCAGCGACGTCGCTCGCTTGCCGACGAGTCGCTCGTCGCCTTTGCTCGTCGGCGGCACGCGGTTCGCATTCACTGCCGCACCGTATCGAACTCAATGCCGGTCGTCATGGTACGATGATCGTCGTCCACGTGTCAAATGCGCGAATCGAATCCGCTCCATGCCATCGGCGCATAACGAGATGCCCCCTTGACTTTGCTCTTACGTCGAAATGGAGCCGTCGCACCCGCTGCTCATGGTACTGCGCACGCTAGAGCCACGACGAAAAGGTACCCAGCCTGGGGCTGCTACTCGCAGCGGCGCGAGGACCAGTACAAGATGATCGACCGAAAGACCACTCGCAGTTGGCCGAAGTCACCTCATCCCGGCCGACGACGTTCGTCCGGATCCGCGTAGAACTGCGTTATCGCGTCGGCGCTCACGTCGAGCCCGCCATCCTTCTCCAGGAGCTGCGCGATCTCCGCATCGGTTTTTCCCGCTCGGCGCAAGAGGTCGATCTCGTCGGAGATCATGCCGACGAATTGCTCCGTGCCGAACCGTTCGGGAGCTAACCCGAGCGCAGCCCGCAGCACCGTATTCGCGGTCGCCGCATCCCCTGCCGTATATCGCTCGTCATTCTCGTGCACTACATACTCTCCGTCGGGTCGAGTTTCTGCCTACGCCAGCGCGAACGCGTGGCCGCCGAAGCGCCCCGTCATCGCGAGCTGATCCAGTGCCGCGCGAGCCGCTCGACACGCTTAGACATGCGTTGCGGGGGCGCGGGTTCCGTTCGAGCGGACGGCGAGCGGCGGGGCGAGCCGCGCGCCGCCGCTTCGTGCGTCGCAAGGCATCCCTCGGAGCCAGCGCAAACCAAACGCCGAGTCATGACCGCATCCCTTCACCGTTCCCGCCGCGGATGAACCTTCTCGAAGCAACCCTGCGCGGCGCCTCCGCGCAACGTGCGCCGATTTGGATCATGCGCCAAGCCGGCCGCTATCTTCCCGAATATCGCGCGATCAAAGCGCGCTCGTCGTTTCTCGAGATGACCCGCGATCCCGCGATCGCGGCGGAGATCACGCTGCAGCCGCTCGAGCGCTTCGCGCTCGACGCCGCGATCATCTTCAGCGACATCATGACGCCGCTCGAAGCGCTCGGCATCGAGATCGAATTCACACCCGGCCCGTCCATCGCCAAGCCGCTGCGCACGCGCGCGGCGATCGACGAGCTGCAGATTCGCGACGAGATCGCGCCGTTCGTCGGCGAGGCCCTGCGCATCGTCCGGGGCGCGCTCCCGGCCGACGTCGCGCTCATCGGTTTCGGCGGCGCACCGCTCACCTTGGCGGCATATCTCGTCGAGGGCGGCGGCAGCAAGGAATACGAGCGCTTTCGTCAGTTTCTGCGCGCGGATCCCGCCGCGATGCACGCGCTGCTCGAGAAGCTCACGGAGCTCACGATCCGCTATCTGCGCATGCAGATCGCCGCCGGAGCGAGCGTGGTGCAGCTTTTCGACAGCTGGGCTGGGTTGCACGACGTTCGCGTCTACTGTGAGTTCGGCGTTCCGTACACCAAGCGCATCATGGAGGCGCTCGCGGACACCGGGGCGGCGCGCATCTACTTCGCGCTCGGCGCTTCCCACCTGATCGAGGCGGTCGCGGAGATCCCCGCGGAGGCGGTCGGCGTCGATTGGCGCACGGACCTCACCGAGGTTCGCAAACGGCTTCCGGGGCGAGCGCTCCAGGGAAACTTGGATCCGGCCGTGCTCTTCGCCGGCCGCGCGACGATCGCCGAGCAGGCCCACTACGTCCTCGAGCAGGGGCTCGGCGGGGCGCACGTGTTCAATCTCGGCCACGGTATCTGGCCGAACACGCCGGTCGACGCGGTAGCGCATCTGGTCGAGACGGTTCGCGCGTACGAGCGGTCATGACCGGCACGCTCTCGCCCAAAGACGAGGCCGCTCGGCTCGTCGGCGAGCTCCAGCAGCGCGTCTGTGACCGCGTGTCGGACGTTGAGCGCCGGGTCGCGCAGCGGATCGGCGACACGCCCGCCGCGGCGTTTCGCATCGACGACTGGCGGAACGAGGGTGCTCCGAACGCGGTGAGCGGGCGCGGCTCGACGCGCGTCATCGCGGACGGCGCGGCGTTCGAGAAAGGCGGCGTCAACACGTCGGTCGTGACCGGGACCGTGTTGCCGCCGAGCCTCGTCGCGCAGCGGCCCGAACTCGCCGGGCACGGTTTCTTCGCAGCCGGCGTCAGTGTCGTGATGCATCCCCGCAACCCGAACGCGCCCACCGCGCATTGCAACTTCCGCTACTTCGAGTCTCGTCCGCCCGGCGGCACGCCCGGCGCGTGGTGGTTCGGCGGCGGGGCCGACCTGACACCGTACTATCCGGTCCTCGACGACGTCCGCGAATTCCACGGCGCGCTGCGCGCCGCGTGCGACCGTCACGACTCGCGTTTCTACCCGTCGTTCAAGGCATGGTGCGACCGGTATTTTTTCCTGAAGCATCGCGGCGAGACGCGCGGCGTCGGCGGTATCTTCTACGACTATCTCGACGCGGACGGATTCGGCGAGTCCGGCGTGCGCACGCCGTTCGGCGCGCCGCGCACGTTCGAGCAGTCGCTGGCGTTCATGCAGGACGCGGCCACCGCGTTCGTCGACGCCTACTTTCCGATCGCCGAGCGGCGGGCGGCCGAACCGTTCGGCGAGCGCGAGCGCGCTTTCCAGCTGCTGCGCCGCGGCCGGTACGTGGAATTCAACCTCGTCTACGACCGCGGTACGCACTTCGGGCTGCAGAGCGGCGGGCGCACGGAATCGATCCTCATGTCGCTGCCGCCGCTCGTGCGATGGGCGTACGACGAGCGGCCGGAGCCCGGCAGCCGCGAAGCGGCGCTGCAAGCGTATCTGCAGCCGCGCGACTGGTTCGCGGACGATCCGCTCGCGACATGAGCAGCCACGCCGTCCTGCTGGTGAACCTCGGTTCGCCCGCGTCGCCGCAACCGGCCGACGTGCGGCGCTATCTCGACGAGTTCCTCATGGACCCCTACGTCATCGACGTCCCGACACCAGTGCGCGCGCTCATCGTCAAGGGCTTCATCCTGCCGACGCGTCCGGCGAAGTCGGCCGAGGCCTATGCGAAGATCTGGACCGCGGCGGGCTCGCCGCTCGTCGCGATCTCCGAGCGCACGCGCGCGGCGCTCGAAGCGCGCACGGGGATTCCCGTCGGGCTGGCGATGCGCTACGGCGAGCCGTCGATCGCCAACGGGATCGACGCGCTCGCGGCGCGCGCCGGCGCCGTCGACGAGCTCGTCGTCGTCCCGATGTATCCGCAGTACGCGATGGCATCGACGAAGACCGTCGAGGTCGCGGTGGAGGCCGCGCTGCGCGCGCGCGGCATACGGCACCGCTTCGTCGCACCGTTCTACGACGACCCGGGCTACCTCGACGCGGTCGCCGCGCGCATGCGCGAGGCGCTCCCGGCCGACGCGCAGCACGTGCTCTTCAGCTATCACGGGATCCCCAAACGCCATCTGCGCAAGGTCGATCCGACGCGCGGTCATTGCTTGAGCTCGCCGGATTGCTGCGCGATCGCGTCGCCCGCGCACGCGACCTGCTACCGGCATCAGGCCCTGGCGACGACGGAGGCGCTCGCGCAGCGCCTCGGCCTGCACCCGGACGAATACAGCTTCGCGTTCCAGTCGCGCTTGGGCGGCGGCTGGCTGCAGCCGTTCACCGACGTCGTGCTGACCGAGCTGCCGAAGCGCGGCATCACGCGGCTCGCGGTCGTCTGCCCGTCGTTCGTCGCCGATTGCTTGGAGACGCTCGAAGAGATCGATATCCGCGGGCGCGCAGCGTTCGTGCAAGCCGGCGGCGCGTCGTTCACCTATCTGCCGTGCCTCAACGACGACGCGCGCTGGATCGCGGCGCTCGCGCCGCTCTGCGCTCCCGCCGCGCTCGCGCCTTGAGCGCGATCGCCGTCGTCGGCGCCGGGATCGCGGGGCTTGCCGCCGCCGTCCGGCTCGCGGCGCACCACGACGTCACCGTGTTCGAGCGCGAGCCGTCGGCCGGCGGAAAGATTCGCTCGCAGCACGTCGACGGCTTTCTGTTCGAGTGGGGACCCAACGGCTTTCTTTCGAGCGCGGCGGAGCTGTGGGCGCTCGTGCACGAGGTTGGGCTGGGCGACGAGCTGACGCAAGCCGCACCGGCGGCCGCGAAGCGCTTCGTCTATTGGAACGGCAAGCTGCACGAATTGCCGTCGAAGCCGCCGCGCATGCTTTCGATGTCGTTACTGTCCGCGCGCGGCAAACTGCGCGCGCTCGGCGACGTGTTCGCCCGCGTGCCGCCGCCCGGCGAAACGGCGGACGAAAGCGTATACGCCTTCGCGGCGCGGCACTTCGGCCGCGAGGTCGCCCAGCGGATCGTCGCGCCGGCGCTGCTCGGCATCAGCGGCGGCGACGCCGCGACGACGAGCGTCGATGCGCTCTTCCCGCGCCTGCGCGAGCTCGAGCGCGCGAACGGATCCGTGCTGCGCGGGATGATGCGCGCACGTGCGAAGCCGGGCCGCCTCAGCGGCTTCGGCACCGGCGGGATGCAGCGGCTCACCGACCGGCTCGCGCAGATGCTGGGCCAACGGCTGCGGCTCGGCTGCGCGGTCGAGCGCATCGAACCGCGCGCGGCGGGCTGGCGCGTCCGCCATGCCGGCGGCGAGCTCGACGCCGATGCCGTCGTCCTCACGCCGCCGGCCGACGTCGCGGCGGCGATCGTCGAACCGTGCGACGCGGAGCTCGCGGAGCGCTTGCGCGCGATTCCCTACGCGCCGATGCGCGCGGTGGGGATCGCGTTCCGCGCGAAGGACGTTCCCGTGCCGCTGGACGGATTCGGCTTCCTCGCGGCGCGCGGGCAGGGTCTGCGCATCTTGGGCGCGCTGTACACCTCGTCCATCTTCCCCGCGCAAGCTCCCGCCGGATCCGCGTACCTGCGCGTTTTTCTCGGCGGCGCGACCGATCCCGAAGCGGTTGGGCTCGAACCCGATCACGCGCGCGCGATCGTGCGCGCCGACCTCGCGAACGCACTCGGGATCACCGCGCAGCCGATCGCCTACCACGAGGTGACGTGGGCGCGCGCGATCCCGCAGTACACGCTCGAACACCGTGCGCTGCTGAGCCGGATCGACCGGCGCGTCGCGCAGCACCGCGGCCTCGCGCTCGCGGGCAACGCCTATCGCGGTCTCGGCGTCGGCGACACCGTCCGCGACGCGCTCGCGGTCGCCGGCCGGATGACCTGATGGCACGGTTTGTTTTGCCGCGCAGCAAATCAGCGGTCCTGGCCGAAGTTATCGTCATCTGCGGCGCAGCAGAAATGCGGCCGCGGCGAGTACGAGAAGAACCACCGGGCCGGCGATGCGCTCTTGCGGACCGTGGATCGCGAGCGAGAAGATTGCGCCGACCATGACGCAGCCAAGTGCCACCGCAGCGATACGACTGGTCCGCGGGATCATCACCAAGACCCCAGCGGTGAACTCGATGGCTCCGGTCAGGTACATGAACCAAACGGAATAGCCGAAGGACTGAAATTGCGCGATCATCATCGGCTGCCCGGCAAGCTTGGCCCCGCCGGCCCCGAGGAAGACGAAGCAGAGCAGACCGGACACGAGCCAGGCAAAGAACTGACGAACGAGGCTGGTCCAGTTGAGCGTTCTCACGGTCATGAAAGCCTTCTTTCATACGTCACTGCGACGCGCATAGCGTAAGCGGTTGAGGAGCCGTTCGAGTGTCCGCATGGCGGTATCATGATAAAGCGGCGGTGCGTGGCGGCGCGCGGCGGCGCGCTCGCGCAGTCGACGTGTGTGGTGACACCCGTCTCGGTACAGACGCCGTCGGCGGCGACATCGGTAAGTTAGCGCGTTCAGTCGAAGGCGCCGATCGCGCGAACGGTCGCGCCGTTTTGGCCGTCGACGACGTACACCGAGAAGTTGATCAGCGAACTGTTGTAGGGAAGCAGGTCGCCGGCATCCGAAGAGCCGCTGACGCCGGCTGCGCCGGCGACGCCTTGGGATGGGCGAATCGCGGTGAGAATGACCGTCGGAGCGGTGGAGGTCTGCGGCGCGAACCAGAAGCCGACGCCCGGCGCATCGGTGACGCCGATTGCGACGTCCGTTACGAGCGTCCCCGTCGCGGTGCTAGAGCTGAGTGGCGCGGTGAACGTGGCGGTGCCCGCGGGGGATTGATACGTGGCCGAACCGGGTGAGAACGGCCCGAACGAAAGAACGCCGTATCCGGCCGCGTTCGCTGCGGGCGAGACGTGGTGCACGGCGAGCGTGTAATCGCCGGAGGGCGTCGAGAACGTGGCCTCGGCGAACACTTGGCACTGAACGCCGAGCGTCGTTCCATAGCCCTTCGCAGCGCTGCCCGCGATGACGATGGAGTACTTCGTGCCGGCGACGAGCGACGGGGACGTGCAGGTGAGCGAGGCGGTCGATCCGCCGGCTGGGAGGAGCGCGACGTTGTGCGAGCCCGCCGTGACCGACGTGTACGAGCCGACGGCGCCGTATGCGGCGGAGGTGATCAGCGCCGTCCCGGTGGCGCTGTCGAGCTTGACGTCGAGGCTTCCGGCGTCGGGAGATCCGTGAACGACGCGCACCGACGCGTTCGTGCTCGAGGTGGACGACGTTACGGCGTCGGCGAGCGGGCCGCACGCCGTTGCGAGGGCGGCGGATGCGAGCGCGGCGATGAGAAGCTGCGGTTGTACGGTCAATGGGTCCTCCGGGTGACAAGGGCGCTAGAAGCTTTGGCCGATGCCGAAGGAGGTGTGTGTTCCTTGGCTGCCTTTGGCGAAGTCGAGGCGAAGCGTGCGCAGGCCGAGCTGGGGGATGTCGAAGCGGACGCCGATGCCGACGTCGCCGTGCGCGGTGAAGCGGTTGAGGTCGCGTGTCGTGATCGTGCCGTCGCCGTTGCTGACGACGGATGTGCCGCCGCGGACGCGCATCGCGCCGACGTCGCCGAAGGTCACGACGGAGAACTTGCGGTCCGCGGTGAGCGGGATTCGCAGTTCCGCCTGGCCGAGCGCCGTATCGGTGCCGTAAAAGACGGTGGAATAGCCGCGCAGATCCTGCTCCGAGAACGTGAACAGCTTCGTCGACGGGATCGCTCCCGTCGTCACGCCGGCGCGTCCGTGGATTCCGAACGTCAGGTTCCGGCCGACGGGAAAGAAGCGCGCGGCGTCGAGCGTGATCACCGAGTAGTTCAACCGCGATCCGAAGCTGCGGCTGCTGATCTCGTCGGCGATCGTGGCGCTCGCGCCGCGGCGCGGGTTGCGTACGTCGTCGCGGGTGTCGGAGCTCAGCCCGAGCACGATGCTGTTGAGCGCGTACGGCTTGGTCGAATCGATCGACGCGATCGAGGGCGCGGAGACGCCCAGGGCCGTGCTTACGCTGGTGACGCCCGTGAGCGTATTCGTCGTGCTGGTGACTTGATTCACCGTGGCGGACGAGGCGAAGTAGTATCCGTCCGGCGCGGTCGCCGACGCGGACACGCGCGAGACGTTGACGCCGGTGCTCAGCACCAATCCGTCGTTGAGCCGCCGGCCGAGCGTCGCCGACACTCCCGCGGCGCGCGACCGGTAGTTCGCATACACGCCGGACACCGCGGTGTAGCTGGTGGCGTCGGCGGGGACGAGCGTCACGGGTGTGCCCTGCGCCGACGACGTGCCGGTACTGCTCGACGGCGCCGGCGTCGCATAGTACACGGCGTACGCGTTGACCTGTTCCTGCGTATACAGGCTGGCGGTGAGGCTGTATTTTTCCGACCGTGCCGTTGCGCCCAGCCGCGGTATGGTCGCGGTGAGCTGCCCGCTCTTCACCTGCGAGCCGCGCTCGAGCTTCAGCGAGATACCGTCGCCGGTGCCGTTGACGTTGTTCTCGCTGAACGAAAGGTTGCCGCTGACGCCCGTGCCGGTCGCGCCGCCGGAGTAGCCGGCGCCGAGGCTTGCGGTTCCGGTCCGCTGCTCTTTCACCATCCAGTTCAGCGTGATGAGGGCCGGCCGCTTCGGGTCGGGACCGGCCTTGCTTTGAAAATCGACCTTCTCGAAGTAGCCGAGGTTGTTGACGCGCTCGTAGTCGCGCCGCAGCGCCGACTCGGTGACCAGCATACCGGGCCGCAGCCGCAGCTCGCGCCGAATGACGTCGTCGCGCGTCTTCGTGTTGCCGGTGATCTGGACGGCCCCGACGCGCAGCACGCTGATGCTGTAGCGGACATCCGCCGTACCGGCCTTTGCGTCGATCGTTGCCGGATCGATGCCGGCTTCCATGTCACCGATTTTGAGATCCTGCGCTTCGTACAGCTTCTTGAGCGCTTCGTAGTCTTGGTCGCGCTGCGCTTCGGAGTATGGGCTTCCGCGCTTGGTGACGAGCGCGCGCTCCAGCAGCGCCGCCGGCAAGACGGGGTCCGCGTTCTCCGACGCGGGCGCGAACACGACGTTGCGCACGGTCAGGCCTTCCCGCAGTGCGATGGTCAGCGTGCCGTTTGCGGCGATGTCGACGTCGACGACGTGCGAGGCGATCTGGCCGCCGAAGCCGGATTTGTCGTAGTAGCTGTTGATCTTCAAGACGTCGTCGCGGTACGTCTTGACGTTGAACACTTGGCCTGGCGCCGTGTCCATGAGCGCGAGGAGCGTGTCCGCCGGTACGCTCGTGTTGCCGGTGAAGCGGATGCTGCTGACGACCGGGTTCTCGATCACGCGAAACGTGACCGAAACGCCGCCTCTCTCGGCGCGGATCAGGGGCGGTGCCTGATCGGCGAAGAATCCGAGCTCCGCGATCGCGCGCAGATCGTTCTGCACTTTCGCGGGATCGAACGGGTCGCCGGCTTTCGTGGAGACGACCGCGAGGATACGGTCCGAGGCGACCTTGGCATTCCCGCTGACCGCGACGGACGTGACGACCTTCGCCTCGGACGCGCGGGACGCGGACGGTGGGACGAGATATGCGAGCACTGCGGCGCACAGCAGCGCGGCACGGATCGCCCGCGATACACGGTCGGGCATCAGTGACCTCCGGTGGGGGCGGGCATGGGAGACGGTTGCGCGATGCTGCCGCCGCCCGCGGGAAGTTCCGGCGGGCGGACGACGACGATACCGCGCCGCGGGACGGCGAAGAGCGCGATCGGGCGCGCCGCCTCAGCGGCTTGCGCGATTGCGAAGCCGGCTGCGCGCGCCTCGTCGGGCGTCATTGCTTGCACGTATGCGCACGCGAAAAACGAGCGCATGCGCAGGAACGCAGGGCTTTGCGCGATTGCGGCAGGCGGACCATCGGCGCCGTCCGGCGGTGCGCCGCCCGGGCCCTCAGGTCCGCCGGGGCCAGGACCGGTTCCCTGCCGGCCCGGTATACCGCGCGCGCCGCCCGGGAACTCGGGCTGCAGTTCGATCGAAACGATCGCTCCGGACGCATCGCGGTGCACCTTTGTCGAAAATCCCGGTACCGTGCCGGCTCCCGTTTGCACGACGGCGCTGAGTGCGGCAAGGACCGGCGTCGCGCGCTCGCGCTCGGCGGCGCCGCATTCCGCGCGGCCTGTCGCCGGCGCGAACGGATCCTCACCGGCGGGCGCGGCCTCGAAGCGCGGCGCAAACTGGCGCAGGATCTGCTGCGTGGCCGAGCCGTTCCCGGCGCTTTGCTCGAAGCTCGAGCGCAGCGGCGATCCACCGAACGTGAAGCCGTAGGTGAGCGTGAGCGTCCGCTGACCGACCGGAAACGCGGGCAGCGTCACGGCGCTGCCGTTCGAGAGCGGCAACGGCTGCGCGCCGTCGTCGGTGGCGAACGCCGTCGCGCCGGTGCCGAACACGTTCGTTTCTGAAAGCGTCAAGCGTCCGGCGCCGACGGGATGCGAGAGCGACGCGTTGACGGTGCTGTACGGCCCGCGATGCTGGAAGTTGTTTCCGCCCGTGTACTGCAGGTTCAGAATCGCCTCCGTACCGGACTTCGGCGCGTATCCGTCGAGCGTCAAGCCGGCACGGTGCATCGGCCGGCCGGGCAGTTGCGCGCCCACGACGAGATCGCTCGCGACGGAATTCAGCCAGCCGGGTACGGCGAGCACCGTCGCCTGCGCGAGCGAATACGTGCCGGATGCCAGCACGCCGCGTCCGAGCGGCATGCGCGCAGAGACGTCGACACCCTGATAGCGTTGCGTGGTCCCGGCGACCGCTTGAGCGAGGTACACACCGGAGGCTGAGAACGGCGTTCCGCCGCAGGCGTAGGGCGAGTTCCACGCGCCGGCGAGCGCGGCAACGTATGCGGAACTCAGCGTCGTCGTGCCATCGGCGCTTACGAGCGCCAGCACCGAACCGCCGCGCTGGACCTGGCGGTAGAGTTCGGCGCTGAAGGAACGCCCGCCGCGCGCCGTGTGCGTCCAGCCGAGGTCGACCGACGTTTGCGCTTGCGGCTGCGGCGCGTCTCCGCCGCTCCGCACCACCGTCGTTCCCGAGCGGCAATCGAATTGCGCGTCCGCCGGGTCGGCGAGACCCTGGACGAACCCGAGCCCGGCCGGAGTGCCGCCCGCTGCGAGCGAGAGCGTCAGCGTGTCTGCATCGCCGGGACGGTACGCGGCGGCGAGCGACGCGAGCGTCGATTTTCCGCTGTACGCTTGCGATGCAAATGAAAGCCCGCCCGTGAGCGTCAGCTTCGGCGACGCGCGATACGCATCGCTCAGTGCGCCGGTCGTGGTCGCCGTGCCGCGCGCTACACCCGTGCTCAGCACCGATCCGGCGGTCGTCGAAACTCCGGCGGAGGACAAGGCGGCGGCCGTGAACGTGAGCTCGTGGCGCGACCCGAGCGCCGCTCCGAGCGTCAGCGTCGCTCCGCGAGAGAGCGTGCCGTTCGACGACGAGAACGGGTTGGCGTTCCCGCCCGTAAATCGTCTGCTCTCATCGAATACTCCGGATGCCGAGCTCGTAAACGTGCTGAGCGACACGCTGGTCTCGCCTGCGAGCGTGTTGAGCGCCGCGTATGCGAACGCGCTCCGGAACGATACGCTGTTGCCCGGTCCCGAACCGCACGGCACGTTCGTCGTGAACTGCGTGCACAGCAGATCGAACCGGTTGTTCGACAGCAGTCCCGCCGTCGTCAGCGTGGTCTTCCCGTCACCGAAGCTGTATCGCAGCTTCGCCAGGTCGCCGAGCTGCCGCGACTCGCCGCCGTGCTCGTAGCTCAGACCGCTCTGGTCGAGGTACGTCTGAAACGTCTGCGGCCTGTTCGCGCCGCGTGACGTGTGCTGGAGCGCGTACCCCAGGCGTCCGGCGCTGCCGGCCGCCGCTACCGTGTCGTTCGCGGCGTCGAACGCCCCCAACGCCGCCTGACCCGACAGTTGGGCATTCGCCGTCGGTTCGAGGGTGCGGAAGTTCACCGTCCCCGCCGGCGCGCCGGCGGTCGGCGCGAAGCTGACGGAGGCCCCCGAGAAGAGATCGGAGCTCAACGCGCGGAGATTCGTTGCCGACCCCGGCGCCGAGATCGTGATTCCGTCGAGTGTCAAACCCGTCTGGCTCTCGTCGTGATTGCGCAGCGAGATGCTCAGCGACGAGCTGGAATCGGACGACTGCGTCGTGACGGTCACGCCCGGCTGCTTGTCGAGCGCGTCCTCCAAGGTGGACGAAACCGACCGCTCCGCGGAGCCCGTATTGACGCCCGCGCCGCGCGCGCGGCTGCGGCTGCTCGTCGTGCCGATCGTTTGCAGACCGCTGCGGCCGAGCGCCACCGCGACGGCGTACGTGCGTCCGGCGGCGATCGCCACCGACTCGGCGCGCGATGGACCGTATCCGGCAAGAACGACGCGAATTCGGTAGACACCGGGCGGCACGTCGGTGTAGCGGACGTCGCCACGCATGTCGGTGCGCGACACGGTAAACGATGCTCCGAGAAGCAGCACGCGCGCGTCTGCGAGCGGCTTGCCCGTTGCGGCGTCGCGAACCGTTACGACGACCTCGCCGGTCGTATTCTCCGCATGGGCCGGGCCGGCGTTCGCGAGCAGAATGGTGCAGGCCGCGAGCAGAGCGGCAGACGCGCGGGGCAGCCGCGGGACGTTGAACTTCATTCGGGTAACACCGTCCGCCCTGCCCCTGAGACTGGGCCGTGACGATTCTCAGGGAGTTCAGCGGATATGCGCCTATGGTCGGTGCGTGGAGCAAATAGACGTGGTCACTCCGCGCGACCCGTTCGCGCTCGCGTGCATCGCAATCATCGAAGACGAGAGCGGGATTCGTGAGTTCCTCGAACGCGCGCTGCGCCGGGCGGGCTTCGAGGCGCGCAGCGCGGCGGACGGGGTGGCGGGACTCAAGCTCGCGCGCGGCTGGCGGCCGGACATCATCGTGCTCGACGTGATGCTGCCGAAAGTCGACGGGATCTCGCTCCTGCCGATGATTCGCCGCGAGACGGAAGCACCCGTGCTGATCCTCAGCGCGCGCGGCGACGTCGTCGACCGCATCGAGGGGATCGCCCGTGGCGCCGACGACTACATGGCCAAGCCGTTCGACGTCGACGAACTGATCGTGCGCATCCGGGCGCTGCTCCGTCGCCCGTCGCTTCACACCCCGCAAGGGTTTTCGTTCGCCGATCTGCGGGTCGACATCGCGAGCCGCACCGTATGGCGTGGAAACCGCACCATCAGGCTGTCCATGCGCGAATTCGACCTTCTCACGACGCTGCTCCGGCGTCCGCGCAGGGTGTTCAGCAAAGACGAGCTCCTCGAGCGCATCTGGGGCGAACGCGACGTGCTGCCGGGCTGCGTCGAAACGTTCATCAGCTACCTGCGCAACAAGATCGACCTCGCCGGCGAGCCGCCTCTGATCCATACGGTACGCGGCGCGGGCTATACGATCCGCGAGAGCTGATGCGGTCGTTCGCGACGCGCCTGGGCGCCGGTTACGCGATCGTCGGCTTCAGCGCGGTCGCCGTGCTCGTGCTGTGCTTCGCGGCGTTGGCGTTCATGCGCGCGAGCGACGAACTCGCGGCCCGAACGCACGCGGTTGCGCTGCGCGCCGCGCCGCTGGCGAAGATGCTTGATGTCCATGGGGTACGGCGCGGCGCGCCCGCATTCGTGGCGCAGGCGCAAACCGACGAGGTGATGGTGGTTGTGGTCGACCTCCGCTCGGGGGCCGCATACTCCGGCGGTGCGTGGCACGAACGTCCGATCGGCGAAGACGCGCCGGCACCGGCGAGGCTGCCCTTCGCCCCGATGCCCCGGCTGCCGCCGGAACGTCTGCAAACGGCGGGCGCCACGGTGCTCTTCCTGCCGTCGACCGATGCGCTCGCACCGCGCGTGCGCACGATCCTCGTCGTCGCAACGATCATGCTCGTTGCGGGGGGCGTGCTGTGCTCGCTGCTCGCGCGCGCGCTCGCCAGGACCGCGGTGAGGCCGCTGCACGCGGTCACGCTGGAACTGGAACGCTTTGGGGCGGGCGACCTGCGACCCGCAAAGGTCGGCAATCGAGCGCAGTTCGACGAGTTCGCTCGGCTCGCGAAAGCCTACGAAACCGCGACCCGTCGCGTCGCCGCGGCGTTCGCGCGGCGCGAAGAGTCGGAGCGGGAGATGCGCCGCTTCGTCGGCGACGCCGCGCACGAGTTGCGCACGCCGCTGACCATCATCGGCGGGTGCATCGACGCGCTCAAGAACGACGCGGATGCCGGCGGCCGGCAGCACACGATCGAGACGTTGGCCGGGGAGCAGCGGCGCTTGCGCGTAACCCTCGACCGCCTACTGCTGCTGATGCGGCTCGACGCACCGGAGCTGTTGGGCGCCGACGCGGGAGCGGTCGACGTGGTTCAGTGCGTCGAGGAACGGGTTTCTGCGTTCGCGCGCGCGTGGCCGGATCGGCGCGTTCGGTTCGCCGTCGAACCGGGACTCGACGGCGTGGCCATCCTCGCCGACGAGGACGAGCTGCGCATGGCACTGGACAACCTGGTGGAGAACGCGTTGAAATACGCTCCCGGCTCGACCGTGGATGTCGCGGTGCGCCGCGCAGGAGAGCGCATCTCGCTCGTGGTGCGTGACCGCGGCCCCGGGCTCTCCGCCGCGGATCGGGCGCACGCGTTCGACCGATTTTACCGCGGCAGCGAGACTCGCGGCGAGGTGCAGGGCTCGGGATTGGGCTTGGCGATCTCGCAGCGCATCGCGCACCGCCACGGTGGTTCGGTCTCGATCGAGTCGGCACCGGGCGAGGGCTGCACCGTCGAGATGCGGTTTCCAGCCGCGGCGTGGGCGAGCGTTCTGTAGACCATTTCGGAGAAGCCAGCCGAATCAGCGCGCGATCTCGATCGTGACCCTACGCGCAATCGTTCGCGTCCCGTCCTGTTCCGGAATATCTGTCGACTCTTCCCACGTTTCGCGCGTCAGAACGCCCGCCGCGTCGAACTCTGCCGATGCAGCGACTCGGGTCGTCATCGCAACCGGCCGCGGCCGGCCACGAACCGCCTGCGGACGCCCTTCCATCTTGACGCTGCCGAGAGCTTCGATGACGGTCATGCCGTCGCGCCGCGTGCACGTGACGATCACCGGAACGTCCGCTGCCTGCTGATCCGCGCCAGGCTCACGCTCGATCGTGAGACGCGACGAGATGTCGCGGGGGCGTGCCGGTTCGACGTGCAGCGTCGTCTCCGTGCGATCTCCGCGCGCGGCGGCCGCGGCAAGCTCAGCGGCGCGCGCGAAATACACGAGATACGTCGAGAGCTGGGCCATCCCGGCATCTCGCGCGTTGACGTTTTCGAGCGTCAGCGCGCCGCCGGTGTCGTGCGCGAGCACGACGTTCGTCGGGTCGTCACCGACACGGGCGAGATAGCGCGTGCGGCTCTTCCAGGTGATGGTCACCAGCGCGCTGTGCGGGGTGCGATCTTCTGCGTCGGCGCCATCGCCGTCGACCGTAATTCGGTATGCCGTCGTTTCACCTTGGCGAGCCGGACCGACCACGAGCTCCGGTCCGGCCCGCTCGGAGCTCGCGGACAGGTCCGCAAGCGCCGCGAGCATTGCCAGCACGGTCAAACCGAGTCGACGCTGGGCCATGAGATGCTCCGTTCGGTGACACCACCCGGAACGAGCATAGGGCACACGCGACAAAGTGCGCTGGGCGTTCCCCGTGAAAACGCTGAGAGCGCGGCACGACGTGGAGCGCGCTGCTGCGCGATTTTTTTTTTAGCGCTTTACCAGCGACACTTCCACCCGGCGGTTCAGCGCGCGACCGCTTTCCGTGGCGTTGTCGGCGACCGGGCGTGACAGGCCGTACCCTTTCGCCGTCAAGACGTCACCGGAGACGCCGTGTTGCGTCAGCCACGTCACGACGGAATGCGCGCGCGCGAGCGACAGCTTCGAGTTGTAGTCCGCGCCGCCTTGATTGTCCGTGTGGCCCGCGATCGTCCACCGCGATCCGGAGCTGCTCTTGACGAGTTGCAGGATCTGGTTCAGCGACGGCAGGCTGTCGGGACGCAGCTTCGCCGATGCGGTGTCGAAGTGGATGCCGTAGATCGCGACGGTTCCGCTTTGCTGGATCTGGCGCTTGAGGTCGGCGACGCTTTCTTTGTGCCGCTTGAGCTGAAAGTTTGCCGTGCCGTGTTTCCCGGCCGGAAGGTCGAGCAACTGCACGGCACCGTCGTAACCGACCGCACCGGCATTCACCGACACCAACCCGGCCGGCACGCCGCGCAACGAGCAGTTGCCGTTGGCGCCCGTCGTTGCAGTGACTCCGGCCGCGGACACGTTCGCTTTCGCGATCGCTTTCTGCGTCGCCACGTCCGTGACGTTGCACGAGACGGTGACGGGGTAACGCCACGGACCCGGATTGACGAGGATGCGCGCGAAATCGACGGCGTACCCGTCGGCTTTTCCCGACGTCGGGTCGTCGATCAAAAGACTCACGGTGCCCGTCTTTAGAATCGGCCAGTACTCCCGCAGCAACTCGACGGTGATCAGCTTTCCGATGGGGCCGGTTTGATCGAGCTGATTGATCGTGTCCTCGAAGTTCGGAACGCGCGTGCCGTTGAGCGTCACTTCGAAGTGCGAGTGCAGCGGCACGGGCTGAAAGTCGTCGACGAAGATCTGAAAGAAGACCCGATGGATCGTCTTCGGCAACGTCCCGACGTTCAAGGGAATCGCTTGCGGGAGGTTGTCGGGGCGGCGACTGCAGCCTGAGTAGCCTTCCAGCGCAGCGACGGCGACGCCGTCCTTATTGGGAACGCCCGAACCGAGCTCGCTGCGATCCGTGCCGGGCGCCGCACCGGGCCGCGAGCGGCAGATCCATTCGTGCGACGGCGTCGACTCGCCCGAGAACGGCGTGAAATGCGCCGGCCATCCAAATCCGAGGTTGTCGATCGAGCCGGTGCGCACGACGAGCTCGGCTTCACGGCCGCGTTCCGTGCGCTCGTACTGTTTCTCCCAGCCCGCCGCGAGCCCGGGAGGCGGAGTCGGGATCGTAGGCTCCGGCGACGGCGTGACCGTCGGCGACGCGCTTTCCGAGGGCGACGGGCTTCCCGACGGCGACGCACTTTCACCGGGCGATGCCGCGGGCGGCGGTGACTCCGACGACGTTGGGGACGGGACCTCCGACGGTGAGGCCAACCCGCTCGCTGCCGGGGATGCGGCGACGGTCACCGACGGCGATTCGGACGGTGCCGGCTCGCTCGACTGGTTCGATTTTCCGCAGCCGGCCAGCGCGAATACGAAGATCAGCGCAATCAAAGAAGCAATGACACGTAACGTTCGCATTGGACCTCCGGCTCGATCGCGTTTCGCCGACGACTTCCGTCGTACGGCGAGGCATTTGAGCGTCATCCCCCTCCGGACCTGTCGCGCGTCGCTGCGCGGGACGACCGAGCTCCTCGAACCTAATCGCGCGTGAGCGTCCGCATCGCGGCGAGATAGCGCCGGACGCCGCGGTCTTGTAGGTGGTCGGCGAGCGGCGGGACAAGCCGCGCGAGCGGGTGCGCCGGCCGCGACACCCCGACGATGTCGAGACGAACATTGCCGGCTTCGTCTTTGGACACGACGAACGACTCCTCGCCGCGTTCGGGGTGTACGGAGAGCGTGCCGTAGGCGAATCCGTATCGATTCGGCTCGTCGACGACGACCACGATGCGACACGTTCCGTCGACGAATCCGATTGGCAGCGGTGCACTGAACGCGACATTGGTACCAACCGCGATCGGGCCGTCCGCAGCGACGCGCAGCCCCGCGTCGCGGTGCATCCCCCATGTACGAAGTGCCTCTGCTGCGCGCTCGAACGCGTTCGAGCCTGCGAGCGGAGTCGTCCAATGACGTCTTTTCAAACCGGAAGGCACGACATCTCCCATCGAAACCCCGGCCGGCGCGTATGTCAATGAGTCGGTCCGGCCGCGCTCCAACAATGCGCCGAGATCACGCTCTCGTGCCGGCCACGGCCGAATGCTCATGGACGTTTCCGATCCACGTGTTCAGCGGGCCGGATCGGCGCGGCTGCGCTGCATGATATCCGCTGCGGCAGCCTGCACGGCAGTATCGAATCTCAAGAATTCGGCTGGCGTCTTGCCGGAGTACCAACTCCCATCGATCAGCGCTAGGACATCAAAGCTTGGCGCGATATGTATGCGCTCGTGAATCCCGTATCCGAGGACTTTCTGAAGTATCCTGATCGACTTTAGGGCTTTGCGGCCCTCGTTTCGTGGATCATCGTAGGGAAAGTGCAACTTCTGGCCATCCTCGTCGTCGCGGTCCGCATCATCGTCCCACTCTGACGCGTGGCGGATCGCATTCGTGCCAGCGCGCAGTAGCGCGGTGAGTGGCACGTCACGGTACGTCGGCCCGAATCCGCGGTCGACACCGAGCCCGATGCCCTGCAATGCCTTCCCGAGGCGCTGCAGGGCATCATCCGCGGCCAGCAGCACCGTCCCGGCCTGTTGATGCGCCGCGATGTCCTCAGCATAAGCGGCGAGCCTCGCGTCGTCAGAGACGCGCAACAGATCGTCCAGCAGCACGTTTCGACGTTCTGCAGCCTCGAAGGCGGCCAGGTAAGCCCGCCCGAGGGACTGGCGACTATGTTTCCAAGTCGTCTCAAAGAGCGGGATCGGTTGAGGTTTGTAGAGTCTTGCAAAGACTGGCATTTTAGACGGAACAATTCGGGACCCAGAACACGGCAACCCGCATGGGCGACCGAGGCACGCAATGTAGCTTGCGACGCAGTCCCGTCAAATGATGGTTTGTTCGTAATGTTGCGCCGAGAATGTCGTGCTGGTTAACGCAAGAGGACGTCATCGACTCGCCGCGATTTTTCGATCTTACGCTTGTTCCCCACGTCCGCAAATGCTATAATATGGCTACGCGCACACGCGCATTAAAACAAGCGACTCGGCCGGTGCTAGAACACCGACCGAGTCCGTCACCCGATGGAGCTAGCCACCGAATGACAAACCCCCGATTCGACGCGCCCGCGTCGAAAACCCCACTACGCCGTGGCGGACGCTTCCGCCACACCGAGCGCGACGGCATCGCATTCAAGCTCGTCCGCGTCATCTGGCTTACCGCCCTCTTCGCGCGCCGCGAGTCGGTCACCATCGCGTCCTACCGGCGCCGATTCGGCGTCTCGCTGCGCTCGTTCCGTCGCGACCTCGCGCTGGTCCGAGAAGCCGGTTTCCACCTGGAGACGCCGGCGGCGGGCGAGTACCGCACGGTCTGCTTCTTGCGCGACTTCGATGGGGTGTAGGATGAACGTCGTCCCATTCAAGCCGCCCGAGATATTCGAGCGCTACAGCATCGACTGGACGCGCGAACCGGCGAGCGATCGCGAGCGGACCTTACGCGAAGCGTTCCTCACCTACGAGACATCCTGCATCCCGAACGGGCTCACCTCGCTGCTGCTGCTCGCGATCGTATGCCGTCGCCGCGGAGCGATCGCCGCGGATCTCGAAGCCGCCGCGGCTTTCGCCGAAGTTTCACTCGGCATGACGCTGCAAAAGCATCGGGATCAAGCGCTGGAAGCGGTCCACGAATATCTTGCCAACGGCGGCACGGTATGGTCCTGATCAAATAGATGTCGAAGCCGGCGTTACGCCGGGGCGTACCTGCGCCGCGACGGAACTGCGCGCCTCCCTGCCGAATCGGCCCGCACCATGAACGTACGAACGCTGGACCACGTCAACATCCTCACGGGCGACGTCGCGCGGACGACCGATTTTCTGACTCGGTGCTGGGCCTGGAAGACGGGCCGCGTCCGGCCTTCGGATCACCCGGGCATTGGCTCTACCGCAACGGCACGGCCGTCGTACACGTCAGCGACGCGGGCAACAAAGAGGTGACGCACGCGCTCGACGCATCGCAAGGCGCCGCCGCGAAGCGCGGGACGAAAGGGATCGTCGATCACGTCGCCTTCCGCTGCAGCGGCTACCGCGAAGCCATCGAGCGCCTGCGTTCGCTCGGCATCCCGGTCCACGAAGCGACGATCCCCGGTGTCGGCGACCGCCAAGTCTTCGTCGACGGCCCCGACGACGTATCGTTCGAGCTCATCTTCTCGGCAGCCGACGTGGCGGGCGCGACGGGCTAAAATATCGAGAAGTCCTTGCGAGTCCGGCGGGTCGTCGCGGACCACGCCGCGTTCTTCACATCGATGCGAAGGCCCGGCCCGCGCAGCATCCCGAAGGAGCATCCATGATCCAGAAAATGGCCTTCGTCGCATACTCCGTGCGCGACGTACCTGCGGCGCAGACATTCTACCGCGACACGATCGGGCTGACGCCCGGTGACATATTCGGCGACCACTGGGCCGAGTTCGACGTCGGCGGCGTCGCGTTCGGGATCGGCAACGGCGAACCGCTCGGGATCACGCCCGGGACGTCGTTCAGCGCAACGTTCGAAGTGGACGACGTCACGAAGGAGCGCCAACGCTTGCTCGATCTCGGCGTTCCGGTAACCGAGATACACGAGTCTCCCGTGTGCTTCAGCGCGTTCGTCACCGATCCCGAAGGCAATAAGTTCGGCATCCACCAGCGCAAGTCGTAGCGTCCGCCGCCGCACGTTCAGACGGCGCCCAGCGGAAATTCGGCACGCGCCGACCACCAGCCCGATGCATCGCGCTCCATCAGCGTTAACGTGCGCGCAGTCGCATGCAGCGGAAGCCCGGATGCCAGCCGAGGCTCGACGGAATCCAAGAGCGCGCCGCCGCCGTGGGCGACGGTCAGGTGCGGGACGATCTCATCGTGCGCGCCTTCATACGGCGCGTGCTGCGGCCACGCGGCGGTCACGCGCTGCGTCAGCGCGATGAAGGGCCGCGCCGGTGCGGGATCGAGCCAGAGTACACCGGGAAAGCGGCGCACGCCGGCCAGCGTGAAGTCGAACGCCGGCGTCGACGCCGCGAGCTCGCGCAACGTCGCGATGTCCTCGTCGCTTGCCGGCGGTGGCACGAACGGATAGAGCACCGTGACGTGCGGCAGCATGCCGTGCGCGGCAACGGGGTCGTATCGTGCGCGAACGTCGCCGACGAGCGGCTCCGCAACGCTCACCACGATGACGAGCGCGGTGCGGCCGGTCATCGTGTACCGGTACGACGGGGAGGCCGCGCACCCCGCCGCAACCTCGCGCTTTTCGGTCAGGTCGATGCAAACATGGACAAGGCGTGAACACGAGCATCCGGCGCGCGACGGGTTCGGACGAAGCATCGGCGCGAGCGATCGTCGCGGAGTACAACGATGCAGTCGGCGTCGTCGTCCGCGATGACCCGGCAAAGTTCCGAGCGTATCTCGACGGGCCGGGCGCGTTATGGCTGGCCGAGGCCGGCGGCGAGATCGTCGGCTGCGTGGTGATGCGGCCGCTGGCGAACGTGGAACCCGAAGCCTGCGAAGTGAAGCGGCTGTATGTGCGGCCCGCGCAACGCGGATCCGGCCTCGCCGCGCGCCTCATGGACGCGCTCGAGACGTTTGCGTTCGGGCACGGATTTCGGGCCGTGTACCTCGACACGTTCGACGACCTCGCCGACGCCGTGCGCTTCTACGACCGGCGCGGGTACGAGCGCATCGCGCGCTACAACGACAACCCGCAGGCGACGATCTTCATGCGAAAAGCCCTCGTCACGCCGCCGGCACGAGCGGCGACTTGTAGCGAATCGGCAGGTTGAGCAGCGCCGCGGCGTACCCCACGACTACGATCGTGATCCACACCGGCGTGTACGAGCCGGTGTACTGCACCGCGAGCCCACCGGCCCACGCACCGAAGAAGCTCCCGATCTGGTGGCCCACGAAGCACACGCCGAAGAGCTCGCCGAGGTTGGGCAACCCGTGCAGCCGCGCGATGTGCGGGTCATTCAAAACGGGTTGTCAGTGATCCGCGTACCACCGCTTGAGCAGCACCAAGCGGTCGCGCCCTTGGGAGTCGCGAAAGCGTGCGCCTTCCTCCGGCGTCAGCTTGTCATAGTACGTGTGCAGCGGCGCGTATTCCGACCACTGCCGCAACACGTACGAGCCGCACGACGGGCACGTGCCCAGATCCCAGTCGACCGACTCGACGTGGCCGAGGTCTTCGACGAGCTCGAATTTCGGATCGCCGCAGCAGTTCATTGAAGCCACCTTCTCGAAACGGATCATCATCGTGCCGTTCTTGCAAATTCATACGACGCGCGACGTCGCAGCCGATGCGAAGCACGCGCTGGGGCGCGCGCTCGCGACGGCGTACGGCGACGTCATGCAGACCAGCGCGCGCATCGTCAACGTCGGCTTCGTGCAGTACGCCCCCGGCGATCTGGGGCGCTACGACGCGTCCGGTGACGCACCGCGCGAGATGGCGGTCGTCACGTGCAACGTTCGCGACGGCCGCACGCCGGCGCAGCACGAAGCGCTCGGGCGCACGATCGTGGCGCTGTGCGGCGCAGCGCTCGGGCTGCCCGAGGACCGGATCGCGGTGTACCTCACCGAGCACCCGAGCCATCGCATCTACCGCGACGGCGGCCCCGCGCCGGCCTGGTCCGCGGCGGAGGCGGCGAGCCCTCCGACCCTGTAAGGTCCACTTGACATGATGTAAGGTGTACGTTACACTGGGGTCATGAACGCCTCGCTCGACCCCGATGACGGAACCAGCCTACTCGGCGACCTCGCCCGCGAGTCGTGGAAATCGTTCGTCGCGATGCCGCGCTGGTCGCAAGCCGTCTTGGTCGCCGGCCTGGTGGTGCACGTCGCGGCGGTGCTGCCGCCGCTCGCCGCGCTGCCGTACCCGCTCATCGGGTGGATTCGCATCGCGGCGTTTCTCGCGATCGTCGTCGGCCTCATCGAGAATGCGAAGGTCCTCGACGAGTTCTACAATCGCGTCTATCTCGACGCGTGCACGGTCTCCGTTGTCCTTTCGAGCGTCATCATCTACACCGGCTACGAGCTCGGGTTCGCGTTCGGCGTTCGCGTCATCGCCGTGATCGCCGCGACGTTCGTGCTCGGCTTCGTCGCGGCATTCGCGCGCTTGCGGCGGCGCGCGTGAAGAACGCCGTTCGCGAGCTGCGCCTGCACCTGGGCTGGACGCAGCAAGAGCTCGGCGCGCGCGTCGGCACGTCGCGCCAGGCGATCATCGCCATCGAGAACGGGCGGTTCGATCCGTCGCTGCCGCTCGCGATCAAGCTCTCGCGTGTCCTGAAGAAATCGATCGAGGAGATCTTCTTCTTCGATGACTAGCGGCGCGAACCGCCGCTGACCCGCCGATCCATCCGCCGATAAAGGGAGGTTCCGTACCTTGCTTCTGTTCGATCGCGCCCACCCACCGGCGCTCGCCGAAACGACCTTTCGCGACGACCTCCTCGCGCACTGGGACGACGCGTACGGCGTGGCGTGCCGCATCGTTCGCGACCGCGACCGGGCGCGCGACGTCATGCAGGAAGCCGTCTGCCGCGCGCTGCGCTACGAGCGCGGCTTCGACGCCGCGCGGCCGGTACGGCCGTGGTTCCTCGCCATCGTGCGCAACGCGGCGATCGACGAAGTCCGGCGGCCGCAGCACGCGCACGAGCTCCCGGAGCTCGCGCACGGCGACGCGACGCTGGACCGCCTCATCGACCGTGAAGAGTGCGCCGAGGTGCTGCGCGAGATCGCGCTGCTGCGCCCCGCCTACCGGCGCGCGCTGGAGATGAAATGCCGCGGCCACGCCTACCGCGACATCGCACATCAGCTCGGCATCCCGATCGGCACCGCGCAGACGTTCGTGCACCGCGCAAAGCTGGCGCTGCGCGCCAAGCTGCAGCCCGCGTGAAAGCTAGCGCCGGCGAGGCGCACGCGCGCGCATCACGAACTCGCCGGCCATGAGCGACGGAACGGTCACCGAACGCGCGCGGGCGCTGCTGGAACGAATCGCCACGGTCGACGCGCAGCTGCACTGCTACGTCGCGGTCGACGGCGCGGCCGTGCTGCGCGAAGCGGCGCGGCTCGACGCGATCGAGCCCGCGGCGCGCGGTCCGCTGCACGGCCGCACGCTCGCGGTCAAGGACATCATCGACGTCGCGGGGCTGCCGACGCGCGCGGGCTCCTCGTTCTTCCGCCGCGATCCGCAGCACGACGCGCCGGTCGTCGCCGCGCTGCGCGCCGCCGGCGCGCTGGTGATCGGCAAGACGAACACGCACGAGTTCGCGTGGGGAATCACGACCGAGAACCCGCACTTCGGGCGCACCGCCAACCCGTGGGACACGACGCGCACCGTCGGCGGCTCGAGCGGCGGCTCGGCGGCGGCCGTCGCGGCCGGGCTCGCCGACACCGCGCTCGGCAGCGACACGCTCGGCTCCATCCGCATCCCGGCCGCGCTCAACGGTATCTCCGGGGTGCGCCCGGCGACGGGCGCGCTCCCGCTGGACGGCATCTTCCCGCTCGCGCTCGGCCTCGACACCGTCGGACCGTTCGCGCGCGACCTCGGCACGGTAAGGCACGTCTACGAGATCCTCGCCGGCGCCGCCGTACCGCACGCCGCGGCGCGGCGCGCGTGCCGCCTGCGCGGCGGCGCATGGGATCGCGTGGACGCAGACGTGAGTTCCGCGCTCGACGAAGCCGCCGCGGCGCTGCGCGCGAACGGTGTCGTCGTCGACGACGTGACGTGGTGGGACGACGAGCTGGTGCGCGCGGTCGGCGTAATCCAGCAGCGCGCCGCCGCGCGCGTGCACGCACCGTACTTCGCCGAGCACGCCGCGGAGTACGGCGAGGACGTCCGCGCGCGCGTCGCGCACGCTCTCACATTGACCGAACGCGACGAGCACGACGCGCGCGCCGCCGTCGCGCGCGCGCGCACGTCGTGGAACGCCGCGACGGCCGGCTACGACGTCGCGCTCGCGCCCTCGGCCGGCGCCGAGGCGCCGGTCGCGCCCGTGCCGAAAACGTTTCGCGACGAGACGATCCCGCTCGTCACGCCCGCGAGCGCGTTCGGGCTACCCGTCGCCGCCGTGCCGATCGGTTTCGGTCCCGCGGGGCTGCCGCTGGGGATGCAGATCATCGCCGTGGACGGCGCGATCGCGTCCGCGTTCGCGCTCGGCGCGGCGTATCAGCGGCTCACGGATTGGCACGAGCGCCGGCCCGCGCTCGCGCGCGCCTGATCAGCCCGCGCTGCTAGCCGACTCCCGCGCGAACGCGGCGCCGACCGCTTCGCCCGCGTACACGACCGCTTCGCGGCCGCGCGCGAACAAGTCGATGAACGAGAAGAACGCGTGGATCTGCCCTTCGTATACGCGCAGCTCCACCGGTACGCCGTCGGCGCGCAATCGCTCCGCATAGGCGACGCCCATGTCGTGGAGCGGATCGCACTCGGCGAGCACGATCGTCGCGGGCGGCAAACCGCGCAGCGACTCCGCGCGCGATGCGAGCACGTACGGCGTCTCGGCGAGCTCCGGCTGCGGAACGTAGCAGTTCCAGTAGAACGCGATCCGTTCGGCCGTCAGAAAATGACCTTCGCCGTACGCGCGATACGATGCGTCCTCCTCACATTGCGCGACCGCCGGATACACGAGCAGCTGGTGCGCGATCGCGGGACCGTGCGCGTCGCGCGCTTTGAGCGCGACGCTCGCGGCGAGCGCACCGCCCGCGCTGTCGCCGCCGATCGCGACCCGACCCGGCTCCGCGCCCACGTCCGCCGCGTGCGCGGCGAGCCACGCGAACGCCGCGTATGAATCCTCGAACGGCGCGGGCGCGGGAAACTCCGGCGCGCGGCGATAGTCCACCGACGCGAGGATGCATCCGCTCGACTGCGTCAACAGCCGGCACACGGCGTCGTAGCTGTCGCGGCTGCCGTTCACCCAGCCGCCGCCGTGGAAGAACACGAACAGCGGGCGCGGCCCGCCGGCGCCTTCGGGCGTGTACACGCGGACCGGGATCGGACCGCGCGGCCCCGGCGCCTCGACTTCCTCGACGCGACCGACGGGCACGGGCGCGCCGCCCAAGCGCGCGAACGACTCCTCGAAGAGCGCGCGCGCTTCGGAAAGCGGCATGCTCGCGATCGGCGGCCGGTTCAGCCCGGCGACGTAATCGAGAAAGGCGCGCGCCTGCGGGTCCAGCATGCCGCGCGTTTCGGCCGCACCGCGCGCCTGCCTCCCGGCTGCGCGCCGGCGGATTCACGCGCGGGCAAGTGGGCATGATCGAGCTATGGACAACGAGACGAAGGTCACCCAGACCAAAGAGACCACCACGGAGACCAAGGTCGTCAAGGAAGAAGTGGTGCCCGAGCCCGAGCACCACACGACCACGATCACGACGACGCACACCGAAGGCTGACGGCGGCTACGGCGGCGCGCGGCCGCCGCGGCGCTACGGCTTGCCGTACGCCGCGGTGAGGTAGTCGACGATCGCCGGCACGGCGTCGTCGGCGATCGGCGCGCCGTAGACGTTCTTCATCTTCGTCACCTCGGCGGTCCATTGCGCCTTGCTGAGCACCGGCTGCGTGGACACGTACGCCGACGAGTGGCACGTGAGACAGTTCGCTTGCACCGCGGCGACGCCGGGACCGGGCTTGAACGCCATCCCGGCGTCGCCCGGCAGCGCGATCGTCGCTTTGCCGTGCGGAGGCGCGGTCTTCGGCGCCGCGGCGAGCGCGCTCGCGCCGAACGCGGCGACGCACGCGAGTGCGATCGATATCGTGCGTTTCGTCATGCTACCGTCGCCTTGTACGTCTCGATCGCGTTGCGGAGATAACCGCTGGGGTTCCAGCCGGGCGCCGCCTGTTGCGTCGCGCCGTCGTTCGCGGTCGCGCGCACCGCCAGCGTGTACGCCGTGCCGCGCGCCGCGTTGAACGACGCGTGCCAGCGCCGGAAGCTGTACTTGCCGTAGTCCTGCTCGAGCGCCGCGTCGCGCCACGTCGTGCCGTTGTCGGTCGAGATCTCCACACGCTTGATGCCGCTGCCGCCGTCGAACGCGATCCCGCGCAGCTCGACGGGCCCGGCGCCGAGCTTTGCGCCGTCGGCGAGGCTCGTGACGAACGAACGCACGCGCATGCGGTTGATCGGGATCGTCGCAAAGCCGGTCGAGCCCGGCACGACGCTGTTGTCGGGCGTGTCCGGGATGCGGTACGCCGTCTTCATCCAGAAGTTGTCGTCGGCGTGGTCGAGCACGGTGATCGCCGAGAGCATCTTCACCCAGTACGTCGAGTACCAGCCGGGCACGACCAGCCGCACCGGATAGCCGTTGAGCACCGGCAGCGGCGCGCCGTTCATCGCGTACGCGACGATCACGTCGTCGCCGCGCGCCACGTCGACGTCGAGCGACTTGCGAAAGTCGGGCGTCGCCGGAAACACGCCGTGATCGAGCCCGCGGAACTGCACCTGTTTCGCCGTCGGCTTGAGGCCGGCGCGGTCGAGCACGTCGCGCAAGCGAACGCCGGTCCACCGAGCGTTGCCCATCGCGCCGTTGTCCCACTGCCCGCCGGGCACGCGCGGCGCCTGGAGCGCGCGCGAATTGCCCGAACATTGGTTGACGGCCGTGACCTCGACCTGCGGCAATTTCGCGAGGTCGTCGAGCGAGAGCGACAGCGACTGGTTCACCTCGCCGGTCACCGCGATGCGGTGCGCGGTCGCGTCGACTTCTTGCGGGATGCCCGGCAGATGCCAGCGCACGAAGAACGCGTCGTTGGGCGTGTACACGCCTTGGTCGAAGAGCGCGAACGGCGTCTCGAGCTGCGGCGGCCGCGGCGTGAGCACGATCAGCGGGCGCTTCTGCGGAAACGCCATCAGCGGCCGCTCACCGTTCGCGAACGGCAGCTGCACCGCGTCCGCGAGCGCGCGCGCCGGCAGCGCGCCGGCCGCGAACGCCGCGCCGGTGCCCGCGAGAAAACGACGACGGCCGAGCTCCATGCAACAATCCCCTCCGGTGATCCCGTGCGGCTCCCTTCACGCCGGTCCGGGCGTTTCCTCGGCAGTTCTCATCCCCGCTTCAGGTACGCGCGCCCGGGGCGGGGTACCGTGCGGATATGAGGATGCGTCTGGTCGCCGTTCCGCTGCTCGCCGTCGTCGCCGCCGGCGCGCTCGGCGGCAGCTCGACCGCCGTCGCCACGGCGCCCGGTGCGGGGATCCACCGCATCGAGCACGTGGTCGTGATCATGCAAGAGAACCGCTCGTTCGACACCTACTTCGGCACGTATCCCGGCGCCGACGGCATCCCGGCCGGCGTGTGCGTGCCCGATCTCGCGGGCGCGTGTCAGCGCCCGTATCACAACGCGAACGACGTCAACGGCGGCGGCCCGCACGGCGAGAGCAACGCGGTCGCCGACGTCGACGGCGGCAAGATGGACGGCTTCCTCACGCAAGCGAAGCGCGGCCGGCGCGGCTGCACCGACCCGGACAATCCGGCGTGCACGAACGCGAAGAACGCGGACGTGATGGGCTGGCACGACGCGCGCGAGATCCCCAACTACTGGCGCTACGCGCAAGCGTACGTGCTGCAAGACCGCATGTTCGAGCCCAACGCGTCGTGGAGTCTTCCCGAGCATTTGTTCCAAGTGTCGGAGTGGTCGGCGCTGTGCACGCGCCACGACGATCCGTCGAGTTGCACGAACGCGCTGCAGTCGCCGGGCCGGCCGGGCGATTTCGGGCGTGGACGCCGATACATCACGGCGCCGCGGCAAGCGCCGATCTACGCCTGGACCGATCTCACGTACTTGCTGCACGCAAAGCACGTGAGCTGGGGGTACTACGTCGTCGCGGGCAGCGAACCGGACTGCGAGAACGACGCCGCCGTGTCGTGCGTCGCGCCCAAGCAGAACGCGAAGACGCCCGGCATTTGGAACCCGCTGCCGTACTTCGACACCGTCAAAGCAGACGGCGAGCTGGGCAACATCCGCTCCGTCGGCGACTTCTACGCCGCGGCGAAGAAAGGCGCGCTGCCGGCGGTCGCGTGGATCGCGCCGTCCAACGCCGTCAGCGAGCACCCGCCGGGCGCCCTCAGCGCGGGACAAGCCTACGTCACGAGCTTGGTCGACGCCGTGATGCGCTCGCCGCAGTGGAACAGCACCGCGATCTTCATCGCCTGGGACGACTGGGGCGGCTTCTACGATCACGTCGTGCCGCCGCGCGTCGATGAGAACGGCTACGGCCTGCGCGTGCCCGGGCTCGTGATCTCACCGTACGCGAAGGCGAATTTCGTCGACCATCAGGTGCTCAGTTTCGACGCGTACGTGAAGTTCATCGAAGACGACTTCCTCGACGGCGCGCGGCTCGATCCGAAGACGGACGGGCGACCCGACCCGCGCCCGGACGTGCGCGAAAACGCGTCGGCGCTCGGCGATCTCACCCGCGACTTCGACTTCACGCAGCCGCCGCGAGCGCCACTGATCCTGCCGGTGCACCCGACGCCCGGTCCGGCTTCGCGCTGAGCGCGTGCGCGCGCGGTGCTACGCCGTCAAACGCGTAGGATCGCCGAGCGCCGTGAGCACGACGGTGTTCGCCGGATAGATCGGGCCAAGGATCTGCAGCAGCCGCGCGAGATCGGCGTTGCGCACGCGCACACCGCCGTCGCCGCGCGTGAGGCGCTGGTACGGTGCGAGCGGATCTTCGGGCGGCGTCAGCCGCGCAAGGCTCGCGCCGCCGCCGCGGATCCCGATCGCGGAACGGTTCCACTGCGCGAGGCCACCGACGGGGACGATGAGCCGCGCGATCTCGACGCTCGCGCCGCGCATCGTCGCCCGGCCCGCGTTGACCAGCGTTTGTAGCGCCGCGGTGTCGAGGTCGTCCACGTAGATCAAGCCGGGCCCGTCGTCGGCGGTCGGCGGATCGTGCTCGGTCTGGCCGATCAGCCGGTAATGGCCCGGCGCGATCGCAAATCCCGGGCCGTACGGCGCGCGCATGCCGCCGCCGGCGGCGTCGCCGCTCGCCGCGAGCGTGTGCCAGAGCCGGCCGTCCGGCCCGAAGATCGCGAGCTGCTCCGAACGCCGCTCGAAGACGGCGTGGATCATCGGCCCGCTCCGCGTCGAGAGCACCCCACGAGCCCGACGTTGGCCGACCGAAGCAGCCAAAACCTCTATATTATACTATCGCAGTAGAGAATTTAATGGTACTACCGTACTAGGTTCGAGAATGAGCGCGAGTCAGGACACCCCGGCGACGATCCCCATCGCGGCGCACTTCGACACGAGCCCCGAGCGCGTGCGAACGTCCATCACCTCGTAGACGCGGCGGGTCTGGTTGCGGATCGTGTTCTTGCTGCGGCCGAAGTGGTCCGCGATCTCCGCGGTCGAGCGGCCTTCGCAGATCGCGAGCATCACGCGGTGCTCTGCTGGGCTGAGCTGCTCGACGCCGCGCGCGCGCTCGGCGAGCGCGGCATAGCGGCGGCGCAGCCACGAGCGCGGCACGACGCGCGTGAGCTCGTCCGCGCGGTGCAGCGACTCGCCGCCCGGCGCGATCTCCGCGAGCGCGAGCAGCGCGACGGCTTCGTCGTAGCGGTCGCCCAGCCGGCGCCACACCGCGACCGCCGAACGCAGCCGCCGCAGCGCTTCGCCGCTGTCGCCGCGGGCGCGCGCGAGCGCGGCGCGCGCGACGTCTTCGAGCGCGTCGAGCCGCGGCTGCACGTCGAGCACGTCGAGCGGCGCGCGCGGCGCAGGCAGCGCGTCGTACAGCGCCGACAGGCTCGCGGCCGTCGTCGTGTCCACTTCCGCGGCGTCGCGGATCAGCGCGAGCAGCGCGGCGCGATCCTCGGCGCCCGTCGCGCCCCAGTCGACGTCGGCCGCGATCGCGGCGGCTTTGTGCACCACGCGCTCGGGCGTGAACGCGTCGCCCGCGGCGCGCGCGATGCGCGCGACGGTGAGCAGCGCGGCGACGCGCTGCGCGCCCGCGGCCGATGCAAACAGCGTTTCGTCCGCGAGCCGCCACGCCTCGGCGGCGTTGCCTTCGAGCAATTCGACGAACGCGCGGTCGCGGCGGATCGCGAACCAGCGCGTTTGCAATCCGGGCGACCACGTCATCGCGTCGACGTCGGCGCGCACGCGCGCGAAGAGCTTGAGATCCAGCGTGTCGAGCGCGATGCCCGTCATCCCGCGCAGCAGCGACGCGACCATCAGCGCGTCGCGGTGCGTCGTGCCGCGCAGCACGTCGAGCGCGTCGAGGAAGTGGCGCGCCGCGATCGGATAGCGTTCGCGCCGGACTTCGATCCAGCCGTACAGCTCGAGCGCGCGCGCGTGGATGATGTCGGCGCTGGGATCGGCGTGCGCGTCGAGCGTCGTCTCCGCCTCGTCGAGCCGGTTTGCGGCGTAGTACGCCAGCGCGAGATCGTAGCCGGCCTCCGCGCGCACGGCATGGTGCGCGTCCGCGCTGTCGGCGGCGGCCCGCTCGAGCAGCGGCAGCCCGTCGCCGGCGCGGCCCAAGCGCACCAGGGTCGTGCCGCGCAGCATCGCCGCGGTGACGCGCTCGTCGGCGCCTTCGGACAGGTCAGCGGCGTCGTCGAGCGCGATGAGCGCCCGGGCCGGCTGGCCCGCGCGCAGCGCGGCGCGGGCGAGCAGGAACGCCGCCTCGACGCGCTCGGGGCGCTCCTGGAGCTCCGCGCCGCCCAGCAGCGCGATCGCGCGCTCCCAGTCCCCGGCGAACCATGCCTCCCGCGCGTCGCGCAGAGCGGTGCGCGCCGTGGAGCGGCGCGCTTTAGGCCGCGGTCCGACGACGCTCAACGCAGCTTCCACCCGTGAAGCGACAGCGAGCTCACGCCGCTCGTATTGCATGCGCCCGCGGGGCGCACCTCGTCAGCCGGCCGGGAACCCGTCCCGCACGCGCCAGCGGCCGCGCACCATGACGTGGCGCGGCGCGGCACGGTCCGTCGCGAAAAGGTAGCGGTCGAGGATCTCGCCCGGCGGCGCGCCGGCGAGCGGCGGCGTGCGGTCGTCGAGCACGACGAGGTCGGCGCGCCGGCCCGGCGCGAGCGCGCCCGCGAGAAATCCGCAGGCCTGCGCGCCGCCGCGCGCCGCGCGCGCGTACAGCGTCTCGCCGCACGACTCGCCGGCCGCCGTCGCCGCGACGATGCGGCGCCGCGCCGCGAGCCGCTGGCCGTACTCGAGCCAGCGCAACTCCTCGACCGGTGCGACGGAGACGTTGCTGTCGGAACCGATCCCGATCGCGCCGCCCGCCGCCAGATACGGCGCGAGAGGGAAGAGACCGTCGCCGAGGTTCGCCTCGGTCGTCGGGCACAGGCCCGCGACCGCGCCGCTGCGCGCGAGCGCGTCACGTTCCGCGTCGTCGAGATGCGTCGCGTGCACGAGGCACCAGCGCGCGTCGACCGCGCAGTTCGCCAGCAGCCATTCGACCGGGCGCGCGCCGAGCGCGGCGCGCACGGCATCGACCTCGCGCGTCTGCTCGGCCGCGTGCAGGTGCACGGGCACGTCGCGCGGCGAGCCGTCGACGAGCGCGTGCAGCTCGCGCGGCGTCACCGCGCGCAGCGAGTGTGCGCAGACGCCTACGACGACGTCGGGATCGTTCGCGTGATCGGCGCGCAGCGCCGCGGCGATCCCGAGCACGTCGTCGACGCTGGTCGCGAAGCGTTGCTGGCGCGCATGCAACGGCGCGCCGCCCGCATCGCTATGCGCGTACAGCGCGGGCAGCAAGCAGATCGCGATCCCCGCATCCTTCGCGGCCGCGATCAGCGCGCGCGACGTCGCGGCCTTGTCGGCGTACCACGCGCCGCGCGGGTCGCGGTGCAGGTAGTTGAACTCCGCGACCGCTGTGTAGCCCGCGGCGAGCATCGCGCGGTAAGCGCCGAGCGCGATCGCGTGCAGCGTGTCGGGTTCGAGCGTCGTCGCCAGCGCGTACATCGCTTCGCGCCACGACCAGAAGTCGTCGTCGCTGGGGCCGCGCCGCTCCGCGCTGCCGGCCATCGCGCGCTGGAACGCGTGCGAGTGCAGGTTCGGCAGCCCCGGCAGCACGGGCCCGTCGAGCACCTCCGCATCGCCCGGTGGGACGCCCGCGCGCACGTCCGCGAGCGTTCCGTCGGGCGCGACGTCGAGCGCGACGTCGAGCGCCCAGCCGCCGGGGAGGAACGCTTCGCGCGCAAACAGCCGCATCGAAAGATGAAGCGCCGCGCCCGCGGCTGAATCCTTGGCGGGACGTGGATCCCGACTTGTACGAACGGCTCGATTCGCGCGTGCGCGACTTGGAGAGCTCGGTGCGCGGCTTGCGCGCGGAGCTCGACTTGTCGCGCACGGTCGCGCGCGCGGCGGAGACGGCGCCCGGACCCGCCGCGTCCGAACCCGGCCCGCAGCCGCCGCCCGTGCCGCCACCGGAGCCCGTGCCGGTCGCGGCAGCCGCCGCAGTACCCGAAGGCGTTGCGCCGTGGCCCGACCCCGCCTGGCCGACGTACCAGCAGATGTTCGGGGGGCCGATGCCGGGCGCAGCCGCCGCCGAAAACGTGCCCGGTGCGCCGGCGCGGCCGCGGCCCGCGCGCGTGTCGTTCGAGACGCTGCTCGCCGGGCGCGCGATGCCGGTCGCGGGGCTGTTGCTGGTGCTGCTCGCCGCGGCGTTCTTCCTCGACCAGGCGTTTCGCAACGGCTGGATCGGGCCGCTCGAACGCATCGTGCTGGGTCTCGTGGTCGGCGCGGCGCTCATCTTCGTGTCCGCGCGGCGCATCGGCACCGAGTACACGTTCCTGGCCGAAGGCCTGATCGGGCTCGGCGCGGGGATCCTGTACCTCTCGCTGTGGGCGTCGGTCGCGAAGTTCCCGGAGCTGCACGTATCGCGGCCGGCCGTGTTCGCCGCGATGATCGCGGTGACGGCGGTATTGAGCGTGCTCGCGAGCACGCGCCGCTCCGAGCGCATCGCGCTCATGGGCATGTTCGGCGGCTTCATCACGCCGGTTCTGCTCGCGAACGGCACGCCGGACCGCGGCGTGCTCGCGACGTATCTGCTCGTCCTGACGGCCGCGATGCTGTGGGTGAGCGTGCGTTCGTCGTTCCGTTTCGTCGAAGCGCTGACGTTCTTCGCCGCGGTGTGCTACGCGCCCGCGTTCGCGGTCGACCCGCCGCGCCACTGGGGCGACGTCCAGTGCGCGCTCGTCGCGACGCTGTTCTTCGCGGCGTTCGCGATCGCGTTCACGCTGGGCGCGCTGCGCGACGGCGTCGCGTCGACCGCGCGCATCGTGCTGCTCGCCCTCGACGTCGTCATGTTCGGCTTCGTGCTCGAGCTGTTGTTCGATTCCAAGCAGACGACGCTGGGCATCGCGCTGCTCGTGCTCGCGGCGGCGCTGCTCGCGGCGACGCGCGTCCCCGCGCTGGCGCGCCGCATGCAGCTCGCCTACGGGTATCTCGGGCTGGCGGCGGTGACGCTCGCGATCCCCGCGCTGTTCCACGCGACCTCGCTCATCGACGTGTTCGCGGTCGAGGCCGCGCTGCTCGTCGTCATCGGTGCGCGCGGCCGCGACCGCTGGATCTCGATCGCCGGCGCCGTGCTCTTCGTCTGTACCGGGTTCGCGATCTTGTTGCAAGCCGCGGGCGACCCGCCGCACCGCACGCTCTTCAACCCGCTGTCGCTCGGCTTCGCCGTGTACCTCGGCGCGCTCGGGTTCGCGATCTCGCGCTACGCCGCGTCGGGCTCGGTCACGCGCGCGCAGCGCGGCTGGCGCAACGCCGCGATCGTCGCGTGGAACGTCGTCGCGCTCGCGGCGCTGTCGCGCGAGTGCGTCGATCTGCTGGGCGGTCCCAAAGGCCTCGACAACCTCGCCAACGAGGCGCAGTTCGGGCTGTCGGCGATCTGGACCGTGTACGCCACGGTGCTGTTCGCGCTGGGGATGTCGCGCCACCAGGCGCTGCTGCGCTGGCTCGGCCTCGCGCTGTTCGGCTGGACGATCTTCAAGGTGTTCGTCGTCGATCTCGCGGCGCTCAACGTGATGTACCGCATCCTCTCATTCCTCGTGCTCGGCGTCGTGCTCGTCGCGGTGTCGATCTGGTACCAGCGCGCGATGGTGCGCCAGAAGGCCGCCGAGGCGCAGGAGTGACCGGCGACGCGGCCGTCTGGAACGCGTGGACGACCGTGACGACGGTGAACGCGGCGCCCGCGACGCGGCCGCGGTTGGTGCGCGTGCGGTTGCCGCAGTCGATCGATCCCGGCCCCGACGGCGCGTACGCCGATCTGCGCGTCGTCGACGACCGCAGCGCCGAGACGCCGTACGCGCTCGATCCCGAGCGCGCGCAGCCGGCGGCGTTGCGCCGCGTGCGCACGCTCGATACCGGCTTCGTGCCGCACCGCTATTCGCAAGCGGTGCTGGACCTCGGCGAACACGCGCTCGCGGATACGGTCGTCGTCGAGGTCGACACGGCGCAGCGCCCGACGTACTTCGAGCGGGTCACGGTCGAGGCGAGCGACGACCGCACGACGTGGCGCGTCGTGCGCGGCGATGCGATCGTCTACCGTGTCGCCGGCGACGGCGGGCGCGGCAACCAGACGGTCGCGTTCCCCGAGTCGGGCGCGCGCTGGCTGCGCGTGCGCGTCGCCGACCCGCAGGCGCCGTTTCCCATCACCGGCGCGCTCGCCGGCGATACGAAGCGCCCGCAGCAGGCGCAGCCCGCGCTCGCGCCGCTCGCGATCGTGCCCGCGCACAGCACCGATGCGCCGCGGCACCGGCAGCTGTGGACGTTCGACGGCCGCGGCGCCGCCCTGCGCCCGTCGGCCGTGACGTTTGCCGACGGCGGCACGACGTTCGCGCGCCACGCCGTCGTCGAGTCGAGCGACGACGGCACGACGTGGAATCAAGTTGCCGACGGCGACATCACCCGCTTCGCGCAAGGCGGCGCGCAGACGTCGTTCGCGTTCGGCGAGTCGAGCGCGCCGCGCTGGCGCGTCGCGGTCGAGAACGGCAACGACCCGCCCGTCCCCGGCCTGCGCCCGGCGTTGCTCGCGCGCCCGCACGACGTGGTCTTCGAAGCCGCACCGCAGCGCCGGTACCGCCTCCTCTCCGGGAACGAGGCCGCGACCGCGCCGACGTACGATCTCGGCGCACGCCTCGCGCACAGCGCGTGGCGCACGGAGACGGCGTCGGCCGCTGCGACAACCGGCAACGCGGCGTACGCCGACGAGCGGCCCGCCGGCGAACGCACGCCGGGCGTGCTGACCGCCGTGCTGCTGGCGGTCGCGGTCGGGTTGGGCGCGTTCGCGCTGCGCACGGTTCGAAGCGCGAAGAGCGCGTAGCGCCGGCCGCCGTGATGCCCGCGTACGAGACGCTGTGGATCAACGCGCGGCTCGCGACGATGACGCCGGGCGGCGCGCCGTACGGCGCGATCGCCGACGGCGCGCTCGCGGCGCGCGACGGCACGATCGCGTGGGTCGGGCCGCGCGCGGATCTTCCCGATGCGCCGGAACGGCTCGCGGCGCGCGTGATCGACGCGGGCGGGCGCTGGATCACGCCGGGGCTGATCGACCCGCACACGCACCTCGTGTTCGGCGGCGACCGCGTCGGCGATTTCGAACGCCGCGTCGCGGGGCAGAGCTACGCCGCCGCGGCGACAGGTGGGAGCGGGATCGCGCACACCGTCGCCATGACGCGCGCGACGGACGAAGTGACGTTGTTCCGCGACGCGGCGAAGCGGCTGCGCACGATGATCGCCAACGGCACGACGACGGTCGAGATCAAGTCGGGCTACGGGCTCGACGTCGACACGGAGCTGCGGCTCCTGCGCGTCGCGCGCCGGCTCGGCGACGAGCTGGGGATCGGCGTGCGCACGACGTATCTCGGCGCGCACGTCGTGCCGCCGGAATACGCCGAGCGGCGCGACGACTATCTCGCGCTCGTGTGCGACGTGATGCTGCCGCGCATCGCGCGCGAAGGCCTCGCCGACGCGGTGGACGTGTTCTGCGACACGGTCGCGTTCTCGGCCGAGGAGTCGGCGCGCGTGCTGGACGCCGCGCAACGGCTCGGCCTGGCGGTGAAAGTGCATGCCGACCAGATCGCCGACACGGGCGCGGCCGCACTCGCCGCACGGTACGGCGCGCTGTCGGCCGATCACATCGAGCACACCGGTTCGGACGGCGTCGCCGCGCTGGCGCGCGCGGGAACCGTCGCGGTGCTGCTGCCCGGCGCGTTCCACTACCTGCAGGAGTCGGTGAAACCGCCCGTCGCGCTGCTGCGCGCGCACGGCGTCCCGATCGCGCTGGCGACCGACTGCAATCCCGGCACGTCGCCGGTGCTGACGCTGCCGACGGCGATGAACCTCGCGTGCGTGCTGTTCGGGCTGACGCCGGAGGAGAGCGTCGCGGGCGCGACGCGCAACGCCGCGCGCGCGCTCGGCCTCGGCGACCGCGGCGAGCTCCGCGCCGGCGCGCGATGCGACCTCGCGCTGTGGGACGCGAGCTCCCCGGCGGAGCTGTGCTACTGGCTCGGCGCGAGCCCGTGCGCGGGCGTCGTCATCGGCGGCGAGCCGCGTTAGCGGGCTTCGGAATCACGCGCGGCGCCCGGCCGACGCTGCCGCGAGCAGCGCCTCGCACATCGTGCGCAACACGGCCGACAGGCGCGCGGCTTTCGCCTCGTCCCATTCCGTGCGCGACCCGTCGGCGAGATAGGTGCGCTGGTTGATCTCGATTTGGATCGCCTCGACGCGGTGCGCGGGCGCGCCGTAGCGGCGCGTGATATAACCGCCTTTGAACCGACCGTCGACGACGACCGAGTACGGCGCGCCGGCGGCGGCACCCGCGACGGCCGCGGTGAGCTTCGGGTCACACGAAAAGCCCGAGTTCGTCCCGATGTTGATGTCGGGCAGCTCGCCGTCGAACAGCAGCGGTAGGCGGCCCCAGATCGAGTGCGCGTCGAGCAGCAGCGCCTGGCCGTGCGCGGCTTTCAAGCGCGCGAGCTCGTCGTGCAGCGCATCGTGGTACGGCTCGAAATAGCGCCGGCAGCGCGCGGCAGTCTCCGCGCTTTCCGGCTCGTCGCCGGGCGCATAGAGCGGCTCGCCTTCGAACGTCTCCGTCGGGACGAACCCCGTGGTGCGCGTGCCGGGATACAGCACCGTGCCTGCGGGGTCGCGGTTGAGGTCGACGACGTAACGCGACCAGCGCGCGCGCAACACGCTTGCGCCGAGCGACTCGGCGAACGGATACAGCCGGTCGGCGTACCAGTCGGTGTCGACGAGCGCGCGACCCGGCGGCGTGAGCCGCGCGTCGATCTCGTCGGGCAGCAGCGTGCCGACGTGCGGCGCGCTGAGGAGCAGCGGCCCGTTCCCGCGATGGAGCTCGAAGACGTCGCTCATGTGTGTTCGCGGTTTCCGAAAGCCCGGCCGCCCCACCTTTGCGCATGAGACTGCGCGGACGAGGGCACCGTCCGCATCGATGCAGCGCGTGTGGGATGCGGCCGTCGATTTGGTGTTAGAACGCCAAATCGGCCTGAACTGGTGCTGGGCGGCGACGGCCAAGGGAATCGTGGACTACTACGGCGGACCGAAACTCCCGCAATGCCGCTACGCGACCCACTTCCTCGACCAGGCCGAAAGCTGCTGCGACGGCAACGAACAGTCCCCGCGCTGCGACGTGGCGTGCGACGTCGACAGCGTGCTGCGCCATTTCGGCCTTTTCGCTCCGCCGCCGTTTCGCCGCGCCGTCCATCTCGCGACGTTGCGCCGCGAACTGGAACGCGACCGCCCCGTCGTCGCGCTGATGCAATTCCGCGACGGAACCGTACACGCGCTAGCCATCACGGCAGTCGACGTCGCGGAACAGCGCATCGGTTATTCCGATCCCTGGTATGGGCCTCAGCCCGATTCCCGCGACGCACATGAATTTTCGAACGACTACGAAGGCGGCGGCCGGTGGATCTACACCATCCTCACGCGTCCGCCGCGCTCGCAACCTGATGCCGCGATCTCGTTCTTGCACGACGAGTTCGGCGAGGAGCAAAGGTGGTTATCGTACCATGCGCGTCGAACGAGCACTGCGTTGAACCTCGACGTCTACGTCATCGGCCCCGGACCGCTCGCCGCGGGCGAAGATCCGCAAACCGCGGAACGTCTCGCGGAATGCACCGTGTCGCTCGAGCCCGCGCCGCGTGACGACCCGTCACGCCTGGAACGTGTGCTGCTCGGTATGCGCGACGATATCGACGCGCGGCGCGCTCGTGGTTTCAACGTGCGCTTGCTGCGCGTTCCCTCGGTGATGCTAACGGCGTTATGGTTCGTGCGCGAAGACGCCCTCGCCGGCCCGAACGCCGACGCGCACTTCGTCCCCGTCGAGCCGGCGCCGTATTTTCTCGAAGCGGGCCAGGAGTACACGCTGCGCGAGTTCCGCGAGCTGCTCGTGGAACCGGCGCGCCACGCCCTGCGCAGCCACGATATCAACCGCGCGTTCATCGAACGCCTGGACCGCGAAACGGAACACGCTCCAGGCCAGTAATCCCCTGACCGTCAGCGCGCCGTCGTCGGAAATAGCTGGGCGACCAGCGGCGTGAAGCGGCCCGCGCGCACGAGTGCGGCGACGCGTTCGATCTCCGGCGAGAGATAGCGGTCGCCGGTGCCGCCGCCGTCGGGCGCGATCTCGGCGAGGACCGCTTCGAGCGCCGCCGAGGTGCGCAGCGGGCGGCGAAACGCGATCCCGCGCGCGGCGGACAGCAGTTCCACGGCGACGATGTTCGCCGCGTTGCGCAGCATGTCGTCGAGCCGGCGCGCCCCGTGCGTCGCCATGCTGACGTGATCTTCTTGTCCGGCTGACGTCGGGATGCTGTCCACGCTGGCCGGATGCGCGAGACCTTTGTTCTCCGACGCGAGCGCGGCTGCGGTGACCTGCGCAATCATGTAACCGGACTCCAGCCCCGGATCGGTCGCGAGAAACGCCGGTAGCTGGCTGAACGTCGGATCCACCAGCAGCGCACATCGCCGTTCGCTGATGTTGCCGATCTCTGCGATCGCCACAGCGAGCGCATCGGCGACGAGCGCGACGGGCTCGGCATGGAAGTTGCCGCCGGAGATCACGTCGCCGGCGCCGTCGCCGGCCGGGAACACCAGCGGGTTGTCGGACACCGCGTTCGCCTCGTCGACGAGGATCGCCGCGGCGTCGCGCAGCGTGCGCAGGCACGCGCCGAGCACCTGCGGGATGCACCGCAGGCTGTACGGATCTTGGACACGGCCGCAATCGCGGTGCGACTCGTTGATCTCGCTGCCTTCGATCAGGCGGAGCACGGCCGCGGCGACGTCGCTCTGCGACGCGTGCCCGCGCACGGCATGGATGCGCGCATCGAAGGGCGTGATGCTGCCGAGCGCGGCTTCGATCGTCAGCGCGCCGGCGACGAGCGATGCAGCCAGCACGTCTTCCGCGCCGACCAACCCGCGCAGAGCGAGCGCGGTCGACACCTGCGTGCCGTTGAGCAGCGCGAGCCCTTCCTTCGCGCGCAGCTCGAGCAGCGCGATCCCGGCGGCGTTCAATGCCTCGGTCGCGGGGAGCCGGCGACCGCCGGCGACCGCGTCGCCGACGCCGATGAGCGCCGCGGCGAGGTGCGCGAGCGGCGCGAGATCGCCCGACGCGCCGACCGAGCCTTGGCCGGGGATCGCGGGCAACACGTCGCGTTCAAGACACGCGAGCAGCGTCTCGATGACCGTCCACCGCACGCCGGAGTAGCCGCGCGCGAGCGAGTTCACCTTGAGGGCAAGCACGAGGCGCACGACCTCGCGCGGCAGCAGCGGCCCGACCCCGCACGCGTGCGACACGACGAGGTTGCGCTGCAAGTCGGCGAGCTTCTCGCGCGGCACACGCGTCTGCGCGAGCTTGCCGAAGCCCGTGTTGACGCCGTAGACGCTCGCGTCTTGCGCCGCGATGTTCGCGACCACGGCAGCCGCGCGGTCGACCGCCGCGCGCGCACCGGGATCGAGCGCGAACAGCGCGTCGTCGCACAGCAGCGCGCGCACGTCCGCAGCGCGCAGCTCGCCGGCGCGCAGCGACACGGTCGCGCGCGGCGCCGCGGGTGCGCTCACGAAAGATGCATCGGCAGGCGCAGCCCGTGCTCGCGCGCGGCGGCGAGCGCGTCTTCGTAGCCCGCGTCGGCGTGGCGCGCGACGCCGCTCGCCGGATCGTTCCAGAGCACGCGCGCGATGCGCTTCGCCGCCGCGTCGGTGCCGTCGGCGACGATCACCACGCCGGCGTGCTGCGAGAACCCGATCCCGACGCCGCCGCCGTGATGGATCGACACCCACGTCGCGCCGCCCGCCACGTTGAGCATCGCGTTGAGCAGCGGCCAGTCGCTGACGGCGTCGCTGCCGTCGCGCATCGCTTCGGTCTCACGGTTCGGCGACGCGACGCTGCCGCTGTCGAGGTGATCGCGCCCGATCACGATCGGCGCCTTCAGCTCGCCGCGCGCGACCATCTCGTTGAACGCGAGCCCGACGCGGTCGCGGTCGCCCAATCCGATCCAGCAGATGCGCGCCGGCAAGCCCTGAAACGCGATGCGCTCGTGCGCCATGTCGAGCCACCGGTGCAGGTGCGTGTCGTTCGGCAGCAACTCTTTCACTTTGGCGTCGGTCTTCGCGATGTCTTCGGGATCGCCGGAAAGCGCAACCCAGCGAAACGGCCCGATGCCGCGGCAGAACAGCGGCCGAATGTACGCCGGCACGAAACCCGGGAACGCGAACGCGTCTTGCAAGCCGGTATCGAACGCCATCTGGCGCAGGTTGTTGCCGTAGTCGAACGTCGGTACGCCCATGCGATGAAACGCGAGCATCGCCTCCACGTGCACGACCATCGACCGCTTCGCCGCCTCCGCGACACCTTGCGGATCGCGTGCGCGCTGCTCGCGCCACTGCTCGAGCGTCCAGCCGGCCGGAAGATAGCCGTTCACCGGATCGTGCGCCGACGTCTGATCGGTCACCGCGTCCGGCCGCACGCCGCGCCGCAGCAGCTCGGGCACCATCTCCGCGGCGTTGCCGACGACACCCACCGACACCGGGATCTTCGTGCGCTTCGATTCGTCGATCAGCGCGAGCGCTTCGTCCAGCGAGTCCGCGCGCTTGTCGAGATAGCGCGTCTGCAACCGCTTCTCGATGCGGGTGGGATCGCACTCGATCGCGAGCATCGACGCGCCCGCCATCGTCGCGGCGAGCGGCTGCGCGCCGCCCATGCCGCCGAGCCCCGCGGTGAGGATCCACCGGCCGGCGAGGTCGCCGCCGTAATGCTTGCGGCCCAGCTCGGCGAACGTCTCGAACGTCCCTTGCACGATGCCTTGCGAGCCGATGTAGATCCACGAGCCGGCCGTCATCTGGCCGTACATCATCAGGCCCTTGCGGTCGAGTTCGTGGAAGTGCTCCCACGTCGCCCAGCGCGGCACGAGGTTGGAGTTGGCGAGCACGACGCGCGGCGCGTCGGGGTGCGAGCGGAACACGCCGACGGGCTTGCCGGACTGGATCGCGAGCGTCTCGTCGTCGCCCAGGCGCTCGAGCTCGGCGACGATGCGGTCGAACGACGGCCAGTCGCGCGCGGCCTTGCCGATGCCGCCGTATACGACGAGGTCGTCCGGCCGTTCGGCGACGTCGGGATCGAGGTTGTTCATCAGCATGCGCAGCGCGGCTTCGGTCTGCCAGCTGCGCGCGCGCAGCACGGTCCCGCGCGGCGCGCGGATCGTGCGAGCGAGTTCGTGAACCAATCGGGTGCCCTCCGAACGGGATACTCCCGGCCGGAGCGGGACGGCTCCTTGTCGCGCTCCCGTGAACGCGCGACGTGGTGACGAGTCCTTGCCAAAGTATGCCCGAAGCGCTATTGTTGTACCCTAACTCAACCGTTGAGCTCGGCGGAGGGTGGGCATGGCTCCAGTGCGGTTTCGACCGTCCACGATGGACGAAGGGATCTGGAATACGGTGATGAGCGAGCGCGAGTACGGTCCGTGCGGACCGTTCTCTGCTTCCGACGCCGTCATCGACATCGGCTGTCACATCGGCGCATTCGCGACGTACGCGTTGGCGCGGGGGGCCCGGTTCGTCGCGGCATACGACGCCGATGCGGACAACCTCGCGCTCGCGCGTGAGAATCTGCGTGCATGGGGGCCGGCGGTTGCGCTCCGCCTCGCCGCCGTCGGGCGCTCGGACCAACCGCTCGGGCGTGCGCACATCTCGGCCTATCCCACCACGTCGGAGGGGCTCGTCAACACGGGCGGCGGCAAGGTTCGCTGGGACGGGCGCGACGGGACCGTTCCGTCGCTCGCGTTCGACCGCGTCGTCGAAGACGCACTCACGGCGCGCCGCAGCGTTCGGCTGCTCAAACTCGATTGCGAGGGGTCGGAATGGCCGATCTTGTTCACCAGCCGGAAGCTCGACATGGTCGACGAGATCGTCGGTGAGTATCACGAGCTCGCGCGCGACGACGATGATCCGGCGCGGCGCGACATTGCGCGGCAATGGAACTGTACCGGCCCTGCGCTCGGCGCGTTCTTGCGGCGGGCCGGATTCGACGTAGAGGTCAGCGCGTCGAACGCCGCTCGGCTGGGCCACTTCTGTGCGCGCCGGATCGGGCGGCGAGTCGCCGCCTGACCGAAGCCGGCCGGCAGAGCTTGCTTCCGAAGGACCCTTTCGCGCGAAGTAGCATCTCTCGTTTCCGTAGGAGGGCCGGGCCATGACGCTCCACGGGATCGACGACCTCGCCGTCGCGCTAAGCGCACTCGGCGAGGTTTTGCAGCCGGTGCGCGTCGCCGCAACATTGCGCGGCGTGCGGATCGACGAGCGCACCCTGGCGCCCTACCTCACTTGGGCCCCGGGCCGGTATACGCGCAACCTCGTGCACCGCGACTTAGCGTTCGAGCTGATCGCGATCTGCTGGGAAAAGGACGCGCGCTCCGCGATCCACGACCACGCCGACTCCGACTGCGCGTTCGTCTTGCAGACCGGCTCGATCACGTGCGAGAACTTCCGCGTCGCGTACCCCGACGGCTTCGAGAACGCGCCGTGCGACCTGCGGCGCACGAGCACGCGCACGCTGCGCGAGGGCGAGATCGACATGCGCAGCGGACACCTCTCCGTGCACCGCGTTGGCGCCTGCGACGGGCGCGCGGTGACGCTGCACGTCTACGCGAAACCGATCGACTCATGCCGTCAATTCGACGAAGACGGTACGTCGCGCGTCGCGTACTCGCGTTACGACACGAAGCCGGCAGCGTTCGACTAGCGCTTCTGCGCTCCGGGAAGCAGCTGGAACGTGTTCCCGTCGAACGCAACGAGCGCGAGCTTCGCGTAGCGATGCTCGATACTGCCGCACGTCCGCGGCACCTTGCCGAACTGCTGTGCGTTTCCAAGCTTCACGTGCCAGACGAGCAGTTTACGACGTCAGCCGCGACGCTGCGGCGCGCAGCAGCACGACCGCCCATGTACGATAGGGCCGCCACGACTCCGCGATCCCGGCGAACTGCTCGCTCGTAGCCGGTCCGCCGAGACCGTAGAGCTCGCCCGCCAGCGCGAGCGCCTTCTGCTCTTCGTGCGGCAAGACGTCGGCGAAGCCGCTCGCGCGAATGACGATCAGCGCGCTATAGAACGGCCCGATGCCGCTGATACGCTGCAATTCGGCCATCGATGCTTCTGGTCCCAGCGAGTGGATGCGCGCTACGTCGAGCAACCCGTCGAGCGCCGCGCGCGCTACGCCGTGCATCCGCATGAGGCGGTCCGCCGAGATGCCCGGAAACGCGTCGACGACGAGCAGCTGGTCCGGCGTCGGGAACGCCGCAACGCGCTCGCCGGCAAGCTCGAACGTCGCGCCGAACGCCTCGCTGAGCCGCCGCCGAACCTCGGCCATCTGCTTCGGCACGCGGCGCACGCTGAGCACCGCCCATGCCGCCGCCTCGTAGGGCGAATAGAAGAGCGGCGGCCGCAGCCCCGGCGCCGCGGCGAGCAGGCGCGCGATCACCGGATCGCGGTCGCCGATGCGCGCGAACGCCTCGCCGTCGTAATCGAGCGACAGCACGCGCGCGACCTGACGCCGCACCGCGTCGACGTCGGCGTCGCCGTGGACGATGCAGTGCACGCCGCGTTCGTCCTGGCGGACTTCCACGCCGGCGTGCTCGGCGTAGCCGTCCGTGCAGAATGCGAGCCGCATGACGCCGTCCCACGACGTCTCCAAGCGCTGGCCGAACCCGAACGTCGCCGCCTCGCGCAGCGAGAACGGCCCCTCCGGTACGATGGTGAACGCCCGCCGCGTTTCGAGCTGCATGTCGACCCCTTTCGTGTGTCAGGATCGTACCGTGGCAATGTTGACAGCGCGTGTCAGGTTTGTTGCCGTCCAGCCGCCGCAGGGGCAGACCCGGCTTAGATGCGCTCGCTCGGCGCTTTGCCGCCGAACGGATCCAGCGGCTTGCCGCGGTCAAGCGGAGACCGGTCGTCGTCGTGCGTGCCGGGCGGCAACCCCGTGCTCGGATCCACGGCGGCATCGTCGTCGCGCGAGACGGGCGCGCGCTGAGCCGGCGTTCGGTTCTCGGCGACGCGCTCGTCGGTCTCGGTGCGCTCGTTCGAACGATCGTCTTCCATGTGGTCAGCTTTCCCGCCCGGCCGCCGCGTCACCCGAGCAGCGCGGTCGCCTCGATCTCGACCTTCGCTTCATCTTCCAGGAGCGCCGAGACGGCGACAACCGACATCGCCGGGAAATGACGCCCCATGACCTCGCGGTACGCTTCGCCGATCTCGCGCTGTGCGGCAGCGTACTCTTGCTTGTCCGTAACGTACCACGTCAGGCGCGCGACGTGTTCCGGGCGCGCGCCCGCTGCGGCAAGGATGGTCACGATGTTACGCAGCGCTTGCCGGACCTGACCGGCGATGTCGCTCGCTGTGAAGCGACCGCGTTCGTCCCATCCGATCTGGCCGCTCACGAAGATCATGGTGCCGTTCGCGCTGATCCCGCACGAAAAGCCTTTGGGGCGCGGCCAGCCCGGCGGTTGGACGATCGTCATGTGCGTGCCTCCGCGGTGCGCAGCTTGAAGCGCTGCAGCTTGCCGGTCTGCGTGCGCGGCAGCTCGGCGACGAACTCGATCGCGCGCGGGTACTTGTACGGCGCGATGCGCGACTTGACGAAGTCTTGCAGCTCGGCGGCCAGCGCGTCGTCGCCGCCACCGTCGCGCAGCACGACGAACGCTTTCACGATCGTGCCGCGCGCTTCATCCGGCGCGCCGACCACCGCGCACTCCACCACGCGCGGATGCTCGAGCAGCGCCCCTTCGACTTCCGGTCCGGCGATGTTGTAGCCCGACGAGATGATCATGTCGTCGGTGCGCGCCTGGTACCAGAAGTAGCCGTCGTCATCGAGCAGGTACGCGTCGCCGGTGAGGTTCCAGCCGTGCTGCACGTACTCGCGCTGGCGCGGGTCGGCGAGGTAGCGGCAGCCGGTCGGGCCTTTCACCGCGAGCCGGCCGACGTTGCCGGGCGGCAGCGGGTTGCCGTCGTCGTCGAGGATGCACGCGACGTAGCCGGGCACGGGCTTGCCTGTCGCACCGGGCCGAATCGCGTCGCCGGACGCCGCGATGAAGATGTGCAGCATCTCCGTCGAGCCGATGCCGTCGATGATGCGCACGCCGGTCGCGGTCTCCCATAGCGTGCGGGTTGCGACGGGCAGCGTCTCGCCCGCGGAGACGCACGCGCGCAGCGTGCGGATCTTCGCCCGGTCGGCGAGCGGTGCCATCGCGCGGTACGACGTCGGTGCCGTGAAGCAGACGGTAGCGCCGAACCGCGCGATCGCGTCGAGCAGCGCGTCCGGCGTGGGTTTCTCCAGCAGCACCGTCGATGCGCCCGCGCGCAGCGGGAACAGCAGCGCGCCGCCCAGACCGTACGTGAACGCCAGCGGCGGCGTTCCCACGAACACGTCGTCCGGCGTGGGCGCGAACGACGACGGCGGGAACGTGTCGCAGATCGCCAGCACGTCGCGGTGGAAGTGCATCGTGCCCTTGGGCCGGCCCGTCGTGCCCGACGTGAACGCGATCATGCACACGTCGTCCGATGCCGTGTCGACGTTGTCGAACGTGTCGCGGTGGCTCTTCATCCGCGCCGACAGGGTTCCCGGCCCGTCGTCGTGCGAGATCACGACGGTCGTCAGGCTCGGACACGACGGCTGCGCCGCGTCGAGCTCGTCGAGGAGGCGCTTGTCGCAGATCGCGTGCGTGATCTCCGCGGCCGTGATGACGTCGACCAGCTCCTTGGCGCGCAGCAGCGGCATCGTGGTCACCACGACGCACCCGGCTTTCACCACGCCGAGCCAGCACGCCGCCATGACGTCGTTGTTGAAACCGCGCAGCAGCACCCGATTGCCGGGGACGAGACCGAGATCGCTCAGCAGCACGTTCGCGATGCGGTTCGCTTCCGCCAGCAGTTCGGTGTAGGTGACGCGGCGCTGCAGGGTGACGATCGCGGGCCGGTCGCCGAGCCCCCTCGCGACCGTCGCGTCGAGCAGCTCCGCCGCGCAGTTCAGCGCCGCCGGATACTGCAGCTCGGGCAACTCGTACAGGAACTCCGGCCACTGGTCGCGCGGCGGGAGGTGATCGCGGGCGAACGTGTCCAGGTGCGCGGTCTCGGTCATCGGGCGTCCTCGCGAAAGCGCGCCAGCGTTTGACGCGCGATGATGAGTTGCTGCACTTCGCTTGCGCCCTCGTAGATGCGCAGCGCGCGGATCTCGCGGTACAGCCGTTCGGGGATCGTCCCACGCGTCACGCCGAGCGCGCCGTGGAGCTGCACGGTACGGTCGATGACGCGCTGCGCCGTCTCGGTCGCGGTGAGCTTCGCCATCGCGGCCTCGCGCGTCGTCGGCTCCTTCTCGACGTCGCGCTGCCACGCCGCGCGGTACGTCAGCAGCGCGCTGGCGTCGATGTCGGTCGCCATCTCGGCGATCGCCGACTGGGTGAGCTGAAAATCGGAGAGCGTCCCGCCGAACATCGTGCGCGACGTCGCGTGCTCGAGCGCCTCGTCGAGCGCGCGCCGCGCGAGGCCTAGCGCGGCGGCCGCGACGCTCGCACGGAACACGTCGAGCGAGCGCATCGCGAGCTTGAACCCGTCCCCGCTCGCACCCAACCGATGCGACGCCGGAACCCGGCAATCACGAAAGCGCAGCGTCGCGAGCGGGTGCGGAGCGATGAGCTCGATGCGCTCGGTGATCTCCAGCCCCGGCGCATCGGCGTCGACCACGAACGCGCTCAGCCCGCGGCTGCCCTCGCGCTCACCCGTGCGCGCGAACACGACGTAGAAGTCGGCGATCCCGCCGTTGGAGATCCACGTCTTCTCGCCGTCGAGCACGTAGGCGTCACCGTCACGGCGCGCGGTCGTCGCGATCGCGGCCACGTCGGAGCCGGCGTCGCGCTCCGACAGCGCGAACGCGGCGATCGCGGTCCCGGCGCAAACGCGCGGCAGATAGCGCGCCTGCAGCTCCGGCTCGCCGGCGAGCACGATGGGCGCACTGCTCAACCCTTGCATGGCGAACGCGAAGTCGGCGAGCGCGTTGTGCCGCGCAAGCGTCTCGCGAACGATGCACACCGCGCGCGAGTCGACGTCCTCGAACGCGCCGCCGAAGCGCGCGGGGACCGCGTACCGCAGCCAGCCGCCGCGGCCGAGCGCCGCGACGAGCTCTCGGCAGCCCGCATCCACGTCGTCGCACTCGTCGTCGCCGACGTGTTCGGCCGCCCACGCGTCGAGCGCCGACGCCAGCTCGCGGTGCTCGTCGTCGAAGAACGGCCAGGACAGAAACGTGGCGTCGCTCATCAGTCGCCTTCGAACACCGGCGTGCGCTTCGCCGCGAACGCCTCGTACGCGCGCCGGAAGTCGCGCGTCTGCATGCAGATCGCCTGCGCCTCCGCTTCTGCTTCGATCGCCTCATCCAGGCCCATCGCCCATTCCTGATGCAGCATCTTCTTGGTCATCGCGTGCCCGAACGTCGGGCCCTCCGCGAGCGTGCGCGCGAAGGCCGTCGCCTCGCCGAGCACTCCATCAACGAGCCGGCTGAAAAATCCCCATTCCAGCCCTTCGTGCGCCGTCATCGACCGGCCGCTGAACAACAGCTCCGCCGCGCGCCCGTGGCCGATCACGCGCGGCAGCAGCGTGCACGCGCCCATGTCGGCACCGGCGAGCCCGACACGCGTGAACAAGAACGCGACGCGCGCCGCCGTCGTCCCGAACCGCACGTCGGACGCGAGCGCGAGCATCGCGCCGGCACCCGCGCACACCCCGTCGACCGCCGCGACGACCGGCTGCGGGCACGCGCGCATCGCCTTGACGACGTCGCCGGTCATGCGCGTGAACGCGAGCAACTCGGGCATCGCCATATCGGTGAGCGGCCCGATGATCTCGTGCACGTCGCCGCCGGAGCAGAAATTTCCGCCGGCTCCTACGATCACCACGGCGTGCACGTCCCGCGCGTAGACGAGTCCGCGAAAGAGATCCCGCAGTTCGGCGTACGATTCGAACGTGAGCGGGTTCTTGCGCTCGGGGCGGTTCAGCGTCAGCGTCGCGACGCCGCCCTCCACCTGCCAGCGAAAATGCCGCGCTTCGTAGCCTGCAAAGGTGCGGTCTCGGTTCATGGCGCGTTCAGTCGCTTTCCGCGGCGTTGAGGTGGCGTTTGAGCTTGGCGAGCAGCGCGTAGAGCTGCGTGCGATCGCTCTCGGTGAGGCCCGCGAACATCTCGACGATCCAATCTTCGTGGCGGCGCGCCATCTCCGCGAACGCGCGGCGCCCCGCCGCGGTCAGCTTGACGATCGCGGCGCGCCGGTCGCCGGGCGCCACGCTGCGCGTGATCAGCCCCTCGGCGAGCAACTGGTCGGCGATGCGCGTGACGTTGCCGCCGGTCACCATCATGCGCTTGGAGATCTCCGTCATGCGCAAGCCGCCGGCATTGCGCTCGAGCTGCGAGAGGAAGTCGAAGCGCGGCAGCGTGGTCTCGAAGTCGTCGCGCAGGCGGCTCGCGACCCGGCCTTCGACGAGGTTCGTGCACGTCAGCAGCCGCAGCCACACCCGCACGGACAGATGGTCGTCGTGCGTCGCGCGCGACTCGGTGTCGACCAGCATCAGTGCTGCACCTCGCCGCCGTCGATCACGATCGCCTGGCCCGTGATCGCCGCCGACTCCGGCCGGCACAGCCACGCGACGGCGCTTGCGACCTCGTCGGGCCGAACGAACCGCCCGAGCGGGTTGTGCCCCAGCAGCGCGCGGGCCGCGTCGTCGTGCGTGCGTCCCGTCGTCTCGACGATCCGGTCGAGGCTGCGGTCCAGCATCGCCGTCTCCGTGAACCCCGGGCAGACCGCGTTCACCGTGATGCCCTTTTTCGCCAGCTCCACCGCGAGCGAGCGCGTCAGCCCGATCACGCCGTGCTTCGCGGCGCAGTATGCGGCGATGTACGCGCCGCCCACGAGCCCGGCGGTGCTCGCCACGTTGACGATGCGCCCGCTGCCTGCGGCAATCATCGCCGGCACGACCTCGCGCGTGAACGCGTACGTCGCGGTGAGGTTCACCGCGATCACGGCATCCCACGTCGCGCGGTCGAGCTTGGCGAACGGCACGGCGGTGGACGCGCCGGCGTTGTTCACCAGGATTTCGACCTCCCCGTGGCGCTTGCGCACGTGCACGAACGCTTCGGTCACCTGCTCGGCGTCGGTGACGTCCGCCACCACGATGTGCGCCTCCGCGCTTTCCGGCAGCGTCGCCGCGTGGTGCGCCAGGACGTCACGGTCGCGGCCGAGCAGCGTCACGCGCGCGCCGTCGGCGGCGAGCGCCGTCGCGATGGCCGCGCCGATACCCCGGCCGCCGCCCGTCACCAGCGCGTGCTTACCGGCCAGCGGCGCGCTCATCGCGTCACCTCGCTCGCCGCGTCGGCGGCGATCTGCGCGGCGCGGCGCAGGTTGCGCAGGTACTGCTCGCGGCCGGTGAGATATTGCTCGGGCCAGTGCTGTTCGTCGTAGCCGAGCTGCGCCGCGGCGTGCAGCGTGAAGTACGGATCGGCGAGGTGCGGCCGCGCGAGCGCGACGAGGTCGGCGCGCCCCGCGGCGACGATGCTGTTCACCTGATCGGCGTCCGTGATGTTGCCGACCGCCATCGTTGCGATGCGCAGCTCGTTGCGGATCTTGTCGGAGAACGGCGTCTGGAACATGCGCCCGTAGACCGGCCGCGCGAGCCGCGACGTCTGCCCCGCCGAGACGTCGATCAGATCGGCGCCGGCCGCGTCGAACGCGCGCGCCACCTCGACCGCATCCTCCGGCGTGATCCCGCCTTCGACCCAATCAGTCGCCGAGATGCGCACCGACATCGGTTTGTGTTCCGGCCACCCCGCGCGGACTGCGGTAAAGACCTCGAGCGGGAAGCGCAGCCGGTTCGCGAGAGTACCGCCGTACTCGTCGGTGCGCTGGTTGGTGAGCGGTGTGATGAAGCTCGACAGCAGGTAGCCGTGCGCGCAGTGCAGCTCGAGCAGGTCGAACCCGCATCGCAGCCCCATCTCCGCCGCGCGCACGAACTCGCCTTTGACGCGCTCCATGTCGGCGCGCGTCATCACGCGCGGGATCTGATGCCGCTCGCCGAACGGGACCGGCGACGGTCCCATCACCGGCCAGTTACCGTCGGGCAGCGGTTCGTCCGCCTCTTCCCAGCCGCGCTGCGTCGAGCCCTTCGGCCCCGCATGCCCGAGCTGCAGCGCGATCTTCGCCTTCGTGTAGGTGTGCACGAAATCGACGATGCGCGCCCACGCCGGCACGTGCTCGTCGCGGTACATCCCCGCGCAGCCCGGCGAGATGCGCCCGTCGGGCGCGACGCACGTCATCTCCGTGAACACCAATCCCGCGCCGCCCTGCGCGCGCGCGCCGAGGTGCACGAGGTAGAAGTCGTTCGGCGTGCCGTCGACGCAGCTGTACATTGCCATCGGCGACACGACGACGCGGTTCGCCAGCTCCAGCTCGCGCAGCCGGAACGGCGCGAACATCGGCGGCACCGGCTTGGCCGTTCCAGCGCGCTGCGACAGCCAGCTCTCGATGTCCTCGATGTACTGCCGGTCCCGCAAGCGCAAGTTGTCGTGGGTGAGCCGCTGGCTGCGCGTGAGCAGGCTGTACGCGAACTGCTCGGGCTCCAGGCTCGCGTAGCGCGCGACGTTCTCGAACCATTCGGTCGAGTTGCGTGCGGCGTTTTGCAGCCGCAGCACCTCGATCCGCCGCTCCGCCTCGTACTCCTCGAACGCGCGCGTGCGCTCCGGATTCCGCCGCAGCGCGCCGGCGAGCCCGATCGCATCCTCCAGCGCCAGCTTCGTCCCGGAACCGATCGAAAAGTGCGCCGTATGCGCGGCGTCCCCGATCAGCACGCGGTTGCCGTCGAACCAGCGCGCGTTGTTCACCTGCACGAACGTGATCCACGGGTTCGCCAGGTGCTTCGCGTTGCTCATGAGGCGATGGCCGCCGAGATACGGCGCGAACAGCCGCTCGCAGAACGCGATCGACTCCTCGGCCGTCGCCGTGTCGAGCCCGGCGGCGCGCCAGGTCTCCTCGCGGCATTCGACGATTACCGTCCCGGTGTCGGCGTCGAACTGGTACGCGTGCACTTGGAACCAGCCGTGCGGCGTTTCTTCGAACACGAACGTGAACGCGTCGAAGCGCTGGTGCGTGCCGAGCCAGATGTAGCGGTTCTTGCGGTTCTCCAGCGTCGTCCCGAAGACGCCGGCGTACTTGCGGCGCGTGGGTGAGTTGCCGCCGTCGCCGATCACGATCACGTCGGCGTCGGCGTGGTCTTCGTCGTTCGCCTCGACTTCGAACCGCAGGTCGACACCCAGCTCCGCCGCGCGCTCTTGCAAGATCTGCAGCAGCTTCTTGCGCGCGATCCCCGCGAAGCCTTGGCCGCCGGCGCGAATCGTGCGATCGCGGTAGTGGACGTCGATGTCGTCCCAGTGCACGAAGCTCGCCACGATGCGCTCGTACGTCGCCGGATCCGCGGCGGCGATGTTCCCGAGCGTTTGATCGGAGAAGACGACACCCCAACCGAAGGTGTCGTGGGGGCGATTGCGCTCCAGCACCACGATGTCGGCGTCGGGCCGCGCGGCCTTCATGACGATCGAGAAGAACAGCCCCGCGGGTCCGCCGCCGATGCAGACGATCCTCATAGCATGCCCCAGATAGTTGCCACCTCAACTATTGAGGCATAAAACGTTCGCCCCGTCAATATAGGACCCGGTACGTGGCGGCTCAAAGGGAGCCGGACGGTGTCGCTCGACTGCTCCTCGTTCTTCCTCGAAAGGATGTCGATGGTGACTACACTCCGCGCATTGCTCGCCGCACTTCTCGCTCTGTCGCTGGGGAGTTCCGCTGCGTTCGCCGCCGACCCGCCGCCGCTCAAGATCGGGATGATCACCACGCTCTCCACCGCGGGCGGCTACCTCGGCGAAGACATGCGCGACGGCTTCATCCTCGCGATGGACGAGGAGCACGGCAAGCTGGGCGGCGTCCCGATCCAGTTGCTGGTGGAAGACGACAATCTCAAGCCGGCCAACGGCAAGCAGATCGCCGACAAGTTCCGCATCCAGGACAAGGTGGATCTGTTCACGGGGATCATCTACTCGAACGTTGCGCTGGCAGTCGTGCCCGGACTCGTCGAGAGCGGCGCGTTCTACGTCAGCCCGAATTCAGGTCCGTCGCAGCTGGCCGGCAGCAAGTGCAACAAGAACTTCTTCGTGGTGTCGTGGCAGAACGACACACCGCACGAAGCCACGGGGCAGTACGCGCAGTATCTCGGCATCAAGAAGATGGTCGTGGTGGCGCCGAATTACACGACGGGCAAGGACGCGATCAACGGCTTCAAGCGCACCTATCACGGCCAGATCGTCGAAGAGATCTACACCGCGCTCGACCAGACGGACTACTCGGCGGAGCTCGCGCGCATCCGCAACGCCAACGCCGACGGTATCTTCTACTTCCTCCCCGGCGGGCTGGGGATCAACTTCCTCAAGCAGTTCACCCAAGCCGGGCTGAAAAAGACGATGAAGGTGGTGCTGCCGGAGTTCTCGCTCGAAAGCCACGTCGTGTCGGCGGTCGGCAACGACGCCGAGGAGCTGTACGGCACCGCGCACTGGCTCGCCGACCTGCCGTACGCGGCGAACAAGAAGTTCGTCGCCGACTACACGCGCAAGTACCACCGCGACCCGACGCCGTACGCGAGCCAGGGCTACGACACCGCGAAGCTACTGGCGAGCGCGCTGCGCGCGGTGAACGGCGACCTCACGAAAGCCGACGCGTTTCGCACGGCATTGCGCAAAGCGGACTTCAAGTCGACGCGCGGCGCGTTCCGGTTCGGCCCCAACCAGTACCCCATCCAGGACTGGTACAGCATGAAAGTGGTCCGCGACCCGAAGACGCACAAGCTCGAGATCCGCGGCGTCGGCAAGATTCTCCGCGACACGGGCGACGTCTACTCGAGCCAATGCAAGATGTAGCGTGAGCCTCGCGGTCGAGCAGGTCCTGAACGGCCTGCAGTTCGGCGTGATGATCTTTCTGCTGGCGGCCGGGCTGACGCTCGTCTTCGGGATCATGGGCGTGATCAATCTCGCCCACGGCTCGATCTACATGCTCGGCGCGTATGTCGCCGCATCGGCCGCGTCGAAAGGCGCGCCGTTCGTGGTCGCCGTCGCGGCCGGCGCGGCGGCCGCGGCGCTGGCGGGACTGATCGTCGAGCTCGTCGTGATCCGCCGGCTCTACCTGCGCGATCACCTCGACCAAGTGCTCGCGACGTTCGCACTGATCCTGATCGCGAACGACGGCGTCTCCGTCGCATGGGGCAAGACGCCGCTGAACATGACGGTGCCGCCGGCGCTCGCGGCCACTGTCTCGCTAGGTACGCTGACGTATCCGGCGTACCGCCTCGTCCTCATCGCGGCGGGACTCGTGGTCGCGGTCGGGCTGTATCTTCTCATCGCCCGCACGCGGTTGGGGATGCTGATCCGGGCGGGCGCGACGAACCGCGAAACCGTCGCGGCGCTCGGCGTCGACATCACGCGTTTGAACACGATCGTCTTCACGCTGGGCGCGCTGCTTGCCGGCGTCGCGGGCGCGCTGCTCGCGCCGATCCTCGCGGTGCAAGTTGGCATGGGCGAGCAGATCCTCATTCTGACGTTCGTCGCGATCGTCGTCGGCGGGCTCGGCTCGATCCGCGGCGCATTCGTCGGCGCGCTGCTCGTCGGGCTCGTCGACACGCTCGGGCGCGCGTACATCCCGGTGCTGCTCAAACCGGTCGCGAGACCCGAGATCGCGGACTCGCTCGGCGGCGGGCTGTCCGCGATCGCGATCTACGTGCTGATGGCGGTCGTGCTCGTCTGGAAGCCGCGAGGCCTGTTCCCTGCCGGCACTCGCTAGCACGCGCCGCCGCGCGACGATCCTCATCGCAACGCTCGCGCTGCTCGTCGCGCTGCCGGTGCTCGCCGCGGTGTTCCATCAGCCCTTTTGGGTGAACTCGTGCACGCGCATCCTCATCTACGCGCTGGTCGCCGTCAGCCTCGATCTCATCGTCGGCTACGGCGGGATGGTGAGCTTCGGCCATGCGGCGTACTTCGCCGTCGGCGGCTACGCCGTCGCCGTCCTCGCGCAAAACGGCATCGGCGCGGCGCTGATCGCGTGGCCGGCGGCGATCGTCGCCGCGGCCGCGCTCGCGGCGCTCGTCGGCGCGCTGTCGCTGCGCACGTCGGGCATCTTCTTCATCATGATCACGCTCGCGTTCGCGCAGATGGTCTTCTTCGCGCTGATCGCGGTCAAGGCATGGGGCGGCAACGACGGCCTCCCGCTCGACGCGCGCAGCGTGCTCCCCGGCGTCGACCTGCGCGATCCGAACGTGCTGTACGCGGTCTGTCTCATGCTGCTGGTCGCGTTCGTCGTCATGAGCGCGCAGCTCGTCGAGTCGCGCTTCGGGATCGTGCTGCGCGGCGCGCGGCGCAGCGAACGCCGGCTCCTCGCGCTCGGATTCCCGACGTTTCGCTACAAGCTCGTCGCGTTCGTGATCGCCGGCGCGGGCGCGGGACTTGCAGGCGCGCTGTGGGCGGAGTACGCGCGCTTCGTGAGCCCCGACATGGCGTCGTGGTCGCGCTCGGGCGAATTTCTCGTCATGGTGATCCTCGGGGGGATCGGCACGCTCGCCGGCGCGGTGTACGGCGCGGCGGCGTTGCTGGGCCTCGAGTCGCTGCTGTCGGGATTCACGGAGCACTGGATGCTGCTGCTCGGTATCATCCTGCTCGCGATCGTGCTGTTCGCGAAACGCGGCCTGTACGGCTGGCTCGCCGGAACGAACGATGGCTGAACCGGCGCTGGCGGTGCGCGGGCTGCGCAAGACGTTCGGCGCGCTCATCGCCACCGACGATCTCGACTTGGCTGTCGCACGCAACGAGTGCCACGCGCTGATCGGGCCGAACGGCGCGGGCAAGACGACATTGCTCGCACAACTCGCGGGCGAACTCGCGCCGGACCGCGGCAGCATCCTGTTCGGCGAACGCGACGTGACCCGGCTCGGCCCCGACGCGCGCGCACGGCTCGGCATCGCACGGTCGTTCCAGATCACGACTCTCGTCGACGACTTCACCGCGGAAGACAACGTCGCGCTCGCCGTCCAGGCGCGGCATGCCACGGCGATGCGCTTCTGGCGCAGCGCGTTCAAAGATCCCGCGCTGCGCGAACCCGCCCGCGATGCGCTCGCGCGCGTCGGCCTCGCCGAACGCGCGAACGTGCGCGCGTCGGACCTCGCGCACGGTGAGCAGCGTCTTCTCGAACTGGCGATCGCACTCGCGCAAGAGCCCGCGGTGCTGCTGCTGGACGAGCCGATGGCAGGTCTCGGGCACGACGAGAGCCGCGCGATGATCGAGCTGCTGCACACGATCAAAGGCACGGTGACGATGCTCTTGGTCGAGCACGACATGGACGCGGTCGCACAGCTTGCCGACCGCGTTACCGTGCTCGTCGCGGGCCGCGCGATCGCCGCCGGCAGCTACGACGCGGTTCGCAACGACGCGCGCGTCCGCGACGCATACCTCGGAGAGAACGGATGAGCCGCCTGCTCGACGTCGAGGCCGTCGACGCGGGCTACGGCCGTAGCCGCGTGCTGTTCGGCGCGACGCTGCACGTCGACGAGGGCGAGAGCGTCGCGCTCGTCGGCCGCAACGGCATGGGCAAGACCACGACGATCCGCACGATCATGGGACTCTGCACGGCAACGGCGGGCCGCATCACGTTCGGCGATCACACGATCACGAACGCGCCGCCGTACCGCATCGCGCGCCACGGCATCGGCCTGGTCCCCGAAGGCCGCCAAGTGTTCCCAACCCTCACCGTGCGCGAGAACCTGATCGCGACCGCCGCAAACTACGGCAACCTCCAGAAGGTCTGGACGTTACGCGACGTGCTCGCGCTGTTTCCGCGCCTCGCCGACCGCGCGCGTGCATACGGCAGTCAGCTCTCCGGCGGCGAGCAGCAGATGCTTGCAATCGGCCGTGCACTGATGCTCGGCCCGCGCCTGCTCATCCTCGACGAAGCAACCGAAGGTCTTGCCCCGGTCGTGCGCGACGAAATTTGGTCGTGCCTGCGCACGCTTCGCGAACGCGGTCAATCGACGCTGGTCGTGGACAAACACCTCACGGCGCTCGCAACGCTCGCCGACCGCGCGGTCGTGATCGTGAAAGGCCGCACGGTCTGGAAAGGCTCGCCGTCGTCGCTCGCCACCGATCAGGCGCTGCACGATCGTTATCTGAGCGTGTAGCCATGGACGAAGCTTGGGCCGTGTAGCTATCCCTACGCCGCGAGCGGCACGAACGCTCCGTCCAGCGCATCCACGACATCCGTCGGCAGGATCGACACCACGAGGTGACGCGGCAAGAACCACGTCAGCCCGGCGATCGCCGCCTCGAACTGCGCTTCGTCGTCGAAATCGTCGCGCGCGATGCGGAACACGAGCTGCTCGCGCGGCTCCTGATCGGGCGACACGATGGCCAGCACGCCGGGCTGGTCGATGCCCAGCGTGCGCGTGAAGTATTCGTGCAGCAGCGGGCGCACGTACGGCGGCAGCAGCGTGTCGTCGGGCGCGAGGATCTCCATCTGCTCGGTCTTCTTCAGCACCGCACGGAACGTCGGCATTTCGGCCGGAAGAACGCCGATGCGTGGAAATTCATACCCGCCGAACGCGCGTCTCGTGACGAGATCGCCGCATGTGAACACCCACGCCGCGACGTCCTCGAACGGCTCGATCGCGATCCCAAACCCGCTGTTCGTTGCCAGCTCGACGAGGTCTCCCACCGCGATGTCACCTTCCTCATCATCAGCCGGCACGTCGAGCGCGTAATACGGAAAGCCGTCCGGTCCGAGGAAGATGCGCGGGTCGCGCTGCCGCAGCCGCACCGAGTCGACGAGGTCGTAGAAGCGATGGCGCCACTTCGCTCCGCGCCCTTCCTCCGGGACCGCGAGATGCTCGCGCAAAGCGTCCGGGTCGGTCATTCGTTGTTGCGCCGCTTCGCCAGGCGGTCCAGCGCGGTCAGGATGCTGGGCGCCAGCGGCGAGTGGCTCTGGGCTCCATCGCGCCGCACGGTTTCGTCGTCGAGCGGCGGCGGGAGCATGCGCGCGACGAGACCGAGTAGCCGCGTCGTCGTCGCAGGCGCGACCGCGTTGACGATCTGCGCGACGCGCGCGAGCGGCGTGATCGTGACGAACGGCTTGCGGTGCGCGATCGCGTGCACGATCGTCACGACCGCATGCCGCGTCGACGCCGACAGCAGCGGGTTGCTGTCGGAGATCGTGAACCAGGCGTACTCGGCTTGCGTGCGGCCCTTGAAGATCGCGTGGTCGGGCGAGCCGGTGCGCATCAAGCCGGGGCAGACGCACGTCACGGTGATGCCGTCGTGCGCGACTTCAGCCGCGTACGCCTGAGACAAGCCGACGAGCCCGAACTTCCCGGTGGAGTACGGCGCGAGATGCGGCGTGCCGACCAGCCCGCCGATCGAGGCGATGTTGACGATGCGCCCGTCGCGGCGGGCGCGCATCGACGGCAGCACGGCGCGCATCGTGTGCAGCGGCCCGAAGATGTGCGTCTCGACCGATTCCCGGAAGTCGTCGAGCGATTGATCCCACACCGAGCCGACCTCGATGACGCCCGCATTGTTGACGAGCACGTCCACCGCGCCGCTGCGCGCCTCGACGTGCGCGATCAGCGCCTCGGCCTCGGCTTGGTTGCGAACGTCGCACGCGACGCCGTCGACGTGCAGCCCGGCTCCGGCGAGTAGCTCGCGCGCGCGGTCGACCGTCGCCGCATCGCGGCCGGCGATCGTCACAAGGGCGCCGCCGCGCGCCAAGTCCTCGGCCAGCGCGAACCCGAGCCCGCGCGAGCCGCCGGTGATCACGACGACGCGGTCGCGCAGGCTCTCCCGGTCGGCGACGTGCGAACGGCGCGAAGCGAGCGCCGCGCCCGCCGCCACCGCGGCGGCACCCAAAGCGAAGGAAGCGATCCGGCGATTACGTGACATCGCAATGAACATACCCGAGGAACGCCTCGGTCGACGCCGTTATCCGACGATCGCGTTGCGTCCGGTCGCCTTCGCTTGGTAGCACGCCGCGTCGGCTTCCGCGAGCGCGTTTGCCCCGCTGGTCGTGTCGGCCTCGATCGGCGCGAGCCCCACGGACACGCCGACGTCGAGTACCTCGCCTTCGTGCTGGATGCGATAGTTGTCGACCGCGGCGCGCAGCTTCTCGGCGACGTGTCGCGCGTCGTCGAGCCGGCAGTTCGCGAGCAGCAGCGCGAACTCGTCGCCGCCGATGCGCGCCAGCACGTCGCCGCCACGCACGACGCGCCCCATCACGCGCGCGATCTCGTGCAGCAACCGGTCGCCGACCGCGTGGCCAAAGCGGTCGTTGACCACCTTGAAGCGGTCGAGGTCGATGAAGCCCACCGCGTGGTGCTCGCCGCGCTCGCGCGCGCCGCGCACCGCTTCGTCGAGCCGCTCGGTGAACGCGCGGCGGTTCTGCAAGCCGGTGAGCGGATCGTGCGTGGCCTCGAACGACAGCCGCAGCGCGATCCGGTTCTCGATCGTCACGTCGCGCAGCACGACCACGGTGCCGTGTGCGTCTGCGTCGACCCGCGAGGCGACGTATGCGACGTCGATGATGCCGTGCGCCGTGCGCAAGTGGCCGGTCCCGCGCCGCACGTCCTCGCCGCGGTGGTCGGCCACCACGTCGATCGGGCGCGCGTCGTCGTCGACCATGCGGATGACGTCGCCGACGGGCACGCCGTACGCGTCGGCCGCCTCGATCCCCAGCAGCCGCTGCGCCGCGGCGTTCACGAACTCCACCCGGCCGTCGGCGAGCACGCTCACGACGGCGTCGGCGATCGCCGCCAGCGTCGTGAGCAGCTTGCGCTTCTCCGCCGCGAGCGCGTTCTCGAACTGCTTGCGCGTCGTCACGTCGCGGAACGTCACGACGTGGTGCACCTCGTCGGTCTCGTGACGCACCGGCGTCGACGAGATCTCCGTCCACAGCGGCGAGCCGTCGTTGGCGTAGAGCACGACCACGACCCGCGCCGCCTCGCGCTCGGTGATGCGCGAACGCAACCACGCCATGCGGTCGCGGTCGGTCCGCGGTCCCCAGATGCGGTCGGCCGGCTTGCCGACGAGCTCGCGCGCCGTGTAGCCGAACATCTGCGTGAAGCCGCCGTTGACGTAGAGCAGGGTCGCCTGCCCGCCGGGATCCCGCCCCGTGTCGAGGATCGCGACCGCCTCGTCGAGCTGTTCGGTGCTCTCGGCGAGCCGCTCGATCGCGCTCGACGCTTCGCCGACGCGGCCCGCCGGATCGCACGCCGCGCCGATCTCCGCCGCAAGCGCAACGAGCGACGCCTCGTCGGCGTCCGGCGCCGGCGCGACCAGGATCAGCTCGGCCGGGCTACCGTCGGACATTGTGAGCGGCAGCGTGCGAAACGACCAGGCGCCGATGGGTGCGGCACGGCGCAGCACGCGCACCAGCGCCTGTGCGCCGGCGCCGCCGCAGCCCCACGCCGCTACCGGCGCATCGTCACCGATGCGGGCAACGAGCGACGCGGTCGCGCCCGCGACGCGGGCGGCGATCCGAAGCAGCGCGGCGGCGGCCTCCATACCTGATCTAGGGATCGGCCGTCGCCGCAAATCGCGCGAGGACAGGCAAGCGGCCTGTGACCTGGGTCATACTACGGCAGCGTGAGCGGCCGGTAGCGCAACCGGTGCGGCCGGGCGGCCTCTTCGCCGAGCCGGGCCTTCTTGTTCGCCTCGTACTCCTGGTAGTTGCCCTCGAAGAAATAGACGCTGCTGTCGCCTTCGAACGCGATGATGTGGGTCGCGATGCGGTCGAGGAACCAGCGGTCGTGGCTGATGACCAGCACGGTCCCGGCGAACTCCTCGAGCGCGTCTTCGAGCGCGCGCAACGTCTCGACGTCGAGATCGTTGGACGGCTCGTCGAGCAGCAGCACGTTGCCGCCTTCGAGCAGCGTCTTGGCGAGGTGCAGCCGGCCGCGCTCGCCGCCGGACAGCGTGCCGACCGGCTTCTGCTGATCGCCGCCCTTGAAGTTGAAGCGGCCGAGATACGCGCGCGACGGCATCTCGAACCGGCCGATCGTCAGGATGTCGCGGCCGCCGGTGATGTCGTCGAACACCGTCTTCGTGTCGTCGAGCGACTCGCGCGTTTGGTCGACGACCGCGAGCTTCACGCTGGAGCCGATGGAGATCGTTCCGGCGTCCGGCTGTTCTTTGCCGGCGATCATGCGGAACAGCGTCGTCTTGCCGGCGCCGTTGGGGCCTATGATGCCGACGATCGCGCCCGGCGGGATGCGGAAGCTGACGTCGTCCATCAACAGCCGGTCGCCGTACGCCTTGCGCACGCCGGCGAACTCGATCACCTGATCGCCGAGCCGCTCCGCGACGGGGATGAAGATCTCTTGCGTCTCGTTGCGGCGCTGGTACTCGTAGCTCGACAACTCCTCGAAGCGCGCGAGCCGGCTCTTGCTCTTCGATTGCTGCGCCTTCGTGCCGGAGCGCACCCACGCGAGCTCGCGCTTGAGCGCCTTCTGGCGCGCGGATTCCGTCGCTTCTTCTTGCGAGAGGCGCTCCTGTTTCTGGTCGAGCCAGGAGCTGTAGTTGCCCTTCCACGGGATGCCGCGCCCGCGGTCCAACTCGAGGATCCACTCCGCCGCGTTGTCGAGGAAATAGCGATCGTGCGTCACCGCGACGACGGTGCCCGGAAAGCGCTGCAGAAACTGCTCGAGCCACTCGACGCTCTCGGCGTCGAGATGGTTCGTCGGCTCGTCGAGCAGCAGCATGTCGGGCTTCGACAGTAGCAGGCGGCACAGCGCGACACGCCGCTTCTCGCCGCCGGAGAGCGGGCCGATCTTTGCGTCCCATGGCGGCAGGCGAAGTGCGTCGGCCGCGATCTCGAGCTGCTGCTCGAGGTCGTCGCCTTGCGCGAACAGCACCGCTTCGAGCTTCGCCTGCTCTTCGGCGAGCTTGTCGAAATCGGCGTCCGGTTCGCCGTACGCTGCGTAGATCTCATCGAGGCGCTTGCGCGCCGTCATGATCTCGGTCAGCGATTCCTCGACGGTTTCGCGCACGGTCTTGTCGGGGTCGAGCTTCGGCTCTTGTTCGAGATACCCGATGGTGAGGTTCGGCATCGGGATCGCATCGCCGTCGATCTCCGTATCCACGCCCGCCATGATACGCAGCACGGTGGACTTGCCGGCGCCGTTGAGGCCGAGGATGCCGATCTTCGCGCCGGGGAGGAAGCTGAGCGAGATGTCTTTGAGGATCTGACGCTTCGGCGGCACGATCTTGCCGACCCGATGCATCGTGTACACGTATTGCGTCAACGAAAACCTTGGGGAATGGAGGGCGGAACCCGGCAGTATTACCCGTTAAACCGCCGGGAGCCTCGTCGATCACGCGCTTTCGGCGCCGCCCTCAGAGCCGAAGCAGCTCCACGCGGCGGTTGAGCGCCTTGCCTGCCGGCGTCGTGTTCGGTGCGACAGGCTTCGTGAGGCCGTAGCCTTTCGCGACCAAACGCGTGCGGGCGATCGCATGATGCGCCACCAGATCGTCGACGACCGCCTGCGCGCGCCGTTGCGACAAGCCCAGGTTGTACGCGGCGCCACCGTCGGAGTCGGTATGACCCTCCACTTGGAAGCGCAAGCCGGCCGTGTCGTGCATGATCTGCGCGATGTCGGCGATCACCGGCTCCGAGCGCGGCTGGATGTGCGCGCTGTCGACGTCGAAATGGATGCCGTAGATGCGGATGCGCTTTTGCGTCTTGATGGTCTTGAACTGCTTCTTGAGCGACGCCGTCCCGGTGAGCGACACCGAGGCCTGCGCCGTCTTGCCGCTACCGTTGTCTGCGATTACGTTAACCGTGTAGACGCCCGGTTTCTGCGACGCCGGAACGGTTACGGAAACGTCGAGGTTCTGCGTACCGCCCGCAATGTCGAACGCGCTCGGCGTCACGGTCGCGCGCAGGTCACCGGTAGTCTTCACCGTCGCGTGCCCGCTCCAACCTTGGTTGGCGAGGACCTCCATGTTGACGCGAACCTTCTGCGCGGTATCCGCGGCGAACGTCGCCTCCTGGCTCGGCTCCAGGATGAACGCCTCGGTGACGTTCTGGGTGCACGGAAGGTCGGCCGGAACCGGTTGCGCGAGCTCGAGCTGGCGGATGCGCTGAAATGCCGGCCGGGTCTCATCGCCTGAATTGAAGCCGTCATAAATCAGCAAGCCGCGACCGTCGACTGCATACGTCTGCACGAAGCCGTCGACGTTGCTCGCCTTCGCCACGAAGAGATGCCCGCACCAGTGCGGATCCTTCGTCGTCACCACACCCGCGGTCCTGAGAAAATTCCCCGCACCGACGTACGACAGCACATCGACGAAATGCGCGGCGTCGTTCTTGTCGTTGGTCCCGAGCGCATCGTTCTCGATTTGAATCAAGCTCGCGTTGGTCGTCTCGGGTCCGGGGCCCGCCGTCGTGAGCGGATACGGGAGCCAGCTGAAGTCGGCGCCGTTCGGACAGCCGCCGCTGCCGAGCACGAGCTTGTGTCCCGCGGCGGTCCATTGCAGCAGCAGCGCGATCTGTTGCGGCGAAAGCAGGTCCGGCATCTTGCAGACGCTCCGGGCGATCACCGCTTCCTTGCCCGCCAGCGCCGCGGCGTCGAGCATCCCCGCGCCGATGCTTTCGAACGTGTAGCCCGGCATCGACGCGGGGCCATCCGTCGGATAGAACGGCTCGACCGGATCCTGATCGAGCACGAGCACGTGATGCGTCCCGGTGCCGGTGACCCGAGGCACGCAAAATGCGGCCTTCTCGGCCGTGCGCATAAACACGACCGTCTCGTTGCTGTTGCCGAGGGTTCCGGCGATGATCGATCCCTCGTCGTTCATCACGGCGCGAATCTTGCTCGGATTCTCGTCCTTGTTGCCGGCGAACACCGAATTCCACGTCCGCCCGTCGAACTGACCGACTTGCGTCGCGATCAACCTGTCCTTGGTGCATTCCGTCGCGATGAGAGACGGGCCGACGGAGACGAAGCGAGCACGAAAATCGTCCGCGATCGTCCCCGACATCGCGAAGGCACCGTTCTTGTCGGGACGCGCTTCTTCGATGTAGATCCCCGTCGGATCGAGCGGCTTGGGCGGCGCTAATAGAGTGCCGGTCGCGCCAACCGAGTCGAAGAGCTGGTTCGCGGTCACCCGCACCCAGCGCGCCTGTTTACCGGCTTGCAGTGTCTTGGCGCCGTTGCCGCTATCTCCGGCGGTGACGGTGCCGACGTCGGTGAACCCAGAGTCCGCTCCGGCGGTCGACACCGCGAACGTCACCGCGGGTATCGGCCCGTTGTTTTCCTTGCCGCGAAGTGCCGCCTGAAACTCGGAGATCGTCGCCGTACCCGGCAGCTCGAACGTGAACACGAAGGGCGGGGCCGCGTCGCTGGGCAGCTCGGCGCCGATACCGGTCGCCGCGTGGGCGAGGTGGCCGTCGTTCATGCGATCGAGCGCGGCCGGCGAATAGCTCCGCACGATCGTCCCGTTCGCGGTGCTCAAGAGATTCGGGTCCGGCGTCGACGTCGGAACCACGACCGGCGTCGCCGTGCTTTCGGCCGCCACGGAAGACTGCGTCGGCGGAGAGCTGCTCTCGATCGCTCCCGTTTGCGCCGACGGCACGCTGGCCGGCGACGGGCTCGCGGTTTCGCTTCCGCCGCCGCGTCCGGCGCAGCCGAAGAGCATCAGGAAAAGCGCAAGCATCGAAGCGGCTCGCAGACGTCGCACCACTGGCTCCCTTTCCGACCGAGCGGTCGTCGGGAGAGAATACCTACGACGTGACGGGCACCCCTTCACCGCGGCGCGATTCGTGCTCCCTTCGTTTCGGTTCGCTTATGCGACCCTCAGGAGATCATCTGCGTGACGGTCGCCAGGACAGGTGTCTGATAGCTTTGGCGGACGCGCTCGTTACGGTCGCGGTTGACGCACTTTGCGAGCTCGGAGATCCCGCCGAGCGCGGCTTCGAGCTGATCGCCGACCGCGAGCGCGTTCTGGACGTGGGCGCGCCGGTTCGCGACGGCCTGCAGGTCGACGATGCCGTGCTCGTCGTGCACCTTCTCGCCGAACTTGATCGCGATACCGACCAGCGCGTTGTAGTGCTCGAAAAGCTTGCGCTCCGCGGCGGGCCGGCTCGCGGTCGACGCCTTCAGCGCACCGCGCGCCTCGCACAGCCCGAAGTTGTCGTCGTCGCCGGTGAGGTGGTCGAGGTCGAGCCGCAGCAGCGTGTTCATGTTCGCGATCTGGACCCAGTCGGCGACGTCGCTGCCGAAGCGGCGCGCGCGCTGATAGGTCATCACGGCGGCGGTGATGCCCCCACCGGCGCACAGGGCCAGAAACGTCCAGATCAGGGCTTCTGTCGACACCGTTGCGTCCTCCGTTCGAGCGTGCTTCCATGAGATGATCGGCATGCGGCGCGGCGTGCCTTAGGATGGTGCCGCAAGGCGTCTTTCTAACGGTAACATTCTCGTCTCATGGCGATCACGCCCGAGGCGTACGCTGCGGTCCATGCGCAACCGCCCCGCGGTCGATGCGAAGCCCGCTGCCCTCGCCACAATCGACGCCGTCATCGACCGTTTCGGCGCGGGCGCGTTGCGCGTCGCAGCAGACGCCGGTGTTCGCCTCGTCCACCTGCGCGGCAACGAAGCCTATCGGGACCGCTCGCGCGCGCTGCGCCGGCTAGCGAGCGGCGTCGACGACTGGCCTGTGCCGCCAGCCGGGCTGTTCGTCGTCGAGGAACGAACGGTCTATCTTCGCTCGACGTCGCCGATGACCATCGCGCACGAGTTCGCGCACGCGCTCGATTGCGCGCTGGGCGGCGGTGTCTATTTGAGCGGCGTCGACCCACGGGTTCGGCGCGCATTCCGCGAGGCGCGCGCGTTCATCACGCCGTACGCGGCTTCGGCGCTGGATGAATACTTCGCGGAGTCGCTTCGCGCTTGGGTCGAGGCGAACGATGCGCGCTCGCCATGGCCGCGTGCGACGCGCTCCCGCCTGCGTGCCATCGACCCGGCGATGGCGGCGATCCTGGAGTCGCTCTTCGCCCACGATCTCATCGCTTGAACGGCGGACGTCGCCTGCCCGCCTAGGGCTTACTGCTCGGTCGGTTCCTCGTCGCGGCCCGGGCCGAAGATGGCGCCGAACAGGCCGGCGAAGCCGGGTTTGCGCTTGCGGCGGTCGGGGCCGCGGCGCTCGAACTGCGGGTCCACGACTTCCGCGCCAACCCCGCGACGGGGGCCCTTGCGGCGGTCGAACTCCGGGAACGAGCGCTCCACGTCGGAGCCGGTGGGAGGATCCTGATCTGCCATACTGTCCATCCTATCGGCGCGGCACGCGCAATTCTTTAGTATCGGGCGGGCCCGCCGAGGACCTTAGCGAGCAGGGCAATCCCTTACCCAATCCTTACAAAACCCGCGCCCGCTCCGCCCGGGGCGCAGGCACCCGGCGCTCGCTCGAGATCGCCCAGACTAGCGCGACCAGCAAGAAGTTCGTCACCAGCGAGCTGCCGCCGTACGAGATGAACGGCAGCGTGATGCCGGTGAGCGGGAACAGGTGCAGCACGCCGCCCACGATGATCACGATCTGGAACCCGAACACGCTCGCCAGCCCGGTCGCGAGCAGCTTCGCGTAGAGGTCGGGCTGGCGGTTCGCGACGCGCAGCGCGCGCAGCACGAGCGCCAGGAACAGCGACAGCAGCGCGATGGAACCGATCGCGCCCCACTCCTCGCCGAAGGCCGCGTAGACGTAGTCGGTGGGGACCTCGGGGATGTAGTCGGGCCGCCCGAGGCCGAAACCCGTGCCGAACAGCCCGCCGTTCGCGAGCGAGAACAACGACTGCACCGCCTGGTAGCCCGCGCCCAGCGGATCGTGGAACGGATCCTTCCACACGGCGATGCGCGTCTCGACGTAGCGGTAGTGCGTCGCCGCCCACCACGCGCCGATCCCGAACACTGCGATCGCGCCGGCGACGAGATCGATGCGGCGCGTCGCGACGTACAGCATCGCGACGAACGTCGCGAGCAGCAGCGCGGCCATGCCGAGATCGCGCTCCAGCGTGAGGATCATCATCGAGATGCCCCAGCCGACGAACAGCGGGCCCAGATATTTCGCGTTCGAACGCAGCGACCACGGCCGCGTGCGCGCGATGACGTCCGCGGTCTCGGCGAGATACGACGCCATGAACAGCACGACGAGCAGCTTGATCACCTCGACCGGCTCGAAGCGCACGGGGCCGAAGTGGATCCACAAGCGCGCGCCGTTCACTTCTTCGCCGAACAGCGCCAGCGCGAAGAACAGCGCGATCGCGCCGAGGATCCAGATGTACTTGTACGCGGCGAGCACGCGGAAGCGGTCGAACGCCGGGCCCGCCGCGACCGCGAGGATCAGCGAGAACGTGAGCCACACGATCTGCTTCTGCGCGAGCTGCGGCGACAGGCGCGCAACGACCGCGAGCCCGATCGCCGACAGCACGATCGCAAGCGCGGGGAGCGTGTCGTCGCGCGAGACGTTCGCCGGGCGGATCGCCGGCCACGCGAGCGCGAGCAGCCCGAGCGCGAACGGCAGCCACGCCGGCAGCAGCGCGTCGCGCGGCGCCAGCCGCACCGTGACCGCGGCGATGACCAAGGCGACGACCATCGGCGCGCACGCCCGAAGGCGTACGAGCGATTCCGTCACGCGGCGGAGAACATCGCGCGCAGCACCAAAAACGCGATTATCGATGCGACGATCATCACGGTCAGCGCGATGGCGGCGTCGCGCGCGTGCGGCCGCCGCCGCCCGGTCTCCGGCGCGACCTCGTGGAACGCGCGGCCCACGATCACCGTCCCCGCGCCCTCGCCGCGGATGCCCGCGATCGCGAGCAGCCGCGCGGTCACATCTTCGGACGACGCCGATGCATGCAGGGCCTCGGCGATCTCGTCGTCGGCGAGCAGCTCATGGAGCGCGCCGCTGGACAGCACGAGCGCGTCGCCGTGCATCAAGCGCACGTGGTCGAGCGCCGGTTCGAGCGCCGGCTGCGTGCCGAGCGTGTGGGTAAGCAGGCGCAGCGGGCCGTCGCCCATCGAGTCGTCTTTGGTCAGCGGCGTGAGCCCGCCGTCACGGCCCAGGTAGGCGCGCGTCGCGCCGACGTGCCCGACGAAGGCGTGATCGCCCACGATCAGCGCGGCGGTCAGCGACGTCCCCGACGCGACGTAGTCGTCGGTGCTGCCGGAATGCGCGTAGACGCGCGCGTTGGCAGCCGAGAAGGCCGCGGCCAGCGCCGCGCGAGGATCGCGCCGCTCACCGCGCACGCGGCGCTTGAGGTTGTCGCGGACGGCCTCCGCGGCGACGGTGGGCGCGGAGCGCTCGCGGATGCGGCCGAACCCGTGCGCGACGGCGAGCAGCACGATGCCCGGCGCGACGATCTCGGCGACGTAGGCTTCGTCGCCGCCGCGCTGCGGGACACCGGGTCGCGAACCGACCGCTATCTCCATGCACCGACTCCCCGGAAAACGAGCGCTGCCCCGCCCACGGTCACTTCGTCGTCGACCACCAGCAGCCGCGGCTCGGTGACGGTTTCCCCGTCGACCTGCGTTCCGTTGCGGCTGCCGAGATCTTCGACGAAGACGCCGTCGTCCCGCATCTCGATTCGCGCGTGCAGCCGGCTCACGCGCGCATCGTCGAGGCGGAGGTCGGCGCTGGGCGCCCTCCCGACCAGTATACGCCGCCCGAAGCGGTATGTCTTGATCGAGCCCGCGTGCGCCACCGTGAGCTCGATGCCGGTCGGGATCGACGCCTCGATCGCACGGGCCGGCGGCGCGCCGCGCCGGTCGTGCACCAGCACGACGTAGGCGACGAAGGCGCCCGAAAGACCGAGCGTGATGAGGCGCGGATCGGTCACGACGCGTCGATCACCTTGAGCGGCGTGTCGCCGATCGTCAGCGTGCGGCCGGGATCGAGCCGCGACCGCCGGACCTGCGCGCCGTCCACGAACGTGCCGTTCGACGAGCCGGTATCCTCGACGCTCCAGCCCGTCCCGTCGGCCAGGATGCGCGCGTGCTTGCGCGACGCGCGCGCATCGCGCACGACCACGTCGTTGTCGTCACCGCGCCCGATCGTGAGCCCGTCGGCAAGCGCGACGCGCGAACCGTCGGGCCGCTCGAGCGCGAGCGTCTGCACGCGCTCGTCGACGACGGGCTCGATCGCGAGCGACCCCGACACCACGTCGGGATCCTCGTCGAGCACGACGCGCGCCGACGCGGCGCGCTGCGCGGGCAGCGCCTCGCGCAGCATCGCGCTCCAGCGCCCTTCCAGAAAGTCGCGGTCGCCCGCGAGCCGCCCGTAATCGGTAGGATGAACGCGCACGAGATACAGATCGCTCGGCGACGCCTGCGCCGTCGCGACGAGCCGCCGCCCGATCTGCGCCGGATCGAGCGCGCTGGGAAACACCCGCGCGAATGCGTCCTCGACGACGCGCGCGCAAACGTGCTCGATCCGCGCGAAGACGTTCACACCCGGCGCATTACCCGGCTGATAAAGAATCCATCGCGCCCGTCGATCCCGGGCGCCACCAGCACGTCACCGGCCGCCGTGCGGAACGGCGCATACCGCTCAGGAACGGCGTCGCGCGCGAACTGCGCGTGCTCGGCGAGGAAAGCGTCCACGACGTCCTCACCTTCGCGCCGGTCGGTCGAACACACCGCATAGACCAGCGCCCCCCCAGGCTTCACGCCGCCGGCAGCCGCATCGATCAGCTTGCGCTGGATCGCGGCCATCCGCACCGGGTCATCGGGATTCTTGCGCCAGCGCGCCTCGGGCTGGCGCCCGAGTATCCCCAAGCCCGAGCACGGCGCATCGAGCAGCACGAGGTCGGCGTCCGCCGTCGCCTGCATCGTCGTCGCATCCGCGGTGACGAGCGCGACCGACCCGATCCCGGCAGCCTCCAGCCGCTTCCCGATCTGCACGATCTTACGATCGTCGTCGTCGACGGCGAGCACGGTCCCGCCGTCCCGCATGCGGCTGACGATCTGCAGCGTCTTGTTCCCACGCCCGCAGCAGAGCTCGACGACGCGCTGCCCCGGCTGCGGATCGAGGATGTCGACCGGAAACGACGCGGTCTCGGAATGCAGGTGCCAACGATGGTTCGCAAGCCGTTCCAGCTCAGCCGCGGACGCAAACGCATCGAGCACGAGCACGTCGGGCGCGAACGCGCTCGCCGACGCGGCGATCCCGGCCTCGGCGAGCGCGCGCTGCGCATCGTCGCGCGTCGTATTCCGCAAGTCCAAGCACACCCCGACCGCCGCAGGCGCATTGACACCGGCAAGAATCGCCGCGAGCCGCTCCTCACCGAAGCGCTCGCGCCAATGCTCGACCACCCAATTCGGCAACGACGCGCGCGTCGCAAGATCGGCCTCGCGCGGCGGCTCGGTCGACACGCGCCGCAACACGGCGTTCACGAGCCCGGCAGTACCCTTGTGCCCGTACTTGCGCGCAAGCCCGACGCTCTCCGACACCGCCGCATACGCCTCGACACCGTTCATCGAGCGCAGCTGATAGGTCCCCAGCCGCAAGATCTCGGCGATCGGCTGCGGCAGCGACTTCGCGCGTTCACCGACGAACGGCTTCAGCTCGAAATCGAGAAACCGCCGCATCTTGATCGCACCGTACGCAAGCTCGGTAGCGAACGCCCGATCGCGCGGCGCAAGTTCGGACTTGCGAAGCCGGTAGTCGAGCGCCTCACGCGCACCGCGCGGAGTGGGCCCGAACACGTCACGGCACACCTGCAGCGCAACCTCGCGCGCGGTCGTCGCCGCAGGCGCGCTCATCGCGCGACTCCGTGATAACCGAGCAATACCGGCAACAGCTCCGCGGGTCCCGTGCGATCCCGATTGCCGGCGCGATACTGCTCCGCGGTAACCGGTTTCCCGCCGGGCACGATGAGCTCGTCGACGGCGACGACCCCATCGGTCGCTTCGATCCAAAGCCGCCCTTCGACGGCGATGATCCGTCCCGGATCAGCCATCGCCGCAGGGATCAGCGGCCCACCGGGATCGACGTGCGCGCACAAAATCTTCGCCCGCCCGTACAGAAAGAACCCGTCACGGCTTCGCGCCCCCGGCGAGCGCGCGAGCGACCGCACGAAATCGACGGTGCGCTTCGCCGAGAGACCACTCGGGATGAGCAGGCCATCCTTGCCGAGCGGCCGCGTGCGCGTTCGCTCGATCTCGTCGTCATCGATCCCGAGCTGGTGCGCAACCGCCGCCTGCGCCGTGCGCGTCAGCCTACCGTTCGCATACCGCACGACCGCATCGAGCGCCATCTCCGCACCGCGCCGCGCGAGCCGGTCGTGGAGCTCGCCGTACGTCTCGGTCGCGCCGATCGGCGTGGGCTCCTGCAGCAGCACGTCGCCGGTATCCATCCCGGCGTCCATCGCGATGATCGTCACGCCCGTCTGCGTGCGCCCGTCGCGAATCGCCGATTGCAACGGCGTCGCACCGCGATAGAGCGGCAGCCAGCTGGGATGCACGTTGAACGCAATCGGCACGGCATCGAGCAGAACCTGCGGCACGATCTTCCCGTACGACGCGACGACGAACGCCTCGCCGCCCAGCGCCCGAGCATCATCGACGAACGGCTTGAGCTTCTCAGGCGTCAGCACGCGCAGACCGCGCGCCTCGGCCGCGCGCTTCACCGGTGTCGCGACGACCTTCTGCCCGCGCCCCGCGGGCCGATCGGGCTGCGTGACGACGCCGACGACGTCGTGCCGTGCGGCGAGCGCTTCCAAAACCGGGACGGCGAACTCGCTCGTCCCGAAGACGACGAGCTTCAGCGCGTGCCGGCGGCGACCGCTTCGGCCTCCGCGACTTCTTCGTCGGACTCGGCGGGACGGATGTTCTTGGCCTTGTCGATGTACAGCACGCCGTCGAGGTGGTCCATCTCGTGCTGCAGGCAGCGCCCGAACAGCCCGGTGCCGTCCAGCGTGATCTTCTTGCCGTTCCGGTCGATCCCAGTGCACACGACGCGTTCGAAGCGCGTCAGGTCGCCCACCATCCCGGGCACCGACAGACAGCCTTCGACCGACTCGATCTCGCCCTCGGTCACCGTGAACTTCGGATTGATGACGACGAACGGCCCGTGCTTGTCGTCGTCGTCGGCGAGGTCGACGGTGAAGATGCGCTTCGAGATGCCGATCTGCGGCGCGGCGAGCCCGATCCCCGGGGCGTGGTACATCGTTTCGAACATGTCGTCGAGAAGCTGCTGAAAGATCGGGTCGGCGAGGTCGGCCGGATCGACCTTCTTCGCGACCTTGCGCAGCGTGGGATGCCCTTCGGTGATGATCTCGCGGATGTACGCCATAGGATGCCTCCAGTATAACCACGCCGCGGGGATTCGAGTTCCGGCGAAGCCGCAGCCCGAATCACCCTCGGCACGGTCAGACGGCCGGTTGCCCTACTTCTTCTTGGGCGCCCAGGCGATGCACCAGCCGTTGGGGCTGATCTTCCCGGTGACGATCTTGCACTTGTCCGGCTTGACGAACAGGCTGCACCCGGAGCACTTCTGGCCGTTCTTCCCGGGCTTGTCCTGGTACTTGAACTGTTTCTTGTTGTCGGCGGCCTGCGCGGCCGACAACGTCGCACCGACACCGAGCGCGACGAATGGGATGGCGACCAAGCCCCTGAGGACCCGGCCGCGCGAGACGGATGATTTCATGTCCATGAGACGACGCACGACCTCCGTAAGCGCCCGGTAATGGGACGCGGGTAGGATGACCGTACGATGCGCGTTGTCACCGGCGCCTTCCTCGCGATGCTCGTGACCGGCCCTACCCTCCCAGGGCCGGCCGCGGGCCTCGCCATGACGCTGGACGCGCGTCCGGCGGCGCACTGCGCCGTCGTAACCACCGCCACCATCACGGCGTACGATGCAGCCGTGCAGCGCACCATCGCGTACCGCTTCGTCCGCAGCGACGGCACGGTCTCGCCGACCGGGCGCCTCGCCTTCGCGGGCGACGGAGCCGTCGCCCAATCCGTCCGCGACACCTGGACACCGCACGGCACGTCCCCCTGGATCGCCCTGGAGATCACGGACCCGCAACGCATCCGCTCGCCACGCCACGCCGTCGCCCGGCGTTGCCCCCGCCCCCTGTTGGCAGCGACGCACTAAACCGATTTGGCGACGCGCACGCTCAAACTCCCACGCGCCTTCACACGCGACGACGGCCGCGAGCGCATCGCCGTCCCGTTCTGGAACGGCATCCTCTCCGCGCTAGGCTCGACGGTGACGGGCTTCGCCGTGATGGTCATCGCGATGATCGTTCTGTACGTCGCGGCGATCCTGATAACGGGCACCACGCCGTCGACGAACCCCGGCCACCCACTCATCGCCGTCGCCGAGCTGATCTTCTACGCCGCCGGCGGCTGGTTCGCATGGTGGCGCCTGCGCACGATGAAGGCCCACCCGTTTTGCAAGCTGCGCACCACCGACGTCCGCACGATCCTGACGGCGGTCGGCGCACTCATGCTGGTCCGCATCGGAACGGGACTGCTGCTGGTACTCACCGATCAAACGAAGCACGTGCAGGCCGGCTTCGAGCACTTCGACGTGAAGTCGAGCGTCCCGGCGATGACCACGCTCAGCGCCGCCCTCGCGATCGTGTCGATCGCGATCGTCGCCCCGATCGTAGAGGAAACCGTCTTCCGCGGCCTCCTGTTCGGCGCACTCGCGTCCCGCCTGGGCATCGTCGCAAGCGCACTGATCACGGCGCTCCTATTCGGCGCAGTGCACGGCGACCCGGTCCTATTCCCAACGATCGCAGCCCTAGGCCTCATCACCGCCCTAGCCTACGCCGCAACCGCCAACCTCTGGGTCCCGATAATCCTACACGCCTTGAACAACGCCTTGGGCGCAATCTTTCTCGTGATGATGTCTTTGAACAATCAATAGCAGCCACGATCGTGGCGCACCCTTCGACAAGCTCAGGGTGACATAGGGCATGCCTGCGTTCGCGGCGGGCACGTGCTGATGACGGGGCGTCACAGAAATTTGCGGAGCCAGGATGGCGAGAGCAAATTTTGTGCGAGTAGCGTTTTTCCAAGGATGGAAAAACGCGGGCGTCCCCGGCAGCAGCACGTGCCCGCCGCGAACGCCACCACAACCGCCGCTAGAGAATGTAGCTGGACAAATCAGAATTCCCAGCAATAGCCTCGAGCCGCTCCCGAACATACGCGGCATCGATGACTTTCTTGCCCCCCTCTTCGGGAGCACGAAAGGCAATCTCATCGAGCACGCGCTCGAGCACCGTATGGAGCCGCCGAGCCCCGATGTTCTCGGTCTGCTCGTTCACCCGCATAGCAATCCGCGCGATCTCGGCGATCGCATCCACGGTGACATCGAGGTCGACACCATCGGCACCGAGGAGCGCCTTGTACTGACCGATCAGCGCGTTCTCGGGCTGCGTGAGGATGATCTCGAAGTCCGCCGCAGTCAGCGAATCGAGCTCGACGCGCACCGGAAAACGCCCCTGCAACTCCGGGATGAGATCCGACGGCTTCGAAACGTGGAAAGCACCGGCCGCGATGAAGAGCACGTGGTCGGTGGAGAGCGGCCCGTGTTTGGTCTGCACGGTGCTGCCCTCGACGATCGGCAGGATGTCGCGCTGCACGCCTTCGCGCGAAACGTCGGGCCCGCGCTGGCCTTCGCGCCCGGCGACCTTATCGATCTCGTCGACGAAGATGATGCCGTGGTCGCCCGCGCGGCGCAGCGCCTCGCGCTTGACGGCGTCCATGTCGATGAGCTTGTCGGCTTCCTGCTGCGCGAAGATGCGGCGCGCGTCGGCGACAGTGACCTTTTTCTTCACGCGCTTCTTGGGCAGCAACCCGCCGAGCATCTCGCTCATGTCGTTGCCGCCGCCCATCCCGCCGGGCTCGCCGCCGCCGATCATCCCGATCGGGAGCTGCGCGGCTTCTTCCACTTCGATCTCGATGAGCCGCACGTCGTAGAACCCGCGCTCCACGTCGGCCTTGGCGGTCGCGCGAACGCGCGCGGCTTCGTCGTCGGAGATCGTGCGGGGCTGGGTTTCGGTCGTGGTCTGCGCCTGCGGCTGGTTGCCGAACGCGTTGCCGAAGATGGAGCCGAACGACGCCGCGAACGGATTGCTCTGCTGCGGCTGCGGCGAGGTCGTCTCGGGATGGAGGAGGTCGACGACGCGCTCCACGGCCGATGCGTCCGCGGCCTCGCGCACGTCGGTGCGGCGCTCGTCGGACACCATGCGCACGGCGGCTTCGGCGAGGTCGCGCACCATCGACTCGACGTCGCGGCCGACATAGCCGACCTCGGTGTACTTCGTGGCCTCGACCTTGATGAACGGCGCGCCGGCCAGCGTCGCGAGGCGGCGCGCGATCTCGGTCTTGCCGACGCCGGTGGGGCCGATCATCAGGATGTTCTTGGGCGCGACTTCTTTGCGGACGTGCTCCGGGAGACGCTCGCGGCGGTAGCGGTTGCGCATCGCGACGGCGACGGCGCGCTTGGCGTCGCCCTGGCCGACGATGTAGCGGTCGAGCTCGGCGACGATCTCGCGCGGGGTGAGGTCCTGGGCGTTCTTCACAGCGATAATACTTCGACGTTGTCGTTGGTGTAGATGTCGATGCGCCCGGCGATGCGGAGCGCTTCTCTGGCGATCGCGGCGGCGTCGAGCGTGGAGTGCTCGAGCAGCGCCATCGCGGCAGCTTGCGCGTAGGGCCCGCCGCTGCCGATCGCGGCGACGCCTTCGTCGGGCTCGATCACGTCGCCGGTGCCGCTGAGCACGAACAGGTGCTCGGGCGTGCCGACGATGAGCAGCGCTTCGAGCCGGCGCAGCGCGCGGTCCTGGCGCCAGTCCTTCGCGAGCTCGACGGCCGCGCGCAGGACGTTGTCCTTGTAGGCGCTCATCTTGCCCTCGAACTTCTCGAGCAGCGTGATGCCGTCGGCAGCGCTGCCCGCGAAACCGGCCAGCACCTTGCCGCCGGCGATCGTGCGCACTTTGCGCGCGCCGTGCTTCATGACGGTTTTGTCGACGGTCACCTGACCGTCGCCCGCCATCGCGATCTTGCCGTCCCGGCGGACCGCGCAGATCGTGGTGGATCGTATACGCATCTGGACTAGCTACTCGCCGCGTGACGGCGGGGTTGCAGTCCGCCGCCTAGTGGCTGCTCGCCGCCGCGACGACCGCTTGCACGGCCTGCGGCGCGACCGCAGCGGCGAACGCGTCGATCTTCGCGAGCGCGCGCTGCGCCATGCGGGCGCGCCGCTCGCGCTTCTCGCGGACGTTCTCCGCGAGCGGCGAGAAGAACGTCCAGGTGACGTTGGCGGGCTGGAAGTCGGGCGACTCCGTGTTCTGCAGGTGCGCGACGACGGCGCCCAGCGCGGTGTCCGCCGGCACGCCGACGGGCGCGAGCCCGAGCCGTTCGCGCGCCGCGGCGATGCCCGCGATCGTGCCGCACGCCGCGGCTTCGACGTAGCCTTCGGCGCCCGTGATCTGCCCGGCGAAGAACACGCGCGGGTTCGCGCGCAGCCGCAGATCGGCGGTGAGCAAGCGCGGCGAGTCGATGAACGTGTTGCGGTGCATCACGCCCAGCCGCAGCCACTCCGCGTTCGCCAGACCCGGGAGCTTGCCGAACGCTTCTTTTTGCGCCGGCCACGTCAGCCGCGTCTGGAACCCGACGAGGTTGAGCGCCGTGCCGTCGGCGTTCTCGTTGCGAAGCTGCACGACGGCGTGCGGCGTCTTGCCGGTGCGCGGATCGCGCAGCCCGACGGGCTTGAGCGGGCCGAAGCGCAGCGCGTCCTCGCCGCGCGCGGCCATCTCTTCGATCGGCAGGCAGCCCTCGAAATACGGCACGTCGCCCGCCGCCGCGTCGGCCTCGAAACCGTGCGGGTCGTGCTTGGGCAGCGACCGCAGGTCGGCGATGAACTGCGCGTAGGTGTCGCGGTCGAGCGGGATGTTGAGGTAGTCGTCGCCTGCGCCCTTGTCGTAGCGCGACTTGCGGTACATCGCGTTCGTGTCGATGGAGTCGAGCGCGACGATCGGCGCGGCCGCGTCATAGTAGTGCAGCCGTCCGCCGACCAGATCGTCGACCGCGTTCGCCAGCTCTTCTGACGGCAGCGGCCCGCACGCCACGACCACGGTTCCCGAAGACGGGATAGCGGTGATCTCTTCACGCCGAACCTCGACGTTTGGTAATGCGGCGAGCCGCGACTCCACCAGCGCACCGAACCGCTCGCGGTCCACGGCGAGCGCGCCGCCGGCGGGCACGGCCGCTTCGCGCGCCGACGTGACGATCAGCGAGTCGAGCCGCGCGAGCTCTTCTTTCAACAGGCCGACGGCGTTCTCGAGCGCGGCGCCGCGCAGCGAGTTCGAGCACACCAGCTCCGCGAGCGTCCCGGTGTGGTGCGCGGGCCCGCGCTTGTGCGGCCGCATCTCGTACAGCACGACCGAAGCGCCGCGCCGCGCCGCCTGCCACGCCGCTTCGCAGCCTGCTAATCCGCCGCCGATGACGGTGACGTCGGGCGGCATCACACCGGTTCGAGCTCGGCGTCCGCTTCGTCGGAGTCGGGGTGCGCGCCCAGGCCGGTCGCATGCGTGCGATCGGTGTGGCAGACGTAGCTGACGCCGCCGCCGCGCTTTCGCTTTTCGACGACGTAGTCGCCGCACACGGCGCACGGCTGCGGCGCGACGGGGTCCCACGACACGAAGTCGCACGCCGGGTAGTTCGCGCAGCCGTAGAACGTGCGGCCCTTGCGGGACTTGCGCTCCGCGATCATGCCGCCGTCCTTGGGACACTTCACGCCGGTGTCCTTGAGGATGGGCTTCGTGGTCTTGCACTCCGGATAGCCCGTGCACGACATGAACTTCCCGAACCGGCCGGTCTTGATCACCATCGGCTTGCCGCAGTTGACGCAGATCTCGTCGGTCGGTTCGTCGCGCTGCTCGAACTTCGGCAGCACCCGCTCCGCCTCGGCCAGCTCTTTCTCGAAGTCGACGTAAAACGCGCCGAGCACCTTGGCAGTCGCGTCCCAGTCGCCGCCGGTATCAGCAAGCGTGTCGAGCTGGCCTTCCATCAACGCGGTGAACTTCGGGTCGACGATGTCCGGGAAGTGCTTTTCCAGCAGGTCGTTCACTTGCTCGCCGATGTCCGTCGGGTAGAAGCGGCGCTCGAGCTGCTCGACGTAGCCGCGCGCCTGGATCGTCTCGACGATCGCGCTGTACGTCGACGGCCGCCCGATGCCGTTCTCCTCGAGCGTGCGAACCAGACTGGCTTCGGTGAAGCGCGGCGGCGGCTCGGTGAAGTGCTGCTTCGGGTCGATCGACTTCGCGTCGAGGTCTTCGTTCGCGGTGAGCTTCGGCAGGATCGGGCGCTTCGTGCCCTTCGCCGTCGTGCCGCCTTCCGGTTGCGCGGCATCGTCCGTGCCCTCTTCGTACACGGCGGTGAAGCCGGCGAACTTGAGCACGCTGCCGGTCGCCCGGAACGTGAACCGCTGCGCCGCCGCGATGTCGACGGTCGTCTGGTCGAACACCGCCGGCGCCATCTGCGACGCCACGAAACGCTCCCAGATCAGCTGGTAGAGCCGCAATTCGTCGCGCTTGAGGATCTTCGAGAGCGACTCCGGCGTGTGGAGCACCGATGTCGGGCGGATCGCTTCGTGCGCGTCCTGCGCGCCTTCCTTGAGCTTGAACTGGCGGCCGCCGCTGTGGTATTCCGCGCCGAACCGGCCGGTGATGTACTCCCGCGCGGCGTCGCGCGCCGAGTCGGAGATGCGCGTCGAGTCGGTGCGCATGTAGGTGATGAGGCCTTGCGTGCCCTCGCTGCGGCCGAGATCGACCCCCTCGTACAGCGCCTGCGCGAGCTGCATCGTCTTGCGGACGCGGAACTTCAGCTTGCGGGACGCCTCTTGCTGGAGCGTCGAGGTGGTGAACGGCGCCGCCGCGTTGCGGCGCGTCTCGCGCGTCTTGACCGAGTCGATCCGGAACGCCGCGCCTTGCAGCGCCGCCATGATCGCCTCGGCCTGCTCGCCGTTGGTGATCTCCGCTTTCGCGCCGTCGATCTGCAGCAGATCGGCCGGGAACACCATCGGTGCCGGCGCGTCGAGGTCGTGCACCAGCTGCGCCAGCTGCGCGGTGACCGTCCAATATTCCCTGGGAAGAAAGGCGCGGATCTCGCGCTCGCGGTCCACGATCAGCCGCACCGCGACCGATTGCACGCGCCCGGCGGAGAGCCCGCCGCGCACCTTCGCCCACAGCAGCGGCGAGATCTTGTAGCCCACCAGCCGGTCGAGAATCCGGCGCGCCTGCTGCGCGTTGACGCGCGGCATGTCGATGGCGTGCGCGTCCTTGAGCGCCGCCAGCGCGGCGTCCTTGGTGATCTCGTGCAGCTCGATCCGCTTGGGATTTTCGAGCTTCAGCAGCTCCGCGAGATGCCACGCGATCGCCTCGCCCTCGCGATCGGGGTCGGTCGCGAGGTAGACCTCGGAGGCGCCTTTTGCCGCCGCCTTGAGGTCTTTGATGATGTCGCCCTTCCCTTTGATGGTAAGGTAGCGCGGCGTGAATCCGTTGAGCACGTCGACGCCCAGCGTCGACTTCGGAAGGTCGCGGACGTGGCCCACCGACGCCTTCACGACGAAGCGCGCGGGCAAGAATTTCTTGATGGTTTTGGCTTTCGTCGGCGACTCGACGATGATCAGCGGCTTCGCCACAACGGTCTCCAGAGGGTGCGGCTCGTCGGGGACGAGTCTCGGGCCACAGTATAAACCCGGACGTCAATGGGGTCCAATTCCGTCGCGCGGGGCGCGCGCGAAACAGCCGATTCTGGCAGAGAGTTGCACGAATCCGAAAATAATTGTATTCTGCGTGTAACTGCGTCGGTGCTTCGACGCTCCACGCATAAGCGAAAAGACAACTCCGTCCGCGCGGACGAGGAGGTTGAATGAGTTCGGATACAGAGAACGGCGCAGCCGGCGGTTCAGCAGAACCGACGACGACAGGCCGCGGTGGCCGTCGCAAGGGCGCCGGTCGCAAGAAAGGCTCCGGCCGCAAGAAAGCTGCCGGCGGTCGCAAGAAAGCCGCGGGTGGCCGTAAGAAAGCCGCCGGCGGTCGTAAGAAAGCCGCGGGTGGCCGTAAGAAAGCTGCCGGCGGTCGCAAGAAAGCTGCCGGCGGGCGTAAGAAAGCTGCCGGCGGTCGCAAGAAGAAGGCCGGCGGGCGTAAGAAAGCCGCGGGCGGGCGCAAGAAGGCCGGCGGACGCAAGAAGAAAGCCGCGGGCGGGCGCAAGAAGAAAGCCGGCGGGCGTAAGAAAGCCGCGGGCGGGCGCAAGAAGAAAGCCGGCGGACGCAAGAAGAAAGCCGGCGGGCGCAAGAAGGCCGCGGGCGGTCGCAAGAAGGCCGGCGGACGCAAGAAAAAAGTCGGGCGTCCTCGCAAGAAAAAGGCCTGACGTAACCCGGTAAGACCGGAACATCAGAGAGGAGCGGTCTACGGACCGCTCCTCGTTTCTTATCCGACCGCGGCGCTGCCGGCGGCGAGATCCGGTGCTTTGCCGCCGTGCTCTTCCACCCAATGACACGCCGCGCGATGACCGGGCTCGTACTCGTTGAACGCCGGCACCTCCACCTTGCAGCGGTCGAACGCGACCGGGCAGCGCGTGTGGAAGCGGCAGCCCGACGGCGGGTTCACCGGCGACGGGATGTCGCCGGAGATGATGATGCGCTTGCGGCGGCGCTCGACGACGGGATCGGGGATCGGGATCGCCGAGAGCAGCGCCTGCGTGTACGGGTGGAGCGGGTTGTCGTAGAGCCGGTCGCGGTCGGCGATCTCGACGATCTTGCCGACGTACATCACGGCGACGCGGTTGGAGATGTGGCGGACGACCGAGAGGTCGTGCGCGATGAACAGGTACGTCAGCCCGAGCTTCTGCTGCAGATCCTGGAGCAGGTTGATGACCTGCGCCTGGATGGAGACGTCGAGCGCCGACACCGGCTCGTCGGCGACGATGAACTTCGGGTTCACCGCGAGCGCGCGCGCGACCCCGATGCGCTGACGCTGGCCGCCGGAGAACTCGTGCGGGTAGCGGTTCGCATGGTACGGCTGCAAGCCGACGAGCCGCAGCAGTTCTTGGACGCGCGTGTCGGCGTCCTTGCCCTTGGCGATGTCGTGGATCTCCAGCGGCTCGCGGACGATCGAGCCCACCGTCATGCGCGGGTTCAGCGACGCGTACGGGTCCTGAAAGATGATCTGCATCTCTCTGCGCAAGGGACGCAGGTCGCCGCGCGAAAGCCCGACCAGCTCGCGGCCTTCAAACGTGACGCTACCCTTCGTCGCCTCGGTGAGGCGCAGGATCACGCGTCCCGCGGTCGTCTTTCCGGAACCGGACTCACCGACGAGCCCCAGCGTCTCGCCGCGGCGGATCTCGAAATCGATCCCGTCGACCGCTTTGACGTCGGCGACGTGCCGGCTGAAGATGCCGGCGGTGATCGGAAAATATTTGTGGAGATCGCGGACGACGACGAGGTCGTCCTTAGGCAGCGTCGCGACGCCGTTGTCGCTGAAACCCGGGGCGGTCATTTGGCGAGCTCCTGCGGCGTCTTCGCGACGGCGGAGTTCGGCACGATCGGGTGGTTCTCGGCCGGGATGGGCTTCTGTCCGTCGGCGCGCGCATCGTAGAGGAAGCACCGCGCGACGTGGCCGCCGCCGAAGTCGTACAGCGGCACCGGCTCGTCGCAGATCTTCATGCGGTAGCGGCAGCGCGGCGCGAACGCGCACCCGCTCGGCATGCGCAAGAGGTTGGGCGGCTGGCCCTCGATCGGCACGAGCCGCGAGCCCGCTTGATCCAGCCGCGGTAGCGACTCCAGCAGCCCCATCGTGTACGGCATCTTCGGCTGCTCGAAGATCTCTTGCGCGGTGCCGTACTCGACCATGTTGCCGCCGTACATGACGAGCACGTTCTCGCACGTCTCCGCGACCACGCCGAGGTCGTGCGTGATGAGGACGATCGCGGACCCCAGCCGCTGCTGCATCTCGTTCATCAGCTCGATGATCTGGGCTTGGATCGTCACGTCAAGCGCGGTCGTCGGCTCATCGGCGATCAGCACGGCCGGATCGCACGACAGCGCCATCGCGATCATCACGCGCTGCCGCATCCCGCCGGAGAACTGGTGCGGATAGTCCTTGAGCCGCTTCTCGGGCACCGGGATCTTGACGAGCTTGAGCATTTCGACCGCTTTGTCGAGCGCGTCTTTCTTGTTGAGGCCGAGGTGCAGGCGGGTCGCTTCCGCGATCTGCTCGCCGATGGTCAGCACCGGGTTGAGCGACGTCATCGGGTCCTGGAAGATCATCGCGATGTCGTGTCCGCGGATCTTGCGCATCTCCGCTTCGCTCTTCTCGAGCAGGTTCTCGCCCTTGAAGCGGATGGTGCCGCGCTCGATCGTGCCGTTCTGCGCGAGGAGCCGCATGATGGAAAGCGACGTGACCGATTTGCCGGAGCCGGACTCGCCGACGATCCCGAGCGTCGAACCCGGCTCGACGGCGAACGACAAGCCGTTGACGGCGGCGACGGTACCGTCCTCGGTGCGGAACGTCGTCTTGAGGTCGTTGACCTCGAGCAGCGCCAAGAGCTTTAAATTCCGGACAAGCTGACGAGCGTCGCGACGACGACGAACGCGATGGCGACGAACTGCGTCACGCGCGCGATCTGCGCGTCGAGCCCCAGCCGGCGCGTGGACGACTCGACGCGGCCGCCGAGCGTGCCACTCAAGCCTTCTTGCTTCGTGGTCTGGATCGCGAGCAGCACGACGAGCATCACGCCCAGGACGAGGAACAGCCCGGCGAACGTGTGCGTCAGCCACGCCGCGTGCTGCGCGAGCCCCGAGTGCGGCGTCGGGTCGAACGAGAACCCCGGCGGCAGCGTTTGCGGGAGCGTCGTCGCCTGGACGGCGGGGACCGCCGCCTTGGCGGCAGCGGGCGCGGCGGACGCGGCGGCGAGCAACACGGGAAGCACGATGGGCAACTCCGGGACGGGCGCGGTGGAAAAGAACCGCCGGGGCTTGGCCCAAGCCCCGGAAACTTCCTGTTTCCTTAGGCGGTCCGGGTCGGGGTCAGGGCGCGGACGCGGGCGGCTACGTTCTCCGCCGAGAGGCCGAACTGGGCGCGCTGGGCTTCCGGCTTCGCGTGCTGGACGAGCACGTTGGGGACGCCGATCCGCTCGACGGCGACGTCGATGCCGTGGTCGTTGACGAACTCGACGACCGCGGAGCCGAAGCCGCCGGCGAGGCTGTGCTCCTCGAGCGTGATGAAGCGGCGGTGCGTCTCCGCCAGCTCGAGCAGCAGCGTCTCGTCGAGCGGCGCGACGAAGCGCGCGTTGACGACGGTCGGCCGCACGCCGGAGTCCGCGAGCAGGTCGTACGCGTCGAGCGCGGCGTCGACGGTGTTGCCCAGCGCGAGGATCGCAACGTCGCTGCCGGCGCGCAGCACCTCGGCGTGACCGAGCACGAGCGGCGCGAGCGGCTCGTCGTGCTTGCCGCTGGTCGAGCCGCGCGGATAGCGGATCGCGGCCGGCGCGTCGAGCGCGAGCGCGAGGTCGAGCATCGGGCCGAGCTCGTGCTCGTTGCGCGGCGCCATGATGGTGATGCCGGGAAGCGTGCGCAGGTACGCGATGTCGTACAAGCCCATGTGCGTCGGCCCGTCGTCGCCCACGAACCCCGCGCGGTCGATCGCGAACACGACGGGCAGCCCTTGCACCGCGACGTCGTGCACGACTTGGTCGTACGCGCGCTGGAGGAACGTGGAGTAGATCGCGCAGACCGGCTTGATCCCGCGCGTCGACGCGCCGGCCGCGAAGCACACCGCGTGCGCTTCGGCGATCCCGACGTCGAAGTAGCGCTGCGGAAACTTCTTGGCGAACTTCGCGAGACCGGTGCCGTCAGGCATGGCTGCGGTAATCGCGATGACGCGGTCATCGCGATCGGCCGCGGCGATCAGCGCGTCGGCGAACGCCTGCGCGAACGTCTGGCGCGATGCGGCCTTCTCCAGCCGGCCTTCGTCGGGATGGTACACGCCGGGGCCGACGCCGTGGAACGTGCGGCTGTCGCCCTCGGCGATCTCGTAACCCTTGCCCTTGACGGTCTTCACGTGCAGCAGCACGGGGCCCGGAATCTTGCGCGCGTTGGAGATGACGTCGACCAGCGTGTCGAGGTCGTGCCCGTCGATCGGGCCGATGTAGCGAAAGCCCATCTCCTCGAAGATGACCGGCGTCTTGTGCTCGTGGAGCGCGAACCGCATGCCCGCCATCTCGGCGGTCGACAGCGCTTTGCGCGCCGTGTCGCCGAGCGGCACGTGATCCAGCATGCCCTTGACCATCGCGCGGCCTTTGGTGAACATCGGCTTGGAGCGCAGCACGCCCAGGTACGACGCGATCGAACCGACGTTGGGCGCGATCGACATCTCGTTGTCGTTGAGGATGACCAGGAAGTTGGTCTTGAGCAGGCCCGCGTTGTTGATGGCCTCATAGGCCAGGCCGCCGGTGAGCGCACCGTCGCCGATCACGGCGACGACCGTGTCGTCCTTGCCCGCGAGGTCGCGCGCGATCGCCATCCCGAGCGCCGCGGAGATCGACGTCGAGGCGTGGCCCGCGCCGAACGCGTCGAACTCGGACTCGCTGCGCATCGCGAAGCCGCTGACACCGCCGCCCTGGCGCAGCGTGTCGAAGCGCGCCGCGCGCCCCGTCAGCAGCTTGTGCACGTAGCTCTGATGGCTCACGTCCCAAACGAGGACGTCGCGCGGCAGGTCGAGCACGCGGTGCAGCGCGATGGTGAGCTCGACCACGCCGAGGTTGGGTGCGAGGTGCCCCCCGTTGGCCGCGCACACGCGGATCAGCGTCTGGCGAATCTCGGCGGCGAGCCGATCGAGTTCGGGCCGGCTGAGCCGTTTGACGTCGGCCGGGGACTCAATGCGCTCCAGGATCATCACGGGGTGTTCGACGACCGTGGCCGAAGGCCCGTCCCCGTGCAGGCCCCCGAACCGGGAACGGACCGACCGCCGACGCCGCCGACGCCCCTGCGCGTCCGCAAACGCGTCTGGACCGACGTCGCGAAGATCATCTCGACGGTCCTCAACCCGTTCGTCACCTCGCTCACCTTGTTCGTCGTGCTCGCGGACGTGCGCTCGAACGGGTCGCACGACTTCTGGATCCTGCTCTTCAACAGCGCGTTCTTCACCTCGATCGCGCCCATGCTGTTCATCTTCTATCTCTACGCGACGGACCGCATCTCGGATTTGGACATGTCGGTACGGTCGGAGCGCGAGCGCGTGTTCATCGCGTTCGTCCTGCTCTACGCGCTCGGCGCGCTGGACCTGTGGCTCATCCACGCGCCGGTGATCATGACGGCTTCGATGGCCGGCTACGCCGCCAGCCTGCTGATCGTCCAATGGATCACGCGCTACTGGAAGATCTCGACCCACGCGCTCGGCATCACCGCGCCGCTGGTCGCGTTCACGGTGCTCTTCGGCGACCGGCCGCTGCCGTTCTACCTGCTGATCCCGCTGCTGGGCTGGTCGCGAGTCTATCTGCGCGCGCACACCGTGCTGCAAGTCGTCGCCGGAACGCTGCTCGCGCTCGCGAACACGCTGCTGTTCTTCCGTATCTTCCACGTGGTCTGACGAGCGGGACTGCGGACCACCGCATCCGGGGGTGTTCATGTACCAGGCGACATCGAGTCAGGGGCTCACCGAGGCGCTCGCCGGCGGCGTCGCGCAGCCCACGGTGACGGCGCGCCGGCCGATCGCCGTCGTCGGCGTGCACGGCATCAGCCCCATTCAGCAGTACGGCTTTCAGGATCAGCTCGCGACGGGTTTACTCGGCTATCTCAATGCCGTCGAGCAGGACGCCAAGTCCGGACGCACGTGGCTGTCCGCGACGTACTGGCCGCGCGTCTCGAAGAAGCCGTCGCGCCCCGAAGTCAAGCCGAGCGCGCTGCGGCTGTACCGCGACGACGAAGCCGATCCCGAGACGCCGGCCGGCCGCGTCTACGACGTGTACGAAGGCTACTGGAGCCCGTTCAGCAAGGGCAAGACGAACATCGCGTCGCTGCTGACGTGGCTGCTGCGCTGCACGTTTTTGGCGACGAGCTCGACGGCGCGCGTGCCCGCGACCTGGAGCAAGCTCTTCTGGGACGTGGGATATCTGTTCGGCGCGATCTTCGCAGCGGTCGTGTGCCTCGTGCTCGCGGTGGCTGCGGGTGGGTTCGCGTTCTTGCACTTCGTGTCGCTGCTCTACTCTGGTCCGAAGGGTCTTCACACCGTTCAAAACGCGATGCCGGACATCGCGGTCGGTTTCCACGCGTTCTTCCGCTTTCTGCTGCACCCGCTCGGTGGACTCAAGCTGCTCCCGTGGACCGGCTGGGTTCAGCTCATCTTCGATGTCGTGCTCGCCTACCTAATCGTGCAGCTCGTCGTCGTCGCGCGCACCCGCCTCGCCACGCGCGCGCGCACGACGGAGTTGCGCCGCGACGGCCGCAAAGGGGGCCGATTCGAGAGCCAGACGATCAAGGCTGAGTCGTTCCACATGTTCGTGACGGTGCTGCTCGTCATTTTCGTCGCATTGCTCGCCCTGGCGGACATGCTGATGCTACAGTACTACCACCCCGGCAACGTTTGGCGCATCATGTGGCACGGGATGTGGCTCGTGCTGGCCGTCGGATTCTTCCAGGCGGCGCGCGGTCTCGCGGATTTCGTCGTGGAGGACGTCCTGGGCGACGTGCAAGTGTACTGCACGCACGACTGCAACTCGTCGTTCTACGCGGTGCGCTCGCAGATCATCGACGCCGTGTCCAAGGCGCTGCTCGGAGCGCTCACCGCGGTCGAGCGCACCGCCACCCCCGCCGACGGCGACGTGCCGCTCTACGAAAAGATCCACGTGGCGGGTCACAGCCTCGGCACCACCGTCGGACTCGACGTGCTGATCCGGTTGCGGCAGCTCGTGGAAGAAGGCTCCGTCGACGAAGCGGACTGGTTGCGGGTGCGTTCGTTCACCACGTTCGGCACCGCGTTGGAGAAGACGCGCTTCTTGCTGGACGTCCGCAACCCGACCGTCAGCGCGGCGCAGCAGCAGTGGCAGAACGACGCCTACGGCCGCTTCTTCACCGACCACCGCTCGGTGCTCGCGGAGCCGGACAACCAACACGGCATCTTCTGGTCGAACCACTGGTACTTCCACGACATCGTCGCGAACGAGATCGTGTCGTACAAATCAGACGTCGATCCGGGCGAGTCGTTCGCGTCGTGGACCGCCGCCACGCACGATCACGCCATCTGCGAGAACAACCCCATCGCGCATCCCAAGCCGTTCTGGGCGTTCGTGCACAGCGACTACATCGGCGACCCGTTGTTCTGGAAGAACGCGGGGCCGGTGTTTACGAGCTGACCGCCAGCGCGGTGACGCGGCCCGTCGCGTCGCCCGTCCAGCGGCGCACCGCGGCTTCGAACGGCGCGGCGTCGCCGTTGGTGTAGTAGGCCGTCGTCGACGTGCCGGGCGCGAGGCTGCGCGCGGCGACGAGGCGGACGGCGGCGGCGGCTTGCGCGTGCGCCGGGTCGACGCGCGCGGCGTTCGGCGCCAGCGCGGCCGCGAACCAGCGGTCGAGCAGCGGGTAGTGCGAGCAGCCGTACACGAGCGCATCGAGGTCGCGCGGCAGCTCTGCGACGACCGCGGCGACGGCGTCGCGCGCGAGCGCGCTGTCGGTGTCGCCGCGCTCGACGATCGGCACGAGCGCCGGCGCTGCGACCGCGAAGAGCTCCACGCCGGGAGCCGCCGCGCGGATCGCGCGCTCGTACGCGCCGCTGCGGACGGTCGCGACCGTCGCGACGACGCCGATGCGGCGGTACGGCGTGCCCGCGAACGCCGCGCCCGCGGTCGCGATGAGATCGAGCACCGGGAAGTCCGTGCGCGGCCAGCCGAGGCGCTCCGCCACGGCGCAGGTCGTGTTGCACGCGGTGACCACGGCGTCCACGTTCAGCTCGCGCAGCAGCGCGAGGTTTTCCGCGAGGAAGCCGTGCAGCTGCGCGTCGGTCTTGTCGCCGTACGGCAGGTGCGCCTGGTCCGCGAAGTAGACGACGTCCTGATCGATTCCCGCCGCGCGCAGCGCGGCGAGAACCGTCAAGCCGCCCAGTCCGGAGTCGTACAGGCCGAGCACTACTGGCTGACGCTCAGCGCGTTGGAGGCGGGCGCGCCGGCGTAGGCTTTCACGCCGTTGGCGATCCCCTGCGCGACGTTCTGCAGAAACGACGGCTGCCGCAGCAGCGCGACGTCGCCGGGGTTGGTCGCGAACGCGGTCTCGATCAGCACCGCGGGCATCGTGGAGTGGCGCACGACGTAGAAGTTCTCGTGGCGTGTGCCGTCGTCCTGAGTTCCCGCCAGCGGGATGACGCTGCGCTCGATCGCTTGCGCGAGCGCGGCGTCCTGCGGCTTGTACCAGTACACCGTCGTGCCGTGCGCGCTCTCCGACGGCGCGCTGTTGATGTGGATGCTGATGAACATCCGCGCGCCCGCGTTGTTGGCGACGTCGCAGCGCGTCTGCAGGTAGGCGCGGTCGTCGGCTTTGGGTTTGCCGTCGGCGTGCATCTTCGCCAGGATGTCCGCGCTGAGCGGATCGACGTCGGTCTCGCGCGTCATGCGCACCGTCCAGCCCTGCGCGACGAGCAGGGCGCGCAGGCGCTGCGCGATGTCGAGCGTGAGCAGCTTCTCCACCAGACCGTTGTGCTGCGTGCCGGGATCGGCGCCGCCGTGACCGGGATCGATCACGATGAGCTTGGGATTCGTCGCCGTCCCCGGCTTCCACGCCGGAACGGCGTCGCCCGATGCCGACGGATCGGGGCTCGCCGCGCTCGCGACGACCGCCGCGCCGCCGGTGCGCCCGGTGCCGATGCGCGCGAGATCGGTCGCGGGCTCGGTCGAGACGGTGATGACGAGCCCGGACTCGCTCGGCGCGAGATCGACGCGCTGCCGGCCCGTCATCGTAAACGCGATGCGCACCGTCGGCGTGTCGGTCGAACCGGCTTGGCGCACGCGCACCGACTGCACGGCGCCGAACGACGGGTGCTCGTCGCGGCCCGGGCCGTTGAGCGTCGTGTTCTGGAAGTCGACGTACCAGCGGTCGTCGGTGAGACGGTGCCATTCGTACGATGCGGCGCCACTCAGCGTCACGCGCACCGCGACCGCATCGCCGGCGGCGGGCTCGATCGCGAGATCCGTCACCGTCGCGCGGCCCGCGACGACGGGCGGCGCCGTCGTCGGCACGACGTTGGGTGCCGCGGCGGGCGATTGTGCGTCGCCGGGCAGCGGCGGC
>DASZBS010000005.1:0-37235 GCA_035943995.1 Candidatus Elarobacter sp. | reverse complement strand
CGTCACCAATATCGCGTATGCCGGTGATAACGGCACCACGCCTGGCGAGACGTTCTCTTTTGATCCATCCGGCCGGCAGGTATCGGTAACCTCGACGCTCTTCGGCGCCGAGCAACGCACGTACGATGCTGATGGGCGCCTGCTCACGGTCGCCGAACCGACGGGCGGCGGGCTCACTGATCCGGCAACGCTACGCTATTCCTATTACCCGAACGGGACCAAATCCGCACTTTCGGTCTCTTCGCGAACATTTACGCAGCCCAATGCTATCACGTATTCCTATCGGTCCGACAGCATGTTGCAGACGCAGTCCGTAAACGCATTTCAGAGCGGCACGTGGAATAAGACCTATACCGCCGGCGGGCGCTTACAATCGATCGCCGGTGTCGACCACCAAAGCCGGGCCTATGACTCTACGGGCCAGCTTGCGACGTATACTCTCGCGGGCACAACCATCGCGTATCCCGCGCACGATCCCGAAGGAAGTGTAGAAACAGTCGTTTTTCCAAACGTATCTAGTGGCAGTTTTATGGCTCCGCTGTTCTTGACAGAGACGCTCACCAACGTCGTCAACCTCCGCGGAGAGCTGGTCGATCAATCGTTTTCGCCCAATCCTAATTATACGTACCCTGCCCATCACAGTACCACGAACTCCGGTTATCGAGATACGAGGGCGTATTCGCAGGATCCAAATCAGGTGCCGGCACAGTCTGATTCCGGCACTGATATTGATTTCCTTAACGGAATCGCATTCGACTCATGGTCAAACGGCGACAGCAGTGCCCCCGATTATCGAAACACGCGTTCGACCTTCACGTTCGACACAGGTGGCCGTCAGATTCGTTCGAGCGAGACCACCGACAGTGCCACGACGTTTATTGACGACATGGGAGTGAGCCACCTAAATAGGAGTCACGTCGATAACGAAACCGTGAAGACGTACGACGCCGAAAACCATACGCAATCGTCCCATCAGGCGACTACATCGGCCTCCAACGGGACGCCGCTGGCTCCTATCGATCACGGTATCTCGACGATCGGATGGGGACCAAACGGTCATCCCGTGCAGGTTCTCAACGACCAGGGGTCGGGAGTTCCATACACGTTGCACTGGGATGGCGACGCGCTCTTGTTCGTGAGCGACGCTGCCGGGAATGTCGTCGACTTCAAAGTCGGTACCGACGGCGGAACCGCGCCGGGCAACACAGGTGGTGTCACTGTGTACGATCGCGATACCGCCGGTGTCGTGCTCTTGACGTCTAACGCTTCAGGTCACTCTGCGCTGGCACCACTCGATTCGAGCGATTTGTCAGGCCCATCATATCCGGGTACAAACGGCTATCAAGCGCCGCCGAGGATCTTTTTCGATACGAACCGCGCCGACGGCTACAATTTCGGTTCGTTTCGCATTAACGGCGTCCGCGCGTTCGACGCCGCCCTCGGATCATGGACCACGCCGGACGCATATGCCGGAGACGTCCACGACCCCGCTTCACAGCAGCGATACATGTGGAATCGGAACAACCCGTACGAGTATAGCGACCCGAGTGGCTACGAGTCGCAGCGCGGCTGGTATGACACACCGACAGGTCTTCCCGTCCTTCACAACTCGCCATATGATGCCGAAGTAATCCGCCAGATCACAAACCTCGTTTTCGACATGCTCACTGACATCATCGCTGTGGCGGACGGCGTCGCAGAGATGCGGGGCGGTTTGCCGTCGATGACCGCGATGTCGATGAGGGCCGGAAAGGCTCCCGAGTTCGCCGGAGGGACAGTGACGGAATCCGGTTTCTTGCGTACGTCGCTGACGTTCCTGGGAAAAGGACCTACTGAAGTTTCGCCGGGGAGATACGTTTCCGCGGATGGGCTTCGCCAGGTTCGTTTCGGGGTCCATGAGACCAGAGCGGGGAAACAAGTGCATGCTCATTATGAAGCCTACGACAAGCCGGTCCAACAAGGCGGCAGAGTTATCGAGACGAGGACGGTCATGGTTGTGCCCGACGGTAGATAGGGGACCGAGAGAAAATGAATGACGCTTTCGAATCATTGAAGGCATCTCTGAGGCGAGCGTTCGAAGCACCAAGTCGGCATCGGCTACGAATGTTGTACGGCGTGTCGCTGGGGAGGCACGCTGCGACCGGCTTTACCGTACATCGTCGCGGAGATGAGGTTTTACCGAAACCGTCGGCCTTAGTGATCGCTCAGATCGGTTCCGATCCAGGGTATTACCTTCTTTACCTCGATGACGCGGGCAAAGAGATGACCGACACCTATCATGACGACCTCGACGGAGCATTCGAGCAGGCTATGGCCGAATTTGGGCTTGCGAAGGAAGAGTGGCAGGCAGAAAGTTAGGAATCGTACTTGACCGCGCTAAGCTCGCATCGCGGCCAGCACCGTCGCCGCCATGCGCAGCGGCGACGGCTTCGCGGTGTACGCGAACAGCTTGCGACCCACCGCTTCCGCGCGGCGGTGCGTGACGAACCACGGCGGTACCGGTAGCAGCGTGCGTTCGCCGTTGAACAGCGAGCGCGGGAACGGCGCGAAGGGCGCGCGCACGACGGTCTTCTGCGCGTCGTCCAACAGATAAGCGTTGTGCACGATGCCGATGCCGCTGCCGACGTCGGCAAGCGTGTTGCCCGGGAACGCGCCCCACGTCGCGGTGGCGAGCGAGAAGCCGATGCCCGGCCAGGTGTTCACCGTGACGCAGCCGTAGCGCAACGCGGCGATCGCGTCGTCGAGCGCGCCGCCCAGCTCGCGGATCGTGCGCGGATGGATCAGGATCGCGGCGCCCAGCGTTCCGCGCAGCGTCTCGTTGCAGAACGCGACGGCGTTGCGCAAGAACTCCGCCGCGTCCGCGCCGGGCAGCGCGGTCTGCGCAAGCACTGGGCCGAACGCCTCGGTGGCGAACAGCGGCTCGTCGCGCGCGGCCGGGTCGAGCCCGCCGACGAACGTGCGGTGGATGCCGTCGACCGGCACGCCCGTGCTCTCCGCATCCGGATGCGCGTGCTCCACGGCGTGCACGCGCTCGCGCGAGCCCGGATAGTACGACGGTCGCGCGGGCGCGTTGCCCATCGCCGCGCACACCTTGTGCAAGAAGCGCGGCGCGAGATCCCATTGCGCGGACGTCACCACGACTTGCGCGGCGATGCAGTTCGCGCCCGCGTTGTGCAGCTTCTGCGTGGCGACGTGCGCCGCCTGAAAGTCCAGGTCTTCCTCGGACCACGGGCCGGGTACGACGATCACCGGCGTCACGTTGCCGAGCTCGCTCGTCACCGGCTTCGTGACGACGGGTTGCCCCGCGCGCTTGCGCGCCGCGCCTTCGTCGCCGCCGCCGAACACGATCGCGTCGTGCGTGCGCTCGCCGCCGGTGAGGTGGATCGCGTCGATGCCGGTGTGCGCGCACAGGTACGCGCCCGCGTCGGCACCGCCGCCGGTGACGCGCACGAACCCTTCGCCGATCAGCGAAGAAAAGATGCGCGCGAACACCGGCAGCAGATAGCCGTTCACCGGGTTGAGCTTGAGCAGCGCGACGCTGCCGTGCGCGTACAGCGCCGTCAGCACGTCGAGCGGCGGGATGCTCGCGATGTTCCCCGCGCCCAGCACCAGCCTGACGAAACCGTTCGGCTCGACGCGCTTGTAGAAGCTCGCGGTGCGGTCGTGCAGCGTCGCGCGCGTGACCGCGGGATCCATCCAGATCTCGGCGTGCAGCCCGTTGAGCAGGATGCGGTCGGCGTTGTCGACCGGGAACACGTCGACGACCACCTGACCGTCCGGTCGCGTGCGGATCGCGCGGTCGGGGATCGGCGGCGTGCCGTTCAGCGCGATCCCGCCCAGCGTCGCGGTGAGCCGGTCGATCGCCGTCAGCAGGGCGTACGGGCCGGACAGCCATTCCTCGCCCGCGAGCTGCGAGCCGGCGATCCCCTTGGCGTTCGTAGCGAGGTCGACCCACTGCTGCGCGACGTCGACCGTGTTCGCGCGCATCGTGCGCAAGTGGCGAATCTTTCCGGCGATGCCGAGCCGCGCCCACGCATCGGCGTGCGCGCGCAGCACCGCGACATCTTCGTCCAGTTCAGCCTGTCCTGAGCTTGTCGAAGGGCCGACCGTCGTCGAGGATCTCAGGTCTGGCGCATCGGGCACGGGTCGGGCGCTGATCTCCATGTTCGTCTCCAGGTCGCGAACCCACCGGCCGTCTCGGTGCGGCGGAACGCGCGCCAGCGGTCTTCGGCTCCCGGCAACGTCTTCGCGAGATCGGTCTCGTACACCGGCCATTTCGCGGCCGGGTCGAGCACCGGGAAGCGCGACAGCCAGCAGTACAGCTCGAGGTTCGTCTGTTTGAGGCGCGCGTGCTCGACGGACACGTAGTAGCGCGCGCCCTTGCGGATCGCGCTCTGCTCGTTGAACGGCGTCCACAGGTGCGGGTCCTCTTCCCAGCCCTTGCGGTCGATCGTGTAGAGGATCGACGGGTCGTAGTGCCCCATCACGATCAGCGTGCCCGGCGCGAGCGTGGCGTCGAGCTGCTTCGCGCGCACGTAGTTCGCAGCGCTCCAGCGGTAGTACGGCGCGATCTCGCGGTAACCGGCGAGCAGCGCGACGATCCAGACGGCGGCGGCGATCCCCGCCAGCGTCATGCGGCGCTCGCGCGCCGCCGTGCCCCAGCGTTCGAGTGCGAACGCCCCGAGCCGGCCCACCAGCAGCGCGCCCAGCGGGAGCAGCAGGTAGAGGTAGTAGTCGACGCGCTCGACGGTGACGACGACGTACGCGTAGAGCAGCCCGCCGCCGAGCCAGCCCCACACCAGCGCGTCGCTTCGCGAGCGCCACGGCACGAAGCAGGCGGCGAGCGCGAGCACGAAGCCGACGGGGCCGAGCATCGTCGTCGCGAGCAGCTTGAACGCGTACGCGAACGCGACGAGCTTCGCGACGAACGCCGCCGGCGACGTCAGCGCGGCGACGAGCCCCGGGATCACGTGCAGCTTGGTGATCCCGCTCGCCCAATGCCACTCCGCCTGCGCGGAAACGAAATTGTCGTACAGCACGAGCGGCACGAACGCTACGGCGAACAGCGCCCACACCTGCGGCCGCCCCAGCGCCGTGCGCCAACCGAGCGCAGCGAGCGCGCACGTGGCGATCGGGATCGCTGCCGTCACCGCGACCGGCTTAGCGAGAAACGCGGTCATCAGCAGCAGCGCCGGCAACCACCAGCCGCGCCACGAGCGCGCTTCGTCCTCGATGATCCAGCGCGCGCACGCGAACAGCGCGCACGTCGTGAAGAACACCATCGTCGTGTCCGGCATGAAGGTGTGGCTGTAGTACCACGCGCCGGGCAGCACCGCGAACGTCGCGGCGGCGACGAAGCCCGCGACGTCGGAGCGGAACAGCCAGCGGCCGAACGCGGCGACGACGGGGATCGTCGCGATCCCGAACGCCAGCGAGATCAGCCGCCCGATCACCTCGTGCACGCCGGCCAGCTTGTAGAACGTCGCTGCGAGGAACGGCACGATCTGCAGCTCGAGCTCGACGTAGTTGGGCGGCGGACCGTTGTAGTCGGTCTGCGGGAAGAAAATATTGTACTGCAGCTGCGCGAAGTTGCGCGCGATCGCGGCGGTGTCGCCCTGGCGCCAGCCGGGGTGGTCGAAGATCGGGTCGTGGATTCCCTTGACGCGCAGCAGCGCGCCGATCGCGGTGAACGCCGCGGTCGCGATCCAGAACAGCCGCGCGGGCGTCACGCGACCGACCGGAACGTCCAGTACTTGTTGACGAAGAAGTTGACGACGATGCCCGAGAGCGTCGCGAGGAACCACGTTTTGTGCCCGTAGCCGAAGTGCGGCCCCGCCAGCGCCGACACGCCGAAGCCCACGAGCAGCGCCAGCACCGAGACGCCGAGGAACTGCGCCGCTTCCCGGCCGGCGTGGCCGGTCGAGCGGAACGTCCACGCGCGGTTGAGGAAGTAGTTCGACACGCCGCCGGACAGAAACGCGATCGAGTAGATCACGTTGTACGGCAGCGGGTCGGCATGGTTCGGCACGACGCGCTGCAGCACGGTGAAGATCGCGAAGTTCACCACGAACCCCGACGCGCCGACGATGCCGAACTTCACGAACTGCCGTACGCCGCGCCGGTTGCGCACGCGTTGGAAGAAGCTCGCGCTCGGAGCGCTCTCGGGTGCGCTCATGCGACCCAGTACCAGTCGGCGAATAGCACGGTGAACAGCCCCAGCAGCGGTAAGGAGAAGGCGACGTACGCGTTCTGGAACGTCGGGCGCGCGCCCCACAGCCCGAACAGCGCGAACATCGGAAACAGGACCAGCGCGAAGCGCGGCATGCTCATCAGGCTCGCCGTGCACATCGGGATCAGGACCGAGAGCGCCATGTAGACCACGTACGACAGCCGCAGGCGCCGGAAGCCGACCGCCAGCACGATCACCATCAGCAGCGTGAACCCCAGCTCCAGGCTTTCGTTCGCGACGGTCTGCGTGGTGTGCGCGGTGACGATCTTGTGCACGGTGTTCGCGAACGACACCCATGGCGGCGCGAAGTACCGGCCCCAGTGTGACTGCACGTGCGAGAAGCGCAGCGGGTCGCCGTTGATCACCCACAGGTACGCCATGTACGCCGCGAGGCCCAGCGGCACGAGCGCCATGCCGACGAACGGCTTGACGACGTCGTCGAACCAGTAGCGGAAGAACTCGCGCCCGCCCTCGCGCGCCGCGATCGCCCACTCGATGAGCATCGGCACGGCGAGCAAGATGCCTTCCGAGCGCGTCATCGCGGCGAAGAACCCGAAGGCGCCCGCCAGCAGCCAGCGCCGCTCGCGCATGTAGTAGAACGCCGCGACGGTCAGAAAGAGGAAGAGCGATTCGGCATACACGGCCGAGAAGAAGATCGCGGTCGGGAAGATCGACACGAAGAACGTGGCGCGCTGCGCGACGTGGCGGTTGTACTCGTGCTCCATCAGCTTGTAGAGATAGAGCAGCGCCAAGAAGCTGGCCACGTTCGACACGATCAGCCCGGCGATCAGCTGGGAGCCGGTGAAGGCGCCGACGATCCAGATCAGCAGCGGATACAGCGGAAAGAACGCCGGCTCCGTCCCGAAGTAACCATGGCCCGCGATCCGCAGGTAGTGCTCGGCGTCCCAGCGGCCCCACACCGCCAGCAGCGGGTTGTCCGACGCGGAGTAGTGCACGCCGGGCCGCTGGCCGATGACCATCGCGGCGAGCTCGGCGATCGCGATCATCGGCAGCCGCGTCATGAGGAACGTCAGCGCGACGTCGCGGACCGTGCGGTTGAAGCGCGCCGCGACGACGAGCTTCGCCAGCACGAAGCCCGCGACGGCGAACGCCGTCGCGCGGCCGGTGCCGGTCCCGCCGCTGGGCGCGAGCAGGACCGCCCACAGCAGCACCAGCGAGCACCACGACAGCGCGTCGTACTGAAGCGCCGTGATCTCGTCGACCCGGGCGCGCCGCGCGAAGTAGTGCCCGTATGCAATCCAGCCCGCGAACGTCGCGACGACGCCGGCGGCCAGCGCGAGCAGGAAGCTGAGCTCGAGGAACGTGCCGCCGTGCGGGCCCCGCAGCGCGAGCACGTACCAGAGGAAGAAGCCGAGGCTCAGACCGGCGATGCCGACCGCGATCGTGGCCGGGCGGCCGACGGCGGCGACGAATTCGGCGGGCTTCGAGCGGACGGAGTTCCCGACGAGGGCGAGATCCACGGTCCGCCGCTTTCCGCTGCCGAAGGTCCCGAGCCTGTCGAAGGGCGGAACCGTCCGGTTCGTTCGGCGTGTCCACACCCATGGGGCTCCACGCCCCGAGGAGCAGAACAATTCCGAATCGATTCGACGTGGTCGTCATCGGCGCCGGGAGCGGCGGGTACGCCGCCGCCCGCACGGCCCGCGACCTCGGCGCCGCCGTCGCGCTGGTGGACCACGGCCCGTTGGGCGGCCTGTGCATCCTGCGCGGGTGCATGCCGTCCAAGACCCTGCTGGCGACCGGCGACCTGCTCCACGACATCCGCAGCGCGGGCCAGCTCGCGGTACACGCGGCGGAACCGGCCCTGGACTACCGCGCGCTCGCCGAGCGCAAGCGGACCCTGGTTGCCGGTTGGGCCGACTACCGCATCGCCGGGATCGAGACGTTCCCGGTGTTCAGCGGCGCGGCGTTCTTCGAGTCGCCGACCACGCTGCGCGTGGGCGACGAGGTGCTGTACGCGCCGCGCTTCGTCATCGCGACCGGCAGCAGCGTGGCTCCGGCCGCGGTGCCCGGCTTGCGCGAAGCCGGCTTCATCGACAGCGACGAGGCGCTCGACCTCGAGTCGCCGCCGAAGTCGCTGGTGGTGCTGGGCGGCGGCTACGTCGGCAGCGAGCTGGGCCAGTTCTTCCACCGCGCCGGCGTCCCGACCACGATGGTGCTGCGCTCGAAGCACTTGCTGTCGGGCGAAGACCACGACGTCGGCCTCGGGCTCACGGAGTACTTTCGCGAGGAAGGCATCCGCGTCGAGCTGGGCGCGCAGGTCCACCGCGTGAGCGTGCGCGACGACGGCATGAAAGTGGTGCACTACACGCAGGCCGGCGGCGAGCACGAGGTCGCCGCGCACGAGATCTTCTATGCGCTGGGGCGCGTGCCCAACGTGTGTGACCTCGGGCTGGACAACGCGGGCGTCGAGCACCACGACATCACCGGCATCCCGGTCGACGACACGCTGCGCACGTCGAACCCCGACGTCTACGCGGTGGGCGACGTGACCGGAAAGTATTTGCTCGTCCACGTCGCGATCCAGCAGGGCGAGATCGCGGGCCGCAACGCCGCGACCGGAGCGCGCGAGCGCGTGGACTACTCGCTGAGCAAGACGCACACGGTGTTCACCGATCCGCAAGTCGCGGTCGTCGGCGAGACGGAACGCGAGCTCGAGGCCGCGGGCGTCGAGTTCATCCGCGCGTCGTATCCGTTCAACGATCACGGCAAAGCGGTCGCGATCGGCAAGACCAAGGGCTTCGTGAAGATGATGGCGTCGCCGGCCGACGGGCGCATCCTCGGCGCGGCGATCCTCGGTCCGAACGCGTCGGATCTCATCGAGCCGCTGATCGTCGCGATGGCGTACGGCGCGACCGTGCAGGACTACGCGCGCATCCCGCACCTGCACCCGACGCTCGTCGAGATCCTCACCTACCCCGCCGAAGAGCTCGCCGAGCAGGTGCGCACCACACCGTCGCTCGCCGTCGCGAAGTAACACCATGCACGCCGCCTTGGTGCAGTTCAAGCCGCGCAAGGGCGACTTCGCCGCGAACCTCGCCGCGATGCGCGACGTGTTCGCGCAGCTCGCGCACGCGCCGGAGCCGCCGGAGCTGATCGTGTTCCCCGAAGCGGCGCTGACCGGCTACTTCCTCGAAGGCGCCGTGTACGAGCTCGCGCTCGACGCGGCGGCGATGGCGGAGCACGTAGACGCGCAGTGGCGCGCGTCGGGCGCCGCGTATCCGTGCGACGTCGTCACCGGGTTCTACGAAAACGTCGCGGGCACGTTCCACAACAGCGCGCTGTACGTGCGCTGCGGCGAGCCGGGCGGGCCGCGCATCGTGCACGTGCACCGCAAGATGTTCCTGCCGACGTACGGCGTGTTCGACGAGGAGCGGTTCCTCACGCGCGGGCGGCGGCTGGGCGTGTTCGAGACACCGTTCGCGAGCGCGGCGATCCTCATCTGCGAGGACGCGTGGCACGCGATCATGCCGACCGTCGCGGCGCTCAAAGGCGCGCGCCTGATCATCATCCCGAGCGCGTCGCCCGGCCGCGGGCTGTGCGGCGACGGCGAGCTGGAGAGCACCGTGCGCTGGAAGGCGATCCTGTCGTCGGCGGCCGCCGAGCACGGCGTGTACGTGCTGTACGCGGGGCTCACCGGCTTCGAAGGCGGCAAGGGGATGTCGGGCGGCACGTGCGCGTACTCGCCGCGCGGCGAGCTGCTCGATTCCGCGGGACCGCTCGACGCGTGCATCGTACGCGTCAACCTCGACCGCGAGGAGATCGACCTCGCGCGCGCGACGATCCCGCTGCTCGGCGACCTCTCCGCGGTGCTGCCCGACCTGTGGCTCGACGAAGAGATCCCGGTGCTGCGCCGGCTCGAGGAACGTTCGTGACGCCCCTCCCAGTGGTGGATGCACGACTGGACGAGCCGTCGCTCGCGATCGATCCGGAGCTCGCGGCGCGCTGGCTCGAAGCGTTTCTGCGCGACGAGCTCGTCGTGCGGCGCGGCATCGGCAAAGCGATCCTCGGGCTGTCCGGCGGGATCGACAGCGCGCTCGTCGCGTACCTGTGTGCGCGCGCGCTCGGGCCCGAGAACGTGTACGCGATCCGCATGCCGTACAAGACGTCCGCGGCGTCGTCGCTCTCGGACGCGCAGCGCATCGTCGACGCGCTCGGCATCAACAGCGAGACCATCGAGATCACCGACGCCGTCGACGGTTATCTGAAGCACGCACCCGACGCCGACCCGCGCCGCAAGGGCAACGTGATGGCGCGCATGCGCATGCTCGTGCTGTTCGACCAGTCGGCGCGGCGCAACGCGCTGCCGGTCGGCACCGGCAACAAGACGGAGCGGCTCATGGGCTACTTCACCTGGCACGCCGACGACACGCCGCCGGTCAACCCGATCGGGGATCTGTTCAAGACGCAAGTGTGGGCGCTCGCCCGCCATCTCGGCGTACCGAACGAAGTCGTCGACAAACCGCCCAGCGCCGACCTCGAAGCGAACCAGACCGACGAGAGCGACCTCGGCATCACGTACGCGAAAGCGGATCGCATCTTGAACTTGATCCTGCTCGGTTACAAAGACGACGCGATCGTCGCGCGCGGTTTGGATCGCACCGAAGTGAAGCTGGTGCGGCGCCGCGTCGACGGCACGCACTGGAAGCGCCACCTGCCGACGACCGCGCTCGTGTCGGGGACGGCGATCAACGAGTTCTACCTGCGCCCGGTGGACCTCTAACCCGGTTTCAACTTCAAATCTCCCAGGTTCTTCCGAACAGACGCCGTCATGGTTGGCAGGATGAGCATCGCGATCGCCTGTCGCGCGGCGGCAGCGGCACTCGCCTGCGCCGTCCTTGCCGCGTGCGCGCATCAGCGCGCGCCGGTCGCGGCGCGCTCCAGCGGGATGGGGATCGATCCGTTCGGGCACACGCGGATGAGCGAGGCGCGCGACGCCGTGCCGCCCGACGAGCTGGCGCACACGCAGCGGCTGCTCGCGATGCTGCGCGCCGACCTCGTGCGCTATCGCGATCCGGCCGCCGCCGAGCGCGACGGCTACCTCAAACAAGGCGACGACGTCCCCGCCGGTGCGCTCAAGCACTTCTTCAAGTACGAGAACTTCGCACGGAATCAAACGCATCTCGACCCGAAGGCACCGGCCGCGATCCTCTACCGCCGCACGGCGACCGGCTTCGAGCTCGCCGGCGTGATGTTCACCGCGCCGATCTCGGCATCGATGGACGAGCTCGACCGCCGCATCCCGCTCGCGCTGGGACACTGGCACAGCCATCGCAACATCTGCGTCCCGCACAGGGACGCGCCGCCGCTGACCACCCACGCGCAGCGCGCGCCGTTCGGCTTCGAAGGCACGATCACCACGCGCGCAGCGTGCGACGCGGCGGGCGGCGTCTTCCTCGACAACGTCTACGGCTGGATGACGCACGTCTACCCGTACGCGCCCACGCTCGCCGACGCGTTCTGAGCGCGCCGCCGGAGCGGCGGTCCCGGCGTCGAAGCTGACGGGATGGCCTCCGTCGAGATCGTGACGATCGGCACCGAGATCCTGCTCGGGCAATTGGTAGACACCAACAGCGTGCACATCGCGCGCACGCTGGCCGACCACGGCGTCGACGTGTACGCGAAGCATTCGGTCGGCGACAACACCGGCCGGCTCGCGGCGATGCTCGACGACGTGCTCGCGCGCGCCGACGGCGCGGTGTCCACCGGCGGTTTGGGGCCGACGGTCGACGACCTCACCAAAGACGCCGTCGCGCACGCGGTCGGCAAGAAGCTCGTGCTGCACGAACCGTCGCTGCGCGCGATCGAGGAGCGCTTTCGCCAGTTCAACCGCCCGATGGCCGACAACAACCGGCGCCAAGCGTATCTGCCCGAAGGCTGCGTCGTGTTCGACAACCCGCACGGGACCGCGCCCGGCTTCGCCGCGCTGCGCGACGACGGCAAGTTCGTCGCGTGCATGCCGGGCGTGCCGCGCGAGATGAAGCCGATGCTCGCCGACCAGCTCGTGCCGTGGCTGGTGCAACGGTTCGGCTTGCGCGAGGCGATCTACACGCGCACGCTGCACACCGTCGGCATCGGCGAGTCCGAGCTCGACCGCCGCGTCGAAGATCTGTTCCGCACCCTGGAGAACCCAAAGATCGCGATGCTCGCGCACGGCTTCGCCGTCGACGTGAAGATCATGGCGAAGGCGAGCAGCCGCGAGCAAGCCGACGCGATGATCGAGCCGGTCGCGGCGGAGCTGCGCACCCGGATCGGCAGCGGCTACTACGGCGACGACAATACGACGCTCGCCGGCGCGATCGTGCGCGCGCTCACACAGCGCGGGCTGACGCTCGGTACGGCCGAGTCGTGCACCGGCGGGGGGATCGCCGATCACATCGTCGCCGTCGCCGGTGCCTCGGCTGCTTTTCGGGGCGGGATCGTCGCCTATTCGAACGAGATCAAGACCGCGTTGCTCGATGTACCGGAACGTACACTTGCGCAAGCGGGCGCCGTGAGCGAGGAGACCGCCGCCGCGATGGCGCGCGGCGCGCGCCGGCGGCTGGGCGTCGACATGGCGATCGCGACGACCGGCGTCGCCGGACCGGACGGTGGGACGCCGGAGAAGCCGGTCGGCTTGGTTTGGTATGCGTTAAGCTTGGGCGACGATGAGATCGAGACGCGCCGGCTCACGTTTCCAGGGTCGCGGCCCGACATACGAGAACGCGCGACGGTCGCGGCGCTGGGTCTTTTGTGGCGCCGCCTCGAACGTGACGTTCAGCCCCCGGCCCCCGTTCAGTGAAAGCGATGCGCATGTTACACCGCCCGGTCTCCCGTCTTCTCACGCTGCTTGCGGCGTCCACGCTTGCGGCATGCGGAGGCGGCGGTAGCAGCGCCGGGAAGCCGCCGGTGCCCGTAGCGACAGCCACGCCCACGCTTGCCCCCGGCTGCCGCTCGCTGCAACCGCAATCGGGCAGCGCGTACACGCTGCAGTCGAACCCGTCCGGGCTTGCGGTCGCGCGCGTCGACGCAAGCAGCACGAACTGCGTCTACTTCACCGGCGTCACGCAGACCAGCGACACGCCGCAGACGGCGCCGCACCAGTGGCAGTACGTCTTCACGCCGGCCGCAGCGAGCCCGTACACGGTGAACGTCGCGCAGACGAACGACGGTAACCATACGCTTTTCTACAACCAGGCCGGCGACTCGAGCGGAACGGTCAACGTCAGCTCGCTGCAGTCGATCGCGCGCCGCACCGCCTCGTCCTCCTCGGCGCCGCGCGGCACGGAGACGGCGCGCGGCATCCAGCGCTTCAGCGGCGCGGGCGTCGTCACGAACCAGCTGCTCGTGCGCTATCGCGGCACCGCGGCGCAGATGCGCTCGCGCGCATCGCAGATCGAGCTTGCCGAAGGCGCAACGGCCGGTCCCGAGCTCGCCGCCGAGTCGGGCGCGTACGAACGCTTCGTCTATATCCCCGCCGGCACCGACGCGACGGCGTTCGCCGCCAAGCTGCGCGCGCAGCGCGACGTGCTCGACGTCTTCCCGGTCCACAAGCGCTTCCCGCTCACCAAGCCGGCGACGGTCGTCAGCGATCCGCACGCAAACAACGTCGACCAGTGGTATCTGTTCGCCGACGGCTTCCCCAACGCGTGGTCGTACACGCACGGCACCGGCGCGAAGCTCGCGGTCATCGACACGGGCGTCGATCTCCACAACACCGACCTCACGCAGAACCTCGTGTTCTCCACCGGATACCAGAGCGCGGGCCACACCGCTCAGGACACCAACGGTCACGGCACCAACGTCACCGGCATCTCGGCCGCGATCGCGAACAACGCGCTCGGCTTCGCCGGCGGCGGCTACAACGTGAGCCTGCTCGCGTACAACATCTTTCCGGACACGACGGCAAACAGCCACAGCCAGAACGCCAGCGTCACCGACGAGGTGTCCGCCGTCAACGACGCCGTGTCGCGCGGCGCCGACGTCATCAACCTCAGCCTCGGCGCCGCCGAGGACTACTCGCCCAACGACGGGTTCGACCAGGGCGAGCACGATGCGCTCACCGCGGCGATCAACGCCGGCGTGACCGTCGTCGCGGCCGCGGGCAACGATGCGGACGGCGGCGAGACCGGCACGCCGCACACGGTGCTCGACTACCCCGCCGCCTACAACGGCGTGATCGCCGTCGGTGCGACGGGACTGCGCGACAACAACAGCGGCGTGTTCGCGGGCTCGACCGAGTACGTGACGTCGTACTCGCAGTACGGGCCGGGCCTCGGGCTCGTCGCGCCGGGCGGCGACCCGTCGGGCGGCAGCGACAACAGCCCGCTGCACTGGATCTGGAACTACTCCACGACCACCGCGAACTTTCCGAGCGACCAGTGCACGTACGCGCACGGCACGCTGCCGCAGGTCCCAACGAACTGCACGGCGTTCTTCGCCGGCACGTCGCAAGCCACGCCGCAGGTCAGCGCCGCGGCGGCGCTGCTCATCGCGGCGGCGGGCGGGCATCACTCGCTCAGCCCGGCGCGCGTCACGCAACTGCTCGAGAGCACGGCCGACAACATCAACGACCCCCATCAGGGCCACGGCCGCCTCAACATCTACCGCGCCCTCGCGGGGCTCACCGGCGACACCAGCGCGTACAGCGGCCCGAGCCCGCAGAAGACGAGCCCCACGCAAGTCGTCGCGTTCGCGTACGACAACTCCGGCGGGACGACGCCGCACATCCTCGATGCCAACTACCCCAAAGGCGTGCCCGTCGATACGACCGGCAACTTCCGGCTCGGCGACGTGCCGGCAAGTGCGACGGTCTATCACGTCGGCGTGTGGTACGACGCGAACGGCGACGGCATCGTCGACGCGGGCGATCAGTTCGGCAACGTCGCAGGCACGTGCAGCGCAGCGCAGCACTGCACGATCGGCAGCATCACGCTGCACGCGGTGACCGCCGGGTTCACGCTGCCCTAAGCGCGATCGACCCCGTAGCTGATGGCCTCGAGCGACCGCTGGACGACGAGGCCGTCGGCGAACGTGGGCACGCCGCGCGTGCCCAGATCGATCGCTGTCGCGAACGCGTCGAGCAGCGGCAAGAAGAACGGCAGGTTCCCGTGGATCTGACCGTGCTTCTCGTACGGTGAAGCGGCGATCTCGAGCTCGTCCTGCTCGTCCTCGGCGACGGCGTACACGCTGAGCTCGCCGACGTCCGGCCCGCTCGCGACCGCGCTGCGCGTCTCGCCGTGCGCCGCGATCGTCGTCGACCGGACGACCGTCGTCATGTCGGCGCTCGCGCGCGCGACCAAGCCTTCGCCGTAGTCGACGAACGCGAACGCACCGTCGGCGACGTCGGTCTCGAACGTTCCTTGCGCGTCGGTGCGGCGCGGGTTCGCCGTGCGCAGCAAGCCGGTCGTCGCGCGCGGCACGCGGCCGGCGAGGTGGTTGGCGAGGTCGAAGTAGTGCGGCATAAACGCGTTGGCGACGCCGCCGCCTTTCGCGCGCGAGAACCACCAGCCGCGCGAGCGGCCGGTATTGCGCTCGAGCAGCTCGCCGCTCAGCCGCGCGACCTCGATCTCGCGCAGCGCGCCCACGTGCCGGTTGTCGATCAGCTCCTTGAGCGCGATGACCGCGGGGACGTAGCGGAACTCGAACGCGACCACCGCGACGGTTCCCGCGCGCTCCGCCGCGGCGACCATCTCCTCGGCTTGCGCGACGCTGAGCGCGAGCGGTTTCTCGCACAGCACGTGCTTGCCCGCCGCCAGCGCCGCGAGCGCGGAGCGATGGTGGTCGAACGGCGGCGATGCCACTGAGACGACGTCGAGCTCGACGCCGGCGAGCATCGCCTCGACGGAGTCGAACGCGTGCGGGATCTTGCGCTCGCGCGCGACGCGCTGGGCGCTGGACGGCGACGCGATCGCGACGACTTCGAAGCGCGGGTGGAGCGCGTACGCCGGCGCGTGCACCGCGCCGCCGAACCCCGCTCCGACCACGCCGACGCGCAACGTGCTCATGGATGCTCCTCCGTCTCGTCGATCGCCGCGGCGAACAGGTCGAGCGCGCGCGCGAGCTGCGCGTCGCCGATCGTCAGCGGCGGCGCGATGGTGATCGACGTCCCCGTCGCTCCGGACTGCAGCAGGATCACGCCGCGCGCGAGGCCGCGCACGACCACCCGGTTCGCGAACGCGGCGTGCGCGAACTCGACCGCCCACAGAAATCCCACGCCGCGCACGTCGCGCACGCTCGCGCGCGACGACAGCGCGCGCAGCCGTGCGCCGAGCGCCGCTTCGCGCGCGCGGACGAGCCCGATGACGTCGAGCCGTTCGAGCTCGTCGAGGTTCGCGAGGGCCGCCGCGCACGCAAGCGGGTTGCCCAGGAACGTCGACGTGTGGATGGCTTCGCCCGCGCTCACCGGCCAGGCGTCCATCGCGCGCGGCGTCCCGATCGTCGCGGAGAGCGGCACGCCGCCGCCGAGCGCCTTGCCGACGCACAGCAGATCGGGGACGACGCCTTCGTGCTCGCAGGCGAACATCGTACCGGTGCGCCCGAAGCCGGTGTAGATCTCGTCGAGGATCAGCAGCAAGCCGCGCTCGTCGCACAGCGCGCGCAGCGCGCGCAAAAAACCGTGCGGCGGGACGATCACGCCGCCGCGCCCTTGGACCGCCTCGAGGATCACCGCGCCGATGTCCGGATCGTGGCCGAGCGCGGTGCGCGCGGCGTCGATCGCGCCGTCGACCGATGCGTCCGCGCCGGGGAACGGCAGAAACGTCGCACGGCCCGGAACGAGCGGTGCGAACGGCGCGCGAAACTTGTCGATCCCCGCGACCTCGAGCGCGCCGAGCGACAGCCCGTGGTACGCGCCGTGATACGCGAGCACGCGCGGCTTGCCGGTCGCGAGCAGCGCGGTCTTGAGCGCGAACTCCACCGCTTCGGCGCCCGACGTCGCGAGATACGTCTTGCGCAAATCGCCCGGCGCGAGCTTCGCGAGCCGCGCGAGCAGCCGCGTGCGCAGCTCCGTCGGGTGGACGTCGCCCATCCCGTGCATCAGCCGGTGCGCCTGATCGGCGACGGCGCTCGCGACGCGCGGGTTGGTGTGACCCGCCGCCGACACGCCGAACGCCGACGTGAGGTCGAGATACCGGTTGCCGTCGGCGTCGGTGACGAGCGCGCCCGCCGCGCTCTCCCAGAACACGGGGTAGTCGTCGGCGAGGTACGTCACGCCCGGCGCTTCGTACGTGACCAGGTCCGCGGCGAGCGCGCGCGAGCGCGGCCCTGGCACGGCCGTGACGACGGCTTCGAAGTCCAGGTCGGTCACTCGCGGTCGATCCAGCGCACGAAGTCGGCGATACGCGGTGCGCCGCCGTGATGCCCGCCCAGCGGCGGGTCCTGCATCGTCCCGAACGGCGCGACGCGCACCGCGCCGATCCGCTCGGCCAGCGCGACGGCGGACGCGCCGGCCGCGACGACGCCGACGGCTTGCACCGGCAGCCGCTGCACGGCGGCGTAGGCGGCGATCGCGTCGTCGCCGTCGACGCCGAAGAGCGGCAGGACGCGCGGCAGAAACGGCGGCGCCTCGCCGCGCGGCGGATCGACGATCAGCGCGGCGTCGCCCGCGCGTACGACGGCGCCGCGCCCGCCCGCCGCACGAAACGCCGCGAGGTTGCAGTATGCGGCGACCGCGGCGGTGCGCGCCGCCGACCGAACGCCGCTCGGGAACTCGACCGCGACGCGCTCGAACGCCGCGGCGAGAACCGGCGCGATGCGCGCGAGCTCCGCGGCGCCCGCGTGCACGAACAGCGCGTGCAGCGACAGACAGCCTTCGCCGTCGTACAGCAGCGCGTCGCGCGCGATCCGCTCGGCCAGCGCGTCGTCGAGCGCGGCGGCTTCGTCGCGCGTGAGGCGGCCGATGCTCGCACGGTGCCCGAAGCCGGCAAAGCGCGTATCGGAACCGCAGCGCGCGCGAATCGCGCGCAGCGTCTCGTCGCGGCCGAACGCGACGACGGCATCGCTGCGCTCGAGCAGCGCGGACTCGGCGGGATCGTCGCCGCCGGTCCAAGCGTACGCCCGCGCCGCGGACGCGAACGCCGGGTGCTCGTCGGCGAGCGATGCGAAGAAGCCGGCGACGAGCGCGTCGCTGCGGTCCTTCACGACGACGTCGCACTTCGCGCACAGCGCGAAGAGCGCGGGCACGATCGCGACGCCGATCGTCGTGTCGCTCGACACGATCGTGACGCGGTCGACGCCGCGCGCCCACGCCGCCGGCGCGCCGCGCCGTTCGACGATGCCGTCGAGCGCGTCGATGCTGCCCAGCTCCGACGCGATCGCGGCTTCGAGCGCGCCGCGCGTGATGCCGAAGAAGAGCCGGTCGAGCGCGAAGTCGACGACCGGCGCGCTGTACCCTAGCCGGGCTTCGATCGCGAGCGCGGCGCGCACGCGCGGCGGAAAGTCCGCGTCGCTCCAGCGTTCGGCCGCGTCGGCGACGTGCGCGGCGATGCGCCGCGCGGACAGCGCGCGCAGCGAGCCCGGCGCGGCGTCGTCAGCCACGGCGCGCGAGCAAGGTCTCCGCGTCGAGCGAGCAGCCGCGCAGCTCGGCACCCTCCTCGCGGCCCAGCAGCACGAGCCCGCCTTCGACGAGCGCGCCGAGGTCTTCGGTGTCGACCGCGATCACCGAGCCGCGGTTCGCGAGGTCGACGTGCCGGATCGCGCCGACGACGCCGCGCGGCAGCGGTCGGCCGTCGCCGCCGACGACGATCGGCCGCAGCCACGGCGGTGCGACCTTCACGCGCGGCTCGACGCGCGCGCGCGACGCGAACGCGTCGTAGTACTGCGACGACAGCTCGGTCATCCCGTACTCGGCGACGATCGACTCGACGGGCACGCCCAGGCGGTCCGACGCCTGCGCGTACAGCGTGGCGCGGTCGACCACGCGGGTGCGGCCTTTGAAACCGCCGGTCTCCATGATCCGCGAGCCGGCCGGCAGCGCGAGCACCGTGCCGCGCGCGGCGAGCGCGTCGAGCAGCGCGACCAGCGCGAACGCCGTCGTCGCGACGCACACGGCGGTGCCGGCGGCGCTCGCGCGCGCTGCGTCGCGCAGGAACGCATCGACGTCGAGATCGTCGCCGCGCAGGTACCAGCCGTCGGCGCCGTCGCCGCGCTCGCGCGCGACGACGCCCAGCATGTGCCCCAGCGAGCTGTGCGGCCGCTCGCGCGGGTCGGGGACGAGGTTCAAGTAGCGCAGCCGCGCGCCGTCGGCGAGCAGCATGCGGTCGAACGACGCGAGCAGGGCGGCGTCGTACAGCCGCGTCGTCGGCAGCTCGTGGCGGCCGGCGCGGTCGCGCGTGGTGCCGCTCGTCTCGAACCACGCCGCGGTCTGGGCCGGCGGAAACGTCGCCAGGCGCGCTTCCTTGAACGCCGCGGCCGGCACCGCGGGGATGTCCTCGATCCGCTCGGGCAACCGCGATCCGCCGAAACCCGCCGCCCGCGCGAACGCGCCGTACGGCGCGTTGCGCTCGGCCTGATACGCGAAGAGGTCGCGCGCGAGCGCCAGGAACGCGGCGTCGTCCAGCGCGTACGCACCGATCGCCGCGAGCACGCGCGCGTCGAGCGCTGCCGCGACGGTCACGCCACCTCTAGAGCCGGTCCTTCTTGCGATGCGTAGCGGTGAACGGGGTTCCCTTGTCCTTGGGGTCCGCCGTCTGCACCAGACCCACCATGTCGGAGAAGTTCTCCGCGTAGCCCGAAAACGTCCAGGTGCCCTTGCCGTCCGCCGCGGTCAGCTTGAAGAGCCGCCCGTCGAACGTACCGGTGAACGCGACCTTCTGGTTGTTCTCGCGCTGCCACGTGCCGCTGAGCTGGTCGCCTTTTTGCGTGATCGCCAGGTGCGAGTAGATCGCTCGCCCGGCGGTGAGCGGTTGAAGCTGAACCTCCCAGACACCGTCCATCGTCGAGAACTGGGGCGGCTCGGGCGTGTCGGACGCGCTCGGCGCCGGCTCCGGCGTGCTGCTGCGGCGGCCGCGGCGGCCGGCCGGGGCCGGCGTGGTCGCGGGCGCCGGGGTGATGGTCGGCCCCGCGCCGGCCGGCGTGGCCGGGACCGGGGTGCCGATCAGCACGCCGGGGGTCGCGACGTTGCCGTTGGGCGGCGGGGGCGGCGGCGGGGTGACCTGGCCGGTAGGTCCGGACTGGCCGACCTCCGCGACGGCGGTGCCGCCGACGGCGAGGGCGGCAATCGCCACGAGCACGAGCTGACGAACGTTCAACGGGACCTCTTGGGGGGGCGTGGGGGACCGGTTCTCTTTTGGCAAACGGCGTCGCCGATCATCCCAGCGCGGCCCCCACAGCGCTTAACGGAAAACTTACAGTCCGTGCGTGACCGACACCGGGATGGGGATGCTGGCGGTCTGGCCGTCGTTCCGGGCCGCGGTGAGGGTCAGCTGGACGTTGGTCGCGGTCGTCGGCAAGTTGAGCACGTTGGCCGAGAACACGCCTTGCCAGATCCCGGTCCCGGTCAGCGACAGCGAGATGTTGGTGCTGCCGGTCCCGATCGTCAGGCGCTGGACGTTGGTGGTGGTGATCACGCTCATGCGTACGGTCGCGTTCGGGGTCAGCACCGTGGGGGAGAACATCGCGTAGAAGATCTGCGGCGCGTCGCCGGGCGCGGCGAACGTGTTCGGCGGCGGCGACCCGAACACGTAGACGTTCGCCTGCGCGAGCGCGCTCGGGGTCGCTTGCGGTGCCGGCGTGGCGTTCGCCGCCGGTAACGGGGCCGGCGTCGTCTGCGGGACCGCCGGCGGTGGCGTGGCCGGCCGCTGCTGCTGTGGTTGCCGCTGCTGCTGCTGCTGCGGCGCGCCGCTGGGGAACGCGAGGTTCGGCGGGACGGTGGGCAGCGCGCGCGGCGTCGGGACGACCATGCCGGGCGGGATGGCGGCGCTGGGCACCGTCGAGGTCGCGTTGCCGTTGATGATGTGCGGCGTGACGACGATGATCAGCTCGTTGCGCGTGCTCGTCGTGTTCTGGTTGCGGAACACGCGGCCGATGAGCGGCAGGTCGCCGAGCAGCGGGATCTTGTTCTCGGTGTGCTGCGAGTTCTCTTGGATCAGGCCGCCGATCACGAGCGTCTCGTTGTCGCGCAAGTGGACCGTCGTCTGCGTGTCGCGGGTCGAGATCTCCGGGACGTTGTTGAAAAAACCGGTCAGCGAGTTGACGACGGGATGCAGCGCGACCGTCAGCTCGCCGTTGTTCGTGATGATCGGCGTGATGTCGAGCGTGACGCCGGTCTGGAAGCTCTGGAGCTGCTGCGTCGCGACGACGCCGTTGCCGCCTCCGGTGGTGGTGAGGATGCTCAGCGTGTCGCCGGCGCGGATCGTCGCGGTGCGCCCGGACAGCGTCGTGATGCGCGGGTCCGCGAGCACGCGAGCCTTGCCGTTGGAGATCAGCAGGTTCAGCGTCGCGGTGAACGCGATCTGCGAACGGCCGAACGGCTGGATGCCGATCAGCCGCCCGGCATTGCCGTTGGGATCCGGCGTCGGCTGGATCTCGGTGAACGACGACTGCACCGAGTTGCCGATCTGCAAGCCGAGGTTCTTCGAGCTGTTCTCGTCGAGCTCGAGGATCTCGGTGTCGAGGACGACCGATTGCGGCACCGTGTCGAGCTCGGCGATGAGCTCGCGCCCGGCGCGAATGCTCTGCGGGCTGCCGGTGAGGATCAGCTGCTGGGTGCCGTTGGGCACCGTCACGCGCAGATCGGGATACGAACCTTGCAGCGCCTGCTGGACCGCGGCGCCGATGTCTTGCGGCGTGGTGGCGGCGCCCCCGCCCTGCACGCCGGGCACGATCGACTTGAGCTGGATGACCTCGTGGCCCGACGGCACGCCGCCGCCGCCCGACGCGCCGGGGTTCTGGCCGCCGGTCGCCGCGGCCGTGCCGTCGATCTGCGCGATCCCGTCGCTGATGCGCTGCTGCTCCGCCGCATTCGCCGTCACCGAGAGCGCGTTGAGGTCGGCGTCGACCGTCACCGCGACGGCGGGGAACGAGCGCTGGATCAGCGCGCCGACCGACTTCGCATCGACGTTGTGGATGCGGTAGATCTGCGTGTAGCGCGCGCCGTACGGCGGCAGGTCGAGCTGCGCGATCAGCGCTTTGGCGCGGTTGACGTCGTCGGGCGAGCCGGTGAGCGTGATCGACGTGCCCGACACGGCGGCGCGAACGTGCGGGATCTGCGCGGTGATCGCGCGCGCAACGTCTTGCGGGCGCCGCTGCGACACCTTGACCGCGTCGCTGGACACCGGTTGCGACACGGGCGGCGGCGTCGGCGCGTCGATCCCGGCCACGAGCGTCTTGATCTGCGCGAGGTCGGGCGGCGTCGCGCTGATCAGCATCGTCGCGTGCGACAGCACGGTGATCTTCGCGGCGGGGTACAGCGAGCGCAAGCGGTCGGCGACGTTTTGCGCGGACTGCGTGCGCAGCGTGACCGCTTCGGTCGTCGGCTTGGTCGCGTCGCGCACGTCGAGCCCGGCGATGACCGCGCGCGCGCTCTGGATGTCGTTCGCGGTGCCCGCGAGGACGAGCGCGTTCGCCGGCGCGTTGACGCGCACGGCGAGGCGCGGGTAGAGCTGGCGCACGAGCTGCGCCGCCCGCCCGGCTTGCACGATCGCGAGCGGCACGACGACGGACGACTGCGCGTAGACCGCGAGCGAGCGCCCCTCGCGCACGCAGCGCAGCTGGAGCTGCGAGCACACCGCGTGCACGGCTTCATCGGGCGTGGCGTCGTGCAGCGACAGGTTGACGTTGCCGCGCACGTCCTCGGCCACCGTCACGTTGAGGTGCGCGAGGCCGCCCAGCCGCAGCAGCACGTCGCGGACCGGTTGGTCGTGCTCCTCGAGCTGGATCCGCTTGGGGCCGGCCGCCGGCGGCGCGGGCGCGGCGAACACGCCGGAGACGTCGAGCGTCGCCGCGAGCGCGATCACCGCCATGGCGAAACGCAGCGGGCTCCAAGCACCGCGCGCTCGCGACTGTCGTATGGGTCCCACCATCCGCCTTTCGGGGCTCTCGGCTAATACGGCAGCGAGCGGCCAACTACTGCGCGGCAGATGGTCCAAACGGACGCTCGCGCTCCTGGTCCCCGGCTGCCCGGTGAGGCGGTGCGACTATCGCACTTGCGCCCGGGTGATAAAATAGGAGGGCTGTGAAAACCAAGGGTCACCCAAAATGGTATCCGGAAGCCAAGGTATCTTGCGCTTGCGGAGCCACGTTCACCACCGGATCGACGTCGCCGACGATCGCGGTCGAAGTCTGCTCCAACTGCCATCCGCTCTGGACCGGGCAGCAGAAGTTCCTCGACACGGCGGGCCGCGTCGAGAAGTTCAACCAGCGCGTCGCGATGGCTGACAAGAAGAAAGCCGAGACGGCCGCGCGGAAGACCAAGAAGCAGGCCGACCAGGCGGAGGCCGCTCCGGCGTCCGTTTAGCCACCTCAGCACGACTCCAGGAAGCGCGCCGTTCGCCGGCGCGCTTCTTGCTTGCCTGACGATGCAATACACCGACCGCCTCGAGACGCTCTCGAAACGCTTCGACGAGATCGAGGCCGCGCTCGCCGACACGAGCGGCGGTTTCGATCAAGCGCGTTTCACCGCGCTGATGAAGGAGCGCGCGTCCATCGACGCCACGGTCGCGGCCTATCGCCGCCACCGTGCGCTGCTGCGCGAGACCGCCCAGAACGACGCGCTGCGCGCCGACAAATCGGATCCCGAGCTGGCGGCGCTCGCCGAAGAAGAAGCGCCCGGCTTGCGCGAGCGCCTCGCCGCCGTCGACGCGGAGCTGCAGGAGCTGATGCTGCCGCGCGACCCCAACGACGACAAAGACGTGTTCATCGAGATCCGCGCCGGCGCCGGCGGCGACGAGGCGGGGATCTTCGCGGGCGATCTGCTGCGCATGTACACGCGCTTCGCGGAGTCGCGCAAGATGCGCGTCGAGCTGCTGAGCGAGAACGAGAACGAAGCCGGCGGCTACAAAGAGGTCGTCGTCGCGGTGAAGAGCGGCGAGCCGTACCGCTGGTTCAAGTACGAGTCCGGCGTGCACCGCGTGCAACGCGTCCCCGCGACCGAAGCGGCGGGCCGCATCCACACTTCCACCGCGACGGTCGCCGTGCTGCCGGAAGTGGCCGACGACGGCGAGATCGAGATCCGTTCGACCGACCTCGAGATCGACACGTTCAAAGCGTCGGGCGCCGGCGGCCAGCACGTCAACAAGACCGAGTCGGCGATCCGCATCACGCACAAACCGAGCGGCATCATCGTGTCGTGCAGCGAGGAGCGCTCGCAGCTGCAGAACCGCGCGCGCGCGATGGACATGCTGCGCGCGCAGCTCGCCGCGAACCAGCGCCGCGAGCGCGAAGAATCGGAAGCGTCGCTGCGCAAGAGCCAGGTCGGCACCGGCGACCGCAGCGAGAAGATCCGCACGTACAACTACCCGCAGGACCGCATCACCGACCACCGCATCAACCAGAACTTCCAGAACATCAAGGCGATCCTCGACGGCGACCTGGAAAAGCTGATCGTCGAATTGCAGAAGGACGAGAAAGCGCGCCTGCTCAGCGGCGAATCCGACGCGGCGTGACGATCGGCGAGGCGTTGCGCGACGCGTCGGTGCGGCTGGAGGCGATCGGCGGTACCGGCCGGCTCGACGCGGTGTTTCTGCTCGCGCACGCGGGCGGCGTCACGCGCCAGGAGATGATCGCGCACCGCGAGCGCGAGCTCACCTCTGACGTCGCCGAACGGTTCGGCGCGCTGGTCGAGCGCCGCGCGCAAGGCACTCCGCTCGCGTACGTCACGGGTGAAGCCGGATTCTACGGCCGCATGTTCGGCGTCGACGAGCGCGTGCTCGTGCCGCGCCCGGAGACGGAGCTCACGATCGAGTGGGCGGTGCGCCATCTGCGCGCGATCGGGCGCGAGAACGGGAGCGCGGCCGACGTCGGCACCGGCAGCGGCGCGATCGCGGTGACGCTCGCGAGCGAGCTTCCCGAGCTCAGCGTGTACGCGAGCGACGTGTCGCAGGACGCGCTCGCCGTCGCACGCCGCAACGCCGCGCGCAATGACGTGTTCCAGCACGTGACGTTCCTGCACGGCGATCTCGCCGCGCCGCTGCTGCCGTACGCGCCCTTCGACTGCGTCGTCGCGAACCTGCCGTACGTGCCCACCGCCGATTGCGCCGGCGCGCCCGATCCGGTGTCGTTCGAGCCGCTGCTCGCGCGCGACGGCGGCACCGACGGGCTCGCACTGTACCGGCGGCTGCTACCGGATTTGGCGGCGCTGACCGCGCCGCGCGGCATCGTGCTGCTTGAAGCAGCTCCGGTAAATGCGCTCGCGCTCGAACGTCTCGTGCGCGACGTGCTGCCGCGCGCAGGCACCGAGACGATTCGCGACTATGCCGACCTCGATCGCATCATCGTCGCCGTGATGCCGCCGCCCGGCGCCGATCGGTGAGCGGCGCGTCGTACCGTTGCATTGTGCACAATTGAGCTGACAACTGCGCCCCGTTCGCAGACGATGCGCGAGGACGGCGGCCCTAGGTCCCCTAGCGTGCCACGCAACGATCACGTTAGCCACCCCTCCCTGGGGCCGCCGTCTCCCCGTCTTACGACGCGCAGCGAACACTGCGCTCGGCGACGCCTGCAGGGGCTTAGAATAGTCGCTGGTGGCCCGAAAATGCGGTTTGGCCATTCGGATAAGCGCGTGAAGACGCGAGCGGCGCTAGCTCGGATACGCGGTGAACATGAAATCGCGTTCAGGTAAACTGTACAATCCTTGGATACGACAACGTACCCAACCATCACTCGATGCGATATGATGCGTGACGAGAGCGGGTGTGCGCGGTGTGCGAGCGACCCGCGTGAGGGTGAGCAAGAATGACCGAAATGTTGCCATCGGCGTTCGATGCGACGGGTATGTTCGAGGAAGTTACCGACGGACAGGCGGCTCGGACGTACGCAGCGCGGCGAAATCTATTTGCGCAGGGCGGCCCCGCGGATGCGATTTTTTATCTCCAGCGCGGCAGGGTCAAACTGTCCCTCGTATCGCCGCGCGGCAAGGAGGCCGTCATCGCCATCCTCGAAAGCGGGGAGTTTTTTGGTGAAGGTTGCCTAGCGGGCCAGTCCGTTCGGATGGTCACCGCGACATCGGTCACGCCGTGCTCCGTGGTGCGTATCGACAAGGCCGTGATGACGCGACTCCTCCACGAGCGGGCGGCAGTGGCCGAAAAGTTCATGGCTCACCTGCTCGCTCGCAACATACGTATCGAGGAAGATCTCGCGGATCAGCTATTCAACTCGAGCGAAAAGCGTCTCGCGCGTGTGCTGCTTCAAATGGCGCACTTAGGAAAAGAAGCGCCGACGCAGCCCACGGTCGCCAAGCTCAGTCAGCAAACCTTGGCCGATATGGTCGGGACGACGCGGTCGCGCGTAAACTTCTTCATGAACAAGTTTCGGCGGCTGGGGCTGATCGACTACGGCGCCGGGATGAGCAGCGATTTGCAGGTCAACGGCTCCCTCCTCAACGTGATTCTCCGCGATTAGCGCCCGATTCATCCTCGGTCGATGCAGGCGCGCGGTCTTCGAACAGGGCATGCTGGATGACCGCGCTAAGCGCGTCCGAGAGGAGACCCCGATCGGCCGCCTGGACTTCTAGCTGGCGCCAGAAGATGGTGGTGAACATGTACGCCAGCGTCGTAACGGAAACGGTCGCGCGCGCACCGGGTGCCGCCGCCGCCGCCGTCAACGCGCTCGCAGTTCTCGCGATCGCCCACGCGTCCACCTGCTCGTGGAGAGCCGCGAGCTCGGCATCGCGCAGCGTAGCCTCCCGCCACGCGCGGTAAACCCCGGCATAATCCCAACTCGCGCGAAAGCGGTCGCGCAGGCACGCGAAGATGGCCTCCGTATCAGCGGACGTGACCTCGGTGAACGTATCGAGCTCGTTCAACAAGCGGTCGACGAGCACCAGCAGGACCTGTCGTTTCGACCGGAAGTGCAAGTAGAATCCCCCGACGGCAACGCCGGCCTGTTTCGATATGTCGTCGACGGTCGTCGCCTCGTAACCGTTTTCGGTAAAGCGCGCGAGTGCCGCGACGATGAGCGCCTCGCGCGCTCGCCGGCTGCGATCCTGCTGCGGCGGCTGCGTGAGCGACTCTCCGACCAGCACGTCAGGCGCGCGGAGCTCTCCCGAGTGACGGTCGTTCGAATCCCCGGCGGAGTCGTCGATTTCGTTGCCGATCAGGCGGGTCGACGGCCGCGTCCGCGCCGCCCTACGTTCAGTCTTCCGGCTCTCCGTTGAGTCCTCGTTCACCCCGCCCTCCCGTTGACGAAATGGACTTCCCGTCGCGAAATAGACCAATCATCGCATCGAGCGCTTACGAAACTCTTACGGCTATGCTGCGAAACCGAACATTACGATCGCATTAGATACGCTCGCGCTGGATCAGTCGTGACACCCGAGCACATGCTTTACAAATGTTTCACTCAAAGATTGAAAACGATACCATAACCGTTCTCATTTGTTCGGGTATCATCTGACCATGCGGTGACCCGCTTCGGTGACATCGGATGCGACGGCAAAGAAGGGGCAGGCTCTTGACGATGGGCTCGGCCGGCCACAGCAGCCGGATACTCCGGACGCGAGGCGTCGCACGACGTCCATCGTCTCGCGCACGTCGTCGGCCGAAGCCGGCGATGCACGAGAGTTGCGGTAACCGTGAAAAATAGATCACGGCGTAGCTGTTTGCGGCGGCGAGGAGTCTGCACGCGATCATGTGCGCATAATCGCCGCGCTCAACGGTTCTCCGACGCACTGCGGCACGATGAACGACCCGTCGCGTGACAAGTCACGCCGATGTGCAAAAGTGTACATCCGAGTATTGAGGCATCGCCGGGAGCTGCAGGTGTGGTGACGAACGTCTAAGAGCTGCGCGAACGCTCGCACGAGAATGCAATCGCACCGCGCGCGCGGCGGCGCTGGTCATCCATCGCGCCGCAGAGATCGGATTCAGATGTTCGTCAACCGGCAACGCGTGCTCGATCGTATCCGCAAGCGCGGCACCGCGGTCACCGCCCTGATCGCGCCGGCGGGTTATGGCAAGAGCGATATTGCTCACCACATCGCGCGGTTGGAGCCCTCGTGGGCAGAGGTGAGCGCATCGCCGGAGCTGCCCGCTACCTTCGCAGACCGGGTCGCGGCGGCGCTCGGCATCGTGAGCGACGACCCAGGGAGTCTCGCCGCTTCGATCACGAACGCGTGGTGCGCGCCGGCCGAGCCGCGCACGCTCATCATCGAGGACGTCGAATGCCTCGAAGGTGATGCGGCCGGGTTGAAAATTCTCACGAATTTGATCTCGTCCCACGCGCCGGACGGCAAACTGGTCCTCTGCGCGCGGCACGAACCCGGTATCGCCTTTGCGGATTTTGCCGGTCCGCACTTGCTCACCACGGTGCGCCGCGAGCATCTCGCATTCGACGAAGCCGAGATGCGCAGCGTCTTCGCCGAGAACGGGATCACCGACTCGCTGCTGTTCCGGATAAGCCAGTTCACGTCCGGCTGGCCGCTCCCGGCGCTCTACTTCGCTCGCGTCGCACGCGAGGGCAATCTGGAAGCGATGTTCGAGTCCATGGATCGGTCGGAGTTCGACGACCTCTTCGACTACGTCGACTGGCACGTGCTCGCGCACGTCCCGCCCGACGTGTTGTACGCGCTGTGCGCGTCGGTCGCGTTCGACGACCTCGGCACCGCGGAGTTCGAGCATCTGTTCGGTGCGGCCTCGCGAGAACGCATCGTTACCGATTTGACGCGCCGGTATCAGGTCGCCGACCTGCTCAGCGGCGGCCGGGTCGAGGTGTGTCCCCTCATCCGCGCGGTTCTGCGCGCTCGCCACGCTGCCGACGTGCGGCGGGGGCAGCTCGCCGTCGCAAAGAACTGCGAGACGAACCACGAGGTTGCGCGCGCGGCGCAGTGCTATCTCGAGGCCGGCGAGATCGCGCTCGCGTCCGATCTCCTCCGTCAAGCGGACAACGTGACGCTCGAGGCGCTGTGCATTTTCTCGCGGTTGCCGGACCGGTACGATTCGGCCACGCTGGCGTGCTATCCGGAGGTCTGGGCGGCATGCATCGGCGCGCGGCGCCTGTCCGAACGGCCCGATGTGCTGGCGCACGAGGCGAACGCGGTGCTCGAGAGCCTGCCGCCGACGGCGTCGGACGACACGGTGAATACCATCGTTGCATTGTCCGCGCTCGTCCTCATGGATGCCGGCCGGTTGGAAGACGCCGCCGACATGCTGACGCGCGGGCGGACGATCCCCGCCGACGGACCGGACGACGCCGGCCAACTTCACTTGCTCGCCGCGCGCGCGACGATCGACGCTACGCGCGGTCGGTATGACGCCGCCGTGACGGCTTGGCACAAGATGCAGCGTCACGTCCTTGCGGAGCAGACGTGGTTCTCGCAACTGCTCTCGATCGAGATCGCCGCCGCACGTGCGCGCGGCACGTGGGAGGCAGAGTACCAGTTCATCGAGGAGATGTTCAAGGCCGCGCAGCGCGGCGGAGCTCCGGCGATCATCGCGATGGCGTTGGCGGAAGGTGTCTTCGGCGCTTGGCTCGCGCGTGACTCGGACGTGGCCGACGCGTACCTGACGCAGTTCGAGCTCGCGATCAAGCAGCACGATCTGCCGGGCTTGCTCAACTTCGGGCTCGCCGCGCTCGGACGCCGGTTGTCGCCTTCACGCGGCGGGTCGTGGCATTGGGACGCGCAAGCCTATCTCATGTCGGCTGCCGACAACGACGATCCGGCAGCGGCCGCGGACGAGGCGCAGACGGCCTTGGCGCTTGCCGACCGTGCCGGCAGCGCGTTCCTGCGCGTTCTCGCGCGCGTCACGGTCGCGGAGAAGGTGCCGTCGTCGCGCGATCGGCGGCTGGTCGAGGCGCAAGAGATCGCGGCGGAGATCGACTCGGCGCCGCTGCGCGAGAGCCTTGCGCGGCTCGTCGCGAGCGGCGAGCCCAACGGCATGCTCACGCCGTTCGTCGACCGTCTCCGCTTCCGCAGCTTGAACTTCGAGCCGGCGAGCAACCAGCGCATCGCGGTGTCTCTGGCGGATGTGACGATCCGCCGCGACGGAAGCGAGCTGACGGTCTCGGAAGGCGGCTGGGCGCTGATAGCAGCGCTTGCCGTGGACGAGCGCGCGGTCAGCCGCGACATGCTGTGCGACCGGCTTTGGCCGGACATGCCGCTCGAATCGGCGCGCAACGCGCTCAAGATGTGCGTGCGCCGCACCCGCCAGCAACTCGGTGACGCGGATGCAATCCTCTCGGTGAAGAGCACCTACGTGCTCGGAAGGGGCGTCGACGTCGACGTGCGGGCGCTGCCGGCGTTACGGTCCGCCGTGGCGCGCGGTACCGCGGTCACGGCGGAGATCGACGGCGCCGAAATGCTCTTCGAGCGCCTCAAACGCGGCCGCGCCCACGCGTTCAGCCGCTGGGAATGGTTCGCAGAAACCGAACGGGTGCTGCAGGCCGCAACGCGCGAGCTCGGCGGCTTTCTCGCGCACGACGCGCTGCGGCGCGCGGATACCGCGCGCGCGTTGCAGATCGCGGAGTTCCTCGTGGGCGTCGACCCGCTGGACGAAGCGGCGCGCGGTGTCAAGATCGAGGCGCACCTCGCGACCGAGAATCGCGGCGCCGCGATCCTCGAATACCAGCACTACCGCAAGATTCTTGGCGAGGAACTCGGAGTGGAACCGTCCACGCAACTCAAAGAGTTGCTCAGCCGCTAACCGGTTCCGCCGCCGCCGTGCGAAGCGCCCAGTTCTTGGACGGCCGCGCGGACCCGGATCACTGACTCTTGGGGCTGTTAAACCGGAACGGCTCGTTACCGGCTGCCCGGATGGCGTGCGGCCGGGTTACCGCACTGCTCCATACTGCTCACATGAAAGTCCTCACTCGCCGCGAACGCGCCTCCACCGCCGCCATGACGCTCGCGCTCGCCGGAGCGTTCATCGCATCGAGCATCAGTGCTGCGGCGGCCGCCCCGGAAGGCAACGAAGCGCCGATGTCGATCGCGTTCGTCAACCCGCACTACCCACAATCCGCCACCGACCAGGCGAAGGCGCTCACGAACGACGTCAACGCGGAGCGGCTCAAACGCGGCATCCCGGCGCTCGTCATCGACGAGTCGCTGAACCGGTTCGCGTACGCGAAGGCGAGCGAGATGGCGTCGCGCGGATACTTCGGCCACACGGATCCCGACGGGATCACGTTCGTGGACCGGCTCCGCGCGTGGCATTACTCGGCGCCGTACGCCGCGGAGAACATCGCGTTCGACCGCGACGAACTGCACGCGCATGCCGCGTTCATGCACAGCGCCCCGCACGCCGCCAACCTGCTCGACCCGCACGAGCGCCGCATGGGCGTTGCGGTCGTCACGGTGGGAGTGCACGACACGTTCTACGTCGAGGTTTTCTCCAGCTGAAGCGCGGTCCGCCGCAGGTTCCTGAACTTGAGTTCAGGTTCGCGTGCGTGCGCCGTTCATAATCGCGAACACATACGGAAGTGAACAGTCCTGGTCACGGATTGTTCACTTTTGAGCATTCAGTTCGGTCGGTTCCGTATATAGTTGCCAGGACGGAAACCAATCGGGTTCAATGTCGCCGTCGACCTGCGCACACGCGCACCGATGAGGATTCGGTGAATCCCTGCTCTCCTGACACGTTCATCGACGAACTCGACGAACGCTACACCATCCGGCACTACCCCCCGCGGCGTACGGTGTTCGCTCAGGGGGACGCCGCCGAAGCGGTGTACTACTTGCAGCGCGGCAAGATCAAATTGTCGCTTTTGTCGCCGCGCGGAAAAGAAGCGGTGATCGCGATCGTCGACGCCGAAGCCTTTTTCGGCGAAGGCTGCCTGGCCGGTCAAGCCGCGCGGGTGTCCAGTGCAACGACGATCACGGCCTGTACGGTCGTTCGGGTGTCGAAGCTCGCGATCGACGAAATGCTCCACGAGCAGCCGCGGTTCGCCGAGGCGTTCATCGCCCACTTGCTCTCGCGCAACGTACGAATCGAAGAAGATCTGACCGATCAGTTGTTCAACTCGAGCGAGAAGCGATTGGCGCGGATTCTGCTGCTCCTGGCGAACTACGGCAAAGACGCGCTCCCGGACGCGGAGATCGCGAAGCTGAGCCAGCAGACGCTCGCGGACATGGTCGGCACGACGCGCTCGCGGGTCAGCTTCTTCATGAACAAGTTTCGCGCCCGGGGCTACATCGAGTACGACAACGGCACGGGCTTGCGCGTTCACGCGTCCCTGCTCAACGTGGTCCTCCAAGAATGACTCTGCCGCCCTCCGCCGGGAACGAGAACGAAGCGCTGTCGCGGTTCGTGTTCGACAGCGTCACCGAGTACGCGATCTTCACGACCACGGCGCTAGGCGACGTCGCGACGTGGAATCGGGGCGCGGAGCGCGCGTTCGGGTACACCGCCGACGAGGTCATCGGAACGAACTTCGCGATCTTTTTCACGGCGGACGACCGGGCCGCCGGCGCTCCCGCCACCGAGCTGCTCACGGCGCGGCAGCGCGGCCGGCTCGACCGCGATTGTTGGCACGTGCGCAAAGACGGGAGCCGCTTCTGGGGGACCAATACCGTGCAGCCGCTGGTCGACGGCGACGGCCGCCGGCACGGGTTCACCAAGATCGTGCGCGACAGCACGGAGCGCTACGAAGCCGCACTCGCGCTGCGCCGAAGCGAGGAGCGGTTTCGCCTGCTGGTGGAAAGCATCGACCATTACGCAATGTTCTCGATCGCGCCCGGCGGGCTGATCACGCTGTGGAATACCGGCGCCGAGCAGATCTACGGCTACCCGCAAACGGAGATCGTCGGTAAACCGTTCGCGACGCTCTTCACCGCCGGCGAGGCCGCGTCCGGCGTGCCCGCGTTCGAGCTGCGCCGCGCCGCTACGTTCGGTCAGGTGGACAACGAGCGGTGGCAGCGTCGCCGCGACGGGACCCGCTTCATGGCGCGCCGGCGGGTCACGCGGCTTCAAGCCGGCGCGCTGGGCGCGGCGCGTGGTTTTTCGGTCACCGCCCACGACGTCACGGAGGCCCGGGCAAAGGAGAAGACGATGTGGCGCCGCGCGTTTCATGACGGGCTTACCGGCCTGCCGAATCGCGCGCTGCTCGTGGAGCATCTGCAGCGCACGATCGCGCACGCCAAACGCGATCCGCGGTCCCAGTTCGCGGTCCTTTTTCTGGACCTCGATCGGTTCAAGGCGGTCAACGACGCCCTCGGCCACGTTCTGGCGGATCACCTGCTCACGCGCGTCGGGCAGCGGCTGAGCGCCTGCGTACGGCCGGAAGACGTCGTCGCGCGCATCGGCGGCGACGAGTTCGCGGTCCTGGTGAGCGCCGTGCCGTCGGCGCAGAGCGTCGTTGCGCTGACGAACCGCATTCACCGCGCTATGGAGGCCCCGATCGACGTCGCTGCCCACGTGCAGCACGTGTCGACGAGCATCGGCGTGGCGATGGGCACGTTTCGCTACGACGAGCCCGAGGAAGTTCTGCGCGACGCCGACGACGCGATGTACGTTGCAAAAGAGCGCGGGCACGCGAACACCGCCGTGTTCGAGGAGCGCATGCGGACGCGCGTCATTCGGTCGGACGCGGGGTGACTGCTCGGATGCCGGCGGCGGCGAGGCGAGACACCGCGAGCAAATGTGAGCAGACGCCGGGCCTGCGTCACGCGTACGCTGTTGGTCGTATGCAAGCACGGCTCGGTCCGCACGAATCGGCAAGCGCGAGATATGCACGGCGCACGCCCGCAGCGCTGCTGGTGGCGCTGGTTCTCGTCGTGTTCGGGCCGAGCGCTCGGGCCGCGGAAGAGTTCGGCGGACCCCCGTCGGGTGAGATCCCGATCCTCTACAACGATCATACCGTCTACGCGAAGCCCGACGTCCTCAGGCGGTCACGCGTGCTCGCCGCGCTCGTCAAGGGCGGTCAGATCTACGTGCCGCTGCGCAGCATGTTCGAGCAGATGGGCGCGACGGTCTCGGCGTCTGCTGACGGCAAGACCGTCACCGTCGCGAAAAGCGGCGCCAGCGCGTCGGTCACCGTCGGCAAGGACGTGGTGATCGTCAACGGCGAGTCGCGACCGCTCGACGTGCCGCCGATCGTGTACCACGGCATCGTGCTCGTCCCGGTGCGCGTGCTCTCCGAAGCGCTCGGGGCCTACGTCCAGTGGGTTCCGAGCAAGCGCGTCGTCGTGGTTCGCTACATCCCGTCGATCGTGCCGCCGCCGGAAGCAACCCCGACGCCGCAGCCGGCCGCAGTACCCAGCAGCCCGCCGGTGGTCGTGCCGCCCACCCCGTCACCGACGCCGGTTCCGACGCCGGCGCCGTATCGCGGTTTCGTCCAAGCCGCGATCACGGCGAGCAAGAACTTCAACGAGTTCTCCGCGGGCGGCGACTGTCCCGAAGCATACTTGCTCAACGCCGCGTACGTGTTCAAAGACTCGCCCCTCGCGCTCAAAGTGGACTTTCGCCAAGACGTGTACTTGACGAGCGACAACCTCACGGACGCGTTCAGCAACCATTTCACGCAGTTTGCTACAATCGACGCCGGCGTCGCGCTCACGCCGGTGTTCCTCGCCCGGCAGAGCAGCTTCGATGCGCGCTTGGAATACCAAATCGCCGCACCGAAGATCTACGTCGGCGCGAGCTATCTGCACACGGCCAACAACTACGGGTACCCGCAGCTCAACGCCGCCGGCGTCGGGATCGAGAAGCTGCCCGACCTTCGGCCGGGTCTCAACGTCTTCGGCTCCGCGTTCTTCTATCCGGCCGCGAGCGGGACGTACACGATCGCCGATCCGGCGAGCATCAACGCCGGGAAGTCCTATCGGCAGCAATACGCGATCGTGAAGTACGACGTCGGGCTCGCGCTCGTCTTCGCGCACTCGCCGCTGTACCTTCACGGCGGGATCGCCGGCGACCGCTACACCGCGAAACAAAGCGCCCCGATCGGTCAGACGCACGACGGTCCGTACATCGGCCTCGGCGTGAAGCTCTAAGCGGTCGGAAGGATCATCAGCATGCTCGCGACCCTGCGCTTCGTTCACGTCCGGCGGCTCGCCGCCGTGACGGCATTCGCGTTGTTCGCGGGGTGCGGCGGCGGCGGTTGCTGCACCGCGCCGCCGTATCACGCGGGCGTGCCGACGCCCACCCCGGTGCTGCCCGGCCCGCCGACGCCGACACCGTCGCCGTCACCGGTCGGCGCGCCGACGCCCACGCCCACGCCCACGCCCACGCCCACGCCGACGCCCACGCCCACGCCCACACCGGTCCCCACGGCGACGCCCCGTGTCGCGCTGTCGTGCGCGCAAAACGCCGCGATCGGCGCAGCGGTGCCGCTCGGCACCGCGGCGACGTTCGCGGTGCTCGCAGCCTCCACGGTGACGAACACCGGGCCGACGTTGGTGACGGGCGATCTCGGCGTGTCGCCGGGTGCCGCCGTGACCGGGTTCGGTCCGGGAACCGGTACCGTCACGGGCGGTACCATCCACGCCGGCGATCCCACCGCGGCGCAGGCGCAGCTCGACACGACCACCGCATACAACAACGCCGCAGGGCGCGTGAATCCGGGCGCCATCCCCGCCGACATCGGCGGCCTGGTCATCCCGCCCGGCGTGTGGAGAGCGCCGGTCTCGCTCGCGATCACAGGCAACGTCACGCTCGACGGGCAGAACGACCCCAACGCCGTGTTCATCTTCCAGATGGCGTCGACGCTCACGGCGTCGACGAACAGCACGGTCACGCTGATCAACATGGCCAACCCGTGCAACGTGTTCTGGCAAGTGGGCAGCTCGGCGACGATCAACGCGAACTCGGTGTTCAACGGCTCGATCTTGGCCTTGGCGTCGGTCTCGGTGCTCACGGGCACGACGGTGAACGGGCGATTGCTGGCCCAGAACGGTGCCGTGTCGCTGCTGAGCGACGTCGTCACCAGACCGGGCCCGTGAGGTACGAGCGCGGCGTAGCGGCGGCATGAACCGGTAACGCGAGTGCCGGTGCCGCCGAGTTACCGATCCCCGTACACTAGGGAGATGGACGTCGACACACGCTCCGCGCTGCTGAGCGTTAGTCGAGCCGGGTTGAGCCTAGCCGGTCACGACGCCCTCGTACACGGCGCACTGGAACAACTGCGGCACGTGACCGCCTGCGACGTGGCCGCGTTCTACGCCGTGTCGACGGCCGGCGGCGCGCTGATGTGCTGCAAGCAGCTGCGCCATGAAAGCTCCATCGAAGCGCTCCCGGTGCTGCATCCGCACGTCGCGCGCGCGGCGGACTCCACCGGTCCGGAACCGTGCGATCGCCTGACCGACGGCCGGAGCGGCCCGCGCTGCGACCTCGCCATATCCGTTCGCAGCGGCAACGAGATGTACGGCGTCCTCGCCGTCGCCTTCGCGCGCGCATGCGTGCCGCCGTCGCACGGGCGCTTTCTGGGCGAGCTCGCCGACGTGCTCGCGCTTTCGCTGCGCGCCGAGCGACGCCGCGTCGCCGCGGACATGCTCTTCAAACGCAGCCGGTACGTGTTCGATCACAACCCGAACCCGATGATGATCCTCGATGACGTCACGCTCCGCTTCATCGACGTGAATCAAACCGCGATCGACGTGTACGGCTACACGCGGGCGCAATGGCTCACGATGACGCCGTACGACCTGGACCCGGCGGCGCGCACCGCCGAGGTGGCGGCGAAGATCGAGACGCTCGGGCGCAACGGGACGAAGACGATCGATACCTTCCACCGGCGCGCTGACGGCTCGCGGCTCGACGCCCACCTGACCTCGATAACGCTCGATCGCGACGGCGGCAAGGTTCACGTGATCACCGTGCAGGACATGACCGCGCACAACGACGCGCTCGCACGCGCCGTGCGGAGCGAGACCGTCTTGGCCTACGATTCGCATCACGACCGGTTGACGGGCTTGCCGAACCGG
>DASZBS010000004.1:0-17054 GCA_035943995.1 Candidatus Elarobacter sp. | reverse complement strand
AGCGCGCTCGTCGGCAGCGTGGCACTCGCCCATCCGGGCGCGGCGGGCCCGCCGACCACCGGCACGCTGACCGTGCTGGTCGACGGCGCGTCGCAGACCTTCAACTACGACTTCAGCGGCGCCGGCAACACGAGCTCGGTCGACGCGTTCGTGGCGAACTTCAACTCCGCCCAGCTCGGCGTGAGCGCGAAGTTCGACTCCGTCGCGCAGAAGATCGTGTTCGCTCGCGACCCGAACAACACCAGCGCGGCGCACCGCGCGCTGCAAGGCGCCAACCCGACCACGCCGGACTTCACCATCACCGATTCGAACGCGGCCGCGGGCGGCAGCCAAGGCACGCCGACGCGCTCGCTGCTCGAGATGCTGGGCGCGACCGCGATCGGCGGCGTGAAGCAGGACGCGAGCAACGCGTTCGGCGCCGCCGACAACGGCGCCGCGAACGCGCTGCTCAAGCTGTTCGCGAAGAACGCCGGCGCGCCGGCGCTGCAGACGACCGCCGGAAATCTCGTCGCGACGGTCCCCGGCGCGGTCACCGTGACGGGCGCGTCGCCGCAGGCGTTCGCGCAGATCGACGTCGGCCAGCTGCTGACCATCGACGCGGGCACCGCGAACCAGGAGAACGTCGTCGTGTCCGCCGTGAACCGCGTCACCGGCACGATCACCTTCACCGCGGCGAACCCGCACGGGATCGGCTTCGCCATCGCGTCGGCGCCCACGCAGACGCTCGGAGCGTACTACGGCGGGCTCGTCGGCCAGCTCGGCACCGATACGGCCGGCGCGATCACCGGTAACGGCGCGCAGACCACGCTCGCCTCCAACATCGACAAAGTGCGCCAGAGCATCTCCGGGATCAACCTCGACGAAGAGACGCAGAACTTGATCCGGTACCAGAACTCCTACCAGGCGGCGGCGCGGACGATGAACGTGCTCGAACAACTCGTGACGACCGCGCTCGGTCTGATCCCGGGAGGATAACCCATGCGCATCGCAACGTCGACGATCTACGCGCAGCAGACCGCCGCGATCGACGACCAGCAGGCCCTGTACGCGTCGCTCGGGCAGCAGCTTTCCACCGGCAAGCAGCTCAACGATCCGAGCGACGATCCCACGCGCATTGCGCAAGACCTCTCGGTCCGCACCGCGATCGACGCGACGGGACAGCAGTCGAAGAACGTGCAGAGCGCGGTCTCCGAGCTGACGACCACCGACAGCGCGCTGAGCAGCCTCACCTCGGTGATGCAGAGCGCGCGCCAGCTCGCGATCCAAGGCTCGAGCGACTCGCTGACCACGCAGCAGCGCGCGGCGCTCGGCAGCCAGATCGATCAGTTGCTGCAGCAGGCCGTCGCGATCGGCAACACGTCGTACGCGGGCCGTTACGTCTTCGGCGGCACGTCGTCGCCGGCGAACCCGCCCGTGCAGCAGCAGGGCAATCCCATCGCCGGCGTCAGCTTCTTGGGCAACGAGCAAGAGCAGGGGCAGCTGGTCTACAACGGTCAGGAGTTCGCGCTCTCGACGACGTTCCAGGCCGCGTTCAACTACAAATCGTCGGACGGCTCGTCCGACGTGTTCCAGACGCTGATCAACCTGCGCGACACGCTGGTGAAGGGAACGGTCGTCGACCAGAGCTCCGCGGCGATCAACCGCGCGGGCGCGGTGGTGTACGGCCCGCAGGGGCTGCCCGCGTCGCCGGCGCCGACGACCATCGGCACGCCGAACGCGTTCGCGATCGCGCCGGTCGCCGACAGCACCGGCAACTTCTCGTTCAACATCAACGGCTCGGTCAACGGCGTCGCCGGCATGGCGACGATCACGCTGGCGCCCGGCGCGGCCATCGACGACGGCGTCGCGCCGCCGCTCGGCACGAGCCTGGTCGCGAGGATCAACGCGGTCACCGCTACGACCGGCGTGACGGCGTCCTTCGACGCCAAAGCGCAGAAGGTGGTGCTCAGCGGCACCGGCAGCTTCTACGTCACCGACACGCCGTCGCCGGGCGCGGCGAACAGCGGGAACCTGACCAAGGTCCTCAACCTCGCGTCGCAGGCCGACTTCGTGCAGAACGTCTCGACGCAGCTGGGCGACATCGACCATGCCCTCAACGGCGTGCTCGGCGCCCGTGCGGTCATCGGCGCCCGGATCCAGGCGCTGGGGTCGATCTCGGATCAACTCCAGACCGCCTCGACCGATAATACTAAGGTGCAGTCCGGGATCGAGGACGTCGACGTCGCAGCGACGGCGACGAAGCTCTCCGCGACGCAGACGGCCCTGCAGGCCGCGTACTCGACGACCAACCGTCTCGAGTCCAAAACCCTCTTCGACTACTTGAGCTGAGGCAGTAACGAGCGTGACGGAGACCATCGTGGAGTTCGCCGACCGGGAGATCGCTCTCGACCTGCCGCGGTTCGGCGCGTGCACGTACCGCGAGTCGGAAGTGATCGCGTTCCCCTGGGGGCTGCCCGGGTTCGCGACACTGCACCGCTTCGTCGCGCTGAGCCTCGAGGGCCAGCAGAAGTTCGTCTGGCTCCAGAGCCTGGACGACCTCTCGATCGCGCTGCCCACGGCCGACCCGTGGCAGATCTTCGACGACTACGCCCCCCAGCTGCCGCCCTACGCGGTGAGCTCGCTGGACCTGGGCCGGCCCGAGGATTTCGTGACGCTGTGCGTGGTCGTGGTCTCGCCCGGCGCGGCCGAGATGACCATGAACCTCTTGGCGCCCGTCGTGATCAACCTGCAGACCCGGACGGGTCGCCAGGTGACGCTGGAGACCGGGGGCTACTCGGTCCGAACGCCGATCCCGCGCAAAGCTCCGAGTCCAGCGGGAGCATAAGGCAGCTAGCAGGAAAGGCGCCCTCCGTGAAAGCCACGGAGGGCGTCCTCGTTGCTAGTCCTCAGCCGTAAGCTCAACCAAGCCATCATGATCGGTGACGACGTCCGAATCGTCGTCGTCGCGGTCGATCGCGATACCGTGAAGCTGGGGATCGAGGCGCCGCGGACGATCCCGGTTCATCGCTCCGAGGTCTACGAAGAGATCCAGCGGACGAACCGTGCCGCGGCGGGTGAAACGGACCAGCCGCCAGGCGAAGGGGCGAAGGTCGCCGACCTCGGCGGCAAGGGCCGCAAACCGGCGGCCAAAGACTAAAGTCCTTCGCCCGAAACGCCGACCGTTCAACGCAGGGCGGGCCAGGACGCGCCCGTCTGACACACGTGTGATCATGGAGGAAACACATGCCGGGAATTGGTGGGCTTTCCATCGCCAACAACCTGTTGGCGAATAACGCGAGCCTCAATCTCAATCGTAACCAGAGCGCGCTGCATACGGCCGTCACGCGGCTGTCGAGCGGGCTCCGCATCAACACCGCGGCGGACGATCCGTCCGGCCTCGCCATCGCAGAGTCGCTGCAGGCGCAGGTCAACGGCTTCGACCAGGGCGCCCGCAACGTGCAGGACGCGACCAACGCGGCGCAAGTCGCCGAAGGCGCGCTGCAAACCACGACCGACATCCTGCAGCGCATCCGTACGCTCGCCGTCGAAGGCGCGTCGGACATCACCTCGACCGACGACCGCAAGAACTTGCAGGCCGAAGTGCAGCAGCTGCTGCTCGAAGTCAACCGCATCTCGCAGAACACGAACTTCAACGGCCAGAACCTGCTCGACGGCTCGCACGCGGGCTTCCAGCAGCAGGTCGACGTCAACGCCGTCGTCACGTCGAACTCTGACCTCGCGGCCGGCGGCACGCTCGTCGACGCGACCCAGATCTCGTACCTTTCGAACGCGTCGAACGCCACCGTTGCCGACGGCACGATCGAAGTCCAGGTCGCTCAGCTCAACTCGACGACCCAAGGCCTCATCGTCTCGTTCTACAACAGCTCCGCGAACTCGGTCGCATCGCAGACCATCACGCTGGCGTCCGGCGTCGCCGCCGCTGCCATCGCGGTGGACGGCGTCACGATCGGCTTCGGCGTGGCCGGAACCCTCGACGTCGGCGTGACGTCGTTCGTCAAGATCAGCGAGTACGTCGCAGCCGCCTCGAATCCGAACGCTCCGGCGTTCAACTTCCAGTCGGGCGCGGCCGAAGGTGCGGTCATCCAGGTCGGCTTCATCAACACGTCGACCAACTCGCTCCGCATCGCCAACGTCAACCTGATCGGGCCGGCCAACGGCGGCGGCGCGTTCGCCAACGGCTCGCTCGCGTCGGAAGACTCGATCGGCCAGATCGACAACGCCCTGCAGACCGTGCTCGCACAGCGCGCACAGCTCGGCGCGACGATCGTCCGGCTCCAGGAAGACCAGAACAACGACAACGTCGCGTCGGTCAACCTCACGGCGTCGGAGTCCGCGATCCGCGATCTCAACGTCGGTCAGGAGACCACCGAGTACACGAAGCTCCAGATCCTGGTGCAGGTCGGTACCTCGGTCCTCGCGCAGGCGAACCAGAACGCCCAGTCGGTCATCAGCCTTTTCCGCTAGATTTGAGCGCTCTTGACGAGCGCTCAAATCCTCCCGCGGCGGCGCCGCGGTCCGAATAAGGAATAGTTGGAAGAGAGAGAAGGGGGTCTGCTCCGGCGGGCCCTCTTCTCTTTTGTCTTGATCGCTCTTGACGAGCGATCGAAGACCTCCCGCGGCGGCGGCGCCGCCGCGGTCCGAATAAGGAAGTCTAAGGCGGTATCCGATACCTAAGGGGTGCCTTTAGAGATCGTTGACGACTATCGCGACAGTGCGTTTGCGCGGGCCCAGACCGGGTTGCTGTTCAACCTCCCTGTGCCGCCGCCGGAGTGCGAGCAGTTGCCTGCCGGCATCAGCTTGTGCATGATCGTGAAGAACGAGGAGCGCTTCCTTGCGGAGTGCTTGCGCAGCGTGTGCGACGTGGTCGACGAGATCAACGTCGTCGACACCGGGTCGACGGATCGAACCGTCGAGATCGCGCGCGAGTTCGGTGCGAACGTCATCTCGCGCGAGTGGCGCAACGACTTCGGCTGGGCGCGCAACGAGTCGCTCGCGCTCGCCACGCGGCGCTGGACGCTCGTGCTCGACGCCGACGAAGAGATCGCGCCCGAATCGCTCGCGCTGCTGCGCGCGCTGCGCGAGACGCCGGCGCACATCACCGGCGTGTACGTGCGCATCCAGAACCTGGTCGACGACCAGTCGGGCGCGGCGTCGACGATGACGCACATCCTGCCGCGGCTGTTTCCGACCACGCCGCGTTTGCGCTATCGCAACGTGATCCACGAGAGCATCGTGGTCGACGGCAAGGACCACCTGCACTCGGTCGTGTCGCCCATCGTCATCCGGCACAAGGGCTATACCGACGCGATGATGGACGGTCGCGCGAAGACCGAGCGCAACCAGCCGTTGCTCGAACGCGCGATCCGCGAAGCCGCTAACGACGCGTTCTCGTGGTTCAACTTCGGCATCTCGGCGATCGTCGCCGGCGACTTCGAAGGCGGCATCGCGGCGCTCGAGCGGATGTTCGCGATGCCGGGCCCGCAGCGCGCGTTCTTTCCGATCGGCTACGTCATGCTGGCCGACGCGTACGCCGAAGGCCGCCACGACGTCGACAAGGGGATCGCGATCCTCGACGACGGGCTCGCGCAGACGCCGGGCCATCCGAACATCCTGTTCATGCGCGGCTTCTTGCTGTCGATGGCCGCGCGCTACGACGAGTCGCGCGCGTGGTACGAGAAGGCGATCGCGGGCGCGTTCCAGGCCGAGCAGCACTCGATGGTCGACGACGAGATCTGGATCTGGAAAGCGCCGCTCAACATGGCGACGACCTACGTCAAGGAAGGCCGCATCGAAGAAGCGATCCCGTGGTTCGAGCGCGCGCATGCGAGCAAGCCGGAGTCGCCGGTACTGCGGGGCCTCGTCGCCAGCGCCTACGAGCGCGTCGGCCGCTTCTACGACGCCGAGCGCACGTACCGCGAAGCGGCGGAGCGCGACGGCGACGCGGGCTTCTCGACGTACGTGAACTATCTGATGCGCCGCCGGCGTTTCTTCGAAGCGTTCGACCGCGTCGAGCAGCGGCGCGACGCGATCGACGACCGCAGCTACGCCGCATTACTGACGTCGGCCGCGCAGACCACGCGCGACGAGCGGCTCGGCGATCCCGAACCGTACGCGTTGCGCGCGCTCGAGCTCGCGCCGGGCAACGGGCTCGCGCTCGGGCTCCTGGAATCGCTCTACACGTCGCGCGGCGACACCGTGCGGCACGACGATCTGCGCGCCGCGGAGATGCATGCGGCGCTCACCGAGCCCGCGGACTACTCGCGCCGCTCGCACCGCCTGCTCGAAGAGCAGCGGCTCGACGACGCGCTCGCCGTCGCGCGCGAAGGCCTGCGGCTCGCGCCGCACGACAACGTGCTGGCGTATAACGCCGGCCTGGCCGCGGCGCGGTTGCACCGCGACCCCGACGCGCTCGCGCACCTGGACGCGGTCGCGCCCAACGATGCGCACGCGACGTCGGCGCTCGCGCTGCAAGCGGAGATCCACCGCCGTTCCGGCGACCTCGACGCGGCCGTGGCCGCGCTCGAGCGCGTGCGCGCGCTGCCGGCGCCCGACGAGAACGCGCTTCGCCACGCGACGCTCGGGCTCGCGACGGCGCTGCTCGAGGCCGGCCGCATCGCCGACGCCGGGAAGCTCGCCGCGTTCGTTCTGACCTAGCGTTGCGCTTCGCGATCCTCGCTTCACCCGGCAGCGATCCCGGCGACGCGCGCGCGCGAGCCGTCTCGTTCGCCGCGGTCGACGGGCCCGCCGATGTCGCCGCCGCGGCGCGCGCGGCCGCCGCGCCGTACGTGCTGCTGCTCGCGCCCGGCGCGCGCCCGCTGCCCGGTGCGCTGAGCGGGTTGAGCTCGTCGCTCGTCGCGACCACGGGCGTCGTCGGCGGCGCGACGCACGCCGCGGGGATGAAATCGTACGGCTGGATGCTCGCGCCCGCGCCGTGCGGACCGCTGCCGTTCGAGCTCGTCGCGATCGTTGCGCCGATGGCCGAACCGGGCGCCGACGCGCGCGTGCGCGGCGCCGTCGACGTCGTCGCCCCCGGGATGCTGCTCGCGGCGCGCGAACTGTTGCTCGAGCCGCTACCGGCCGATCCCGTCGCCGCGCTCGTGGAGCTGTGCGCGCGTGCGCGCGCCGCCGGGCGCGACGTCGTGTGCCGTCCGCCGTTCGCATGCGAAGCACCGCCGCTCGATGCGGACGACCGCGGCCGCTTCGCCGCGTTGCGCGCGATCGCCGAGAACCGCCCGGAGCTGGTCGGCACGCACCGCCTGCCCGCCGGCACGCGGCGCACGCACGCCGAGCGCGAGCTGCGGCTCGACGGCGGCCGCCGCATGCGCGTTCGCATCGCGCTGCCGCCGCTCACCGTGCTGGTTCACGGCGCCGGCGCGGAGCTCGCCGCACGCCGTGCGCGCGAGTTGGCGCCGGGCGCGGTCGTGCGCGTCGCCTGCGATCCCGCCGCCGCGCTGCGCGCCGAGATGCGCGTGCGCGGCGACCGCTACGTGCTCGTCGCATCGGGCGAACGGCTGCCCGGGCGCGACGCGTTCGACGCGCTCGTCACCGCCGTGGAGTCCTCCCCGTTCGTCGCCCTCGCCGCACCCGATGCGGACGCGCTCGACGGCAGTTGCGCGCTGCTCGCGCTCGCGCGCTTTCCGCAGCATGTCGAAGCGACGGGCGCGTCGTTGTCCGATGCGATGACGGCGCTAGCCCGCGGTGCCATCGCGTTGCGCCGCGCCGTGCGCGCGCCGGGGTACGTGCAGCCCGATCCGGCGCCGCGTGCGGCGCGGCGTGCCTCGGTCGTGTTTCTCGCGTCGTCGCTGCCGGAGATCATGCGCATCACGCTCGACGCCGTCGTGCCGGCCGCGCGCGCCGGCGACGAGATCGTCGCCGTGTGCGCGGCGAACGCCGAGACGACGCGCCGCATCCTCGCGGTGTATCCACAACTGCGCGTGACGGCCGACGAATCCGATCCGCTGCTCGGCGACGCCGCGAACCGCGCCGTCGCCGCGTCGGACCGCGAGCTGATCGTGCTGATCGCCGACGACGTGCTGCTCCCCGCGGGCGCGCTCGACCGCCTGCGCGACGCGTTCGCGCGCGTGCCGTCGCTGGGCGCCGCGTTCCCCGCGGTCGCGGGGGCGCTGGGCGGCGAAGGCGTGCACGACGTGACCTACGCGGACCTCACCCAACTGCGCGCGCTCGCCGAACGGCGTGCTGCCGCGCTATCCGGGCGGCTCGAGCCGATCGACGTCGCGGTCACGCCGGCCGTCGCCGTCGCGCGCGAGGCGTTCGACGCCGTCGGCGGGATCGATCCGGCGTACGGGCCGACGCGCCAAGGCATCGCGGATCTCGTGCTGCGCTTGCGCGCCGCCGGCTACGGCGTCGTGCGCTGCGACGACGCGCTGGCGCATCGGTTCGATCCCGCGCTGTCGCACAATCCCGCGGCCGCCGCGGGCGCGCGCCAAACGGTCGTCGCGCCCGAACCCGCCGCGCTCGCGCGCGGTTTCGATCCCGCGCGCCGCGTGCCGTTCGTGCGGCTCGGCGCCGTTTCGCGCACGGTGATCGCGTCGCACGCGATCGTCGTCCCGGTTGCCGGAGCTGCGGAGCTGGAACGCGCCGCAGTCTTTCTCGCCGCCGCCGCGGACGCGTTCGACGCCGCTGCGCCCGTCCGATTGCACGTCGTGCTCGACGGCGACGTCGCGCCGGCGGATGCGGTCGCGCGCATCCGGCCCGCGCTGGCCGCGAGCGGCAAAGCGATGGACGACACCGTCGCCGTGCGCGTCGAACGCGTCGCGGACCTCGCCGCGTGGCGCGCGTCGCTCGACCCCGGCGTGCGCGTCGTCGTCGCCGCGGGCCACGAGCGCGCCGCGCTGAGCGGGCTCACCTCCGTGCCGCCGGCCGCGCTGCGCGAGCTGCTGGAGCCCGCGCTGCGATGAGAACGCACCGCACGCACGAGATCCTCGCGCCGTGGAGCACCGCGCGCCCCGTGCTCGATCCCGCGCGCCTCGCGGCCGTGCGCATCGAGCCCGTGCTGCGCCAGCGCCGGCCCGCGTTCGCGCTGGACTTCTGCCTCGCCGACGACGCCGGCACGACGATCATCCCGCTGGTGCTCGCCGACCCGGCGGCCGTCGTCGAACGCGACCGCGACCCGCTGATCTTTCCGCACGGCACGCCGGGCGACGACGCGTTCGCGCACGCGCTCGCCGAGCGCATCCTGCCGCATCTCGAACGCCTCGTGCTGCGCGGCGAGCGCGTCAGTGAGCACGTCGTCACGTTCGCGGCCGCAGCACGCTTCGACGCGGCGCGCGCGGCCGGATGCTTCGGCGCCGCTCCGCTGCGCGACGCGCTGACGCGCCTCGCACCGTATCGCTACGCGCGGCGCTTCGCGCGCGGGCGCAGCGTGCGCATCGATGCGCCGGACGCCGTCGGCGGCTGGGCGCTGCTGCGCGCGATCGGCACCGTCGGCGTCGCGCCGTCGCGCCGCGATGCGGACGCGCTCGCGTGGTACGGTGACGCACCGCTCGCGAGCGGCGCGCGACCCGACGTCGCGATCGTCGCGGCGGACGTCGATGCGGGCGACGCGGCGTGCGTGCTGCGGCTCGATCCTATTGTGGACGCGGAATCCGGCGCCTACGACGCGCACCTCGTCGAGATCGTCGACCCGCTGCCGCTCGACGTCGGCATCGTGTTCGACCCGGCCGAAGGCCCCGCGCGGCGGTGGTTCGCCGTCGAGCGCGCGCCCGAGCCGGCGGCGCGCGCCGTGCCCGATCTGACGTACCGCGCCGCGGGCGGCTCGGCCGGGCGGATCGCAGTGATCCTCGGCCGTGCCGATGCGCTGCATCATCCGTCCGCCGACACCGACGAAGCGCGCGCGCTCGTCGCCGCGTTCGGCGCGGAAGGTTTCGACGCGGTCCTCGCGGAGTCGCCGGACGAGCTCGACGGCGCCGACCTGGTGCACCTGATCGGCACGCGCGACGGCCGCCGCGCGCGGCTGATCGTCGACGCCGCCCGGCACCGCGGCGTGCCCGCCGCGGTACACGCGCACGACGAAGACGCCGCGCGCGGCGGCTGGTGGGGCGCCGAGGTGACGCGCTACTGTTTCGAATACGGCGCCGACGAGCACGACGTCGCGACGTATCTCGCGTTGTTGGCGAAGCGGGCGGTGAGCGTCGGCGACGCGCGTGCGGATGTGCCGTTCGCGCCGCCGAGCGCGGCCGCCGACGACGCCGCGGCCGCGTTTCGCGACGCAGCGGTGGTGTTTGCGGCGACCGAAGAAGAAGCGGCCGCGATCCGGCGCCGCACCAGCCGCCGCGGCGCGATCGTCGTGGTGCCGCCGGTCGCGACGACGACCGACCCGCTGCCCGTCGGACGCCTCGCCGGCGCCGACCGATTCGTTTTCCTGCACGCGCCGATCGGGCCGGTCTCCAACGCGCTGCTCGTCGCGCGCTGCGCGGCGGCCGCCGGAATCCCGCTCGTCGTCGCCGGGCCGGTCGTGGATGCGTCCTATCTCGCGCTCGTGCGCGAGTTCGGCGGGCCGAGCCTCGTCGTGCTGCCCGGCGAGCCCGCGCCCGGCGTCGCCGCTGGGCTGCGCGCCGCGGCCGGCGTCGTGGTCGACGCGAGCTGGGTCGGCGACGGCGGTTCTCGCCTCGCCGCGGCCGCGCTGGCCGGCACTCGGCTCGCGCTCGCGGACCGCCGCCGGTTCGAAACGCCGGGCGTGGAGGCACGCCGATTCGACCCGGCGGACGCCGCCGCGCTGACGCGAGCGCTCGGCGAAGCCTGGGACGAGGCGTTGCGCGCCCCCGGCCGCCCCGCCCCCGAGACCGTCGCCGCGCTTGCGCCGAGCACGGCGGTGCGCGCCATCGTGCGCGGCTACGCGAACGTCGCCACGGCCGGCGTGTCGTGAGCGCCGCATCACCTAAACCGGGCTCGTTGGGCGTCCGATACCATCACGAGGAGGATCCCGCCGAACATGGACGTTCAGACGATCGATCAGGTCCAGGCCGCCGCACCGGCCGCAGCCGTAACGCCGGGCGCGCCCGCGCCCGCCGCGCAGCCGGCCCCAGCCGCGCAGCCGCCGGACGTGCCGTTCTTGAAGCCGCCGCACAGCGCGGACGAGACGCTTCACAACGCCCTGTCGCATCTGGTCGGCGGCGGCTCGAACGTGGGCGTGCAGTTCAAGGTCGTGCACGGTACCAACCAGATCGTCACGGTCTTCACGAACAAAGACACCGGCGAGGAGATCTCGCAGTTTCCCGCCGAGTCGATGGTGCTGATCGCGCAGTTCTTCAACAAGGTCGCGGGCGCCGTCGTGGACCGGACCGCCTGACGTGAGCGGCATCGGATCGACCAGCACGAGCACCGCGAGCTCGCCGCAGCAGTACGGGACGAACGTTCCGCCGGTCTCGTTTCCGGGGATCGCGTCGGGGATCGACTACAACACGATCATCCAGAAGTACACCGACATCACGCTCGCGCAGGAGAAGCCGCTCCAGACGAAGGTCACGTCGCTCAACGCGCAACAGGCGGAGCTGCTGAAGATCCAGGACCTCGTCTCGAAGTTCCAGGACACGTTCCTGGCGGTGAGCGATCCGGCGAACTTCACCGCGACCACGCCGACGTCGTCGAACGGCTCGGCGATCACCGCATCGACGTCGGCCGGCGCCGTGGCGACGCCCGGCACCTACGTGATCAAGACGGCCACGCTGGCGACCGCGACGCAGTTCACCAACGATCCCGCCGCCAACGGCGCGTTCAGCTATACGACGGCGCTATCCGGTGCGGGCGCGTCGATCTCGCCGAACAACGGGCCGCCGGGCACGACGACGCCGGGTCAGATCACGATCAACGGCGCGGTGCTCAACTACGACGTCAACTCGACGACGCTGCAGAGCTTCGTCACGAACGCGGCGAACGTGGCGGCGCTCAGCGCCGTCGGCGTGACGCTGAGCTACAACGGCGCGACGCAGCAGGTGACGATCAGCTCGACGCAGCCGCTCACGCTGGGTAGCGCGACGGACCACGGCAACCTGCTGCAAGTGCTCAAGCTGGACACCGCGCCGATCACGTTCGCGGCCGGGACGTACACGGCGACCAGCACGTCGGCGATCGGCGGCATCAACGTCGGCGCGACGCTGAACACCTCGCAGAACGCCGGCTTCGCGACCGCCGTCACGGCCGGGAAGTTCTCGATCAACGGCGTCACGTTCACGGTCGACCCCACGACGAACAACCTCCACGACGTGCTTCAGCAGATCAACACGTCGTCGGCCGGCGTCTTCGCGACCTACGACTCCGCGAACGACCGCGTGCTGCTCACCGCGAAGGCGAGCGGGCCGCAAGGGATCACGCTGGGCTCGTCCGCGGACACGTCGAACTTCTTGCAAGCCGCCGGCTTCCTGTCGAACGCGACGACACCCAACGCGCTCAGCGCCGGCGCGGCGATCGCCGTCGGCAAAGCGGCGCACGTGCAGTACGTCGACAACGCGGGCACGACGCACGACGTCTACAGCAACTCGAACGACGTCACGACCGTCGTGCCGGGCGTCGACCTCAAGCTCCAGCAGGCCGTCGACGGGACCGTCGTCGCGCCGGTGACGATCTCCGTCGCGCAGGACAGCACGAACCTGCAAACCTCGATCAAGACCTTCGTCTCCGCGTACAACGCGGTGATCGACGAGATCAACACCGCGACCCAAGCGCCCGTCGTCGGGACGTCGACCAACGCGACGAGCGGGCAGACCACGGGCACGCAGCTCACGTCCGGCGGTGTTCTGTTCAACAACTCCGAGGTCACGGGGCTGCGCGACCGGCTCGTCAACATCGTCACGTCGATGGGGCAGACGGGCTCGACGTCGTACAACTCGCTCGCGTCCGTCGGCCTGGTGATCGACTCCTCGTTCACCGTTGCCGCGGCGTCGTCGAGCAACACGCAGAACACGACGTCGCAGAACAGCGTCTCGCAGCAGACGTTCCAGGGGACCAGCGGCCGGCTCCAAGCCCTCGACGTCACCAAGCTCGGCACGGCGCTCGCCGCCAATGCGAACGCGGTCGCGCGGCTGTTCACCGGCTCGACGAGCCTCATCGGGCAGCTCGGCGGATATCTCACGACCGTCTCCGGCCTGTCGACACAGATCAGCGGCGGCCTGGTGGGCAAGGTGCCGCCGACGTCGCTGTTCGCATCGCTGTCGAACCAGACCAACGACCAGATCAGCTCGCTGCAGCAACAGATCAAGCTCGTCACCGATCAAGCGAACTTACAAGCGGACCGTTTGCGCGCGGAGTTCGTGAGCAGCGAAGGCGCGATCGCCGTCCTGCAATCCGAGCAATCCTCGCTCGGGGCGCTCACCGGATCGACCAAGACAGGATAACGTGACCGTCTCCAACGCCAACCTGCGCTATCTCGAAGCGTCGATCAATTCCGCGAGCCCTGAAGAGCTCATCATCAAAGTCTACGACGCGCTGCTGCTGTTCGCGCGGCAGGCGATCGACGTGATGGAGACGCGGCCGGCCGACATTCAATCACGGCACGATCTGCTGCGCCGCGCGCAACGCGCGTGCGCGCTGCTGATGGGCTCGCTCAAGCTCGACCTCGACAGCGACATCCCCGGCAACCTATTCCGCATCTACGAGTTCTGGCACCACCAGCTCGTGGCGGCGAACATGCAGGGCGATGCCAGCAAGGTGCGCGAGCTGCTGCCGCTGATCGCGGGGATGCGCGAGACCTGGGTCGAGGCGATCAAGCGGTACCGCACCGAAGGCGCCGCGCGCGCCCAGCTGGGTGCGCTTGCCGGCTGACGCCGCGCGCGACGACGTCGTGCGCACGATCATCGCGCTGGAGCGCTCGTGCCTGGACGCCGATGCGGCGATCGTCGAGCGGCGCTGGGACGACGTCGGCGCCGCGCTGGGCGCGCAATCCGCGCTGACCCAAGAGCTGGCGGGATTGTTCGACGCCGCACCGCACGCCGCGCCTGGCAGCGACGCGAAGGTGGAACAGCGCGTGCGCGGGATCCTCGCGTACCGCGACGACCAGCTGCGCCGCCTGCAAGCGTATCACGCCGAGGTCGGGACGCGATTGAACGCGATCGGCCGCGTCAACGCGTTCGCGCGCAGCCTCGGCAAAGGCGCCAACGCCGCGCGGCTGCTCGACGGCCAGTACTAGAATCTAACCGGCGAACAGGACCGTCGTCTCGAGACGTTCTTGGCGCTCGCTCGCGCGCGGGACCGCGTCGTCGAACGGGACGAGCTGCGTGCGACCGTCCGTGCGCACGATCATGCGCAAACGGTCGGTCTCCGCGTCGCTTTCCCATGCTGCCGGCGCGGTGGTGTTGCTGCCGCGGTCGTAGTGTCCGGCGCGCACGCCGGCGTGCAGCAGCACGCGCCGCCCCGTGCCGCGCAGCCGCTCGCACAGGAGATAGTCCTCGTCGCACTGCCGCACGGTGCGCGTCTGAAAATCGACGTAGGCGTGCGCGGCGAAGTACGGCGCCGCGAGCGCGCGAAGCGCGGCGACGCGCACGACGACGCAGCCGAAACCGACGCCGTCCACCGCAACGACGCGGTCGCCCGCGTACGGTGGGATCGCCGCGGACGTCGTGTCGGTCGACACCCAGCGGCTGACGGCCATCGGGCGCGCGGAGTCGCGGCTATAGTAGAGCGCGCCCGCCACGGCCGCCTGCGGATCGTCGTCCAGCGCGCCGATCAGGCGCACGAGCGCGTCGGGCGGCAGCACGATGTCGTCGTCGATCATCGCGAGGAGATCGGCATCGCGCGCGACCGCATCGCGCGCGATCATCTCGCGCTGCACCGCGACGAAGTTGCCGGTCCACACGAGGCGGTCGGCGCTCGTCACGGACGGCGGCAGGACGAGCGCGGAGAGCGCGTCGAGGAACGGCCGCGTGGGCTGGCCGCTCGTCGGGATGCCGATCAGCAGCTTCATGCGAGCGCGGCGCGCAGCGCCGCGACGAGCGCACGGCCCGCTTCGTGGAGCGATGCGTCGCTCGCGACGAGCGGATCGTAGCGGCGCTCGACGGCGCGCCGCACGGTGACGCGCATCAGCCACGCGCCGGCGGCGACGCGATACGCAGCGAGCGCTTCGGCCACGCGCGCGCCCGCATCGGGCGCGACGCCGTCGAGCGCGCGCGGCGCGACGGCGAGCAGCACTTGGACGCCGCGAAGAAACGTGTCGTCGAGATCGCGCTCGAGCACCGTGCGCAGCGCGCCGAGGTCGCGGTCGTCGAGCCGCGTGACGAGCAGCGCGCCGTCTTGCGCGAACGGCTCTTGCGGCGTAAGCGCGAACGCGCGGATCGTCGCGAGCGATTCGCGCGTGACGACGGCCGGCGCCGGCCGGTTCATCCGCGCCGCGACGAGGGCGCGCGGCACCGCCGCCGAGATCGTGTGCGCAAACGCGTGCACGCCGAGCGCTTCGCCGAGCGGGCCGTCGACGGCGGCGATCGACGAGAGCAGCGCGAGCGCGGCGAGCCCGTGCGGAACCGTGCCGGTGAAGACGCGCTCGAGCGTGTTCACGGTGTCGTCGTCCAGCGTTCGCGCGAGGACGTGCGGGCGCGCGGGCTCGGGCTGTGCTTTTTTCGCGCGCGGCTTCGCGGGCTTGCGCGCGCGCGGCGGCTTGGATGTGGGCTTCGGTTCCGGCACGACGGGTTTCGCCGCGGCGGGTTTGGGCGGGTCGCGCTTGACGACGACGATCGCCGGTCCGATGACGTGGGGTGCGGCGGCGGCTTCCGGTGCGGCGACGACCTTCGGTGGCGCGGCGACTTTCGGTGGCGCGACGACTTTCGATTGCACCACCGCTTTCGGCGCGACGACGTCCGGCATAACGACCACGGGGACGACGATTTCCGGTGCGACGACGACGTCCGGGACGACGACTTTCGCAGCGACGACTTCCGGTGCGAGCACTGCTGGTGCCGCGGGTTCGTCGACCACCGTGTCGACGGTGCGTGGTGGTTCCGGTGCGGCGACCGCCTTCGGCGTCAGCTGCTCGTCCGTCTCACCGGCTTCCAGCTCGAAGAACGGGCGCGGTGCGTCGAAGGCCGCGTGACCCGCGCGGCGTCTGAGGCGCAATGCGGGCGCGGCGATCGTCGGAACGCCCGGGGCGCTCGCGTGCACGATCACGTCGAGCGGTCGGATGCCGGGCAGCACGCGCATCGCGAAGCGCACGCGCACGGCGTCGCGGGCGGCGACCGTTCCGATGCGCAGCCCTTCGCCCAGCAGCGCATCGCCGTCGAGCGCGACGTCGTCGCGTGCGAACGAGTCCGGCAGCGGCTCGCACTCGGCCGGAACGACGATGCGCAGCAGCACGTCGCACGCCTCGGCGTCGCCGTCGTCGTGGACGCTTGCGACGACGGTGACGACGGCGCCGGGGATCAGCTCGCGCTCGGGCCGCGCGTCGAGCGCGACGCGCAGCATCGCCGGGCGCAGCCGTGGCGGCGGCTCCTCGGCCAGCATCGACTCCGGCCCGAAGCGGGCGGGGCTCGTCGACGCCGGTGCGAGCTGCGCGACCAGGCCGAGCTCCTCGCGGCGGCGCCGGTCGAGCAGTTGCGTGTCGGCGTTGCGGTCGAACAGCGCGTCGAGGTCGACTTCGCGGCCGCTCATCGCGCGCGGAACGCGGCGAGCCACGGAAAGCGCCGGTGCCACGCCGGCTTCGCCGGCTCCTCGGGCTTCACGGGCGCCTCGGTCGCTGGCGCGGCCGGGGCTGCGCTGGCCGCCGGCACCGGCCCGGGCTGCGGCTGCAGCGGCGGCGGTGCTTGGGAGGCCGCGACCGGCGGTGGTGCCACGACGGGGGCCGGGCGCGCAGGGATGGTGAGGCCGCGCGCGCGGGCGGCAGCCTCGGCGTCGGTGCGCGTCGCGCGGGGCCGGCCGTAAGCGGCGGCCTCGCGCAGCGTCGCGTGCGCCAGCGTCAGCAGCCGGCGCGGGGTTCCGCCGGCGGCGGCGGCGATCAGGTCGAGGGCGTCGTCGTCGAACAGCGCGTCGCCGGTGCCGCCCGCTCGCGCCGCACGGTGCGCCACCAATGCTCGCGCCTCGGCGGGGTCGAGCGGTTCGAGTGCGATCCACTCGTCGAC
>DASZBS010000003.1:0-19789 GCA_035943995.1 Candidatus Elarobacter sp. | reverse complement strand
CGCGGCTCGACGCGACGCGGCGCGCGCGCGACGCGATGCTCGCGCGCCTGCCGCAGGCCGCGCCGCCGCTGCTCTACGTGATCGTCGCGAGCGGCAACATCTACGAAGACCGCACGGCAGCCGTCGCCGCGGCCGAAGCGGGCGCGCAGATCATCGCGGTGATCCGCTCGACCGCGCAGTCGCTGATCGACTACGTGCCGTACGGCGCGACGACCGAAGGCTTCGGCGGCACCTACGCGACGCAGGAGAACTTTCGCATCATGCGCGCCGCGCTCGACGAGGCGTCGGAACGATTGGGCCGTTACGTGATGCTCACGAACTACGCGAGCGGGCTGTGCATGCCGGAGATCGCGGCGACGGCGGCGCTCGAACGGCTCGACATGCTGCTCAACGACTCGATGTACGGCATCCTGTTCCGCGACATCAACATGCAGCGCACGTTCGTCGACCAGCACTTCTCGCGCCAGCTCAACGCGCGCAGCGGGATCATCATCAACACCGGCGAGGACAACTACCTCACCACCGCCGACGCGGTGGAGCAAGCCCCGGCGGTGCTCGCGTCGCAGTTCGTCAACGAGGCGTTCGCGCGGCGCGCGGGCTTGCCCGACGGCCAGATCGGGCTGGGCGACGCGTACGAGATCGATCCCGACCTCGAGAACGGTTTCTTGTTCCAGCTCGCGCAGGCGCAGCTCGCGCGACAGATCTTCCCCAACGCGCCGCTCAAGTACATGCCGCCCACCAAGCACATGACCGGCGACATCTTCAAGGGCCACCTCATCGACGCGATGTTCAACCTCACGTCCGTGATGACGCACCAGTCGATCCACCTGTGCGGAATGCTGACCGAGGCGATCCACACTCCCTTCCTGGGCGACCGCGCGCTCGCGCTGGAGAACGCGCGCTACGTGATGGGCACCGCGCGCGGGCTGGGTGACGAGCTGGAGATCAAGCCCGGCGGCACGATCGAGCGCCGCGCGCGCGAGGTGCTGGCGGGCGCGGTGCGCCTGCTCGACGGCGTCGCGCGGCGCGGCCTGATGCGCGCGATCGAAGAAGGCACGTTCGCCGACGTGAAACGCGCGCGCGACGGCGGCCGCGGCTACGACGGCGTGTTCGCGAAGGGCGTCGCGTACTGGAACCCGTTCGCGGAGGCGCTCGCCGGCGCGCGGGCGCCCGCAAGCGCCGGGCGCCTTCAGGCACCCGTGTGAGCCTGATCAAGCCGTACGGCGACACGCTCGACGACGGCGCGGTGCAATTGTCGTTCACGCTGCCGGTCGCGTGGAGCGAGGCGGCCGACGAAGCCGCGCGCCAGCTCGTCGCGAAGATGGGCTTCACCGAGGTCGCGGTCGTGGAAGGCCGCGCGATCGCGGCGGGCTTCTCGTTCTTCGTCGTCTACGCGCGCACGCCGGTCGCGATCGACGTGTCGCAGGTGCACGCGCCGTCGGTGACCCGCGACGTGCTGTCGATGGAACAGGTCGACGAGCTGATCGCAAAACGCGTCGGCCGCAAGCTCAAGGTCGCCGGGGCCTGCATCGGCACCGATGCGCACACCGTCGGAATCGACGCGATCCTCAACATGAAGGGCTACAAGGGCGATTACGGCCTGGAGCGGTATCGCGGCTTCGAAGTGTTCAACCTCGGCAGCCAGATCGCGATCGACGACCTCGTGCGATTCGCGCGGGAGCATACCGTCGACGCGATCCTCGCATCGCAGGTCGTCACCCAGAAAGGCAGCGACATCGCAAACTTCACCGCGTTGGGCGAGCTGCTCGAAGCCGAGCACCTGCGCGACCGCGTCGTGCTGATCGCGGGTGGGCCGCGCGTCACCAACCTGCTGGCCGCCGAGCTCGGCTACGACGCGGGCTTCGGTCGCGGCACGCTCCCGAGCGAGGTGGCGACGTTCATCGCCCGCCGCCTCGCGGAGCACGTGCCCGCTTGAGATTCGTCCCGCTGCTCGCGGCGGCTGCGTGCGCCGCGCTCGCGTGCGCGGCGCCGGCGGCCGCCGTCGACCGCAGCCTCGGCGCGGACGTGCCGAAGCCCGTCATGACGGGCGCGCCGTGGACCGAGGCCGAGATCGGCGCGCTCCGCACCGGCGTCGATGCCGCGCTGGCGAACGCGACGGCGTTGCGCGGCGCGCACGCCGGAATCTATGCGATCGACGCGCGCGACGGGCGCGTGCTGTACGCGCGCAACGCGGACGACGCGTTTCAACCCGCATCGGCGCTGAAACTGCTCGTCGGCAGCGCCGCGCTCGACAAGCTGGGGCGCGACTTCCGCTTTCGCACGCGTGCGACGATCGAGGGCACGGTCATCGAGGGCGTGCTGCGCGGCTATTTGACGCTGCACGGCAGCGGCGACGTGCTGCTCGACGACGCCGCGCTCGCGAGCCTGCCCGCCGCGCTGCGCGCGGTGTCGATTCGCGAGATCGAGCAGGACGTCGTGCCGAACCTCGGCGACGTGCCGCAGTATCTGCCGGGCTGGTCGTGGGACGATTTTCCGTGGTACTACGCCGCGCCGATCAGCGCGCTGGGCTACGCCGACGATCAGGTGACCGTCACGGTAACGCCGGGTGCGCGGCCCGGCACGCCCGTGACGACCCGCGTCGAGCCGTGGGGCCGCACGTACGGGGCCACCGAATCGTGTGCGCCGTACGAGCTGTCGTTCTGCATCCGGGTGCGCGCGCGCACCGGCGCGCCCGGATCGGAGTCGACGCTGGACGCGGCCCGTTCCACGTGGCCGCCCGGTGACGTGGAGATCTCCGGCACGATCGCCGCGGACGCGAAGCCGGAACACCTGTCGCTCGCGGTGCCCAACCCGCCGCGTTTCGCCGCCGCCGCGGCGCGGCGCGTGCTCGTCGCCGCCGGCATCCCGGTGCGCGCGCGCGGCTTCATCGTCGAGCTGCGCCATTCCGACGACAGAGCACCGCTACGCGAGGTGTGGTCGCACGATTCCGAGCCGCTGTCCGACTTGCTCGCCGATCTCTGGCTGCCCAGCGACAACATGCTCGCCGAGACGCTCTTGCGCGCGCTGGGGGCGAAAGCGCCCGCGCTCAGCGGATCGTCGGCGGACGGCATCGCGTTCGAGAAGAACTGGCTTGCCGGGCTGGGCGTCGATGCCGGCGCGCTCGCGCTCTCGGACGGCAGCGGTCTGTCGGTGTACGACCGCATCACGCCGCGCGACCTCGCCGTCATCCTGAAGCACGACTGGGACGGCCCGTACCGTGACCTCGTGCTCGACGATCTCCCGATCTCGGGCGTGCGCGGAACGCTGACGAACGCCTACGCCGGGACGCCCGCCGACAAGAAGATCTTCGCGAAAAGCGGTTCGCTGTCTCACGTCAGCACGCTGGCAGGCTACGCCGCCAACGCCAAGCACGGCACGGTGATCTTCGCGTTCTTGGTCGACGACTGGATCGGCGAATCGGCGGCGCTGCGCGACGTGCGCGCGCGTGTCCTGACGCACTTCGTGGAGGACTAGTGCTCGGCGCGCACTTCGAGGCGGAGATTCGCGAGCAGCCCGACGTGTGGCGCCGCATCGCCGCGTCGGACGGCGCGCAGCGCTTCGCTGCGTCCGTCGCCGGCCGCGACGTGCTGTTCGTCGGCAGCGGCAGCTCGTTGTTCGTCGGCATGCTCGGCGCGCTCGCGTTCCGGCGGCGCGGGATCCGCGCGTCGGCGCTCGCGGCGACGGAGACGCGCTTCGACCGCAACGCGTACGACGGCGCGTGCGTCGTCGCGCTGTCGCAGAGCGGCCGCTCCGCGGATCTGCTCGCGGCGATCGACCTGCTCGCGCCGTCGCGGCTCGTCGCGCTCACCAGCGACGCCGCGTCGCCGCTGGCGGCGCGCGCCGACGTCGTGATCGACTCGCTCGCCGGGCCCGAGCTCGCCGTGCCCGCGAGCAAGAGCGTGACGTCGATGGCGGCGATCCTGCTGTGGGCCGCGGCGCTGACCGGCGGCAAGCGCAACCGCACCGCCGCGACGCTCGAGCGAACCGCCGACGACGTGAGCGACTGGCTCGACGGCGACGGCGTGGGCGACGTCGTCGCGGCGGCGCGGCGCATCGCGCGCCGCCGCAGCGTCGCGCTGGTCGCCGCCGGCTACGGCGTCCCCGTCGCGTACGAGCTCGCGCTCAAGATCAAAGAGGCGAGCTACGTCCACGCCGAGGGGTTCGCGGCCGGCGAGTTCCGCCACGGCAGCTCGGCGATGCTGGACGCGACGACCGCGATCATCGGCATCGTCGACGAGTCGTCGCGCGACATCGTGCACCGCCCGCTCGCAGAAGCGGTCGAGGCCGAGGCGGCGCGCTACGTGATCGGCGCGCACAGCGGCGACGTGCAGCTCATCGGCCCTTCGACCGGCGAAGCGTTCAACACGCTCGCCTGGCTGGTGGCCGGGCAGTATCTCGCGCTGAGCATCGGGCGCGCGAACTACGTCGAGTCGGACGCTCCGCGCGGCCTGCACAAGTGGGTCGGCTGAGCGGCACGGCGCGAACCTTACAACTATATCTTTCAGTGTCTTGGAAACGCAGGTGGCGGCGCCTAGCCTGAGCGTACAGTAGCAATCGGCGGACGCGCGTCAGATGACGTCGTTCGCTTTGCTATTGTTTCGTCGCGCGAACGCCGGTGCTAGGGAGCAGGCGATACGGTGACGGGAGGGACCCAATGCAGTATCTCGTTCGCACCGGGCTGGTCCGGTTTATCGGCGCGGTTTTCGCCGTCCTGTTCCTGACGACCACGATCACGGGACCGGTCCGGGCCGCGACCACCGGCACCATCTCCGGCACCGTGACCGAGACCGCGACCAAGAAACCTCTGGTCGGGGCGACGGTCACCGCGTCGTCGCCGAGCGGGCGTGGCAGCGCGACCACCGACGCGGCCGGCTTCTACAACATCTACAACCTCGCGCCCGATACGTACACCGTCTCGATCACGACGAAGGGTTACGACGACGTCGTCCTGTCCGGCGTCACGGTCGTGCAGGACCAGAACGTTCGCATCGATCAGACGCTGGCGAAATCGCTCAAGACGATCGGCCGCGTGTCGGCGCGCAGCGCGAGCAACCTCGTGCAGCCGAATCAAACCGCAGACGTGTACAACGTCTCGCCGCAGCAGCTGGGCGCCGCGGCCGGCGTCGGCGGCCACCGCACGCTGTACGACGTGATCCAGACGGCGCCGGGCGTGACGTCGACCGGCGTCGCCGGCCGCCCGCGCATCCGCGGCAGCGACGTCGGCGACGTCGCCTGGGAGTATGACGGCATCCCCGTCAACGACCGCCTCACCGGCCTGTTCACCACCAACCTGTCCGTGGTCGGCACGCAGAACCTCGAAGTCTACACCGGCGGCTTCAACGCGCAGTACGGCAACGCCGCGGCGGGCATCATCAACTCCGTCGTCAAGCGCGGCACGTATCCGCAATTCGGATCCGTGACGTACACCACGCAGTTTCCGGCGTCCGAGCACGACGTCGTCGCCGAGTACGGCGGTGCGACGCGCAACAACAAGTTCTCGTGGTACGTCTCGCTCGACTACACCAACTCCGACCCCGTATTCGCCAATGGGTATCAGCCGTTCATCGACGCGCAGGCGCTGACCGCGCGCGACACGACCCCGTCGACCATCTCCTCGCGGGACGGCGTCGCGAACCTGCACTGGCGCCCGACGGACAAAGACGACATCCAGCTGCTGGCCCAGACCGGCAACCAGAAACTGCCTTGGAACAAGGGTTTGTCGGGAGCGGCGATCCTCGGGATGACGCAGTGCCAAGGCGTCGTCATCGCCGGCGGCAAGATCACGAACCCCGGCGTGAGCAGCTCCGGTCAATCGTGCGTGGTGCCGATCGTCACGAACGTTCCGGATCCGACCGATCCCGCCGGCAAGCGAACGATCCCGACGATCACCGGCTACACGCCGACCGGGCTGCAGTATTATAAAACCACGCAGCAACAGGCCAACGTGTGGTATCACTGGTCGAACCTGGCGAAGATCCAGTGGAACCACATCATCAGCGACAAGCTGTTCGCGCAATTCCGCATCGCCGAGAACTTCAACCAGTACATCTTCGATCAGCCGTTCAGCCTGGCGACCATCAACGGCGCCACGACGCCGGGCGTACCGTACTTGAACGGGCCGATCGGCACGCAGAACCCCGCGACGGTGACGGGTTTCGCGCCAAACGGCACGCCCGGTGCGCCAGGCTTCGGCTTCCAGGACGAGTGGTCCGACCGCCGCTCGCAGATGTATTTCGCGAACCTCGACATGACGTACACGCCGAGCGCGCGCTCCACGTACTACTTCGGGTTGGGATACGAGCGCGACAACAGCGCGCAGCACTACTATGACAACTGCGGCTGCGATGATGCGAGCGGCGGCGTCGGCGCGTTCAACCTCAACGGGACGTTCCCGAACCTGTTCCTCGCGATCGACTATCCCCTCACGCTCCCCAGCGCCTACGTCGGAACGAAGCAAGTGTTCGGCAAGCTCACCCTCGAGCCGTCGCTCCGCTACGACGAAGAGACGTATCACATCCCGAACCGGCCCGACGTCACCGACCCCGTCACCGGCGCCGTCACCAAGAGCTATGCCTACGGGCCCTATAGCACGCATTCGCTGAGCCCGCGCTTCGCGTTCAGCTGGGCGGCGAGCGCATACGACGCGATCCGCGGCTCGTACGGCGTGAGCACGACGTTCGTGCCGGCGGCGTACGTGTTCAACAACTCTCCCAACGGCGTCACCGCGTCCGATTCGCGCGGGATCTCGCCGTACTTCTCGAACTCCCCCGTCACCAACCAGCGCAACTTCAACGTCGATCTGTCGTACTCGCACGCGCTTCGCAACGGCGTCGACTCGTGGCGCGTCTCCCCGTTCTACCGGCACGCGGTCGACAAGCTCGAGCTCACCAAGCCGTTCACGGTGAACCCGGACACCGGCCTCGCGAACCTCTCCGGCACGAATTACTTCCGCTCCGGAATCCAAAACAAAGCCACCGGTACGGAGTTCGGCTGGAACCACGTCGTGCGCGGCGACGGTCTCTCGTGGTATTTTTCGGGCACGTACGTCAACTACTGGGGCTCGATCACCTCGAGCGCGCTCGCCGGTGGAACGCCATACGGGCAGATCACGTCGAACGCGTCGTTCCTCAAGTCGTTTCTCACGACGCAGACGCTGTTCCGCAACCCGTCGCAACCGCCGTGGAGCCTGTCGTGGACCGGCGACTACAACCAAGGCCGGTATCACGTGCAGCCGTTCCTGATCTACCAGGTCGGCGCGCCGTACAACGTCGTGCCGTCCACGTACAAGGACCCGGTCACCGGCGCGACGGTGGCGGACAACAACGTCCATTTCGCGCGCGCCAACTACTGGGCGTCGGTCGACCTCGGATACGACGTGATTCGCCAGGCCAACCGCCGCGTGACGCTGGGCATGAACATCCGCAACGTGTTCAACAACCAGTTCGGTGACGTGATCCCGTCGACCAACTCGCAGTACGGCAAGGGGCAGAACCCCGACTTGAACACCTACGGCCCCGCCTCGGTGCCGAACACGCTGTACTACTACGCGCCGGACGCGCAGCCGACGCAGTACCAGCTCTACCTCCGCACCAAGCTCTAGCGCGAGCAGCGCATTCAAGCGCGAAGCAGGACGTCGCCCGCCCGGCGGCGTCCTGTTCGTTTGCGATGGATCATCTCGTTCGAAGCGCGCTCGGAGCGTTCGCAGGCGTAACCGCGCTCGCGCTATGCACGGCGCAGAGCTCCGCGCCGTTCAACTGGCCGACGCCGCTGCCCACCACGGCGCCCGCGCCGCAGCCGACCGTGCTTTGGATGACCCAGCCGGCGGCGGCGTTCGCGCTCGAGGTGCGGCCGCTCGACGTGTCGCCCGACGGCGATGCGCGCGCGCTCGTGCGCGTCGTACTGCGCGACGCGAACGGCGACGTCGTGCGGCTCAAGCGCGGCGCGGACTTCGACTACTTCGCCACGCCGGGAACCGCGCAGTGGCAGACGCGCTTGCGCTACGGCGGGCCGGCCGCGATCGTCTCCGTGCGCGACGACGGCCCGGTGACCGTGCGCGTGGTCGCCAACCGCCCCAAGGAGCTGGGCACGCAGCACGCGTCGTTCGACACACGCGCGTGGCGCGTGCCGCGCACCGTCGCGGCGGCGGTCGGGCCGCACCTCGTGCGCATCGGCTGGTTTCCGCAGGTGCGCGACGGCGCGGTGCGCGTGTACCGCGTCGATACGAGCGGACGCCGCGCGCTCGCCGCGACGCTGCTCGCGCCGTCGTCGTCGTGGGACGACGGCGCGGTGAAGCCGGGGCGCGTGGCGCGCTACGCCGTCGTGCGCCCGCGCGGCGCGACCGCGGACGTGCACGCGAACGTTCCGCCGCACTTGCCCGATAGCACGGTCGACACGATCCGCGGCAAGTCCGCCTGGCTCGCGTTCTCCGCCGACCCGCTCGACGACGGCGCGTACACCAAGCTCGACGTCGACGGCATCGTCGATACCGCGGTGCGCGCCGGCTTGCGGTCGGTCGAGCTGCGGCTCGCGTACGGCGCGTTCGACGAGGTCACGCCGCCGGCGAAGGCGGCGATCGACCGCCTCATCGACGGCCTCGCCGCGCATCACGTCGCGGTGATCGGCTGGACGGTGCCGCGCACGGCCGCGTTCGACGACCTCGCGCGCAACGTCGCGGTCGCGGCGTATCGCACGCCGAGCGGCAACGGCATCACCGGCTTGGCGGTCGACGTCGAGCGCGGCGAGGAGTTCATGGGCAGCGGCCCGAGCGGTTACGCTGCGCTGCGCGACGAGATCGGGCTCGTGCGGCGCGCGGTCGGACCGCACGTGCTGCTGATCGCGACGATCGAGGATCCATACCTGGAGCACCTCGATCAGAGCACGTTTCCGTACCGCGAGATCGCGCGCGACGCCGACGTGCTGCAGCCCATGGCGTACCTGCGCATGCTGGGCCCGTGGGACTCGGTCCCCAAGGTGCAGACGGCGATCGCGGGTTCGGTGGCGCTGGTGCACCGGCTGGCGGAGCGCGACGTGCCGGTCGACGTCGGCGCGCAGACCGGCGTGCTGTCCAAGCGCGGCGCGCCGCCGCGCGACGAGCTGGCGGCCGCGATCGACGCGAGCCGGCGCGCCGGCGCGATCGGCGTCACGTTCTACGACTGGGCCGGGACCGGTCCCGAGCAGTGGGACGCGATCGCGAAGGCGGCCTGGTAGGCTCGGCCGGCGGGCGACCCCGGGAGTTCGGCGCTCGCTCGCCAACCTTATCGGCCACGATATGCTGCCCGAGCTCCTGGCGTGGTTCACCGGGAAGGAACAGAACCGGCGGAAATTTCCGCGCAAGCGCAAGCCGTACCGTGCAGCCTATACTCTGGACGGGAAGTCGATGCGTGCCGCGATCGGCCTGGACATCAGCGGCGGCGGGCTGTGCATCCTCACCCAAGAGCCGATCCGCCGCGAGGAGTTCGAGGTGCGCGTCGAGCTCGACGACCGCAGCGTGCGCATGCGCGTCAAGATCGTCTGGCACGACAACGTGCAGCACCAGGGCAAGAAAGTCTGGCGCTACGGGATGCGCTTCGTCGGCATCCCCGCGGACGACTGGGACGCGATCATGCGCTACACCACCGACCGGCCGGTGGCGGAGTCGAACAAGGCGCAGGAAGAGCTCAGCTCCGTGCGCATGACCCCGGACGACACCGCGCGCCTGCTCCCGCGGGAGCTGCAGACGCGGCTCTTGCAGATGCTCGTCGAACGGCACCGGCTGGCGCCGCTCACCGACCGCGTCACGCCGCTCGTCCACTACTTCTATTCGGGGATCGTGCGCCATAACGACCGGCTGGTGCACCGCCTCGTGATCCAGTCCAAAGTGGTCGGGCCCGAGCGCGACGAGCTCTTCGAGACGCGGTTCGTCTTCGACGAAAGCGGCAAGAACGTTCAAATCCTCAACTGAAAGGCGTCTCGTGCCCCAGAAAACCGCCCTGATCACCGGCATCACCGGTCAAGACGGCTCGTTCCTCGCGGAGTTCTTGCTCGAGCAAGGCTATCGTGTCGTCGGGATGACGCGCCGCACCTCGACCGACGTGCACGAGCGCATCCAGCACCTCGGCGACCGCATCGAGATCGTGTCGGGCGATCTGCTCGACCAGAGCTCGATCACGTCGATCGTCGCCGCCGTCCGCCCGGACGAGATCTACAACCTCGCAGCGCAGTCGTTCGTGCCGACGTCGTGGAACCAGCCGGTCCTTACCGGCGAGTTCACCGCGCTCGGCGTGACGCGCGTGCTCGAATCGATTCGTGCCGTCGACGCGTCGATCAAGTTCTACCAGGCGTCGAGCTCGGAGATGTTCGGCAAGGTGCACGCCGTGCCTCAGAGCGAGACCACGCCGTTCTATCCGCGCTCGCCGTACGGCGTCGCGAAAGTATACGGCCACTGGATTACCGTGAATTATCGCGAATCATACAACATGTTCGCAGCGAGTGGGATACTTTTCAACCACGAGTCCGTTCCGCATAACACTTCCGTCATAATTCGTGAGAACGAGCTCGTCGACATTCGACCGATCGGTGAGGTGCTGCGCGTTCGAGAGAAAGGTCCGAACGTGCAACAGTTCGAGACGCCCGGGCTCGAGGTGTGGGACGGCGAGGCGTTCGTGCCGGTGCTCGGCGCGACGGCGTATCGTCACCGGCCGGTTGTCGACAACAAAGGTGTCGCACGCATCGAAGCGCGTTGCGGTACCGTGACGACGACCGCCGATCACGTCGTCTTCATGGCCGACGGTGAACGCCCGGCCCGCACGATCGCGCAAGGCGATCGCGTCATGCGCTTCGATTTGCCCGAGGTGCCGTCGTACACGACATGCTCGCTCGATACGGCGTGGATGCTGGGGATGTTCGTCGGCGACGGGTCCGCCTACGTGCAGCGGGGCCGTTGTCACGCGAAGTTCACGAACTCCGATCCTCGCTTGCGCGACATCTTTGCCGGCGCGTGGAAGCGGGTGACGTGCGGTGAAGGTCGTTACACGCCCACCACCTCCGGATTCGTGCCGGGAAAAATTATCGGCGCGCTGGCGCTGAGCGGCGCGCCGGCGTTCGTCGAGTGGCTGCGCAGCGAGTGCTACACCGAGAGTGGTCACAAACGCGTTCCGCGCGTCGTGCTCAACGGCGACGAAGCGGTGTGGCGCGCGTTCCTCTGCGGCTACAACCAGACCGACGGGCTCAAGGCCGGCAACGGAACTTACATCTACAAGAACTTCAAGACGAACTCGCCGGTGCTCGCGATGGGGCTTTGGTGGATGGCGAAGCGCGCGTTGGGCCAGGATTGCGTGCTCAACGTCGATGTCGGCCCGCCGGAGCGGCCAGGGCCTTTCTACTCCATCAACCTTCGCTCGCCGCGACAAGGAAACAAAGGCGCGCACCTCCGCCGCGACCTCGCCGAGGTGAAGCGCGTCGTCCCCGACCCGCATTACGACGGGTGGCTCTACGACTTCACCACCACGACGCAGCGCTTCCACGCCGGCGTCGGCGAGTGCGTGATCCACAACTCGCCGCGCCGCGGCAAGGAGTTCGTCACGCGCAAGATCTCCGACGGCGTGGCGCGGATCAAGCTGGGCTTGGCGAACGAGCTGCGGCTCGGGAACCTCGACGCGCAGCGCGACTGGGGCTTCGCGGGCGACTACGTTCGCGCGATGTGGCTCATGCTGCAGCAGCCGAAAGCGGACGACTACGTTATCGCGACCGGGAGGACGCATGCGGTGCGTGATTTCGTCAGGCTCGCGTTCGCGGCCGTCGATCTCGACTGGGAGAAGCACGTCGTCGTCGACCCGCGGTACTACCGCCCCGCCGAGGTCGACTTGCTCGTCGGCGATCCGTCCAAAGCGCTGCGCGACCTGGGCTGGCGGCCCGAGGTGTCGTTCGAGCAGCTCGTCGAGGAGATGGTCCTCGCCGATCTCGAACGGCTGCGCGCGCCCGAGTCGAGGTGACGTGCGCGTTCTCATTACCGGTGCGGGCGGCTTCGTCGGCCGCTATCTGAGCGCCGCGTTGCGCGCGCGCGGTCACGACGTCGTCGCCGCCGACCGCGCGCCGCACGACGACGACGAGAACACGCTCCCGCTCGACGTCACCGATCCGCTCGGCGTGCGCGGCGCCGTGGAGCTCGCGCAGCCCGACGCGATCGCGCACCTCGCCGCGCAGGCGTTCGTGCCGGCGTCGCTCGCCGATCCCGAAGAAACGTTCGCCGTCAACGCGCGCGGCACGCTGCATCTGCTCGATGCGGTGCGCGCGTTCGCGGAGCAGGGTGGGCGGCCGCCGCGCGTGCTGATCGTCAGCAGCGGCGACGTGTACGGCGCGCAGCCGCCCCAAGCGCTGCCGCTGCGCGAGACCACGGCGCCGCTGCCGCGCAGCCCGTACGCGGCGAGCAAGGTCGCGGCGGAGGCGCTCGCGCTCGCGTACGCGCGCTCGTACGGCGTCGACGCGGTCGTCTCGCGCGCGTTCAACCACATCGGCGCGGGGCAGGACGAGCGCTTCGCCGTCGTCGCGTTCGCCCTGCAGATCGCGCGCGTCGCCGCGGGCGGCGCGCCGCGCATGCTCGTCGGCAACCTCGATGCGAGCCGCGACTTCCTCGACGTGCGCGACGTCTGCGACGCGTACGCGCTGCTGCTCGAAGGCGGCGGGAGCGCGGGCGAGATCTACAACGTCGCCAGCGGCACCGCGACGACGATGCGCGAGATCCTGCGCCGCCTCATCGAGCTCGCGCGCGTCCCCGTCGAAGTGCGCGAAGACCCCGAGCGGTTGCGGCCGGCGGACGTCCCGGTAAGCGCCGGCGACGCGTCGAAGCTGCGCGAGGCGACGGGCTGGACGCCCCGCATCCCCCTGGCGGCCGCGCTGCGCGCCGTCTACGACGACGCGCGCACGCGCGTCGCTTCGGATCCCCCCGGCAAGGTGACGTCGTGAACCAGGATCTCAGCTCGTTCGTCTTCGGCAAGCGCGGTGCGCTGCTCGCCCTGCCGGCCGTCGTGCTCGCGGCGTTCGGCAAGCCCAGCGCGTTCTCGATCGCCGTCGGGCTGCCGCTCGCGTTCGCGGGCGAGGTGGTGCGGATGTGGGCGGTCGGCTACAGCGGCGTCACCACGCGCGGCGACAAAGTCACCGCGCCCGCGCTGGTAACCGCCGGGCCGTACGCGTACGTGCGCAACCCGCTCTACGTCGGCAACGTCCTCACCGCGACCGGCTTCGCGCTCGCGTTCACCGGTAAGAACTCCGCGCCCGTGCGATGCGTGCTCGTCGGCGGCGCGCTCGCGGCGATGCTCGGCGTGTACGCGGTCATCGTGCCGCACGAAGAGGGCTACCTGCGCACGACGTTCGGGGCCGCGTTCGACGACTATTGCGAGCGCGTGCCGCGGATCGTCCCGGCGCTGGAACCCGGCGAACCGCAGCAAGGGTCCTACGATCCCGACGTGATCGGAAAAGCGGAGTCCCGCACCTGGCTGACGTTCAGCGCGATGCTCGGCGTGCTCGCTCTCAAGGCGCTGCGGGGCTGAGCGTGCACGCCGCGGGCTCGACCGACCGCCTCAAGATCGCGCTCGTCGCGACCGTGGGCGTCGCCGCGCTCGAGCTCGCCGGCGGCTTGCGGTCCGGGTCCCTCGCGCTGCTCTCGGACGCGGCGCACGTGACGATGGACGTCTTCGCGCTGGCGATCGCGCTCGCGGCGGCCGTGCAGGCGAAGCGCCCCGCTACGCAGCGGCAGACCTACGGCTTCGCGCGCTACGAGATCCTCGCCGCGCTCGCCAACGGCGGGCTGCTCACGGCGGTCACCGTCCTCATCGTCGTCGAGGCGGTCAAGCGGCTGATCCATCCCGAGCTCCCCGCGGGCGGCCTCATGGCGGCGGTCGCCGCCGTCGGCTTGGCGGTGAACCTTGCGATCGGGCTGATGCTGGTCCGCGGCAGCCATGCGAACCTGAACGTTCGCGCGGCGATCCTGCACGTGGCCGGGGACGCGCTGGGGGGCGGCGCCGTGATCGTGGGCGGCGCGCTGATCGCGCTCACAGGCGCGGCGTGGCTCGACCCCGCGCTGTCGCTGGTCGTCGGCGCGATCATCGTTTTGGGCGTGGTCGGGATCGTCCGCGAGGCGACCGACGTGCTGCTCGAGAGCGCGCCCGGCCACGCGGGGATCCCGGCCGTTCGCGACCGGATCGCCGGCGTCACCGGGGTCGTCGGCGTGCATGATCTGCACGTCTGGACGATCGGTTCGGGCAGCCACGCCCTCTCCGCGCACGTCGTGCTCGACGACCGCAAGCTGAGCGAGGCGAGCGCCATCTTGCGCTCGATCGACGGCGCCATGCGGGCCGACTTCGCGATCGCGCACGTCACGGTGCAGTTCGAATGCGAGAGCTGCGATCCCGACACGACGATCGTCTGCACGCAGACCCCTCGGGAAACCGGCGCGGCATTCGCGAAGTCGTCGGGGCTATGAAGCCCGGTACCGTCATCCTCGCCACCGCCCGCACGCCGTTCGGGCGCCTCGGCGGCGCGCTCGCCTCCCTCGCCGCCACGTCGCTCGGCGGCGACGCGATCCGCAACGCGATCGCGCGCGCCGGCATCGACCCGGCCGACGTCGAGCACGTCATCATGGGCCAGGTGCTCCAGGCGGGTGCCGGCCAGGCCCCGGCGCGCCAGGCCGCATTCAAAGCCGGTCTTGCCAAGACCACGACCGCCGAGACGATCAACAAAGTCTGCGCGTCCGGCATGCTCGCCGTCACGTACGGCGCGCGCTACATCGGGGACGGCGACAACCGCGTCGTGGTGGCCGGCGGCATGGAGTCGATGTCCAACGCGCCCTACCTGCTGCCCGGGGCGCGCAACGGCTACCGCTACGGCCACGGCGTGCTCGTCGACGCGATGATCCACGACGGGCTGTGGGACTACTACTTCGACGAAGCGATGGCGGCGCAGGGCGCGCGCGTCGCCGCGGAGCTCGGCGTGACGCGCGCCGTGCAGGACGAGTTCGCGTACCAGAGCCACAAGCGCGCGCACGACGCGCACGAAGCCGGGCATTTCGACGCTGAGATCGCGGCCATCAACGTGGCGACCAAGGCGAAGGGCAAGATCGTCGTCGACGCGCTGCCGCAGCCGGCGCGCGCGCGCGTCCCCGCGTTCGCCGGCGCGCCCGGCGCGGGCGGCTCGGTGTGGGATCACGTCCCGCCGCAGAACATGGTGGCCGATCCCGCGCAGTACTCGCCGTACGTCACGGGCGACGTCCCGTTCACGCGCGTCGACCGGGACGAGCCGGTGCGCCGCGACGCTTCCGTCGACGCGATGGCGAAGTTGAAGCCGATCGACAAAGACGGCACGATCACCGCGGGGAACGCGCCGGGCGTCAACGACGGTGCTGCCGCGCTCGTGCTTTCGAGTGCCGCGTACGCGCGTTCCGCCGGTGCCGAGGCGATCGCTGAGGTCGTCGACCATGCGGCCGTTGCGTGGGATCCGCCGTACCTTGCGCTCGTGCCGGCGATGGCGGCGCAGAAGCTGCTCGATCAGCAGGGGCTCAAGGCTTCGGACATTCACGTTTGGGAGATCAACGAGGCTTTTGCCGCCGTTGCGCTCACCGCGGCGGCGCGGCTTGGGCTCGATCCGAACGTCATCAACGCGCAAGGAGGGGCGGTTGCGCTTGGGCATCCGATCGGGGCTTCCGGGGCGCGCATCGTCGGTGCTGTGGTGCAGCAGCTTCGGCGGCGTGGGGGTGGGCTTGGGATTGCTGCGATTTGCAGTGGTGGTGGACAGGGTGATGCTGTTCTCGTGAAGGTCGGGTAGGACGTCGTGGCGGGGGGCGCCGCGTGCACGTCCGTCGCGGGGACGCGTTCGGACGCACGTCGTGTGCGTCCGAACGCTCGGCGCTCCGCGGGCTCTCGGCATCCTGCCTTCGCCCGCTCCGCGACGCCCCGCGACGAACGTGCACGCAGCGCCCCTCGGCGTGATCGTGGCGGGATCGGCAAAGCACACGAAGTCTGCTGGCGGAAGGCGTAGGTAGTAGCTGTGCGAGTTTTGGTTGTTGGCGCTGGGCAGATGGGTGGCGGCATTGCGCAAGTGCTCGCTGCGAAGGGGCATGAGGTTTTGCTCAATGACGTCGATGAAGCGCGGATTCGCAAAGGGATCGATGGGATTGCGAAGCGGCTCGATCGCGACGTTGAGAAGGGGCGGATGTCGGCCGAGCAGCGGGGGGAGATTCTTTCGCATATCGATGCGCGGGCGCACGTGCACGATCTCGACGTGCAGCTCGCCATCGAAGCCGCTACCGAGCGGATCGATTTGAAGCTCGATCTTTTTCGGTTCTTGGACGAGAATACGCCGCCCGAGGCTGTGCTCGCTTCGAATACGTCGTCCATTTCGATTACCGTGCTCGGGGCCGTTACGTCCCGGGCCGAGCGTGTGATCGGGATGCACTTCATGAATCCCGTGCCCGTGATGAAGCTGGTCGAGATCATTCGGGGGATCGCGACCGACGATGCGACGTTCGCTTTCGTGCGCGACCTTGCGCTTGGGCTCGACAAGACGCCCGTCGAGGTGCGTGATTTCCCCGGGTTCATCTCCAATCGTATCTTGATGCCCATGATCAACGAGGCGATCTATGCCCTGTACGAGGGTGTGGCGTCCGTCGAGTCGATCGATACCGTCATGAAGCTCGGGATGAACCATCCCATGGGGCCACTCACGCTCGCGGATTTCATCGGGCTCGATACGTGTCTTGCCATCATGAACGTGCTTTCCGAGGGGTTCGGTGACACCAAGTATCGCGCGTGTCCGCTGTTGCGGCAGTACGTCGCGGCGGGGTGGCTCGGGAAGAAGTCCGGGCGCGGGTTCTATGATTATGCGGCGTCGGCGAACGGGGCGCCGGCCGCGGTTCCTGCAGCCGCGCGGTGATCGACGCGACGCGGGCGGTTTCGTTCGACCTGAGCGACGAGCAGCGCGCGATCGGTGAGGTTGCACGGGATGTCGCGCAGCGCGAGATCGCGCCGCACATCGCCGCGTGGGACAAGGGGCACGTGTTTCCGCGTGCGTTGTACGGCAAGCTCACGGCTGCCGGGTTGATGGGGATGCTCGTTCCCGAGCAGTACGGCGGCGTCGGGGCCGACTACGTGTCGTATGCGCTCGCGATCGAAGAGCTGGCGAAGGTCGATGCGGGTACCGCGGTTACCGTGTCGGTGCATTCGATGATTTGCAATGCGATCGCGAAGCTCGGGTCCGACGAGCAGAAAGAGCACTGGCTCGAGGTGCTTGCGAGCGGGGACGTGATCGCCGGGTTCGGGTTGACCGAGCCCGATGCGGGTTCGGATGCGGCGGCGATTCGGGCGACGGCGCGACGTGACGGCGGCGACTGGGTGCTCAACGGGCGCAAGCAGTGGTGTACCAACGGCGGGTACTCCGGCGTTGTCATGGCAATGTTTCGGACCGGGGGTGCGGGGTCGAAGGGGATCACCGCGTTTTTGGTCGATTCGGCGCTGGCTGGGATCGTCGTCGAGAAGACCACCGAGAAGCTCGGCATCCATACGTCGAATACCGTCGACCTCGCGTTCGACGACGTGCGCGTGCCGCCCGAAGCGGTGTTGGGTGCGGAAGGTTCCGGGTTGACGCAAGCGCTCACGGCGCTGACGTCGGGGCGGATCGGCATTGCCGCGCAGGCAACCGGGATTCTTGCCGCGTGCCTCGATGCGTCGGTTGCGTTCGCGAAGGATCGGACCGCATTCGGCAAGCCGATCGGGGCGTTCGAAGGGGTGTCGTTCAAGATCGCGCAGATGGCGACCGATCTCGACGCAGCGCGGCTGCTGGTGTATCGCGCGGCGGCGTTCGCCGATGCGGGGCGGCCGTTCGTCGTCGAGGCGTCCAAGGCGAAGCTGTTCGCGTCGACCAAGGCGCGCGAGCACGCGTCGGCGGCGCTGCAGATTCACGGCGGCTACGGGTATACGACCGAGTTTCCCGTCGAGCGCTATTATCGCGATGCGAAGATCACCGAGATCTACGAAGGGACCTCGGAGATTCAGCAGCTCGTGATCGCGCGCGGGCTGCTCGGGCGGCTCGACTAAGCCGTTCCTATCGCGCGACCAGGTTTCGCGCGCGGGTTGCGACGCCGGCGGATGCGTGCGCGAGCGGGGCGGCTGCGCCCGGTGTGACGTTGACCGCCGCGAGCAGCGTATTCTCGCGAATCGCTACCGTTGCGTCGCGCAGCGGCCACGGCGGGTGCAGGACGTCGCCGCGCACCGTGCGGCCGCGGCGGTCCACCGTGTAGAAGCAATAGCGCTCCACCAGGAAGTGCTCGAGCGATCCGGCCTGTGCGTGCCGCTCGTTGCCCGTGATGCGTGCGCCGGCGGCGAAGCGTGCGGGCGCGGCACGCCGGTCGGTGCGCTCGCCGTCGTACGCGCACGTCGTGCCGTTCCATGCGATCGCGATGCGCGCGCGGTAGTACGGCAGGTGCAGCGCGGTGCGGCCGCCTTCGACGGTGAGGGCGCTTGCTGCATCGAGGCTCAGGAACCACACGCCCGGCGTGCCGCCGCCGGTCACGTACGTGCGCACGTTGATCTCGCCGAAGGAGCGCAGGCCCAAGCGCGCGGGGACGCCGCGCGCCCGTGCGCCGGCGATACGGAACGCGACGATGCCGATCCATGCGCTGGCGCCGAATACGTCGAGCTCGAGGTTGCTTGGGATGCGCGCGCGCAGCGTCTCCGCGGGGACCGGCCAGTGCACGAACAGCGCGTCGCGCCAGTCCATCGCGACGAGCCACGGCGCGTTCACGGCACCGGGTCGTCGAGCGCGCCGGGAAGGAAGCGTTCGCGCAGGCCCGGCGGCGGGAGCGCACACGCGTCGGTGCGCCCGAACCAGCGGTAGCGGTTGCGCGCGATCCAGCGGTAGGCGGCGTCGCGCACGCCGCGCGGGATCAGGATCGCGGCGAACGCCAGCGGCCACGGCGCGCGCAAGCCGAGCGCGATGTGCAGCGCGGCGTCGCTGCGCTCGTACCGGCGGTCGCCGGCGAGCAGCACGATGCTGTCGGGTTCGCGCGCGTCGTCGAGAGCCTGCCCTGAGCTTGTCGAAGGGGGATCGCCGAGCAGCGCGCGGGCGTGCGCCGATTGCAGCGACGCGAACGCGAAGTGCCGTTCGGGGTCGTTCGCCGCGATGAAGCGCACCGCGCCGTTGCAGAGGTTGCAGACGCCGTCGAACAGGACGGTCGCGGGCGCGCCGGCGCCCGGCGGGACTACTTCTTCGCGAATGAGTCGCTCACCAAAGTCGCGGTCAGGTGCGCGCTCGTCGTCATCGACTGGTCGATGCCGAGCTGGCGGTGGATGCGCGCGGTGAGGTCGTACGACACCGGCGAGCTGATGTCGGTCGCGTACGTCGTGGTGGCTTGATCGGATTCGTCGAACCCTGTCGGACCCGGCATCGACATCACGCCCTCGATCGCGATGCGCGCGCGCCGGCCGTCGGTGCTCTGCACGCGGTAGGTCGTCGAACCTTTCGCCGGCGCGGGGGCCGGCACGTTCCAGGTGGAGCCCGCCGCAACGTCGCGGTCCGCGATGAAGCCGCGCGCGATGAGCGGCAGCATGCGCTGCACCGCGGGCGCGAGCGGGTGCGCGGGGTCGACCGACATCCGCCCGTCGGAGTACAGGGCGACGCGCGTCTTCGGCTGGACGCTCGTCGTGCCGGCGAACGCCGCGTCCACGACGAGGCCGCCGTCTTGCGTCGCGGCGATGACGTCGATGGTGAGCTTGCCGTGGTCGTCGCCGTTCATGTACTGGCTCGCGCTGCCTGAACCCGCGGCGAC
>DASZBS010000002.1:0-91140 GCA_035943995.1 Candidatus Elarobacter sp. | reverse complement strand
CGCGCGCGGTCGCGACGCGCTCGACACCGCGATGGTGACGACGTACGGCGACGCGCGGCTGACGGGGATGACCGTGTGGGCGGATCCCGTTGCCTGAAAACGGCGGCGTGCACGTCACCTACCTGCTCAAGCAGCGCTTCCGCTACGACTACCCCGGCCCCATCCGCGATCTTCGTCACCGGCTCGTGATCGCGCCGCCGCTCGCGTACGGCGACCAATTGGTCGTGCGAGACCGGCTCCTCGTCACGCCGCCGACCGCCGTGCGCTGGCACCGCGACGGCTTCGGCAACGCGATCGCCACGCTCATCGCATCGCGCGTCGACGACGCGATCGACCTCGACTACGAAGCCGTCATCCAGCGCAGTCCGGGAGCGCATCCACGCGTGCGCGCCGACTGGTTCGAGGATCCGCGCAGTCACCGCCCGTCCTGGCTCACCGAACCGGATGATGCGCTGCGCGACGCCGCGGCGGCGCTGCTGCGCGACCACGACGCCGACCGGTATGCGCTGGCGGCGCGTATCAACGCGTACGTGTTCGAGCATACGCGCTACGTGCCCGACGTGACGACCGTCGCAACGACGGCGGCGCAGGCGTTCGCGCAAGGAACCGGCGTGTGCCAGGACTACGCTCACATCATGCTCTCGCTGTGCCGGCTGTGCGGCCTCGCGGCGCGCTACGTGTCGGGGCATTTGCTCGGTGAGGGCGGGACGCACGCCTGGGTCGAGGTCATCGGCGATCCGATGCCCGACGGCACGGCGCCGGTATGGGGCTTCGACCCGACGCACCGCCGCGCGACGACGCTGTCCTACGTGTTCGTCGCGGCCGGCCGCGACTTCGCCGACGTCACGCCGACGTCGGGTTGTTTCGTGGCACCGTACATCGGCCGCTTCACGACGTCCCGCTCGGTCGAAGTGGTCCCCGACGAGGAAGACGCCGCGTAGACACCATCACGTGCGCTTCTTCGTTCCGGATGAGTTGAGTTTTACAGCCGCGCGGATGAGATTCTTGAACGCTGACTCATCGATCTTCTCGCCTTCATGAATGTCGATGCCGCGTCTGACATTTCCGTCCAGGCTTGCATTGAAGAGATGATCGGGATCCTTCAGCGAAGCGCCCTTGTAAAACGTCAGCTTCACATGATCCTTGTACGATTCGCCGGTGCAGATGCCCCCGTCGTGCGACCAAACCGGAACGCCCCGCCATTTCCACTCTTCGATGACGCCCGGATCCGCTTCTTTGATGAGCTTGCGCACATGGCCAAGCGTTTCCCCGCGCCAGTCGCCGAGCTCTTTGATTCTCTCAGTGATGAGCTGAGAAGGTGTCTTCTCTAGCTTCTTGTCTGCTTTCTTGTCCATCGTCGTCTTAGCTTTTCGGAAATTGTCGTAATCCCACGGTCGCGCCGTTGGGATCTTTGACGGTGGCGACCAGTAGTCCGTAGGCGACGTCGGTAACCTCTTGCACAACCGTGCCGCCCGCGGCGACCAGCGATTTCACGCTCGCCGCAATGTCGCTCACCGTCCAGTAGGCGAGCGCGCCCGCTTCGGCCGTATTTCCGCTCGGTACGAGTCCGATTTCGATATCGCCGCTCTTATAGCCGACGTAGTGGGGTGAATCGGCGTAGGGGTCGGTGCCGATGAGCTCACGAAAGAATTGCTTGGCCGCGGTGAGATCCGCTGCCGGATAGACGATCAGGGAGACGTCCTTCAAGATTGTATACTCCTTCTATCTTATGACGGATCGAGGGGGGTGAAACGTGACGGGCTCCGCCGGAGGGGATTCATTGGAGGACGCGGAGTGGCTCGCCGAGCGCTTCGAAGCGGCCAGGCCGCGCTTGCAGCGCATTGCGCGACGGATACTGGGGTCGGCTGCCGAATCCGACGACGCGCTGCAGGAGAGCTGGCTGCGGGTCAGCCGCGCGGACGTCGCGCGTGTTGCGAACCTCGAAGGCTGGCTCACGACGGTCGTTGCGCGCGTCTGCCTCGATGCGCTGAAATGGCGCGAAAGCCGGCGCGAGGAGTTCACGCCGGATGATCCGCGTCACGACGTCGTAGCAATCGCTCCCGGCGAACGCCCCGAGGAAGAAGCGGTTCTTGCCGATTCGATCGGCGTGGCCATGCTGATCCTGCTCGACGCGCTGCCGCCGGCTGAGCGCATCGCATTCGTGCTGCACGACATGTTCGACGTGCCCTTCGACGACATCGCCGCGATCGTCGGAAGGGCGCCCGAGGCGGCGCGGCAGCTCGCAAGCCGGGCGCGCCGCCGCGTGCGCGGCGCATCCGCCGGCCGTGATGCCGTAACGCAGCGAAACGACGAGCTCGTGCGCGCGTTTCTTGAAGCCGCGCGGGCGGGAAACTTCTCGGCGCTGCTTGCGCTGCTCGATCCGGCAGCAACGCTTCGCGCGGATCCGGCGGTGGCGGCGATGGGCGGCGCGGCGTACTGGGAGAATGATCTGCAGGCTGGTGTCGAAGGCGCGGATGCGATTGCCCGGACCTTCTCCGGACGTGCGAATGCTGCGCAGCCGGCATTCATCGACGGCAACCCGGGAGCGGTGTGGATGCATGCAGGCGAGGTGCGCGTTGCGTTCCGCTTTCGGATCACGGACGATCGCATCACCGCGATCGATCTCGTCGCCGATCGCGATGCGCTCGCGCACTCGGTCATCGAGCGTTAGACGCGACGAATCTAGCCGCCGAACGCGGCTTCGCCCGTGATCGCCTGACCCAAGATGAGCGTGTGGATCTCGCTCGTGCCTTCGTAGGTGAGCACGCTCTCCAAGTTGTTCATGTGGCGGATCACCGGGTATTCCAGCGTGATCCCGCTTGCGCCGAGGATCGTGCGCGCTTCGCGGCAGACCGCGAGCGCTTCGCGCACGTTGTTGAGCTTGCCGAACGACACGTGCGACGAGTGCGCTTTCCCCTGATCTTTCAAGCGGCCGATGTGCAGCGCGGTGAGCAGTCCCTTGTTGATCTCGAGCATCATGTTGACGAGCTTCTCTTGCGTGATCTGGAACGCCGCGATCGGCTTGCCGAACTGCACGCGCGTCTTCGCGTACTCCAGCGCGCTTTCGTAGCACGCGCGGCCCGCGCCGAGCGCGCCCCACACGATGCCGTAGCGTGCCTCGTTCAGGCACGAGAGCGGTCCGCGCAGGCCGCTGACGTTCGGCAAGATCGCGTCGGCCGGTAAGCGCACGTCCTCGAGAATCAGTTCCGACGTGACCGACGCGCGCAGCGACAGCTTGCGCTCGATGTTGCGCGTCGAGAAGCCCTTGGTGGTGGTCGGCACGACGAAGCCGCGCACGGTTCCGCTGCGCGGGCCGTCGTCGGGATCGGTGCGCGCCCACACGATCGCGACGTCGGCGATGCCGCCGTTGGTGATCCACGCCTTCGTGCCGTTGAGCACGTAGTCGGAGCCCGAGCGGCGCGCGACCGTGCGCATCCCGCCGGGATCGCTGCCGAAGTCGGGCTCGGTCAAGCCGAAGCACCCAAGCGCCTCGCCCGCCGCCATGCGCGGCAGCCAGGTCTGTTTCTGCTCCTCGGAACCGTGCGCCCAGATCGCGTACATCGCGAGCGACCCTTGCACGGACACGAACGAGCGGAAGCCCGAGTCCCCGGCTTCGAGTTCGAGGCACGCGAGACCGTACGCGACCGCGCTCGTCCCCGCGCAGCCGTAGCCGTGCAGGTGCATGCCGAGCAAGCCGAGGTCGCCGAGCTCCTTGGCCATCGAGCGCGGGAACGTGTGGTCTTCGAACCACCCTGCGATGTTCGGCAGTACGCGGTCGCGCACGAACGCGCGCACGGTGTCGCGGATCAAGCGCTCGTCGTCGGTGAGCAGCGCGTCGATCCCCAGGAAGTCGGTGGGCGAGGGCGCCGGGACGGTGGCGCGGTGCGTGTCGGGGTTCGCGGTCGTGCTCATGGATGCGGCTTCGGTCGCCCGCGCGCCGCTCCTGGTCCAAGACGGCCGTTTGAACGAGCACGCCCTTGTTGCCGCCGGAGAGCGCGTGATACGTTAGGCGTGAGATGGTTGAAACAGAGATCTAGACAGTCGCGAGTCGTGGGCTGGACTTAGCTCGGTGAGTTTAACGTCGATTCCCGCTGCTTTGTGGTGGGCCGCAATTCTAGGTTTGACTTGGATCGGTATTGTGTCGTGGCTCTTCAATAAGCAACGTCGTGATACATTGCCGACCTCAACGCCAACTGCCGATGAACGAGACGCAGCAGCACAAAAGTTGTGGTCTCTCTATCCCGACTTCCCGGATGACGAGCCGGACACTGCTCTGTTCCTGCTCGAAGAATCTCGGCGCGACTATGACGGTTGGCTCGAAAGCAACAGTCGGATCGAGGGAAAGGCAACGTGGCTCACCGGCTTTCTTGCGGGCGGAGCCGGGCTGTTGACGGTTTTCGCAAGCACGCAAGGCGATAAGACGCATATTCAGCCCGGGCCGTTTCTGTATCTCACGATCGCCGCCGCGTTTGGTGCGCTTATAAGCTGCCTCTATATCGTACGTCCGAAGTTACGGTCACATCCGAGCGCCTCCGCGTACGTTTCGCCGCTCGCCGCATATGCTTCGAAATCGCGATTCCACGTAGCGCTAAGCCTGGCAGAAGAATACAATCGAGCGTCAGTCGAACTGGCGCGACTACGACGGTTTGACCCGGTCGCCTGGACAGTAGCGCAGGGCTGCCTTGTACTGGCGGTTTTCGCGATCTTAATCCATTTCGCGATGCATCTAAGCGACCACCCGCAGCCCAAGACTGTGGTAAACTGTCGAGTACAGAGCGGTCCATTCCGTACCGGCACCGCGATAAAGCTATCGTGTGAGGAACACCCAAGTGCCCGATAAACCCCAGCCCACCTCGGCCGTCCCGCCGCCGCCGCCCTCCAATAGTCAGCTGCACGAAGGCTGGAAGCCAGCCGCTCCGCCGCCGGCGAGGCCGCCCCAGCGCTGAACCGTGGGGGCACCGCTCCCTTAATTGCGCTTGTATGCCGCCGGTACCGGCCGTCGGGGCGGTACTTGCCTCGCCCCGGGTGGGACGATCGAAGCGCTCGCTGACACCGTCTCAAACACCGATCCCTCCGAGCGTGCGGCCATATGTGCTTTCCGTGGCTTCGTTGAAGCAGCAGAAGATCACGCGCTCCGGTGTCGCGTGATCGCGCAGGAACGAAGAGACCGTTTCAACTGCAATCGTCGTCGCGGCGTCGAGCGGATATCCATACACGCCGGTGCTAATCGCCGGGAACGCAACCTCGTGCGCGCCGAACTCCTCGGCGGCCAGCAGCGCTGCGCGATACGCGCTCGCCAGCAGCACTGGTTCGCCGGAGTCGCCGCCGTGCCAGACAGGACCGACCGCGTGGATCACGTGCTTCGCTTTCAGGCGGAAGCCGGGCGTCACGCGCACTTCACCCGTCGGACAACCGCCGAGCGCGCGGCACGCTTGCAGCAATTCCGGTCCTGCCGCGCGGTGGATCGCGCCGTCGACGCCGCCGCCGCCGCGCAGCCCGCTGTTTGCCGCGTTGACGATCGCGTCGACGGCGAGCGACGTGATGTCTGCGCGAACGACCTCGATGCGCTCGCGCAGGTTCATCTAGTGGATGACGTAGCGATCCGTCGTCGTCGGCGCCGACGGAACGAGCGGTGCGTCGCAAATCGGTTCCGCTTCGTCGAGCGCCCGCGTCGCATGCGCGTTGCTGATGCTCGTGAGATCGGGCCGCGGCGGGACCGCGATCAACTGCGTGCCGAGCCGAAGGTCCAGGACGTCGTCGGTGTCGACGCGCGCCATCCTTGACGCCGGGCGGGCGTGCATCATCGTCGAGCCCCGCACCGAACCGCCGACAAACACGATGTATCTGCCCGGCGCCATGCCGACTTGTGCGAACGTTCCGCGCGCATCGGTCCACAGCGCGTTCACGCTTCCGCCATCCATCGCGCGGAGCCGCACGTACACCCCGGCAACCGGCGCCCCCGTGTCGCATGAGTAGACGACGCCGCGGATCGTCGCCGGCATCTCGGCGGATGCGAAGGACGGCATGATCGCGAGGCTCAGGATTGCGGCCGTGGCCAGAGGCTTCATGCCCCTCTCAACGCGTCATGCGGCGAGCCGCGTTTCGCTCAGCTCTTCGAGGCTCTTGCCGCGTGTCTCGTCGCCCAGCACCAGCACGACCAGTGCGCCGCCGAGCATCACGCACGCGAACACCACGAAGACCGAGTACGGCGAGCCGAACCGGTACAGCATCGCGCCGACGAGCGCGGGTCCGAACGCGCCGACCAAGCGTCCCGCGCCGGCCGCGAGCCCGGCGCCGCTCGCGCGGATCGCCGTCGGATATTGCTCCGGCGTGTACGTATAGGTCACGCCCCACGCGCCGAGGTTGAAGAAGGCGATCACCGCGCCCCAGCCGATCACGGCCGCGACCGACGGCTGCGCCGCGAGCGTCGCGCCCGCGAAGAAGAACGAGCCGATCGCCGCGCACGCGAGGAACGCGACCAGCGTCGGCTTGCGCCCGACGCGGTCGACCAGCGCTGCCGCCGCGTAGTAGCCCGGGATCTGGAAGACCGCGATCGCGAGGTTGAGCCACAGCGCCTCGCGCAGCGTGAAGCCCTTCGCGAGCAACAGCGACGGCAGCCACGTGAAGATGCCGTAGTACGACACGACGAGCGCAATCCACAGCAGCCACAGCATCACCGTGCGCTTTGCGAACGCGGGCGCGAACAGATCGCGCAGCGTCGCGCGCGGCGCGCGCGACGGCGCTTCGTTCGCGATGCCGGCGATGCGCGCGACCTCGCGCGACTCGGCCGCGCGACCGTTCGCGAGCAAGAACCGCGGCGACTCCGGGATCGCGCGCCGGATCACGAACACGTACAGCGCCGGCAGCACCCCGATCAGCAGCGCGACGCGCCAGCCCGCGGTCGGCACCACGACCGCGCCGATCAGCGCGGCGAGCACCGTGCCGTACGCCCAGAAACTTTCCAGCAGCACGATCGTGCGGCCGCGCCGTTCCTTCGGCGCGAACTCGCTGACGAGCGTGCTCGCGACCGGCAGCTCGCCGCCCAAGCCGACGCCGGCGAAGAAACGGATCAGCGCGAGCGACGCGGCCGACCACGCCAGCGCGGACACCCCGGTCAGCAGGCTGTAGGCGAGCAGCGTCCACATGAACACCGCCTTGCGGCCGAACCGGTCGGCGACGATCCCGCTCAGCGACGCGCCGAGGAACATGCCGATGAGGTTCGCGGTGATGATGCCGCCGACGACGGGTTTGGAGAGGTGCCACTCGCGGCCCACCGCCGCGACGACGGTGCCCACGAGCAGCAGGTCCATCGCGTCGAACAGCCAGCCGCCGCCGGCGGCCAGGAGGAGCTTGCGTTGAAACGTCATTTCGAGGGCGGACTTATACTCACTCCGAGTATATTCCTTTCCGCCACGACGTCGCGGCGGAATTGATACCGGGCCGCCGGCCGCCCCGGACCCTCGCAGGCGCGCTCGCCGGTCGGCTCCACGAGGTTGCCGTCGACGACCAGCCGCCGGAAGTTGCCCTTGTGGAGGCGCACCCCGGCCAGCGCTTCGACCGTGCGCTGCAACTGGAACAGCGTGAACGTCGCCGGCAGCAGCTCGAACACGACGGGGCGGTAGGCCAGCGCGCCGCGGACACGGCCGATCGCGGTCGCGAGGATGCGCCGGTGGTCGAGCGCCATCGGCTCGCCGAGCGTTCGCGCGGCCGGCGCGCGCGACTCGGCGACCAGGCCGATCTCCCAGAAGAGCTCGTACCGCTCCAGCACCAGCTCCGGATTCCACGCGACGCGGCGTGTGCCGGTGCAGCGCCGCGCTCGCCGTTCGCGCGCTTTGCGCTCGTCGCCGGCCGCGGCCGCGACCCACGCGCCGACCGCGGGCAGCACGACGTCGTCGACGAACGCCGGCCGCCCCGCGCGCCAGTCCTCCCACGGAAAGTATGCGTACCACCCGCGCCAGCGCGCGTCCGCGCTGCCGCGCGGCGCGCTCTCGCGGACGAACGCGAGGTACGCGATCGACAGCATGCGCGGCCCGCCGGGGCGGCGCGGGTCGCGGTCGCGGTCGCCGAACGTGTAGAGCTGCTCGACGTGGCCGAGCTCCAGCTGCGTCTGCTCGGTCACCCAGCGGCGCAGCCCCATCTCGAGCGTCGGATCGGCCGCGGGATCGAACGGCCCGGCCGGCAGCGCCTCGCCCGGAAGGCGCACGAGGACGCGCGGCTCGTCCTCGGAGACGGCTACGATGACCGCGTCGAGCGCGACGGCGAGCTCCACCTCGGGCCGGTTCGCGCGCCGCGCGCCGCGTCCCGCGGCATGCAAGCGTGGTTGCGCGCGCTTCAAATCGGGGATGCGAGTCGCGATGGCGAAGAAATCACGCAACGGCACCAGCCGAGGCCCTGCCGGCACTGGAATCGACGCGTTTCGCGTCGACGCGACCGGCGCAGACCTCACGACGAACCAAGGCGTCCCGATCGCGGACAATCAGAACTCGCTGCGCGCGGGCGAGCGCGGGCCGACGCTGCTCGAAGACTTCATCCTGCGCGAGAAGATCACGCACTTCGATCACGAGCGGATCCCCGAACGCGTCGTGCACGCGCGCGGCTCCGGCGCGCACGGCTACTTCCAAGTGTACGAGTCGATGGCGAAGTACACGCGCGCCGGCTTTCTGCAAGACCCCGCGGTGAAGACGCCGGTGTTCGTGCGCTTTTCGACCGTCGGCGGCTCGCGCGGTTCGGCCGACACCGTGCGCGACGTGCGCGGCTTCGCCGTGAAGTTCTACACGCAGGACGGCAACTACGACCTCGTCGGCAACAACATGCCCGTGTTCTTCATCCAGGACGCGATCAAGTTCCCGGATTTCGTGCACGCGGTGAAGCCCGAGCCGCGCAACGAGATGCCGCAGGCGTCGTCGGCGCACGACACGTTCTGGGACTTCATCTCGCTCGCACCGGAAGCCACGCACATGGTGATGTGGCTGATGTCCGACCGCGCCATCCCGCGCAGCCTGCGCATGATGGAAGGCTTCGGCGTGCACACGTACCGCTTCATCGATGCGAAAGGCCGCGCGACGTTCGTGAAGTTCCACTGGAAGCCGGTGCTCGGGATGCATTCGCTGGTGTGGGATGAAGCGCAGAAGCTCGCCGGCAAAGACTCCGACTTCCACCGCCGCGATCTCTGGGAAGCGATCGAGAAGGGCGATCAGACCGGCGAGTACCCCGAGTTCGAGCTGGGCGTGCAATTGTTCAGCGACGCGGACGCGGACAAGTTCGATTTCGACGTGCTCGATCCGACCAAGCTCATCCCCGAAGAGCTGGTGCCGGTACGGCGCATCGGCAAGATGACGCTCACGCGCAACCCCGACGACTTCTTTTCCGAGACCGAGCAGGTCGCGTTCTGCGTGTCGCACGTCGTGCCGGGGATCGACTTCAGTAACGATCCGCTGCTGCAAGGCCGCATCTTCTCGTACCTCGACACGCAGCTCTCGCGGCTGGGCGGGCCGAACTTCCACCAGATCCCGATCAACCGTCCCGTCTGCCCGTTCAGCAACGGCCAGCGCGACGGTATGCATCAGATGAACGTCCACGTCGGCAACACGTCGTACGATCCGAACACGCCTGACGGCGGCTGGCCGAAGGAGAAGCCCGTCGAGCAGGGCGGCTTCGCGAGCTACCTCGAGCGGCTGCAGGGCGACAAGCGGCGCGTGCGCGCGGCGTCGTTCGCGGACCACTTCTCGCAGGCGACGCTGTTCTGGAACAGCCAGTCCGACGTGGAGAAGGCGCATATCGTCGCGGCGTTCCAGTTCGAGCTCGCGAAGGTGGGCCGCGCCGAGATCCGCGAGCGGGTGGTCAAGCAGCTCGTCAGCGTCGACCCCGACCTCGCGAAGCGCGTCGCCGCCGGGCTCGGTCTGACCGCCGGCGGTGGTTCGCGTGCGAAGAACGGCGCGAAGGCGAAGAACGGCCGCGCGACCGCGACCGCCTCCCCGGCGCTGAGCATGGCCGGCGGCGGCGAGGAGGCCGTGCCGACGCCGAAATCGCGCAAGGTGGCGATCCTGGCCGCCGACGGGGTCGACGGCGCCACGGTGACCGCGATCAAGGCGGCGCTCGACAAGGCTGGCGTCGTCGGCCTGGTGCTGGCGCCGCACCTCGGCACCCTCAAGTCCGCGAACGGCGGCGCCCCGGTACCGGTTGACCACACGATCGTCACCACGCCGTCCGTCGTGTTCGACGCGGTGTTCGTCCCGGGCGGCGCGGCCAGCGTGAAGGCGCTCGCCGCCTCCGGCGATGCGACCCACTTCGTCGCCGAGGCGTTCAAGCACGCCAAGGCGCTTGCCGCCGTGGGCGACGGCGCCGACCTCCTCGCAGCAGCCGGGGTGCCCGCCGGCGGCGACGACCCGGCCGTGGTCGTCGGCGCGACGGCTGCCGCCGTGGCGAGGCCGTTCCTGGCCGCCATCGCCGCCCACCGAGCCTGGGACCGGGCCGGGCTGGAGGCCGTTCCGGCCTAGTTGGCTGAACGCCGGGGTCCGTGGTACGCCACGGGCCCCGGCCTTGACGTCCTTGCGGTGGTCCTGTAGACTATGGCGGTTGTGGTCCACGCCGCGCGCGCCTTTTTCGGCGTTCGCGGTGAAGGTGTAGAAGATACGCCAGGACCCGTGGATATCCGTAAGGGATCGATCAACGTGAAGAACATCATCGGCCGCAAGGTCGGGATGACCAGCGTGTTCACGGAGGACGGCCGGAGCGTTCCGGTCACCGTGATCCAAGCCGGTCCGTGCACCGTGGTACAGAAGAAGACGAAAGAAACCGACGGCTACGAAGCCGTCGCGCTGGCGTTCGGCGACATCAAACCGTCGCGGCTCACCAAAGCGCTTCAAGGACATTACAAGAAAGCCGGACTCGCGCCCAAGCGCGACATCCGCGAGTTTCGCACGGGCATCGACGGCATCGAGCTCGGCGCAACCGTGACGGTCGACGGCTTCGCGCAAGGCGACCGCGTCGACGTGCAGGGCATCTCGAAAGGCCACGGCTTCGCCGGCGGCATCAAGCGCCACAACTTCTCCGGCGGCGGTGCGAGCCACGGCTCGATGATCCATCGCCAGCCCGGCTCGAACGGCGACACCAACGCGGGCCACACGCCCAAGGGTTCGCGCCGGCCGGGTCACTACGGCGTCGACAAGATCACGCATCAAAATCTCGAAGTGGTGCGCGCCGACACGGAGCGCAATCTGCTGCTCGTGCGCGGTCCGGTGCCGGGGCCCAAGAACGGGCTCGTCATCGTTCAGTTGTCCGTCAAGACGAAGGTGAGCGCGTAATGGCTCAAGTCATCGACGCGCAGGGCAAGGTCGTGCGCGAGCAAGAGACGCCCGCCGCGTTCAGCGGTTCGACCGACGGCAAGGCCAACGCGATCTATCGCGCGGTCTTCCGCGAGATGGCGAACCCACGCGCCGGCACCGCGTCCACCAAGAAGCGCGACGAAGTGCGCGGCGGCGGTCGCAAGCCGTGGCGCCAAAAAGGCACCGGCCGGGCCCGCCAGGGTTCGATCCGCTCGCCGCAGTGGGCGCACGGCGGCGTGGTCTTCGGGCCGCAGCCCCGCTCGTACATCTCGTCGCTCAACAAGAAAGAACGCCGCGCCGCGATGCACGCCGCGCTGGCCGACAAGTTCCAGCACGGCGGCATCACCGTGCTCGACACGACGTCGCTCGACGTTACCAAGACCAAAGCGTTCGCGACGCTGCTGTTCGGCTCGCCCAAGGCCGCGAAGACCGGCGTGAAAACGCTCGTCGTGTTCGCGACCGACGAGCTGGCCGAGGTCGGCACGCCGCTGCGCCGCGCCGGCGCCAACCTCCCGAAGGTTGCGGTCACGCACACCGGCGAGCTGGACGTGAAGGACGTGGTGGGCTACGCCCGGATCGTCCTCACCACCGCCGCGCACGACGCGCTCGTCGGCAAATACACCAAGGAGTCGAAGTAGTGGAAGCGCGCGACGTCATCATCGCCCCGCTCATCACCGAGAAGTCGATGGCGGGCACGGTGATCCACCAGTACGCCTTCGAGGTGAACAAGCACGCCACCAAGACGCAGATCAAGTCTGCGGTCGCCGAGATCTTCGGCGTCACCGTGATCAAGATCAACACCGTCACCGTCGGCGGCAAGAAGAAGAACTTCGCGCGCCGCGGCAAGCGCTCCAGCGGCATGCAAGCCGATTGGAAAAAAGCCATCGTCACCCTCGCTGCCGGCCAGAAGATCCAACTGGGCGGCGTGAACTACTTCGAGCAATAAGATGGCTGTCAAAAAGTACAAGCCCACGAGCGCCGCGCGCCGCTTCATCACCACCGCCGACTTCAGCGAAGTCTCGAAGAAGGCGCCGGAGCGCTCGCTGGTCGAGGTCAAGAAGAAGCACTCGGGCCGCAACAACAACGGCCACATCACGACGCGTCACAAAGGTGGCGGCTACCGCAAGCAGTACCGCATCGTCGACTTCAAGCGCACCAAGGACGGCATCCCGGCCAAGGTCGCGGCGATCGAGTACGATCCCAACCGCACCGCGCGGCTCGCGCTGCTGCACTACCGCGACGGCGAGAAGCGCTACATCCTGGCGCCCGCGCTGCTCAAGGTCGGCGACGTGATCGAGTCCGGCCCGGCCGCCGACATCAAGACCGGCAACGCGTTGCCGCTCGTCAACATCCCGCTCGGCACCGTCATCCACAACATCGAGCTGCAGCCCGGCCAGGGCGGCAAGCTCGTGCGTTCCGCCGGCGGCGCCGCGCAATTGATGGCCAAGGAAGGCGACTACGCGCAGGTGCGCATGCCGTCGGGCGAAGTGCGGCGCATCCTCGTCGTCTGCCGCGCCACGATCGGCCAGCTCGGCAATCTCGATCACGAGAACGAGATCATCGGCAAGGCCGGCCGCCAGCGCCACCTCGGGAAGCGCCCGTCGGTGCGCGGTATCGCGATGAACCCCGTCGACCACCCGCACGGCGGCGGTGAAGCGCGCTCCACCTCCGGACGTCCGCCCACGACGCCTTGGGGCCAGATGACGATGGGCAAGAAGACGCGCCGCAACAAGCGCACGACCAAGATGATCGTTCGGAAACGGAAGAGCAAGTAGCATGGGTCGTTCACTCAAAAAGGGTCCGTTCGTCGCGGAGCACCTGATGGTCAAAGTCGAGACGATGAACGCGTCGCGCGAGAAGCGGGTCATCAAGACCTGGTCGCGCTCGTCGACGATCATCCCCGCAATGGTCGGTCACACGATCTCGGTCCACAACGGCCGCACGCACATCCCGGTGTTCGTCACCGAGAACATGGTCGGGCACAAGCTCGGCGAGTTCTCACCGACGCGCACGTTTAAGGGCCACGCGGGCGACAAGGCGAAAGTCTCATGACTGCTGTTGCTACCGAAAGAACGCAAGCCGTCGCGCACCTCAAGTTCGCGCGCATCGGCCCGCGCAAGCTGCGCCGCGTCGCCGACGCGATCCGCGGCAAGACCGTGCGCGAAGCGCTCGTGCTGCTCAAGTTCGCCGGCGTGTTCGCGTCGGAGCCGATCGAGAAGCTGCTGCGCTCCGCCGTCGCCAACGCCGAGAACAACCACGACATGAGCTCGGACGGTCTGTTCATCACGCGCATCACCGTCGACGGCGGGCCCGGCGGCGGGTTCACCAAGCGCCTCGACCCGCGCGCGCAAGGCCGCGCGAACTTCAAGCGCAAGCGCTTGTCGCACGTCACGATCGCGGTCGGTCCGCAGCCGCCCAAGCACCAGCCGAAGCAGCGCTCCGGCGCGGCGATCGGTCTCAAGACGCTCACGCAGCGCCAGGCGAAGGTCGCCACGTCCAAGCCGGCCGCCACCGCGCGCCGCAAGAAACAACCGGCCGCCGCCGCCGCGGGCGCGGGGGCGTAAGGAAACCATGGGACAGAAGATTCACCCGGTCGGCTTGCGTCTCGGCATCACGCGCACGTGGGACAGCCGCTGGTTCGAGAAGAAAAACTACGTCGCGTGGCTGCACGAAGACGTCGCGATCCGCAAGTATTTCGGGCGCATGACGCGCGCGGCCGCCATCTCGCGCGTCGAGATCGAGCGCCGTGCCAACCAGGCGCGCGTCATCATCAACACGGGCAAGCCGGGCATCATCATCGGCAAGCGCGGCGTCGGCATCGACGAGATCCGCCGCAACCTTGAGAAGCTCACCGGCAAGCAAGTGCAGGTCAACGTCGTCGAGATCAAGACGATCGAGCTCGACGCGCGCCTGGTCGGTCAGAACATCGTCGATCAGCTCGAAAAGCGCATCGCGTTCCGCCGCGCCATGAAGCAGGCGATCATGCGCACCATGAAGGCCGGCGCGCGCGGCGTCAAGGTTCAAGTTTCGGGCCGCCTCGGCGGCGCCGAGATCGCGCGCACCGAGCGCAACCACGACGGCAAGGTGCCGCTGCACACGCTGCGCGCCGACATCGACTACGCGCACGTCGAGGCGTTCACCACGTTCGGCCGCATCGGCGTCAAAGTGTGGATCTACAAGGGCGAAGTGCTGCCCGAAGGTCCGCGCGGCGAACGCGAGGGCCAGGGCCGTCAAGGCGCCGCCGGCGATCCGAACCGCTTCCGCGACAACCGTCGCGGCACGCGCGGCGGCCGCGGCCGCGGCGGCGAAGGTGCTCCGCGCACCGGCGAAGGCGCGCCGCGCGCTCCGCGTGCCGCCGGAGACGCTCCGGCGCTCGACACGGCGGATGCGATGCGCGTCGCGCAGGCCGACGGACAGTCGCTCGAATCGATCACCGACGGTGCGCCGTCGGCGGAAGGCAACAAGCCGAACGCACCGCACGGCGGCGCCGAGACCGGCTACCGCGCGCACGAGCCGCAAGGCGAAGGCGTGACGACCGAGACCTCCGTGGTCAACCCCGAGTCGCAGCACACGACCGACGCGGCGGAACGCCCCGGTGCGCCGTCCACGGCGCCGACCGCGGAGCATCCGGAACCCGCGCCCGGCGGCGGCACGCACGATCGCCCCGAGCTCGCGACCGGACCGGACACCGACACCGCCGGCACCGGAAAGGTTGGTAGTTAAACATGCTGACCCCGAAGAGAGTGAAGTGGCGCCGCCAGCACCGCGGCCGCATGCGCGGCAAAGCGCTGACCGGCAACACGCTGACGTTCGGCGAGTACGGTTTGCAGGCGCTCGAGCCGGTGTGGATGACCAACCGGCAGATCGAGGCCGCGCGTATCGCGATGACCCGTCACATCAAGCGCGGCGGCAAGGTCTGGATCAAGATCTTCCCCGACAAGTCGGTGACGAAGAAGCCGGCCGAGGTCCGCATGGGCTCCGGTAAGGGCAACCCCGAGTTCTGGGTCGCCGTCGTGCGTCCGGGCCGCGTGCTGTTCGAGCTCGCCGGCGTGGACGAGAAGACGGCGCGCGAAGCGCTGCGTCTCGCGGCGCAAAAGCTCCCGATCTCCACCAAGATCATCACGCGTGCCGACCAGGAAGCCGAGGTGGCATCGTAATGAAGCGCTCCGATCTGCGCAGCTTGCGCGAGCTCACCCTCAAGGATCTCGAGCAGCGCGCTCGCGAGACGAAGGAAGAGCTCTTCAACTTGCGCTTCTCCCTGCGCACCGGGCATCTCAGCGATTTCTCGCGCGTGAAGCTCGTCCGCCGCACCTACGCCCAGATTCAGACCGCGATCTCCGAGAAGAAGATCGCCGAGGCCCGTCATGGAGCAGCCTAACCCCGTGCAAACCGACACCGCTACCGTGCCGAACGACACCGCGACGACGACCGTCGAGCGCGGCAACCGCCGGCGCGTCAAGCAGGGCCGCGTCAAGAGCGACAAGATGGACAAAACCATCGTGGTCGTGACCGAGACGCGCGTCCCGCACCCCGTCTACAAGAAAGTCGTCCGCCAGTCTACGCGTTTCAAAGCGCACGACGAGAAGAACGACGCGAAGACGGGCGACTTGGTGCGCATCCAGGAGTGCCGCCCGATGTCGCGCGACAAGCGCTGGCGCCTGGTCGAGATACTGGAGCGAGCCCGCTAATGATCCAGCAAGAGACTCGGCTCAAAGTGGCCGACAACTCAGGCGCGCGCGAGCTGCTGTGCATCCACGTCAGCGGCGGTTCGCGCCACAAGTACGCGCACGTCGGTGACATCATCGTCGGCACGGTGAAGAGCGCGATCCCGGGCGCGGCCGTCAAGAAGGGCCAAGTCGTCAAGGCGGTCGTGGTCCGCACGTCGGCGCCGCTGCGCCGTCCCGACGGCTCGGTCATCCGCTTCGACGAGAACGCGTGCGTCATCATCAAGGGCGACAAGGACAACCTGGACCCGCGCGGCACGCGCGTGTTCGGGCCCGTCTGCCGCGAGCTGCGCGACCGCGGCTTTTTGAAGATCGCTTCGCTCGCGCCGGAGGTGCTCTAGCATGGGCTCCGCGGTGAAGAACAGAGCGGTTGCGAAGCCGCACGTCGTCAAGGGCGACACCGTCGTCCTGCGCCGCGGCAAGGACAAAGGCCGCCGCGGCGTGGTGAAGCACGTGTGGCCGAAGGACGGTTGCGCGACGGTCGAGGGCCTCAACATCGTGAAGCGCCACACCAAAGCGGGCGCGACGGGCGTGAAGAGCGGCGGCATCCTCGAGATGGAAGCCCCGATCCCGTTATCCGCGCTGATGGTCATCGATCCGAAGACCGATCTCCCCACCCGCGTGCGCCGCATCCGTCAGCCCGACGGCACCACGGCCCGCGTGGGCAAGTCGGGCGAACCACTGCTCGCCACGAGCAAGGCACGATAGACATGGCAGCCAGATTACGCGAGAAGTACCAGACTGAAGTCGTTCCCAAGCTGAAGGAGCGGTTCGATTACAAGAACCCGATGATGGTCCCGAAGCTCGAGAAGGTCGTCATCAACATGTCCGTCGGTGAGGCGATCCAGAACTCGAAGGCGCTCGAAAAAGCGGTCGACGAGCTGACGACCATCAGCGGCCAGAAGCCGGTCATCACCAAGGCCAAGAAGTCCATCGCGGCGTTCAAGCTCCGCGAGGGGATGAACATCGGCGCCAAGGTGACGCTTCGCGGCGAGCGGATGTACGTGTTCCTCGACAAGCTGTTCAACGTCGTGCTGCCGCGCATCCGCGACTTCCGCGGGCTCAACCGCAAGTCGTTCGACGGCCGCGGCAACTACAATCTCGGCCTGCGCGAGCAGCTCGTGTTCCCCGAGATCAACTTCGACAAGGTCGAGAAGGCGCGCGGCATGGACATCGTCATCGTGACGACGGCCAAGAACGACGAAGAAGCGACCGAGTTCCTCACCCAGATGGGGCTGCCGCTGCAGAAGCCTGCCGCGACCGCTGCCGCCGGAGCGACGCGATAATGGCCAAGACCTCGAGCATCGAGAAGTCGAAGCAGCACCCGAAGTTTCCGGTGCGCCAGCACAACCGCTGCAAAGTGTGCGGCCGCCCGCGCGCGTACTACCGCAAGTTCGGCATGTGCCGAATCTGCTTCCGCGAGAACGCGCATCGCGGCTTCATCCCCGGTATCACGAAGGCTAGCTGGTAATGGGAGTCATCACCGATCCGATCGCGGACTTGCTCACGCGCATCCGCAACGCGAACAACGTCAACCATCAGACCGTGGATATCCCGGCCTCGAAGATGAAGAAAGCCGTCGCGCAGATCCTGCTCGACGAAGGCTTCATCACCGGGCTCGAGGTGGTCAAGGAAGGGCCGCAAGGCACGCTTCGGATCACGCTCAAGTACGGCCCCGAGAAGGAGAAGGTCATCACCGGCCTTCGCCGCATCAGCCGGCCCGGTCTGCGCGTGTACATTCCGAAGACGGAGATCCCGCGCGTTTTAGGCGGGCTGGGTCTCGTCATCATGTCGACCTCCAAGGGCATCATGTCGGGCAAGCGCGCCAAGCGCGAAGGCTTCGGCGGTGAAGTCCTCGCGTACGTGTGGTAATCGAATATGAGTCGCATTGGTAAACTCCCGGTCGCGGTGCCGTCCGGCGTCGACGTGACGCTCGACGACTCGACCGTGTTCGTCAAAGGGCCGAAGGGCTCGCTGCAGCAGCACATCCTGCCGGTCGTCACCGTGACGATCGAGGGCGGGCAGGTCGTCGTCGCGCGCAAGAGCGACGACAAGCCCGGCCGCTCCGCGCACGGTCTCACGCGCACGCTCGTCGCGAACATGATCGACGGCGTCACCAAGGGCTTTCGCAAATCGCTGGAGCTCCAGGGCGTCGGCTTCCGCGTCAACAAGGCCGGCGAGAACCTCAACTTCTCGCTGGGCTACTCGCACCCGGTCTCGTACGCGGCGCCCGACGGCATCGCGTTCACCGTCGAGGGCACCAACCGCGTGCACGTCGACGGGATCGACAAGCAGCGCGTCGGCCAGGTCGCCGCGGAGATCCGCAACCTGCGCCCGCCCGAGCCGTACAAGGGCAAAGGCATTCGCTACGCGGGTGAAGTCGTCCGCAAGAAGCTCGGCAAGGCCGGAAAAGCTGGTAAGAAATAATGCCGGTCTCACGCAACGATCAGCGCACCAAGCGGCACTCGCGCCTTCGCAAGAAGGTCGTGGGCACGCAGTCGCGCCCGCGGCTGCAGATCTTCCGCAGCTTGCACCACACCTACGCGTTCGTCGTCGACGACACGAAGGGCCACACGCTCGTCGCCGCGTCGACGCGCGAAGGCGCCGTGGCCGAAGGCCTCGGCTCGCGCACCAACCTCGAAGCGGCGCAAAAAGTCGGCTCGGCGATCGCGCAGCGCGCGAAAGCCGCGGGGATCGACGCCGTCGTGTTCGACACGTCGGGCCACAAGTACCACGGTCGCGTCGCCGCATTGGCGCAAGCGGCCCGCGAAGCGGGACTGGAGTTCTAGCGCATGTATAATCGTGGCGGTCGCGACCGCGACAACCAGGGTTTCGAAGAGGCCGTCGTCCGCATCAACCGCGTGGCGAAGGTCGTCAAGGGCGGTAAGCGCTTCAGCTTCTCCGCGCTGGTCGTCGTCGGCGACAAGAAGGGCCGCGTCGGCTTCGCGATCGGCAAGGCCGGCGAAGTCCCCGAAGCGATCCGCAAGGGCGTCGAGCAGGCCCGCAAGGCGCTCATCACCGTGCCGATGATCGAGAAGACGATCCCGCACCAAGTCAACGTGCAGGTCGGCGCCGGTCACGTCATGCTCAAGCCGGCTTCGCCTGGTACGGGCGTGATCGCGGGCGGCGCGATGCGCGCGGTGCTGGAGCTCGCCGGCATCCACGACATCGTCACCAAGTCGCTGGGGACCAACAATCCCATCAACGTCGTGCTCGCGACGTTCGAAGCGCTCAGCTCACTCAAGACGGCCGAGAAGGTTGCGCAACTGCGCGGCAAGACGGTTCGGGAATTGTACGCCTAGCCATGGCTAAAACGAAAAACGCCACGACGACGACCGCGCCGGCGATCGCGACCGCGACCCCGGGCGGGTTCTCGCTCGCGACGCTCAAGCCAAATGCGCACTCACGTCCGAAGCGCACGCGCGTCGGGCGCGGGCACGGTTCGGGCATGGTGAAGACCGGCGGCGAAGGCGGCAAGGGCCAGACCGTGCGCTCGGGCGGCGGCAAAGGCCCCGCATTCGAAGGCGGCCAGACGCCGTGGAACCGGCGCTTGCCGATGGCGCGCGGTCTCTCGCAGAAGGCGCGCGACATCGGGCACTTCCGCCAGACCTATGCGGTGCTCAACGTGGGCGACCTCAACGGCTGGGACGCTTCGGTCGAAGTGAGCCCGCAGTCGCTCAAGGCACACGGCAAGCTCAGCAGCGCCAAGGACGGCGTGAAGATCCTCGGCGGCTCGACGAAGTCGAAGAAGCTGGACGGCGCGCTGCCCGCGGGGCTGAAGTTCCGCGACATCCTGTTCTCGGCGTCGGCGCGTGAAGCGCTGGCGGCGGTGGGCGCCGACTTCGGCGACGCCGCAACCGAAACGCCCACGGAGAAGTAAGAGCCCTCGTGCTGAACACGCTTCGCAACGCGCTGACCGTCCCGGACATCCGCAAGCGGATCCTGTTCGTCTTCTTCGCGTTCGCCGTCTTCGTGTTCATGATCCACGTTCAGCTCCCGAACGTGAACCAGCAGCAGTGGAACTCGCTCATCCAGTCGGGCGCGTTCTACCAGTTCCTGGGCTTCCTGTCGGGCGGCGCGCTGCAGCACCTTTCGATCATCGCGATGGGCATCACGCCGTACATCAACGCGTCGATCATCATGCAGCTGATGACGGTGGTCATCCCGCAGCTCGAGGAGATGGCGAAGAAAGGCGGCGAGGAAGGCCGCAAGAAGATCAGCCAGTACACCCGCTGGCTGACGATCGTGCTCGGCACGATCCAGGCCACGTCGATGGCGATCGCGATGAGCCGCGGCGGCGTGTTCTACGACCACTCGTGGCAGTTCATCGTGTACGCCGTGATCGCGTTCGTCGCCGGCACGCTGTTCCTGATGTGGCTCGGCGAGCAGATCACCGACAAGGGCATCGGCAACGGCGTCTCGCTGATCATCTTCGTCGGCATCGTGCTGCGGTTCCCCACCCAGCTCGGCCAGACGTTTTCGCTCGCGAACAAGGGCAACCTGAACTGGTTCGGGATGATCCTGTGGCTGGCGATCGCGCTGGTCACGATCGTGTCGATCGTGTTCATGTACCAGGGCCAGCGCCGCATCCCGGTGCAGCAAGCGCGCCGCGTCATCGGCCGCAAGATGTACGCGGGCCGGTCGAGCTACATCCCGCTGCGCCTCAACAACGCCGGCGTCATCTCGATCATCTTCGCGATCTCGATCCTGCTGCTGCCGCAGCAGGCGCTGTCGTGGTTCGGCGGCGCGAACGGCCAGGGCAAAGGCTTCGCCGGGAACCTGAGCTACTTCATCCAGGCGTACTTCGGGCCGAGCTCGTTCCTGTACAACCTGGTCTACTTCATCCTGGTCGTCGTGTTCACGTTCTTCTACTCGGCGATCGTCGTCAACACCAAAGACATCGCCGACAACCTCAAGAAGTCGGGCTCGTTCATCCCGGGGATCCGGCCGGGCCAGCCGACGGTCGACTACATCAACAAGATCCTCGTGCGCATCACGACCGCCGCCGCGATCTACCTCGGCGTGTTGGCGGTGCTGCCGTCGCTGCAACGCGACGTCGGCGTGACGTCGCTGTACATCGGTTCCACGTCGCTGCTGATCGTCGTCGGCGTCGCTTTGGATTCGATCACGCAGATCGAAGCGCGTTTAGCGATGCGCGATTACCGCGGGTTCATCAATAAATGAACCTGATCTTCCTCGGGCCTCCGGGTGCAGGCAAAGGCACGCAGGCAAAGGTGCTCGAGGAGCGCTCCGGCTACCGCCAGATCTCGACGGGCGATATCTTGCGCGCGAACCGGCGCGACAAGACGCCGCTCGGGCTCGAGGCGCAGTCGTTCATGGACCGCGGCGCACTCGTCCCCGACGAGCTGATCATCCGCATGATGGAGCCGGTGCTCGATGCGCCGGGCCAAGTCATCCTCGACGGATTTCCGCGTACGGTCGCGCAAGCGCAGGCGCTCGACGACCTGTTGCGCCGCAAGAAGAAGTCCGCGGTTGCGGTGCTGTTCGACGTCGACCGGGACGTGCTCACCGAACGGCTCACCGGCCGCTGGACGCACGAAGCCTCGGGCCGCACGTATCACACCGTGCATAATCCGCCGCGCGTCGCGGGGATCGACGACGTCTCCGGCGAGCCGCTGATGCAGCGCGCCGACGACAAAGAAGAGACGATCCGCACCAGGCTCGCGGTCTACGACGACCAGACGGCGCCGCTGATCGCGTACTACGACGATCCGTCCGACGCGCGGCTCGTGCGCGTGGACGCGCTGGCGCCCATCGAGTCGGTCACCGAGCAGCTCGTCAAGCTCGTCAACGGAAACGGTTTCTCGCGCAACGGTGAGCCGGCGTGATCAACATCAAGTCGCCGCGCGAGATCGAGATCATGCGCCGCAGCGGCAAGATCACGGCCAAGACGCTGGTGCGCCTGATGGACGCGGCGCGGCCCGGGGTCACGACGCGCGACCTCGACCGCATCGCCGATGAGTCGATCCGCTCGATGGGCGGCATCCCGACGTTCATCGGCTACAACGGCTACCCGTCGGCGATCTGCACGTCGGTCAACGACGAGGTCGTGCACGGCATGCCGGGCGACCGCGTGCTGCAAGAAGGCGACCTGCTGTCGCTGGACATCGGCACGACGCTCGACGGCTACGTCTCCGATTCGGCGGTCACCGTCGCGATCGGCAACGTCAGCGAAGCGGCGAAGCGGCTGATGCAGGTCACCCAAGAGTGCCTGATGCTCGGGATCGCGCAGATGCTGCCCGGCAACCACCTCGGGGACATCGGGCATGCCGTCCAGCGGCATGCCGAGTCGCACGGGTACGGCGTCGTTCGGGCGCTGGTCGGGCACGGAATCGGCCGCAAGATGCACGAGGACCCGCAGGTTCCCAACTACGGCAACCCCGGCCAGGGGACGCTGCTGCGCCAGGGCCTCTGCCTCGCGATCGAGCCGATGATCACCGAGGGCTCCTTCGAAGTTGCAACCCTCGACGACAACTGGACGGTCGTGACCGAGGATGGTAAACTAGCGGCGCACTTCGAGCATACGATCGCGATCACGGACGACGGTCCGAAGATCCTGACGTTGCGGGACGTGGCCGAGCACCCCGACGTCGCCCGGTTCCGTCCAGCCCAAGAGGTCGCGGCCTAATCATGGCTCGTACGGCCGCACCAACCACCCGAGTAAGAGCAGCATCATGAAAGTACGTCCGAGCGTCAAGCGCATCTGCGACGCCTGCAAGATCATCCGCCGCGAAGGTAAAGTGCGCGTGATCTGCAGCGTCAATCCGAAGCACAAGCAGGTTCAAGGATAATGGCACGCATCTCCGGCATCGATCTGCCGCGCGACAAGCGCGTCGAGATCGGACTCACCGCTATCTTCGGTATCGGTCTCCCGACCTCGAAGAAGATCCTCGCGCAGTCGGGCATCAGCCCGGATACGCGCGTCAAGGATCTGACCGTCGAGGACGAGCACCGGCTGCGCGAGATCGTCGACGAACTCAAGGTCGAGGGTGATCTTCGGCGTGAGATCGCTTCCAATATCAAGCGGCTCACCGATATCGGGTGCTATCGTGGGCTTCGGCACCGCCGTGGGTTGCCGGTTCGCGGGCAGCGGACGAAGACCAATGCGCGTACTCGGAAGGGGCCGAAGCGTACGGTTGCCGGGAAGAAGAAGGCCGCTACCAAGAAGTAGCCTTCGTGGCAGTCGCGGGAGCGGCGCACTACCATGACGGGCACGCGAGCCCCGGACATCCTGTCCGGGGCTCGCTGCGTCTTCACATCGCTCCCGCGCATCCTGCGCTTCGCTCGTTCAGAGCGCCCGTCATGGTGGTGCGCCGCTCCCACGACCAGGCGCGATGAGCGAGTCCGTACGTTAAAGATATGCGCGTGAGAGCGAAGTCCCGTTGGCTCTTGCCAAATGGCACGCCGGTGACTTTGACCGATCAGTGCCCGTTCTTCGACGGTCGAGTAACACCGACTGAGCGCAAATGGGTTTGGGAATAAAAAGATGCTGGACCGATTGGAAGCCGTTTGGCACGTTTTGGCAATCCACGTTCTCAACGAAAGGTGACATCATGACGACCGAAAGTGGCGAGGGTGCTAATAAAACTCAGATCCGCGCGCTAATCGATGACCGGACGAAGGCAGTTCGCGCTAAAAACAGTATTGGGGCTACGTCCGGCAACGCGTCCGGCATCGTCACGTTTGATGTCATAAACCCGTTACAGCATGTCGGATCGGATGCGGCCAGAAAGCGCGCGGAGGAATGGTTCTCGTCATTCCGGGGCCCGATTAGCCACGAGATAAAAGATCTGGACATCGCCGTAGCCGACGACGTCGCCTACGCTCATGGTCTCAGCCATGTCAGCGCGGCAACGGCGGACGGAGGGCAACTCGATATGTGGTGGCGTACGACCCTTTGCTTCCGCAAAATTGATGGGAAGTGGATGGTCACGCACGAACATAACTCGGTGCCCTTCGATCCGAAGAGCGGCAAAGCGTCGCTTGATTTGAAGCCGTAACACTCGCTGCCATCAGACTCTTGCCGTCAACCGTACCAGGGCGGGTGGTTACGCTGGATTATCCGCGCGCGTTGCTTGCGGTTCGGTAGGTTCGCGTTCTTCTGGGAGGTCGACGGCCGTTGCGCGTGCTTCGGGCGAGTGCAATGCGCGGTATGCCGATGGCGAATACCCCGTCGCTGATCTGAAGAACCGTGAAAAGTGCGAGAGGTCGGTGAATCCTACCATGCCGGCGACCGCACCGATCGGCGTGCGCATTCCGGCCAACAACGTCTTGGCGCGTTCTAACCGAAGTTCGAGCAGGTACGTGTAGGGTGTCGTGCCGCATGCCGCGCGAAACTGGCGCAGCGTCGAAAAGGGGGAAAGGCCGAGCTCGCGCGCGATGTCGTCGAGTCGTAGCCGTTCGAAGGCGTGGAGCTCGATGAAGCGCTTGGCACGCTGCATGCGAACGTCGGGCGCGTGCTTTCGGTCGAGCCGCCACGAGGTGGACGACGCCTCGTCGAAGAGTGAGAAGACGAGCGATTCGAAGAGCTCGTCGTCGTCCGTCCGAGCGGCCCGCTTCAACAGGGAGAACGCTCCACGCGCGGGGATGATCTGCTTCGAGAAGAGCGGCTGAAGATCCGGGTCGATCGCGCCGGGGCGCAGCGCGACCGCGAGATTGCTGTCGCTGACGCGGCGGTCGTGCCGGCACCCGTATCCGTCTTCCGCAACCCCGACCATGAGCGACGAGGAGTCGATCTCGGCGCGCCCGGCGCCGCCGTGAAATTGCCACCGCCCACGCGTGGTGAAGACGATGACGTTGAACTCGAAACGTTTCGCCTCCACCCGCGCCGGCGCGCTCGCGCAATCGTGCGTGTAGTCGAGCATCGACGCGAAGCGCGACGAGCGGATCGGCATCATCGTGCCGCACCCGATGTCGAGGGGCTCACTCGGGTCGGCCCCATGCATCAGCCGGCGTTTTTCGGGCATCACCGCTGTCCTGGACTTGGCCACCGCATGGCCACTCTATCCGACGCGACGTTCTTGCGCGAGATCGACGACCGCCGCACGCGTTTCGGGCGAGCGCAAAGCGCGGTATTCCGATGGTGAATAGCCGGTCGCCGACTTGAAGAACCGCGAAAAATGTGAAGCGTCGGTAAAACCTACCATCGTGCCGACCGCCCGGATCGGCGTTCGTATGCCGGCCAACAGCGCCTTCGCGCGCTCCAACCGAAGTTCGAGCAGGTACGTGTAGGGCGTCGTACCGCACGCCGCGCGAAATTGGCGCAACGTCGAAAAAGGGGAAAGCCCGAGCTCCCGCGCGATGTCGGCGAGTCGTAGCCGTTCGAACGCGTGGAGTTCGATGAAGCGTTTCGCGCGCTGCATGCGAACGTCGGGCGCGTGCGTGCGCTCGAACCTCCATGACGCGGACGAAACCTCGTCGAAGAGTGAAAAGATGAGCGACTCGAACAGATCGTCGTCATCCGTTCGAGCGGCCCGTTTCAGCAGGGACTGAGTTCCTCGCGCGGGGATGACTTGCTTCGAGAACAGCGGCTTGAGATCCGGGTCGATCGCACCGGGGCGCAATCCTACGACGATACAGCTGTCTCCAATACGCCGGTCGTGCCGGCATCCGTAATTATCCGCCGCGACGCCGGCCATGAGCGACGAGGCGTCGATCTCGACGCGTCCCGCACCACCGTGAAACTCCCACCGCCCACGCGTGGTGAGGACGATGATGTTGAACTCGAGCCGCTTCGCGTCTACGCGCGACGGTGCGCCGGCGCAATCGAACGTGTAGTCGAGCATCGCCGCGAAGTTTGACGAGCGCACGGGCGCCAAGGTACCGCATCCGACGTCGACGGGTTCGCTCGGGTCGACCCCGTGCGCCGGCCGGCGAAGGTCGGGGATCACGGCCGGACGTTGCTGCGTCGGGGTCCGGGTCCGCTCCTTACGCGAGCAACGACTGGACTGGGGCGAAACATGAGGCTCGAATACCACGCCGGCTTGGTGAAAGCATTTGGATAATGTTGCCCTCTTTCGAGGAATCATCGTTACCGTCACGTTCCCTCTAGTGCAGCGGCCGGGCGATCGACTACCATGGGAGAAAAACCTACGCGCGTTCGACAGCTATACCGTCGCACTCGCGTCCACTCAACCCAATATTTCGACGATCTATCAAGGGGGCGTCCATTGAACAACGGCCGTAGACAATGTATTACGTATCTCCTCGCCTGTAGCCTCGTTGCGACGTTGCAGACCCAGGTACTGGCGCAACCGGCTGCACCGAAAACGAGCCCTCAGAGCACGGTCACGAGTCGGGACGGACAACACGATTTCGACTTCGAGATCGGGACGTGGACAACGCACCTATCGCGCCTCCTGCACCCCCTAACCGGATCCACGACCTGGATCGAACTCAAGGGAACTTCTGTCGTTCGAAAGGTTTGGCACGGGCGCGCCAATCTGGTTGAGCTCGAGGTCGACGGCCCGGCAGGTCACATCGAAGGGCTGTCCTTACGACTCTACAATCCCGAGTCCCACCAGTGGAGCCTCAATTTTGCCAACAGTAGGGGCGGTACCCTGGGTCAACCCACGATCGGCGAATTCAAGAACGGACGAGGCGAGTTTTTCGACCAAGAGACATTTCGCGGCAGAACGATTCTCGTCCGGAACGTCTGGTCGAACATCACGCCGAACTCATGCCGCTTCGAACAAGCGTTCTCGGATGATGGCGGTAAGACTTGGGAAGTAAACTGGATTGCGACGGATACGCGCGTGAAGACGTCTAATTAACTCCACCTGCGAACTGCACATGAAAAAGACGGCCTCCGCCGAAGCGGAAGCCGTCTTTCTTTTCCATCGGACGCCGAAGTCTTAGATCTTGATCCGAGCCTCGACGAACATGTTGAACGGGAAGTTCGGGAACATTGGGTCGTACGGGGTCGCTAGGAACGGTTGCAGGCGGTCGCCGGGGTTATACTGGTTGCCGATGGGCTGCGGGCCTGAGCCTGCACCATACGTCGCAACGTAGTTGCACGCATGGTTGATGCTGAAGGGAACCTTCGTGCCGCCCCAGCAGCGGTTGATGATGTTGGCGAAGTTGCCGACGAGCGTCACGCGCTTGTTCACGTCGTACGAAACCTGCGTGTGCAGCAGCAGCTGGTTCGGAGAAACGAACGCTCCGACGTTGTCGAACCGCCCCGTGAACTGGTTCGGAATCGCAAAGTTGCTGTCGCACTTGGTCTGGTCGTACGGCGCGCCGCCGGGCGCTCCATACGGATAGCGCGGGTCGCTTGCCGTCGTGCCGCCGAGGCCGCCGCTGCACGCGGATGGATCGATGCCGGGCGTCGAGAGCGGAACACCGTACCGGACGCCGCCTGAGAACTGGAGCGCCGGCGTGATGGCCAACGGCCCATGCTTCCACTGCAGGATCAAGGTCGACACGTACGGCGCGCTGAGCGCCGAGTAGCCGCCCGCCCCTACGCCGCCGGGGAACGTGGAATACGTCGCGTAGGCCGCATTGACGTCCATCAACGGCTGGATCGGCGCGTTATAGTACGGATTCGCAATCGTGCCCGCAACGCACGCCGAACCGGCGCCCGGGGTGACGACGTTCCCATTCGCATCTCTCACCGCCGTCGTGTAGCACGGTGAACCGCCGCCCGCGGCGGTGAGCTTGTTGTACTGGGCGATGTTCGTGTTGAAGCCGTCGATGATCGTCCCGCCGTTGTCCAGCTTCGTGTAGTTGATGTAGCTGTTCGTGTAGGTGAACGAGAACCGCGCCGCGAGGCCGTTGCGCGAGAAGTCGCCCTTGTCGACCTCGAGCTCGACGCCTTGCGATGTTTGACGACCGACGTTCAGGCCGGAAACGAAGCCGGTTTTCTGATCCAGGTAGAATTGCTGGATCTGATCCTGCGTCTTGCGCAGGAACGGCGTCAGTTTCATGGACGTGTCGCCTCTGAACTGATGCTCGAGCGAGAAGTCGTAGTTGTTCGAGATTTCGGGGCGCACCGGGTGCCCTGGGGTAGTCGGCAAACCGAAGTTGCCGAATCTCGCGAGTCGTGCAGTGTCGTTCTGCTGCAGGAAGTCGTACTGCTCGAACGCGCTATTCGGTGCCTCGACGTACCGGCCGTAGCTGGCTCGCAGAACCGTGCGCGGGTTGACCGTATACGTCATGCCGAAGCGCGGCTGTAGCTCGCCGTACGACTCGACCTGGCCGGCGCCCGGATTCACGAGGGGCGCCGCCGCATGGAGCAGGTTGTACGCGTTGTACCAAAGCGTGCGCGCCGGTGATCCGTACGTCGGAGCTCCGTCGAACTCGAACTTGTCGTACCGCAGGCCGAAGTTGAGGTTCAGGCGATCGGTGGGCTTCCACTGATCGGTGATCGAGAGCGACGTGAAACGGGGCACGACCTGGTTGTAGGTCGCGGCTTGGCCGTTTTCGCCGAGGATGTACTGGCAGTTGCCGGCGCCGCACACGCCGCCGTTGATCGTGTTGGCAGGAACGACGGTGCCCAAAATGCCCTGTTTGAGCGTGAACGTCGCCGAACCCGCGCCGCAACCAACGACCGGCTGGCCGTTCGCGTCGTAGCAGACGCCGCTGGTGGGAGCCGCTGACGAGACCAGCCAGCCGACCTTGCCCGTCTGGCCGATGCCGGAGTTGTTGTCACGCAGCGTCGTCGATGTCGTATACGACCCCTGGAGCGAAAGCAGGTGCTGCGAGTTGAGCTGGTCCGAGAACTGCGCGCTGACGCCGCGCGTGTGGGCATGCAGCCCGTAATCCGACGCAGCGAATCCAAGGTAGTTCATTTGCGCACTCTCAGGACCGACCTGGAAGAAGTCGGAGTAGTACGTGTACCCGTACACGCGCAAGAACGCCTGAGTCCCGAAATTGCGCTGGTATTGCAGCTTCACGACCGACTGGTTGTTGGTGATCGCATCGCGGCGATCCGGCGCGATGTCCGCACCGCGTGGGCGCCCGCCCGGAGACCCTGGGAACAGATAGTTCGTCACACCGCCGCCGGCGTATCCGGGCGGAAGGAGCGTGCCGACCGGCTGGCCCGTGAAGTTGTAGCCGTCGATGTACGTGTGTCCCACACCGATGCTGTCCAAAAACGCGGCCCCACCCTGATCGTTGGTCGACGAATAGCCCTGGTTATCGATGAAGTTGTTGTCGAACAGAAGTTGGACGTCGTCCTTGTTCCCGTCTTTGCGCGGGATCCCGAAGTGAAAGTTCGCGACGGTGTCGCGGACTCTCAAGGCGGCCAGCGTCGCCGGGCTCAACGTACCGCTGTTGACGGTATACGGTCCTAACGCGTACGCCTGGGTCGTGCCGCCGTTCGTGTAGTCCTCGCCGTTTGGACCGTGGCACCCGATCGGCGTGGAGTTCGGGCAAGCAGCGAGGGGGGCGCCCCAAAGCGGCTGCAAGCTCGCGCCGTTGTACTGGTCGTAATAGCGAAAACCTTGGTTGTACGCCCCGGCGCCGACGTAGTACGAGAACGTACGGCTCGGGTTGGCGCCGCCGGCCTCGAACGAGCCTTTGTTGTAGAACGTCGGCGTACCGATGCCGAGCGACAGATTGCGCGAGGCCGGTGCAGTGCCGGTGCGAATGACCTGGTTGATGTAGCCCGAGAGGCCTTCACCCTCTGCGTTTGCCGGTGTCGCGCCCGTGTACACTTGGAGCTCCTGCTGGCCCAGCGAGGAGATCGAGCCGGACGGATAGTTGTCGAACGCGCGGTTGACGGGGATTCCGTCGAGCTCGTAGCCGATCTGGCTGTAGTCGCCGCCGCGGATCGAAATCGTTGCGCCGTTCGTCGAGCCCGAACCGATGTAACCGGCCTGACCCGACTGGATGAACACGCCCGGAACGGTGGCGATCGCCGACCAGGCGCTATTGAGGCCACCGCCTCCACCGACCGCGGACGCTTTATCTTGCGTGGTCGCGTTGATCGAGTAGACATCGGCCGTCGTACCAGCTTTGACGAGCGCCGACGCGGCGCGCGAGGTAACGGAACCGATGACCTTGAGCTTCGACGGTTGTTGCAAGCTGATGGTCAGGGCCTGGTCCGCCTGCACGGTCACGCCGCTGACGCTCGCCGCGTCGTATGTCGACGTCGCCGCGACCGAAATGGTGTACGTGTCGGGCGCGAGCGATATGAACGAGAACCGACCGGTTGCGTCGGACGTCGTACGAGCCAATTGCGAAGGGCTCTGCGCGGTGATGGCCGCGCCGGCGATGGGTTTATTCGACTGAGGATCGACGACGGAGCCGTTGATCGTTCCCGTCGTGCCTGCCAGAACCCGAATCGGCCCCTGGAGCACGAGCGCAACGAGCAAGAGAACCGCGACGATACCCTTTCGAATTCGATGAGGGATTGCCACGAGCACCAATCCTTTCCGATGGGTGGGTGTGTTCGCCGCCGTCAGATCGCGCTGGCACCTATCCTATGATATCGAGGCAAGCGACTAGCCTGACGAACGCACGTACATCGGAAGATAAGCGGTGCAGAGACACGAGCCTTTGACAAATCTTGCCCTGTTTCGATGGGCCGGATAATCCGCGAGCGTTGCTCCATTGCATAAAATTGCCGTACTCGCCCAAAATGCCGGGTTGACGCCGTTCAAGCACGTACGAACCCGTGATGGATACGCGGCGAGCCGATAGATCGTATACGACGCCGCTGCGAACGATGCTGCGTAAACTTCGGCGCCCTTGGCTGCTCGAACGCGATGAACAGGCACAGGCACTTCGGACGGTGCTTGGGACCCGGTCGACGTGCGATGCCGTGCGGCTCCTCATCGACCGCGGGATCCGCGATTTGGACGAGCGGTCGCAGTCGATCGTTCTCCGCTGCGACGTCGCGGGGGAGGGTACGGCCGCGGTTGCCCGTGACTTGTACATTTCAAATCGTCAATTCTTTCGCAACCGCGCGACCGCGTTGGATGCGATTCAAGCTGAATACGAGCGCCTGCTGGCGGCGAAAGGACACAACGTGGCGACGCGTGTACTCATCGCGGATCGAAGACCGATTTACGCGGCGGCCCTTACGACGTTGTTAGAAACGGACGACGAGATCCGCGCGGTCGCAATCGACGCACACACCGAGTCGATCGCGACCGCGGCGTCCCGCACGCAACCTGACGTCGTCATCTTTAGCGGCGAGCCGCCCCGTTCTTCGTCGCTGACGGCGGCACGGGAAGTTCGGCGTAGCTCTCCGGCCGTCGCGGTCTTGCTCCTGGTGGACGAGGATCGCGCCGCGTTTACGCATCAGGCTCTTGCTGCGGGCGTGCGCGGCATGATCTCGTCGTCCGTCGATCCCCGGAGGCTCGTGGCGGCGATCCGTGCCCTTGCCGGCGGCCGAACGGCGTTCGATCCGGCGTTCGTACCGCAGGCGTCGGCGCTGCAAAACGGCCTCAGCGAACGAGAGCTCGACGTGCTGCGCCTCGCGGCGCGCGGGCTGTCGCCCCACGCCATCAGCAGGTCGCTCGGGATCTCCAAGTCCACGACGAGGACGTACTTGTCGGGAGCGATCCGAAAGACGGGTGCGATGAACAGGGACGAAGCAGTCGCGACAGCGCAGAAGGTCGGCTGGCTTTCGTAGCCGGCGGGTCGTTGGTCTTGGTTCTAGCTCGGGATCGGCAACCGGGTTCCGCGGCCCTCGATGACGCAGGCGTCGAATACGTGGGAGGCGGCTGCAATGTCCCAAAGGCCGATGCCGAGTGATTCGAACAGCGTGATTTGATCGTCGGACGTACGGCCCAGCGCGTGGCCTGCGATGATGTCGCTCAGGCGCGTTGCGTGGTCCCACGACCAGTGCGCCGTTTCGTTGGCCGCGCGCAGGTCGCCCGACTCCACCTTGGCTTGCGCGACGTCTTCGACCGCGACGACAGCGGCGCGGGTGACCGTTTCGATGTCGATCTCTTGCGCGTTCGCGCGGTTCGAGCCGGCTGCATTGACGTGCGCGCCTTCGCGCAGCCAGGTGCCTTCGAGCACCGGCGTTGATGAGCTCGTCATCGTGCAGATCACGTCGGCGTTTGCTACCGCGTCGTGCGCGGTTTCGACCGGTTCGATCTTCGCGTCGACCTTTTCAGACATCAGCTCGCAGAAGTCGGCGCGCTTCTTGGCGTCGCGGCCGTAGACCAGGATGCGCGAGATGTTGCGCACGTGGAAGCAGGCTTCCAGTTGCGAGCGGGCTTGCCAGCCCGTGCCGATGATGCCGAGCGTGCTTGCGTCTTCGCGGGCCAGGAAGCGCGTTGCGACGCCCGACGCGGCGCCCGTTCGCATTTGGCCGAGAGCGTCCGCTTCCATGATCGCGAGCATCTCGCCGTTTTCGTTGAAGAGCGTGTACCAGAAGCGTGCGCCGCGGCCTTTCGGAGCGACGGTGTACGTCTTGTGGCCCATGCGTCCGCCGTACGCTGCGGCGAGCACTTGGATCACCGACGAGGACGTGAACGCGCGCTGGCGAGGGCGGTTTTGGGCGCGCTGTTCGGCGAGTGCGCGGGCTGCGTCTTCCACGAGGCCCAGCGTGTCGCGGATCGTCAGCGTTGCCGTGACGTCGCCTTCGGTCAGGTAGAGCGGGTTCACGCTTTGCCCGAGCCAACCACGCCGGCGTCGTCGCTGCCGAAGCCCGCGGCGATATAACGGTCCATGAGTGCGCCCACGGCTGGGACGACGTCCAGCTTTGCGCCGTGGCGGGCTGCTTCGTCCACCATCAGGCGCAAGTCTTTGCGGGCCATCGTCAGCTCGAAACTCGGCGGCGAGAATCTGCCTTCGGCCATCTGCTTGCCGCGGCCCTGGATGCCGTTGCCGGGGTTGAACTCGCCGAACAACGTGAACGCGTCCTCCGGTTCGATTCCGAGCGAGCGTCCCAGCTTGTAGACGTCGGCGAGGCCGGCCGTGATCACCAGCAGCATCATGTTGCCGAAGAGCTTGAACGATGCGCCGCGCGTCGGGTCGTCGCCGAGCTCGACGATCTTACCCGTCATCGGTTCGAGGTGCGGCTTCACGCGCGCGCGCACTTGCGGGTCGCCGGAAAGCAGCATCAGGCCCGTTGCGTTGCGCGCCATCGACGGGCCCATGAACACCGGCGCGTGGACGAACGTGCGGCCGCGCTGCTTCCAGCGTTCGACGCGGTCACCGGTCGGCGTCGGTGCCGTCGTCGTGTGGTCGGCGATGAACGCCGTCGGCAGGATCACGTCGGCGAGCGGGTCCAGCACCGAGTCGACCGCCGCGTCGTCGCTGAGCGTCAGGTGGATCTCCGAAGCGCCGCGCACCGCGTCGATCGGCTGGTCGAACGCTTTGGCGCCGTCCGCCTCGAGCGCGTGCGCTTTCTCCGCGGTGCGGTTCCAGAGGTGCACGGTCTCGCCGCGCTCGAGCATCTTGCGAACGAAGTTGGCGCCGAGCAGTCCGGTGCCGAGCCATGCGATCAAGCGATTTCTCCTCAGGTGTCAGGGTCGTGATGAAGCGTCGTGCGGTTGGACCACCGCAGGGTCCCCGCCGTTGCGCCGGCCGGCCTTCCAGGCCGAGACCGCGCCGCGCCGGGCGACGAGCTCGTAGTTGCCGGCCCGGAGCACGCTGCGGATCTGGGGCAGCAGGCGCTTTTGAAAATCGTCGTTCGGGTAGTCCTCGGCGAACACGATGTAGGGCGCCGCGATCGAGGACGGGCCCGTGCCGAGCACGAGCGCGTTCGGATCGCGCGCGGCGACGGAGGTGTACCACTCGTCGTGCGTCGCGACGTGCGCGTCGCGCGGGATCGACGCGAGCACCGTGCGCGCGTCGGCGAGCGCGTGGTACGACGGCTTGAGATAGTGGAGCGGGTGCAGCGGGCTGAACGCGATCAGCACGATCGCCGACAACACGAAGGCGATCGCGGTCCAGCGGCGTTGGCGGCGCAGCGTCGCGACGCCGGCGGCGAACGCGATCAGCAGCCACGGGATCCATAGCGCCGCGTAGTGCATGCCCATGCGCCACACCAGCCCGCTGTTCGCGAGCAGCACGATCGCGAAGCCGGGGGCTGCGAGCCATGCGAGCCGCGAGCGCAGCGGGATGAACGCGAGCGGGATCAGCGCTTCGAGCACGTACGTGAGGCGGCCGACGGTGAGGATCGCCGCGCCGAACGCGAGCGGGTGCGCGAGCGGCGCGAGCAGCAGCGCCGCCGGGCCATGGGCGAACGGATAGTCGTAGAAGTGCGACGGCGGCCACGGCCCGACGCGCGGCAGCACGACGAAGACGTAGATTGCCGCCGACACGAGTGCGACCGCTGTCGAACCGAGTGCGGCCGCGAGCTTCGCGCGATCACCGGAACGGCCGTTGTTCAGCGCGACGACCGCGCCGACGATCGCCAGCTCCAAGCAGACGTCCTCGCGAAGGCCGGCGAGCAGCACCGCGCAGACCGCGACCCAGGTCCACGAGCGACGTTGCAGCGCGAGCCACCAGCCTAGCGCGAGCGGCGGCAGCAGACCGAGATCGCGGAACTCGCCGAATCCGACGGCGATCAGCGGCGGGTAGACCAGCGCGACGGCGCCGATCCGTCCGGCTATGCCTTGGTCGAGCCGGCCGCGGGCGAAGCCGCAGCGTGCGATTGCCGCCAGGAGCGGCGCGCACGCGACCGTCGCGGCGGCGAGGATCGTCTGCAGCACCCAGACGCTGTGCGTGGCGGCGAGAAACGGCCACAGCAGCGCGAGCGCCGGCGACCAGTGAAATTGGTAGTGCGTCGTGCCTTCGACGCCGTTGTGCATGCCGCCGAACGCGTCGAGCACGATTTGCACGAACGTCCCGGTGTCGGCGCCGTAGCTCCAGTCGGCCGCCCTCACCGCCGCCAGCGCGGACAGTACGACGAACGCGGCAATCGTACCGATCCACAGTCCGGAGAACGATGCGCGCACGCGACGGCCTTGCGCTTGCGCGCGAAAAATCCTACCGCTTGATGGCGGTGATCAGCGGGCGATCGACGTCGGCGTAGTCGCTGAGCTCCCATCTCGAGGCTTCGGGGGCGAACCCCGCCTCGCGCAGCATGTCGAGCATCGCGTCCAACTCGTACAGACCGTTGCGGTGGGTGTCGAGCTCGACGTGCAGCCCGGAAGCGTCCCGAATGAGAAAGACGAACGTCGACTCGAACCACGTGTCGGACGGGTCGGGATCGTAGTCGACGATCGTCGTGGTCACGGCGACGTCACCTTCGGAGCGCGTGAAACTTTCCGTTCCGTGCTGCTCGAACAGCGCGCGGATCTCTTCCGGCAGCGTTACCAGCACGCCGCCCGGCTCGAGATGGCGCGCCGCGGTGCGATAGGCCGCAAGCAGATCGTCGGGCGTCGTCATATAGGCGGACGCGTCGTGCAGCAGCACCGCGTCGAAGGTGCGTCCGAGATCCGCGGTGCGAATGTCGCCGACGTCGTATTGCACGTCCGGGTTCACCTTGCGCGCATGCCCGACCATCGCCGGGCTGACGTCGATCCCCGTCACGCGGTAACGCTGTTTCAAGTGGGCGTCGATGGACCCGCCGCCGCTTCCGAGGTGCAACACGGAGCCGCCCTTCGGGACCCCGTTCTCGGAGAAACGGCGCTCGAACGTCTCGACTTCTTCGACATAGTCGGACGGAGGGCTGACGAACGGCCAAACCCACGCGAGATCGCCGTAGAGCCGGCCCCCGCCCGGGTTCGAGCCCGTAGAGATCGACGTCATGCAATAAGGTACGACAGCGGTCACCGCAATATGGTGGCGGACGCCGTCGCGCAGTCGGTCGGCGAGCAGCCGTCGCGGAACTGAGCAATAGCCTTGTCTAGCCAGTCGATTTCCCGCTGATTCCGAGCAAAACGATTCGTACTAGCGTGCGGCTGAAAACATTCGACTGGCGCTATTTCGGGGCACGTCGGGTGCCGGCTCGCGGACGCTGCAAAAGGCCTCGACGCGGGTAGGGTAGAATCCTCGCCAGAGTGGGGCGAAGCGCGAATTTGAACGAGAAAAAAGCTACGCAGGTCGCTGCGCGGTTCCTCGCATCTGCCGGACGGCGTTTACCGTACATGAGCTTGCTGAAATTCATGTATATCGCCGATCGCGAGGCGCTCCGGCGCTGGGGGACACCCGTGACGAACGACCGGTACGTCTCGATGAAGCTCGGACCCGTGCTGAGCGGTGTGTACGATTTGCTGGTCGTTCCCAGCGAGGCTCCGACGTACTGGCACCGACACATCTCCAGTCCCGAGAAGTACGAGGTCTCGCTCCTCGAAGATCCCGGGGACGATCAGCTCTCGCTTGCCGAAGAGAAGCTACTCGACGAGATTTTCGCGATCTACCGCGACCAGTCCCAATGGCAGTTGAGCGATCTCACGCATGAATTTGCAGAGTGGCAAGATCCGGACGGCAGCAGCATTCCCATCGATGTCAAGGACATTCTTCGCGCTGTCGGCATCGACGACGCCGAGGCCGACGCGATTGCGAAGAATCTGAGGGGCTTCAATAAAATGCGAGCCCTTTCGAAGCAATAGCATTCACGAACGTGCGTCCCGGAGACACGTTCCTGTCGATGCTGGATGGGCATTTGTGGGTGATCGTCACTGATCCGGACGAATCAGGCGAAGTCGTGTGCGCGACGTTCACGACAAGCCGAGATCGCTCGGACAAGACGACGATATGTCAGGCAGGCGAACACCCGTTCTTTCGGCATGAAACGGTCGTCGCCCACAACCAGTCCTTGCAATATAAGGCCGTCACGATCGAGGAATGCTTTGAAGACGGTACGTTTGTTGCGAGGGAAGCCTGCGTCCCCGCGCTGCTACAGAAGGTGCGCGACGGTATCATGGCCTCGGAGTTCACCCCAAGGTACATCCGCGCGGCCGTAGCAGCGTCGCGCTGATGCATGATGTGCAACCTTAGGAGGCCCCGCGCGGGTTACGGTGGACGATGAGTGCGTCCACTGAACGAGCGATCCTTGCCGGCGGCTGCTTTTGGGGCATGCAGGCGCTGCTGCGCCGGTACCCGGGCGTGATCTCGACCCGCGTCGGCTATTCGGGCGGTGACGTCCGGAACGCCACGTACCGCAATCACGGCACGCACGCGGAAGCGATCGAGGTCGTGTTCGACCCTGCGGCGATCACGTACCGGAAGATCCTGGAGTTCTTTTTCCAGATCCACGACCCGTCGACGCCGAATCGTCAGGGCAACGACCGCGGCACGAGCTATCGCTCGGCGATCTACTACACGAACGACGATCAAAAGCGGACCGCCGAAGACACGATTGCCGACGTGAACGCGTCGGGACTTTGGCCGGGCAAAGTCGTCACCGAAGTTGCGCCGGCCGGGGATTTCTGGGAAGCCGAGCCGGAGCATCAGGACTATCTCGAAGACTATCCGTCAGGCTACACCTGTCATTTCATTCGGCCGGATTGGAAGCTCCCCGTTCGCGCGAACGCGTGAGCGCGCCGTAGCCGACGGGGGCTACTCCAGCTTCATGGCGTAGGGACGGCCATGGCGACCGTCGGGTTCATCGGTGCGGGCCGCATGGGCGGCGCGATCGCGTTGCGCATCGCGCGCGATCCGGCGTGGGACGTGCTGGTGTTCGATCCGTCCGAGGAGGCGTTGCGCCGGTTCGAGGGGAGCCGCGCCCGCGCCGCAGCATCGCCGCTCGAGATCGCGGAACGTTGCACGTTCGTCGTGAGCAGTCTGCCGCTGCCGGAGCACGTCGATCGGCTGTATTCGGCCGACGGGATCGCCGGCGGGCTCCGGCCTGACAGCGTCGTGGTGGAGCTCAGCACGATCGATCCGTACACGGGTCGCCGCGCCGCCGACGAGGTCGAGCGTACCGGCGCCGCGTTCGTCGCCTCGCCGCTCGGGATGGGACCGCGCCAGGCGGCGGACGGCACGTTGCCGCTGTATGTTGGCGGGAGCGAAGGCGGGCGGGCGCGCGCCGCCGCGGTGCTCGACGCCGTCTCGAAGAACCAGTACGTCATCGGCAGTGTGGAACAAGCGTACGCCGCGAAGCTCGCGATCAACTACGTGAGCATGTCGAATCTCGCGGTGTTGCTGGAGGGGTTCGGGATCGGGACGGCTGCTGGGATCGATGCGCAGTTGCTGTGCAAGCTGATGCAGGACGGCGGCGCGCGCTCGTTTCAATCCGATGTGCGGCTGCCGTGGATCATCGCGGGCGACTACACGCCGCGCTTCGGCATCGGTCTCGCGCAGAAGGACATGCGTCTGGCGATCGACCTCGCGGCCCGCTATCACGCGCCCGCGGCGACGGGCGCGGCGGCGCTGCAGCATTTCTCGAGCGCGCAACGCCGCGGGCTCGGCGCACAGGACGTGGGCGCGCTGTGGGACGTCGTCGGCGCGAACGCGGACGGCAAGCCATGAGCAACACGTACGTGCACGGCTATCATCCGCGGGAGAAAGAGCGCCTTCAGGATCAGGCCGGCGCGTTGGTCGAGCTGCTGCACGGCGACACGGCATACACCGTCGGGAGCACGGTGCTCGAGGCCGGGTGCGGCGTCGGTGCTCAAACGATCACGTTGGGCCGGCGCAGTCCGGGCGCTCGCATCGTATCGATCGACGTCTCCCCGGATTCGATCGCCGAAGCCCAGCGAAGGGTGAGCGAGGCCGGGCTCACCAACGTCGAATTCCGGCAGGCGGACATCTTCGATCTGCCGTTCGTGCGGGAGACGTTCGACCACGTCTTCGTGTGCTTCGTGCTGGAGCATCTGGCGCGTCCGGTTCAGGCCTTGGCGATTCTCAGCGACGTGCTCAAGCCCGGTGGAACCGTCACCGTTATCGAGGGCGATCACGGATCGACGTTTTTCCATCCTGATAGCACGGCGGCGCAGGCGGCGATTCGATGCCAGATCGAACTTCAGCGGGAAGCGGGCGGCAACGCATTGATCGGCCGGCAGCTCTACCCGCTGCTGGTCGAGGCGGGTTTCGGTGCGGTCCGTGTCTCCCCGCGCATGGTGTACGTGGACGCGAGCCGCCCCGATCTCGTCGACGCCTTTACGCGCAAGACGTTCACTGCGATGATCGAGGGCATCCGCGAGCCCGCGATCACGGCGGGGCTCATCGACCCGGAGCGCTTCGACGCCGGCGTCCGCGACCTCCACCGAACGGCCGCGCAGGACGGCGTGTTCTGCTACACGTTCTTCAAGGCTGTCGGAACGAAGCCGTAGCGGCCGCCGAGGATCGCGTGTGCGTCCGCGGAATCACGCGGCGCGAAGCGGAAGTCGATGCTGACGCGGGTGACCGGCGAGACGTTGGCGACCGAGCCGTGGCGCAACAGCCCGCCGTCGAAGAGGAGTGCCTGACCGTAGCGGACGGCGACCGGCGCGTAGTCGCCGGAGTCGTAGTCGCCCTCGACCCAAAGCGTGTTCGAACCGGACGCATCGACGAGCGGCAGCCAGACGTTGATCTGATCGAGCCGTCCGGTGACCTGTGCGTCGGTGTGCCAGCGGCTCACGGTCGACGTCCCGGCGAGGTGAACCCGGAACGTCGGATGCGCCGAGTACGTGATGCGCCCGTGAAAGCGCGGCGCGAGGACATCGTGCGCGAACGTGTGGTAGAGCTCGTAGAAGGCGTGATCGTCCGCGAGGTTCTCGAGCAGTTTTCGCCACGCGAGGTTGTCGGCATAGGCGAGCTCGTTGGGCTCGTTGCACGCGCGCTTGCGGCGCCGCGCCTCGTCGTGCAGAGCGCGCAGCTCGCCGACCGCGAACACCTCGCGCGCGACGAGCTCCGCGAACGGGAAGCGCGCCGTCGAATAAGCGACGACGACGGCGCGCTCCCTCCCCTTCACGACTTCGGGTGGTTGGGCACGTCCGGCACGACATCGACGACGACGTCGATATCCACGTCCTGCACGACGTCGACCACGTTGTCGATGTCCACGTCGACATCGATGTCCACGTCCACCACGATCGCGGCATCGATGTCGACGTCCACGTCGATGTCGACGTCCACATCGGTGTCGACGTCGATGTCGGTGTCCACCACCACGTCGACGTCGACGTTCTGCTCCGCTAGCGCGCTCGTAACGTTTGAAGCCGACGGGCCGCCGTGCAGCGCCGCGAACTTCGCTGCGATCTGCACGCGACCGGAATCGCGGCTGGCGAGCAAGCTGCGCTCCCATCGCGAGAGCCCCGGGAACACGTCGGGCGACACCGCCGCGCGTGGATCGCGGCGATAGCGCTCCTGCAGCTCCAGGTCGCTCGTCAGCGCGAGGATGAACTCGGCCGACCGGGTGCGTTCCTGATACGCATAGCCGCTCGGAACGGTGAACGTAGCCATCTCACGCACCGCGTCGAGCTCGCGCCTGCCGTAACGGTCGATGGCGCGCAGCGGCGGATGCGGCTTCGCGTTCGCTGTCTCGAAGCCAAGTCGTGCCGCAGTGGCGTCGTTCGTGCGCGCGCCGACCTTCGGCGGCAGGTAGAACGTCGAGATCCCGTTGATCCGCGCGTACGCGGCGGGGTCGCGCAGCGCGGCGATCGTGAGCCGCTCCTCGACGTGCGGGATCGTGGGATACCGGGACGCGATGTAGTGCACCAGCTCGTAGTCTTCGCCGTAGATTTCGCTGAGATAGTCGAGCAGCACCGGAAAACGGCTGTTCGAAAAGCCTTTGCGGTCGTAGCCCATTTCGCCGACCACGCCGACTTGCCACAGGACGACGTGCAGCGACGGGTCCGGTTTGCGGTCGCGCAGCATCATCTCCGTCGCTTCGTACGTGAGCATGCCGGGGAAGCTCGGGTCGACGCCGAGGTCGGCGCACAGCGTGTCGAGCGCGGACACGGCCGCCTTCATGACCGCTTCGTGACCTTCGCGCCGCGCGATCGCGATCGCACGATGCGGCGAGAGCGCGAACACGCCGGGATGCCCGTAGTACACGGCCGCCACGGTCTTGCCGAGCCGCACGAAGTGCAGCATCGCTTCGGTCATCTGCATGTACGTGCGATAACGCGGCTTCCCGTCGTCGTAGAGCGTGTACAGATCGTAGGCGTCGGGCCGGCGTTCGCGCAGCCACACTTGGGTGGCGGGGTCGGCGACGCAATAGAACACCTCGTCGGCGCCCTTGATGTACATCTCGGCGTCGAGCGTGAAGCCCGCGGCTTCGATGCCCGAACCGAGGACGATCAGACGTCCCTTCAGCCCGTTCGACGGTGCGGGGTTGTCGCGCAAACTGCCGGCGCGAGCGGCGATGGCGCGAGCGAGCTCTTCCCAGCGGCGATCTGACTCCAACCGGCCGGGAGTGGAACGGATGTCGAGCACGGAGGCCTCCGATTCGATGACGAGGGGCGGTGCTCTACGACGGCGAGCACTCTGCTCCTTTCGCTGTCAGGACGTTCGATCACGTCTTCGTGTGCTTCGTGCTGGGGCATCTGGCGCGCCCGGTTCAGGGACGGCGTGTTCTGCTACACCTTTTTCAAGGCCGTTGGAACGAAGCCGTAGCGGTCAGCGATCGCGTGCCCAGAGGTTCCAGGCGCGTTCGATCTGGCCCGCGTTGGTTTGCGACGAACGCAGCGCTTCCAGATCGCTGAGGAACGTGACCTCGCCCAGGCGCATCGCCTCGGCTTGCAGCGCCGCGTTCTGCGCCGTGTAGACCGCGCGAAAGACTGCCTCGCGCACCTCGCGGCCCACAACGGTCGCGCCGTGGCCGCGCATCAGCACGGCGGGCTCGTTGCCGAGCGCGGCCGCCAGCGCGTCCCCGAGCGCTTCGTCACGCACCAGCATGTCGTTGTCGGGGCCGGCCGCGTCGCGGATCTCGAACACGGGCACCGTGCCGCGCAAGAACGAGCTCATGTGGAACACCGGGCGCAGCGCCACGTTGCGCACGACGCCGAACGGGATGAGCGCCGCCGCATGACTGTGCACGACGGCGCCGACGTCGGGACGTGCGCGGTAGATCGAGCCGTGGATGAAGCGCTCCAGATACGGTAAGCGCGCGTCGCCGTCGAGCGGGCTGCCGTCGAGCGCGAACGCCATCACGTCCTCCGCTTCGACCAGCGCGGGTGCCATGTTCCGCGCGAGGAGGAAACGCTCGGGATCGGTGTCGGAGCGTGCGCTCACGTGGCCGAACGCGTCGATGATCCCGTGCCGGAACAAGACGCGATTGGCGATCACCAGGTCGGCGGCGAGATCACGGCCGGCTTCGATCATGCGAACCTCATATCGTGAACGCTTCGAGGGTCTCCGGCGCGAACAGCTCGCGTGGATCGCGTTTGCGCGGGGAGAGCCCCTGCTCGTGGGAATACCGGGTGAAGACGTCGAGCACCCGTTCGTTCTCAGGGAACCCGTACGGCCAGAAGTCGTCGCCCATGAGCGCGCGCGTGCGCTCGTCTTCGGCGACCGCCCACGGAAGCATCGTCTTGAGGGCCGCGGTGACTTGCAAATCGCGGTACGCAATCGCTTGTGCCGCCTTGAACGCCTTGAACAGCGCCGTCGCGAGCCACCGGTCGCGTTCGTAGACGTCGCGCCGGATCACGACGACGTGCATGATCGGAAAGATGCGCGTGCGTTCAAAATACGCGCGCTCGACCGGAACGTAGTCCTCCCACAGCCGCCGCACCGTGCCGTTGCCGTAGCACGACGGCTTGCGCGGCGCGTAGAGCGCGTCGATCTCGCCCGCCGCGAGCATGGCCGACAGCGTCTGCGCGGGACCGATCGGGACGACGTGAATCTCCGGCGGCAGGTCGAGCGCCAGCTTCTCGACGCGGCCTGGGGTCTCTTCGCCGCCCGTGAAGTACGTCACGGCGGTGACCGGGACGCCGTGCTCGTCGGCGAGGATGCCGCGCACCCAGACGTTCGCCGTCAGCTGATACTCCGGGACGCCGACGCGCTTGCCGGCGAGGTCGTGCGGCTCGCGGATCCCGCTGCGTTCGTTGACGAAGATGCACGAGTGGCGGAAGTAGCGCGACGGGAACACCGGGATCGCGACGAACGGGTCGTCGCGGAACGTCGAGACGAGATACGACGAGAGCGACATCTCCGCCACGTCGAACTCGCGGTGGCGCGTCATGCGAAAGAACGTCTCTTCGACGGGCAGCGGCTGGTAGACGAGGTCGACGCCGTCGATACGAGCGCGCCCGTCCGCGAGCGCGCGGGTACGATCGTAGTCCCAGCACGCGAGGCTGAGCCGCAGCTTCGCCATCTTCCGCTCAGGCGGACGCGTAGTCGGTGGCGTACGAACCCACGGACTGCCACGGCTCGTCGATCGGGATCACCTTCTGGTCGCCGCGCAATCGCTCGAACGGCGTCGCGGCGTCGTGGCCGATGAGGGGTTCACCGGCGTCGACGCGCCGCAGCGCCTCGAGCATCCGCCGCCGCATCCGGATGATGGCGACGTCCGACGTGCCGAGATGCTCCTGCGTGCGGTCGACGATCGGGCCCATCGATTCCTGACACGCCATGTCCTGGTTCGTGAAGCCCTTGATCCCGGTATAGCTGCCCTGCTTCATCGCCTGGCGGTCTTGTCCGAACCAGTCGTCTACCGAGACGAGCCGGAACCACGCCGCGTCGAGGTCGGCGCCCGGCACGACGTGGTGCTTGCCCCGCTGCGCGGCTTCGTCGACGGGCGCGCCGTCCTGGCTGAAGAAGATCCCGTAGAACATCGTGTGCGTGTCGTCGACCGGTACGAAAAGCTGCGCGTGCGCCGGCTCTTTGCGATCGAGCGGCCGCGGGATCAGCGCCGTGAACGGCAGCACGAACTGCGTGACACGCACGTACTTTTCGGAATCCGGGTGCTCGTTCGGCTTGCGAATCGCGGCGTAGCGAAAACCGTACGGCTCGTCCTGCGCCTCGATCTTCGGCGACAGATCGCTCGAGATCTGGCTGCGCTTCTTCCAGTCCCAGATCGTGTCGCGGTGGAGAAACCAGCTGTGCGACGAGTCGATCGATCCCTCGACCGCCTGCAGATAGTTGACGCGCTCGCCGACCTTGATGATCGCAACGTGTTCTTTCGGCATCGCAGTCCAGTCGTAGGCGGGGAACGGCGGCTCGCTGCCGGGCTCGCCCAAATACGTCCATACGAGGCCGCCTGCCTCGCGCACCGGATAGCTGCGCGTGCGCATGCGATCCTGGAAGCTGTAGCCGGGCGGTTCGGTCGGCATCTCCATGCACCCGCCGTGCACGTCGAACTTCCAGCCGTGATAGACGCACCGCAACCCACCTTCCTCGTTGCGTCCGAGCGCCAGCGACGCGAGCCGGTGCGGGCAGTGCTCGTCGAGCACGCCGAGCCGGCCTTCGCTGTCGCGAAACGCGACGAGCGGCGTGCCGAAGATACGCACGCGGCGCGGCGTGCCGCCCGGCTCGGCGAGCTCCTCGCTCAGACACGCGGGGACCCAATAGCGGCGCATCATACGCCCCATCGGCGCATCGCCGGTCACGCGCGTGAGACGTTCGTTCTCCTGAGCTGAGAGCATGGCGTTCCTTCCTACGAGTCGACCATCGTGCCGACGGCGACCTCGCGCCGTTCGCGCGCCGACGTCATCATCGCGAGCACCGTCGCGAGCGTTTCGGTTCCCCATGCGCCGTCGTGCCGCGGCGCAACGCCGCGCGCGACCGCGTCGTACAGCTCGTCGATCGCGTTGAGCCTGTTCGGAAAGGCGCGCGCCTGTTCGAGCGGGATCTCGCGGACGCCGTCGTCGCCGTAGATCAGCACGCCGTCGGCCGACGGCCGCAGGTCGCCGCGTTCGCACGACACGAGCAAGAAGCCGAAGTGCGGCTGATGCACGGCGCCCGGCGCGCGCATCACGCCCGCCTGCGCAAACCCCGACGCCGCCTTCAGATGCGCTTCCGCGTCCGGGCCCGCGACCACCTTGAGTGCGCGCCGCGCCGCGCCGTGGCGGTCGCGCGGCTTCTCCGCGCCCATCTCGCCGATCCAGCCGCACAGCTCGTCGCTGTCGAAGCGATCGTAACCGTTGTATGTAAGCTGCGCGACCGTGCCGCTCTCGAACTCGACGAACGCCGCCGACGCGCCTTCGGTCGTGCGACGTGCGTCCCACACACCGGTCGTGGCGCGAATCGTGCGCACCGGTCCGCCGTCGATCTCGCGCGCGATCTCGATTTGATGCGGAACCTGGTTGTACATGATCCCGCCGCCAAGCGCGGTATCGAGCTCCTCGGGCCGGCGCGGGCGATACAGGAAATCGCCGTACACGATGTTCGTGATCATGCGTACGCGTCCGAGCTCGCCGCTCGACGCGATCTGCGCGATGCGCACGACGGCGGGATCCATGCCGTGCGTCGGGCCGGCGACGAGCGCGACCCCGGCGCGCGCTGCGGCGGACGTCATCGCCCGGCAGTCCTCGATCGTAAGCGCCATCGGCTTCTCGACGAGGACGTGCTTGCCGTTTGCCGCTGCGATCAGGACGTCGGTGACGTGGCGCTGGTGCGGCGTCGCGACGTAGAGCGCGTCGACCGCAGCGTGAGCGCACAGCTCCTCGATGCCGGCGAACGCCGGAGCGCCGAAATCGGCGACGAAGCGGCTGCGCGCTTCCGCCGACGGATCGGCCGCCGCAACGACGCGCACGTGCGGATGCGCCACGATGCTCGGCAGCGTCTGCGCCGCGGCCCGGCCGAGACCGATGACGCCGAGCCGGAGGGTCTCGCTCAACTACTCGCCACGCTGATCATTCACCCCATGAACTATATCGAAGCGCCGGCGAGGTGGCAAGAGACCTTGCGAAAGACCGGCGGTGCACGGAGGAATTCGTGTCCGGCGAGGTGAGAGACATGGCGAACCATTCGCGTCCTGAACGATCGCATTCCCCCGGAGAATCGCCATGATGCACCCGACCCCTCGCTTGCGGTCGACGATTGCCGCGCTGGTCATCACGCTGGCTTTCGCGGGCGTCACTCCGGCGGGCAGCGCCGATCAGCCGTACGAGATCAACGCGATCGTCTCGCTCACCGGCAGCGCCGCGTTTCTCGGCAAGGAGGAACAGCAGGCGCTCGAGGCCGTCGAGAAAGTGCAGAACGCGCGCAGCGGGATCAAGGGCCGCAAGATCCACTTTGCGATCGTGGACGACCAGTCCAACCCGCAAGTCAGCGTTCAGCTGTTGAACGCCGTCCTCGCGAAGAAGGTCCCGGTGATCCTCGGCTCTTCGCTCGTCGCGCAGTGCAACGCGATGGCCGCGCTGGTGAAGGACAACGGACCCGTGCAGTACTGCTTCTCGCCGGGGATCCACCCCGAGCACGGCGGCTACACGTTCTCGTCGAGCGTCTCCACCCGTGACCAGGCGATCGCGATGCTGCGTTTCTTCCACAAGCGCGGCTGGAACCGCGTCGCGCTGCTGACGTCCACCGATGCGACGGGACAAGATGCGGAGCGGAATTTCGTCGGGTCCGTCGCGCTGGCGGAGAACCGCGGGATGCAGCTCGTCGCGCAGGAGCACTTCAACCCCAGCGACGTCAGTGTGACCGCGCAGCTGGAGAAGATCAAGGGCACCAACCCGCAGGCGCTCGTCGGCTGGACGACGGGAACGCCGTTCGGCACGGTGCTGCGCGGCATCGCCGAGACGGGGATCGACCTCCCGATCGGTGCGGGCAACGGCAACATCATCTACGCGCAGATGAAGCAATACGCGCAATTTCTGCCCAAGCAGCTGTTCTTCGCGGGCGTGCAATATTTCCGCGATCCCAGTCAGATCAACGGTCCGCTCAAGAGCCCGATCGCGACCTTTCGTCAGGCGATCGCGCCGAGCAAACCGGACTTGGGCCAAGGGCTCGGCTACGATCCGGCGATGATCGTCGTCGACGCGCTGCGCAAGCTCGGGCCGGATGCGACGGCGAAGCAGTTGCGCGACGAGATCCTCGGGATGCACGGCTACGTCGGGATCAACGGCGTGTACGACTTCCACAGCGGCGATAACCGCGGCCTCGGCGTCGGCAACGCGGTGCTCGTGCGCTACGATCAGCAGCGCGAGCTCTTCACCCCCGTGAGCAAGCCGGGCGGCGATCCGCTCTAGGCGATGAACGCCGCAATCGAGATCGCGATCGGCGGCATCGTCGTCGGATCGGTCTTCGGGCTCGTGGCGATCGGCTTCGCGCTGGTGTTCCGCGTGACGGGGACCGTGAACCTCGCGCAGGGCGCGTTCGTCGTGCTCGGTGGGCTGACCACGTACACGTTCGAGGAGACGCTGCACTGGCCGGCCGCGCTCGCGGTGCTGGGTGCGCTCGCCGTCGCGGCGCTCGTCGGCGTCGTGCTCGCGGTCGCCGTGCTCGCGCCGGGATTGCGGCGCTTGCCGCCGAGCGGCATGGTGATGCTCACCAGCGGGCTGCTGACCGTGTTCGAAGGTGCGGCGCTGCTCGTGTGGGGCAGCCAGCCGTACCAGCTGCCGCCGTTCTCGGGCTACCGTCCGGTGAAGTTCGGCAGCATTCTCATCCCGACGCAGGCGTTCTGGGACATCGGGATCACCGCGGTCGTCGTCGCGCTGCTGTGGTACGTGCTGCAGCGGACTGCGTTCGGCCGCGCGCTGCGAGCGTGCGCGGAGAACCCGGCCGCCGCGACGCTGATGGGGATCGACGTGGCGCGCGTTCGCGTGCTGTCGTTCACCGCCGCGTGCGTGCTGGGTGCGCTCAGCGGGATCGCGATCGGCCCGATCGTCTCGCTGGAGTTCAGCGGCGGCCGGTTCTTCACGGTGTACGGCTTCATCGCCGTGGCGATCGGGGGGCTCGGCTCGTTCGCCGGCGCGCTGCTGGGCGGGCTCGGCCTCGGGTTGGTGCAGCAGATGGGCGCCGCGTACGTTTCGTCGATCTTCGCGACGACGCTGGCCGTCGGCGTGTTGATCGTCGTGCTCGTGTGGCGGCCCAACGGGCTGCTCGGACGCGGCGCGCGCCGTGAGGACAACCGGATCGGCGGCGGCCATCTGGTCGGGTTGACGACGCGGTTCGATCCGCGCGTCGCGCGGATCGCCGCGGTGGTCGCGCTCGTCGTCATCGCGGCCCTGCCGGCCGTCGCCGGCGGCGGCATCCTGAGCTCGCTCATCATCGCGGGGATCATCTTCATCGCCGTCATGGGACTCGACGTGCTGATGGGATTCGCGGGGCAAGTCAGCCTCGGGCACGCGGCGTTCGTCGCGATCGGCGGCTACGTCGCGGCGGTCGCGACGGTGCGGTTCGAGTTCCCGCCACTCGCGGGCGTGCTCGTCGCGCTCGTCGTGTCGCTCGCGTGCGCCGCTGTGCTCGCGGTGCTGACCGTGCGATTGCGCGGGCACTACATGGCGCTGGCAACGCTCGCGTTCGGGCTGCTCGTCGACTCGCTGGCGATCGGACTGAGCGACGTCACCGGCGGGCCGTCCGGGTTCACGAAGATCCCGCACTTCGCGATCGGCGCGTTCACGTTTGCCGACCCGCGCGCGAACTACTACCTCGTGTGGGCCGTCGCGATCGTCGTGTTCGTGCTGCTCGCCAACCTGCTGCGCTCCGATTTCGGGCGCGCGCTGCGCGCGATCCGGACCGATCAGACCGCCGCGCTCGCGCTGGGGATCGACGTCCCGCGCTACAAGCTCTACGCGTTCCTGATCAGCGCCGCGTGCGCGTCGCTCGCCGGCAGCTTGTACGCGTACTACTTCCAGTTTCTCTCGCCGGAGATGGTGAGCACGCCGCGGTCGCTGGAGTACGTGACGATGCTCGTGATCGGCGGCGAAGGTTCGCTGGCGGGGCCGGTCCTCGGCGTGCTGTTGCTGGTGCTCCTGCCGACGTCGGTGCAGGCGCTCGACCAGGTGAAGACGCTGTTCTCGGGCCTCGTCCTCGTCGGTGGTTTGCTGCTGCTGCCGTCCGGGATCCTGGGCGCGCTGGCCGCTTTGCTCGCGCGCCGCGCCGGCGGCCGGATCGACGATCCGCGCACCATGCAGCCGACATGAGCGGCGCGCTCGCGCTCTCCGCGCGCGACGTCGACAAATCGTTCGGCGGCGTGCACGCGATCCGCAACGTGTCGCTCGACGTCCCGGCTGGAACGCTCACCGCGCTGATCGGGCCCAACGGCGCGGGGAAGAGCACGCTGTTCAACTTGTTCACGAACCTCTATCGGGCCGATACCGGAACGATCGCGTTTTACGGCACGCCGCTCGAGAACATGCGGTCCGACGCGATCGCGCGGCTCGGGCTCGTGCGCACGTTCCAAACGGCGCGCGTGTTTCCCGGCATGACCGTGCTCGAGAACGTTTTGACGGGCGCCCATATGACGGCGCGCGTACCCGCCTGGGAACATGCGGTGTGCGCACGGCGCGCGGCGCGCGAGGAGCGCGCGCTGACCGAACGCGCCGACGCTCTGCTCGACGCGTTGGGAATAGCCGCGCTTCGCGACCGTCCGGCGATCTCGCTGGCGCTCGGTACGCAAAAGATCGTCGAGCTCGCGCGAGCGCTGATCGCGCGCCCGCGGCTGCTGCTTCTCGACGAGCCCGCTGCCGGGCTGAACGAGGCGGAGACCGGGGAGCTGGCGCGGCTGCTGGTTGCGATCCATCGCTCCGGGACGACCGTGTTCGTCGTGGAGCACAACATGTCGCTCGTGATGGGCATCGCGGATCGCGTGCTCGTGCTCGACGCCGGCACGCTGATCGCGAGCGGATCGCCTGCCGACATTCAGGCCGACGCGGCGGTCGTCGAAGCATACGTCGGGCGCGCGGGAACGGTGGTGCCGCGATGATGCTTTCGCTGCGCGACGTTTCGGCGGCATACGGCGCGGCGAACGCGCTGCGCGGGCTGACCTTGCACGTCGACGCCGGCGAAACGGTCGCGCTCGTGGGCGCGAACGGTGCGGGAAAGACGACGCTGCTCAAAGCGATCTCAGGGCTCGTGCGCGTCACCGGCGGGGAGATCGCGTTCGACGGGGCACCGCTCGCGGGCGTCGCTCCGTCGGTGCGGGTCGCGCGCGGGATCGCCCACGTGCCCGAGGGGCGCGACGTCTTCGGCAGTTTGACCGTGGGCGAGAACTTGCGCCTCGGCGCGTACGCGCTGCGGCACCGTGCCGGCGCGCGCGAGATCGACCGGCTGATGGACGACGTGCTGACGCAGTTTCCGATCTTGCGCGACCGGCTCGCCCGGCCGGCCGCGGAGCTCTCCGGTGGCCAGCAGCAGATGCTCGCGATCGGGCGCGGGCTCATGGCGAAGCCGCGGCTGCTGTTGCTCGACGAGCCGTCGCTCGGGCTCGCGCCCGCGCTCGTCGACCAGATCTTCGCGATCGTTCGCGACGTGCGCAGCCTCGGCGTGACGGTGCTGATCGCAGAGCAGAACGCGCGCATGGCGCTCGCGATCGGGGACCGCGGTTACGTCCTGGAAAACGGCTGCATCGTCGCGCAAGGCACCGGACGGGAACTCCTCGGTTCGCCCGAGATCGTCGAGCGCTATCTCGGGATCGGCGAGCCCCATGCGGGTCGCGGCGCCGATGCGCGTTCCGTCGCGCTGAGCGAGCGACTCACGGCGATCCTCGGCGCTCCGGTGAGCGGTTAGCCATGGCGCGAACGAAGGCGATTGTGGAGAGCGCGTTCGACGCGGATCCGCAACGCAGCGTGGGCTACCTGATCCGGGATAGCGCGCGGCTGATCCTCGCGAAGCTCCAGCTCCAGCTCGAACCGCACGACGTCACGCTGGGCCAATACTTCGTGCTGCGGGAGCTCTGGGAGCGCGAAGGCGCGACGCAGCGCCAGCTGAGTGCGCGCATCGGCATCGGCGAACAGTCCGCCGTCGCGACCATCGACGCGATGGAGCAGCGCGATCTCGTCGTGCGCGTGCGCAGCAAGCAAGATCGCCGCAAGACGCACATCTATCTCACGGCACGCGGACGCGGCTTACGCGAGCAGCTGCTGTCCTACGCGGCGCACGTCATCAACACCGCAACCGACGGTTTCGAACCCGGCGAAGTCGACACGCTGCGAGCACTCCTGGCGAAACTCAAGCAGCGACTCGAACAGCCGGGTTGAGGCCGGCGCGTCAGCGCGCGGCGACGAAGGTAAAACACGGCTCGCGGATCCCCGAGAAGAACGCCACGTCGGGCTTCGTCGCCGCCTCGATGGTCGGGCCGCGGCTGCTGCAAGATCGCACGAGCTTCGACCACATGTTCGCGCTGGGCCACCCCTCGGCCGTGTCGATGATCAATGGCATGATCGTCGGTCTGGTCGCCATCACGCCGGCGGCCGGCTCGTGCCTTCCGGCGCGTCCGACAGTGCGACGGAGGCAAGCTCGGCGAGCGCCGCGAGCAGCATGCGATCGTATTCCGCGAACGTGTTGGGCTGATGTACGCAATTGACGAAGAGGTTTGCAGTAAGGCCCCGGTTCGACCGAATGTGGGCGGCGAGGAAGTTCGCGTCGACGAACCCGCTTGCAGAAAACACGCGATCGATTCGGGGCTTGACGGTGAGATCCCGGTGTAGCTCACGGCGCGTTCCGACGTCCCCCGGTTGGAGAAGAACGCCGTGCAGCATCGCCTCATCGATCTGCAGAGGGTTCAGGCCATCGTTCAGCTCGAGCTGGATACCGGGTAGCGGCGCGTACGACCGTGGATCGCCGACGATGACCGGGAACTCCCACAGGCCTGGGGCCGAGCGCCGAAAGACGCCGACGAAATCGGCATGTGGGAAGTGTTCGGCAACGCCCTCGGCCAGTACCGTCATGGCGGCATCCTCGGTGGTCGCCGCACAGAGCCGGCGAACAACCGTTTTCAATGAAGCGATCGTAAATGTCGGCGTCAAAGGAAACCGGAGCGACGCTCCGATGATTTCGGGGATCGCGAGCGTGAAGAGCTGGCGGCGCTCATCGTCGGCGAGCATGAGTGCCTCAGCGATTCGTCCCAGGACGACGGGCGACGTTCGGAGCGCGATACCGGATTCGAACGCCGCGTACCATCTGGCGCTGATGCCGACGACGCCGGCGATCTCCTCTTGTGTCACGACCTTTCCGATGCGAGCTTCGGCACGCGGCACAATGCCGAGGGATCGCGCTTCCGGATGAACGCGTGTCCTCCAGCTTCTCAAGAGCGATCTCAAAGGACGGCGATCCGTCTTCGCCTCGATGGCGCTCATTCGGTTCCGACGGCACCCCCGAGCGCAAGTGATGCGATTCCAGCGAGCGCGCCGAACATCAGGATCTCGGCTTCCGAGAACGCGGGTTGGTGCGCGTTCCTGTACACGGTTAGCATTGCTTCGTAGTCTTGGGCCGTTCGAACGTATGCTACGAGGAACGTGGCTTCGTCGAGACCGCACCTCCGCAGCTCGCGATCGAGCCGCGGAGCGACGGTCAACCGCGGATACAGCATGTTGAAGATACCGCTCTCGCCCGGTTGCGTCAGCACGCGGTGGAGATGGCATTCGTCGAGCTCGGCGGGCGACAGGTCCGCATTGATGCTCGCGGCGAGGTCGGCTAGGCGCGTGCGCGCTTCGGATGCGCCGAACATGACCGGAAACTCCCACCGTCCTTCTGCGATGCGGCGGTCGCACATGGCGAGGTCGATCCCGGTAAACCGCGCGGAACAATCTTCCAGGATCAGCGCGAGGGCCTCGGCTTCCGTCGTCGCCGACCAGAGGCGTCTCACCAGCGGGCGAAGCGAGCCGATCTGCATCAGGTCGGCGGAATAGGTCGAAAGCCCGGCGTGTGCTAGTGCGGGAATCGTGAGTGTGAAGAGGGCCTCGCGCTCGACCGTACTCATCTCGAGCGTATCCGCGAGCCGGCCGAGGACGACCGGCGATACCCGTGCCTCACGGCCGCGTTCGAGCTCGGCGTACCACTGACGGCTTATCCCGATCGCTTCGGCGAGCTCGTCCTGGGTGACCCGCTTACCGTAACGGTGCGAATCTCGCGGAACGGCACCCAGCATGCGAGCTTCGGCATCGATGCGCGATCGACAGGTTCTGAGGAGGCTGCTTAGCCGCTTGCGGCCGGTCGGCGGATCCTGCTCATCCATCTCATTCGCCCTACTGCCACCCGGGCGAGCGAGGTCCGATCCCGGACCGGAACTCGTGCTTGACAGACTCGGCCTGGGAGATCGGTTATTATCTCCCCCCAAGCAAGAACCTGCGGAGACTCACCGTGGACCAGCAGAGTCGGGACGATTGCGGTCGCAGCAAACGAAACCGGCCCCGCAACGACGCGATCGAGCGTGGCACGATTTCGCTGATCGTCGAGTACGTCGAGGTGAACTACGCGTCGCAGATCTCACTCCGCGACGTTGCCGCCGCAATGGGCTACTCGCCGGCGTACCTTACCTTCATCTTCCGGAAACGGTTCGGGGTACCGGTCACGGCTTGGATCATCCAACGCCGGATCGCCGAAGCGCAGCGGCTACTGCGTGAGAGTACCGCTGCCGTAAGCGAGATATGCGGAAACGTCGGGTTCAACGACGTCTGCTATTTTACGAGGCAGTTCGCCCGCCACGTCGGAGCGACGCCTAGTCGTTACCGCAGTATGTCGCGATAGCGCGGCGCCGCTCCGTGCGCGCGGGAGAGATCACCTCGCGCGCGCTGCGCGCTCGATGAGGCCGACCACGTCGTTGGGGTGGGAGAGCATCACGACGTGCGACGAACCCTGAATCTCGATTGTTTCCTTCGCATGCGCGCGCTGCGCCATGAAGCTGTGGGCGGCGGGCGGGATGTTTTTGTCGAGCGAGCCGTAGATGAACCAGGACGGTACCGTCTTCCATGCGGCGGTGACGGCAAGCTCGTTGAAGGCGGCCTCGGTGATCGGGCGCTGCGTCACCGCCATCTTGGCTGCATCGCTTGCCGAGAGATCGGCGGCGAACTGGGCGTGGAATTTCTCCTGCAGGATGTAGAGGTCGTTCCCGCCGCCCGGCAGCGGCACGGGCGGAGCCAGCGTGGGACCGAGCGTGCTGCCCGGAAAGCGCCCGACGATCATCGTCGCGCTTTCGCCGATCTCCGGCGCCACGCCGGACACATAGACGAGCGCCCGCACTTTTCCCGACGGATCGGACGCGCCGGAGATGACTTCGCCTCCGTAGGAATGTCCCACGAGGACGATCGGGCCCGGCACGGAGCCCATGAGGGACGAAAGATAGGCGGCGTCCGACTTCACGCCCCGCAGCGGGATCGCGACGGCGATGACCTTGTACCCGTCTTGGAGCAGCTTGCTGATCACCGGATTCCAGCTCGAGCTTTCGGCGAAAGCACCGTGAACCAAAATGATGGTCGGCTTATCGCCGGAAACCGGCGCGGTTTGCGCGCTCGCCGTCACGGTCGCGGTGGTTACGAGCGCGGCGGCGAGCAGCACGCCGAAAGGCACGTTATGCACGGCGTTCTACCGCGCCGTAGCAGTCGTCGCGCGCAGGGACCCGACGAACTCGAAGAGGTCGGCGTTGAGCCGGTCCTTCAGCGTCGACGGCAGACCGTGCGGGGCTCCGTCGTAGACTTTCAGCGTCGCGCCGCGCACGATTTTCGACGAGAGCATCGCCGAGGCGACGATCGGCACGATCTGGTCGTCGGACCCGTGCACGATCAACGTTGGAACGTCGAACTTGCGAAGATCCTCCGTCAGATCGGTTTCGGAGAAGACCTTGATGCAGAAGTACGAGGCCGGGAAGCCCGCCATCAGGCTCTGCAAGACGAAGTAGTCGCGCAGGCCTTGCGACACGTTGGAGCCTGCGCGGTTGGCACCGTAGAACGGCGCGCTCAATTCCATCCAGAACTGGGCGCGATCCTTGAGGACGTTGGCGCGCAAGTCGTCGAATGCCGAAATCGGCAACCCCGCCGGGTTGGCGGCCGTTTGCAGCATCAGCGGCGGGATCGCGCTGACGAGCACGGCGCCGGCCACGCGCGACGTGCCGTGGCGGCCGATGTAGCGCGTGACCTCGCCGCCACCGGTGGAGTGACCGACATGGATGGCGTCTTTGAGATCCAGCGCATGGACGAGCTCCGCGAGGTCGTCGGCATAGGTGTCCATGTCGTTGCCGTTCCAGGGCTGGCTCGACCGCCCGTGGCCGCGCCGGTCGTGTGCGATGCACCGGTAACCGCGCGACGACAAGAAGAACATCTGGTCTTCCCACGCGTCGGCCGTCAGCGGCCAGCCGTGACTGAAGACGACGGGCTGACCGGATCCCCAATCCTTATAGTAAATCTGCGTTCCGTCTTTGGTCGTGATCGTGCTCATGATGGCTCCTGTGAAGGGACGATCTGTCGGCGATTAACGCCGTTGCGGAATTTCGAAGGCGACCGTCTTGGCGTCGATCACCCGGTGTGTCGGATCCGCGAGCTCGACCAGCACGTGATGCGGTCCAGGAGCCAGGCCCTGGATGATCAGCGGTTCGCCGCTCGCGTCCACCCAGTGCCACGGTGCGCTGTCGACGGTGATGTGCAGATGGCCGATCCGCGGGACCACGCCTAGTGCGGCCGGGCCGAAGACCGGAACGATGCGAAGGTTCTCGACGCGGTACTGAATGACCGCGAGGCCGCGAGCGAGCGCGTCCGGAAGCGGCGGTGCGACGACGAGCCGCGCCGGTTCTTGCGATGCCGGCGCCGCGATGGCGGCTAGCTCGAATCCGTCCATGATCGTCGTGCGAGCGTACGACATCGCTCGCAATCCGTGCAGAGACGATTTATCGGTCTTCGTGCGATCCGCGGGGACGACCGGCAGCGCTTGCTACGACTTTACGAAATGTTGCAGCGCACCGGCAACCTCGTCCTCGGAATAGCCGCGATGCGCAAGCGTCGTCAAGAATTGAGCGATCGCGTCGCGTAAGGCTCTCGCACGGGCGCGCTTGTCCGTTGCCGGCGTCCGCGGCGCGACGTGCGTTCCGCGGCGGCCTTCGCTGGCGAGCCAGCCATCGCGCTGCAGTTCCGCATAGGCGCGCGCGACCGTGTTTGGTGCAACGCCGAGATCGCCCGCGAGTTGCCGAACCGTGGGCAGTGAATCGCCCGGCCGAAGCTCGCCGCGTTCGATGAAACCACGGAGCTGATCGACGATCTGCTGAAACGGAGCTGTTTCAAGATCCGGATCGACCGCGAGGAAGAGGTCGGTCACGGTGCGATCGTGCGCACCGAATGGGAAACTCGGCGCACGTACCAGGCTTGCCACGCCCAGAGGCCGGCCCAAACCAGGAGCATCTCGATGACCGTGATGCGTCCGAGCCCGCCGACTGCCGGCGGCGTCGCGTTGTCGAAGCCCATGAAAAGGGCGATGCTTCCAATCGCAACCACGCAGGTCAAGCCGGTTCGGCGCGCACGGCTTGCGCGGTCGCGAAGGTGCTCGGTCTGGGGATCCCCCTGACAATCCTCGCCGGTGAGTTGCGTGGGAGCGCTTGCGACACGCCACGCGATGGCAGCCATCGCGAGGGCACAAGCAACGGCGATCAGCGCCGGAACGACATCGACGCCTCCGAGCACGTACGGAAGGAGCGTCAGCGTGGAAAGCAGGGTGATGACGATCCATACCGTCGGCACGCGGTCCGCCGCGGGCCGAGGAGAAAGCGAAGCGACTCGCCGCCGGTGCGCGCGCTCTTCCTGAACCAGGTCCGCGAGAAAGACCGTGGCCAGCGACAAACAGAGGACGCTGTATCCGACGACCGGCGCGAGGGCGCCCAGCGCTACGAGCGCTGCCAACACGAATGAAGCCGCAGCGATAGCGTACCGCGCCGGCGCCGAGGCTTCGCCGTGACGGCCCACGCGCCGTGCCAGCACGAAATAGACGACGCCTACGAGCGCCGCTATGGCTGCGATCTCGATTCGCTCTATGAAGATCATTGTATTAGCAACCTAACACGAACGAGAAGTTCGTGTCAACCGCCTGATACAAAGTCTCATTCGAGGGCCTGCCAGCTCGCGCGGACGTTCTTCAAGATCGCCGGGTAGACGATCCACTTTCGAAACGGGTCGATCAGGGCCATGTAGATGGGTGTGACCCAACCTGTCTTCACGACGTAGACCGCGAAGTAGAAACGATAGCCGGTCGCCGTTTCCGCGAGCGCGCTGAGGGCTGCGGCGTGCGCCGTTCGATTATGCACTTCGAGAAGCTGCTCGTTCTCGAAACGGTAGACGACGCGGAAAGGACCGTCGGGCGTCCCGGCTTCGGCCGACGACCGAGCACGATCGTCTTCGGTCAGCCGCGACGCGAACGATGTCACGCCGGCGTCTCTCGGGGCGGCTTCTAAGCGAAAGATGCGACCGAGAAAAAACCGCAGTCGAAAGAGCGCGCGCACCGGAGCCGGGAAGCGTCCGGTCGATCGGTCCTGATTCGCGCGGCGACGAAACTCTGTGAGCGTCATGTGCTCGCGAAGGCGCGGGAGATCCACCGCCCAGACGTCGTGGAGCGGAACGCCCGTGAGAAAGGTATGGGCCCGCAGCGGCAGCACGTAAAATTCCGCCGGAGAAATTTGAGGCACGGCAAGCGGTCCATTTTCGTTATCGCGGGCAGCGACCTGGCAATCGTTTGGCCGGCGTTTTGCGGTGCGAAAATATCTGTGCGGTTCCGTACGGACGCGCCCCGAATGTGCTATACTCACGTTCCAGATTCGGCTGAAGGGTGTCTTGTCGTTTTGGTGCCGAAGGTTGGAACCGCCGTGCGATGCGGCGTCTGTGCTGCCCCGGCGCTCCGCGGAAAGCCGTTGATTTGTCGCGGCATGTGATCACCGAGCGATTCAGCGCATTTTATCAACATGCGCGATGCTTTTGATTAGGAGATGAAGGTGATCCTCAATCGATCGAAGATGCTTTTCGGCTCGGCTGCCGTGGCTCTGACGGCGTGTTCCGGAGGCAACACTTCCAAAACGAGTATCCCGATAAAAACCAGTTCCACGACGCTCAAGCCGATCAGTATCAGGCGAGCCAGAGGCTCTCCGCGGTTCACGGCCAGCCGATCGATCAGGGACGTCGCGACCGGCACCGTGCAGTCTGGTCCGGGCGGGTACGCGTTTCAGACCCATACGGACGGTTACGTCAACATGTACAAGCCGGACGGAAGCTGGGCCGCCCAAACCGATACGTCGGGTTGCACCGATGACGCTTTCAATTTCATGCTTACCGGCGTGGACGGGAGCCAGTCGACGGCGTCGGTGCCCACGCCGTGGACCCTCGCAGCCGACACGACGTACAACGGGTCCATCAACGGGCCGGACGCAACCGTGCCGTATCAATTGCGATATGATTCCGGGACGCGAACGTCGACGGTGACGCTTGCCAGCAATGCGTGGTGGAAAGTCGCCGCAACCGGGGAAAACGGGTCGGAGCAGTACACCTATACCGATTCATCGGGAGCGACATATCAAATCCCCACGGCCGCGTTGGCGGCGATGACGGAAGGGCGAGCTCCTCGTCAAGCCGTCCCCGTCAACGGCCCGAACGCGACCGCCGCTCCCGTCGTGGTCGGCACGCAAAGTCCGTGCACTGCAGCAAAATTAGCGGAGTGCGATCAATGGCGCACGCTCATCTGGGCGACGTGGGCACTCGCGCTCGTCGCGATCGGTCTGGCGTTCATCGGATGCCTCGGCCTTCTGGCGTGGTGGACGATCGGTGCCGGCGCAGCCATCTGTGCGGGACTTCTCGCGATCGCGTTGGCCGCGTTCACGGCGATGGTGTTCTCGACCCGAAGTCAGTTCTTGCTCGTGTGCTCGAACTGTCAGCTATCCGTCTAGAACGATAGCCGGCAAACACGTGGACGAGGGATCTCCATCGAGCTTGGCCGCTCGATGGGGCCCTCTTCCATCTGGACGTTCGGCTAATGCGGCGGGATCAGTTGCTTGAACGTGCCGAAACCACAGTGAGCGAAAGCTGTCGCGCTAGCGCTTTTTTCAGCTCGGTTAGCGTCGTGCGCGTCACGCCGAAATCGCTTGAGATCGAGGGCAGATTCTCGACGATGCCGGCTACGTCGTCGATGATGGCGCCGGCCCGCCGCGGACTGATGGACTGTGCCTCGCCAACCGCAAGAAGATCGCGCCGCGCCACGTCGCGACCACGCCCGTTGACCGCCAAGTAGTGTTCGTTTCCAGGCCCTGAGGCAAACGTGAGGTCGTATGCGGGCGAGAGCCGCCACGCACCATCGCCGTCGAGAAGAAGGGCGTGCTGCTTGGTGTGATCGTCGCGGTTGCGCCAAAACGTTGAATACCATGCGTCGATACATTTGCACGACCGCTCGATCGTCGCGAGTTGCGCCGCGAACTGCGTCCAGGACCGCTTCGTAGTCGATTGACGGCAGCGTCCAATCCGCGTCGAGCATACCGGCGATCGAAAGCATGTGGATGCGCCCGTTGTCCGGCTTCCGATCGAACCGTTCCGTCGCGAAGTACCCGGGACCGGTCTGCGCGGAGATCAAGCGCGTGCGCGGCATATCGATTCCGGCACGCCGCGCCGCTTCGGCGTACGCGGCTTCAAGCGAACCGATGTCTACCCGATCGAGGTTGCCGCGGAACTTGACGATCCAACTCGTAAAGCCGGGCGGTAGGGGCTCGCCGCCGTCTTCCCGCGCGCGTCCCGCATCGTCGAGCGCGACCTGGACTTTCGGGCGCGCACCACCGGACGATCCGCCCAGACGCTCGAGCTCGTGAAGAACGGCACTCTCGTGACCCTCGAGCACCTCGCCGGCTTCGTGTGCGAGTCGATTCAGATCGATCTCGCCCGCGATTGCAGCAGCAGCGCCGTCGTCAGCGGGCTCGTACACGAGTGCGCCGCGACCGCGCCGGCCGACGAGCGCAAGACGATCCAACACCGTTAGCGATGAGGTCGCGACACCCGCCCGACGAAGCCGTCGCTCCACGAGCAAATCGCCCCATGCATCCGGGAGACTGTCTGCGAAGACGCCGTGCAATCCACGAAACGCTCGCGGATCGCGCGGGTGGAGCAACCCGGGCCCGATGGTGCCGAACGCCGGATTGAGCGAAAGCCCGGACTCTGCAAACGCGGCGTCATATTCGAAGACGACCACATTGCCGTCGAGCGCGAGGCGGCCGACCGGGACCTGATGATCCGGTGAAAATGCAAGCGCGACGCGAAGGACCGGCGTCGTCACTTCCCGCGCCCTCGTTGTCGCAATCGCCGGCGTTCCAGAACTTGCTCGATGGTGCGTGCGTCGGGCTGCGGGAACAGGTCGCGCAAGTCACGTTCGGCGCCGAGTGCGATGGCGGTACGGACGAGCACATCGAGGCTGACATTAGCTCCCGCCTCGAATCGCTGGAGGGTAGGTAGCGAGACGCCTGCGGCACGCGCGACGTCGGCTTGCGAGCGCCGAGCAGCAAGGCGAGCGCTCCGTGCACGGCGCCCGACGTGTCGGCGGACCGTACGGGGGGACGCACCTATTGTGGCCATCATATCTGATGTATTATCAGCTGTCACGGTACTTATCATATCATATTTGATGCTATTCGCGTGCTGGCTAGGGATTGCGCGCGGGCTCGGGAACGCGGGCGCCGCCGTCGCGATCGTCGGGCGCGGCCGCGCCAAATCGTCCGCCGTGGTTGCCGAGCTTCGCGAGTCAGGCGCGGACGCCGACGCGTTCGTCGCCGACCTGCGGGACGACTATGCGATCGTGTCGGTCGCCGAGCGATTCGGCGGGGTCGGCGGGGTCGACGTGGTCGCCGCGAACCCCGGAACGAACACGCGCCGGCGTCCCGCAGAATACATGATGGAACTCTGGAACTCCATCGTCGACGGCAACTTGGGATCGGTTTGGCGTGCGGTCCGGCCAACTATCCGTGATGCAGCGGCGCGGCGAGGGCAAGATCATTTTGGCCGAAAAGCGAACAGCTTTCTGACGCCGAAGCCAGCCCGTGGTCAGGGGAGTAGATTGAAAATTCGGATCTTTGCCATAGCGATCGGTATTAGCGGCCTTGTTGTATCCGGCTGTTCTTCTTCACATGGAACAGCTGTGAGATCCACCGGTGTCGTGAGGCCCGCCGGGATAATCCGTTCCGCACGCGATCTGCAACGGTACCTTTCGGCGACGGGGACTTCTCCGCTTAGTGCTCTCTCGAGTGGTGCTCGCGAACGATTCTTGTCGAGCATCACGTTTGGTGCGACGGGAATCAGCGGATTCCGCTATGCCGATCTACAAGGCGAATTGACGGCAACTCAAGTTTACGACGTGCTGCGTCTTTTCGGAGTGCAGAAGGACGTCGCAATCATTCCGAACGTTCGTGTCGATACGCCGGCCGACAAGCGCGTCGTCAGGACATTCCCCTTCAGCGCGAAACATATCGACGGCGGGGACTATCGGGATTATCGTTGCGCTTCGCGAGCAACATGCTCGCAATCACCCGGCGACATCTGCACGAGTAACTGCTAGCACTGAGAACAGGACCGACGAGCATAACGAACGGTTTCGCTCAGTCGTCTCTAAGGGGTTTGAGAGGCAAGCGTAGAACCCGGACGTTGGCTCGAGCAGCGGTTGTTCATTTTGCCCTAGTTTCGGTGACCCTGATTGACTGCTGTACAGGGTGTGCTTATAGCCAATAGCCCGAGTCGATTTCCGATTTCGGGACACGGGAGTGATATGAGAATACAGAACCTTGCCGCATTGATCGGTATTGGCGGCCTTCTTGTTTCTGGCTGTTCGTCATCGAATGGACCTGTCGTGAAAGCCCCGGCTGTCGTGTCGCCGTCCGGGATAATCCGTTCGCAAAGTGATCTCCAACAGTACCTTTCGCGGACAGCAGCAACTGGTTCGCCGCTTAGTGCGCTCTCGACTGGTGCTCGCGAACGATTTTTGTCGAGCATCACCTTTGGTGCAAAAGGGATCAGCGGATTTAACTTCGCTGATCTGCAAAGTGAATTGACCGTAAGTCAAATTTACGACGTGCTGGTCCTTTTCGGGGTTCAGAAAGACGTCGCGATCATTCCGAACGTTCGCGTCGAGACGGCTGCCGACAAGCGCGTGATCAGTGCGCTCCAAATCACGCCGGGAGAAGGCGGCGGCACCGATACAGACTATTCGGGTTATAAATGCGCTTCGCGAGCAACCTGCTCGTTGTCAATAACCGATATCTGCACGAGTAACTGCTAGGCTGAGAACGGAGTGGCGAGCGAAATGAGCGAATTCCCCCGACGCGTCATTGAGACGGCTTGTTTCCTCGTCCTCTCAGTGGCCTTTGTTGCGTGTACCGGGAGTCCTGAAAAGCAGCTGTCTTCCGTCGAGTCGGCCTTTAACGGCTTCGACCACTTTCAGCGAAGCGTGGTACAGAGCGATCCCCCGACCCGTACGGTTGCGTCAAAAATTAACGATCGCTATCGGGCAGCGTTCTCGCCGTATCAGACGGCCGCCGCAGTGTCGAAACTTGGAAATGGCGATCTCGCGCTGCTCTTTCGGGCCGCCCATATGACCTTTATCTACGGCGTGTCGGCCGGGCCGCTTGGCGATATGCAGCTCGATCTGGCCGAGTTGCGCCGACGCGGGATAGCGCGCGACGCTGATTACGCGAACGTCTACGCGTCGTTAATCCAGATTCGCTATTTCGACCAGGCGCGAGCGTTCGCCAGGCTCCATCCACGCACTGTTTCGATCGGCGCCGTTCCGGTTGTCGCTGACGATAGCACTCGTCGGGGACCGACGGCGTTGCTGGTACATGCAGGCGGGTCGAAGCTCGAACGAAGATCGGTCGATCTCCGAAGCGGGCGGCGCATCGTCGTGGTCTCGTCACCGCTCTGCCATTTTTCCCAACGCGCGATTCGCAGTATCGAGGGCGATGCCGCCCTTCGGCCGCTCTTTCACGAGCATGCGGTCTGGGTCGTCCCCCCGGATCAAAGCACGTCTTTTGAGACGATAGGCAAGTGGAATCGCGTCCATCCACAGGAATCGATGGCGGTCGCTTACCGGCGTGAAGAATGGCCGATGGTCGATCGTTGGGAGACGCCCGTGTTCTATTTTTTCCGGGAGGGCCGCGTTGTCGGTAAAGTAATCGGCTGGCCGGTCGCCGGGCGGAAAGCAGAAATCCGGCGGTCGCTTCGACTCGCCGGGCTGCTATAACGCCACGATCGTGGCGCACACTACGTATCATGCAGGTGCGGCGGGTTCGCGCGGCGCCGGGCTTCGTGGAAGCAACCCGCGGCGCGGCCGCCGGCCGGCTACGGAACGATCTTCGTGGCGCACGTACGCCGGGCGATCGAGGGTTGCGATTTCGATGTCGCTCATTTCGTCGTCCCGTCTCGGAGCCGGCCATCCAATGACGGTCGCGGAGACTGTGACGTGCGGGTCAGTCTTCCAACACGCCGACTTTGCGCCACGCGCGCGCGAGCGCTTCTAACGTCGTTGCTCCGTAGCGCTCTGCAGCAAACAACGTCTGCGCGGCGAAGATCGAGAAGGTGCAATCTTCGCGAAGGCCAGTGCACATCGTGTCGTACCAGATGCGGCCTGCCGTTTCCCAGGCGTGGCCGCCGAGCTCCTTGGCGAACAGATAGAACGCGTGATTGGGGATGCCGCTGTTGGCGTGCACCGGATCGGCGCTCGGATCGGTGACGAAGTCACGCATGTGCGCCGGTTGCGTGTCGTGCAGGCCGAACTTCTTGTCGTTGAACGCTGAGCCGGGCGCGGCGAGCGACCTCAGTGCTTTAGCGCGGATGGGCGGTAGGAAGAGACCCTTTGCGATGAGCCAATCCGCTTTGGCGGCGGTTTCGCGATGCGCCCACTGCTTCACGAGGCTTGCGAATACGTCCGCGAGCGACTCGTTCAGGGCTCCGGCCTCGCCCTCGTAGCCGAGCTGCGTCGCATTGTAGATCACGCCATGGGTCAGCTCGTGCGCGATGACGTCGAGGAAACGGGTGAACGATCCGAACACGACGCCGTCCCCGTCGCCGTACACCATCTGCGCGCCGTCCCAGCGCGCGTTGTCGAACTGCTCGCCGTAGTGCACGGACGAGATCAGGTGTTTCCCGTGACCGTCCACCGAGTCGCGGCCGAAGACGGTTCGGTAGAAGTCGTACGTCGTTCCGGCTGCGTCGTACGCGCGGTTGACGTCGGCGTCGTCGCACGGCGGCTGCGCTTCGCGTCGGCGCAGCGTTCCGGGCAGCCGCGTCTGATGCTCGCAGTCGTAGACGAGCCGGTGCTCGTGCGCGACGGGCGTACCGCGCGGCGGAGCTCGGTGATGTTCGAGTCTGCGCATTTCGTCCAGCGTGCGGCCGGCCGGGCCTTGGGTGCGGCCGGCTTCGTGCACGCGGAGCGCTTCCAGCACCGAGGGCGGTACGATGAAGCACGACGGCTTCATCGTCAGCGGCGGCGCTCCGCGAACGGCTGACCCGCGAGCGCGGTCGCGAGGCGCCCGAAGACGTCGCCTTTGGCCAAGCGGTCCGCGCTGTTGTACGCCGTGACGGCGCCGTTGCGAACGGTGCCCAGCTCGTCCCAGTCGATCGGGGTGATCATTTCGAGCGCTTCGTTGCCGGCCAGCGTGTACGGGAGGGCGCTGATGCGGCCGACGGCGTTGGTCGCGACGCAGAGGTGCACCGCGCGCTTCTCCGGCGGGTCGATGGTCGTCGTCAGCAACGCCGGCTGACGTGCTGCCGCTGTCTCGGCGATGTCGTGGAGCCACGACCGAACCGTTTCGTAGGTCGGCGCGTCGCGGAACGGGATGAACAGCGCCGCGGTCATGTCTGCTCCGAGCACGGGGATGCATTCGATGCGGCGGTCGCTGAGAACGCCGCGGACGAGGAGCATCGTGGACTCGAGATCGTCGGCGGTCGCGCCGTAGAGGGCAGGAGCCGAAGCGGTGATCGTTCAGGTGCTTTGTTCGTAAGTTGCACCGCGCTCGTGTTGCGGTCGATCCATGTGCGTACGGCGGCGACGCGACCCTGGTTCAAATGTGCCGCAGCGGTTTTGAGCATGGCTACGACGTCGCGCTTGTCCTCGTCGCTCGGCATCCAGTCGTCGAGCGCGACGAAGTTCGGCGACTCGTCGCGCAGGACCGCGCCGAGTACGAGGTCGGCGATGACGGTTTAGTCGCGAACGCATTGAATTTAATTTTAGCAGAGGCGTTGATACGAACGCATGTTCGTGCTATAATTTCGTAGCGAGTACTTCGCGATTTATCACCAAGCGGCCCGGCCGGTGTTCTAAGCACCGACCGAGCCCGTCACCCGATGGATAAACATCGAATGACAATTTGCGAGTTCGACGTATCAACGTCGAGCCCTCGGCGCGGCTTTTCCGCTGCCGAAAGGTATTCGTTTCAGCAACCCGGCCCGGTGACCGCGTGATGGCGCCGCTCACCGAGTTTCGCGCATCGATGGCCGATGTGACGAACGACGAGCACCAGAACATGGCCGGCCTGGTGCAGGACGACGACTTCAATGCCGAGGTGGTCGTCCGCTTCCTGCGCGACAATGGGATCGAGGCGTGCGTCGACGAGTCGACCGGCGGCTTTCGGTATATGGCCGCCGGCTCCGAGCGCTCGTCTCATGTGATCTTCGCCTGTGTCTGCCTGCGCGCGTCGATAAGCTATTCGCTCGAGGCTGCCTACTACTGCATGAAGGCGAGGCGATGATGTTCAAGCATTCGTCGTCGCATTGCCCGAAGCGGTGCAACGAACACCACCGAGTCGCACCGGTAGAGCCACTGTCGGCGCGCATCTTCCGGCTTCGCATAGCACGCGGCTATAGCGTCTACGAGCTGGCGACAGCAGCCGGCATTTTCGCGGGCACGATCCAACGCCTGGAATCCGGCAAGCCCGTCGACAAGCGGGTCTTGCCGGCGCTTGCAACGGCACTGAGCGTGCGTATTCTCGACGCACGACCTCCTAGCGAACGGCTGGGACGCTCGCGTTCGGCTCGAGACGTTGCCCATAAGCGGCTCGTCGACGACGGCGAACTTCGCCGCGCAGCTCGCGGGCTGTTTTATGTCCCCGAACGCCACGCCACGCCACGCCGTGCTGGGCGACCTACCGCGTAAATATCGAGGCGGTCGCTGCGGCCGTTGCACGGCGTACGGGAGATCAGATTATTCCCGGAGGCGCCGACGCGACTTATCGCCTCGGCCTGAGCACCCAAGTGCCTGCACGGCCCGTATTCTACACCACGGGCCGCGGGAGCCGTCAGCACACAGGAACACGCACGATCGAATTGCGACATCGGACCGCGAAGATCGCCCTCGCCGACCCGATCGTCGCTATGGTGATCGAAGCGCTCCGCTCGCTCGGCAAACAGAGTGCAGCTCCCATTTTGGCCATAAGTAGGCTGAAACGGTCGTTAACTGACGCCGAAAAGCAACGGCTGGCAGAACAACTTCATCTCGCACCGGGCTGGATGCGGCCCATTCTACGGAGCGTTGCACGATCAAAAGGGCGCCCTGGCGGCGCATACACGCTTGCGCGTGCATGGGGGCACATCCAGGGCTTACCGGATGGAATATAGGCGACTTAGACGGCGAGGTCAAGGTGTTTATGAACGATCAACCATCCACTGACGCCGCTCCCCCGTGTGCTGTCCGATGAACAAATGCGCCTCGTACGTGACAGAAGCGGCGCGTATGCTGCACATCATTCATGCGACCTAAGGCGACTTCAATATCTCATGGCCACCAATGCGGCGCCAGCGGATTCCGAGTTCTCCGCCGATATCGACGTACTCGAATGTTGCGCGGCCATCCGGGCCAGTAAACGACCAGGTCACTTCCCACACGCCGCTTGCGGCTTGGACCGGCTTGATGCGTAGGTTAGCCGGCCACTTCGGACGATCGGTGCTACCGGACGCGATATGCTGTTCGTACGCGGCGTTGATTTTGCGAATAGCCTCTATCGCGAGGGCCTTCTCGTGCGGCTTTAGAGAACGGAAGTCGGCGAGGAACGGGTCGGTCGTTTCGTACTTCAGAGATTATCGAGCTCCGCGAGAAGGTCGTCGCCGGAATTGAATCTCCGGACGCGGCCGGCGGCAATGGCGGCGTCGGCCTCGCGCTCCATCGCCTGCCAGCGGTCCGACCAGAACCATGCTTGAGACGCATCGATTGCATGTTGCGGGACGAGTTCCAAGCCGCCGCCGTTGCGAGGCCGAACCTCATACAGTCGCGCGTCACGATACGCCTTGGGGAGCGTGATCGTGCCTCGGTCGGAGACTTCGACCAAGATCTTCTTCGGGTTTGTCACAAAGCCAGAATAGCATCAAAACGGCAAAACAGCAATACCGCATTACCGTAGCGCACCCAAGCCGGAGCGTTCTTCCAGGGGGCGCTCGCTTAGCTTAGGTATATCGTCGCAGGCCACCCTTCATAGCTTTGACGCGGGCCCCGCCCTGTGGTAAAGTTATCCGGTTGTCCCTGCCCCGCAGACGGCAACGCGCGTTCGCGCGCCCTCCGCATTCGCCGTGCGGGTGGACAAGAGGTCGGAGCTGCTCGTCGCTAGGCGGGCCCTGCCGGTCGAGGCGACGACACCGGGCCGTGCTCGGACAGGATAAACCGGACAGAGAGTAGTTTTCGCTTGGCTGCCAAGAAGCAAACCAAGACTCGCAAGAAGCGCGAGTTCAAGAACGTCGGGTCGGGTGTCGCGCACATCCACTCCTCGTTCAACAACACGATCGTCACGATGACCGACAACACGGGCTCGACGATCGCCTGGGCGTCCGCGGGCAACCTCGGGTTCAAGGGCTCGAAGAAGTCGACGCCGTTCGCCGCGCAGATGGCGGCCGAGACCGTCGCGCGCAAATCGATGGACCACGGGATGAAGACCGCCGAGGTCTACGTCAAAGGCCCCGGCGCCGGCCGTGAAGCCGCGATCCGCTCGCTCCAGGCCGCCGGCTTGGAGATCACCCTCATCAAGGACGTCACCCCCATCCCGCACAACGGCTGCCGCCCGCCTAAGCGCCGGCGCGTGTAACGGAGTTAGAGAAAAAGAATGGCCCGTTATACCGAAGCCGTCTGTCGCTTGTGCCGCCGCGAGACCGCGACGTCCAAGACCGGCGAAAAGATCAAGCTCTTCCTCAAAGGCGATCGCTGCCTTTCGAAAAAGTGCGCCGTCGAGCGCCGCGGCACCGCGCCCGGCCAGAAGACGCAGAACACCAAGACGCGTCAGAAGATCAGCGAGTACGGCCGCCAGCTGCGCGAGAAGCAGAAGATGCGCCGTTACTACGGTGTGCTCGAGACGCAGTTCGAGAACTACTTCCGCGAAGCGCAGCGCGTGCGCGGACAGACCGGCGCGACGTTCTTGCAGATCCTCGAGCGCCGGCTCGACAACGTCGTGTACCGCCTCAACCTCGGCGCGAGCCGCGCGCAGGCGCGCCAGCTCATCTGCCACCGGCATTTCCGCCTCAACGGGCGCATCGTCAACGTGCCTTCCATCATGGTGAAGCCCGGTGACGTGATCACGATCAGCGACCGCTCGAAGTCGAAGGACCTCTTCGGTGCGCTCGTCGAGACGGCGAAGGCGCGGCGTCATCCGGAGTGGCTCGAGTTCAACGAGACGGAGAACACGGCGAAGGTCGTCGCGCTGCCGTCGCGCGAGCAAATCGACACCCCGGTCGACGAGCAGCTCATCGTCGAATACTACTCGCGATAATTCGTTAATACCAACCCCAACCAACCGTTAGGCGTGCGATCGTGGCGCACCCTTCGACAAGCTCAGGGTGACATTGAGGGCCGACTCGCTCGGACCAATGCACACTGGGCTCGCTCGGGGACCTGCGCTGCGGATAACGTAAACGGAGAAAGACCACCACCAATCAGTATGACCGTTCTTGAAGTGCCTGCGGGCGCAAACATCGAAGTTCGCGAGCGTCGCGAGAATTATGCCAAGTTCGTGATCGAGCCGCTCGAGCGCGGGTTCGGCATCACGCTGGGCAACGCGCTGCGGCGCGTGCTGCTGTCGTCCATCCCGGGCGCGGCGGTGACGTACGTCAAGATCGACGGCGTGCTCCACGAGTTCTCCACCATCTCCGGCGTCGTCGAAGACACCGTCGATCTGCTGCTGAACCTCAAGGGCCTGCCGATCAAGCTCAACACCGAAGATCCCAAGGTGCTTTCGCTCAGCGTCAGCGGTTCGAAAGAAGTCACCGCGGGCGACATCGCCCCCGATGCCGACGTCGAGATCCTCCAGCCGACCTACCACATCGCGACGCTGTCGAAGAAAGACGCGAAGCTGTCGATGGAGATCGGGATCGAGAAGTCGCGCGGCTACGTCACCTCCGACAAGCAGCGCAACATCGAGCACATGATCGGGCTCATCCCGATGGACTCGATCTTCTCGCCGATCCGCAAGGTGAACTTCAGCGTCGACGACACGCGCGTCGGCCAGTCGGTCGACTTCGACCGCCTCACGCTGGAGATCGAGACCAACGGCTCGATCACGCCGGACGACGCGCTGTCGGAAGCCGCTCAGATCCTCACCGAGGAGCTGCGTCTGTTCATCGGCTTCTCCACCGAGGAGAAGCCCGTCGCGACCGCGCCCGCCAGCGAGTGGGACGTGCCGGTCGAGACGCTGAACCTGTCGGTCCGCTCGTTCAACTGCCTCAAGCGCGCCGGCATCTCGAAGGTGTCGGAGCTGCTCGACATGACGGAAGACGAGATCATCAAGATGCGCAACTTCGGCAAGAAGTCGCTCGACGAGATCAAGCAAGTCCTGGAAGAGCGCGGGCTCTCGCTCCGCCAGCCCTAGTCCCCTTCGGATAAGGAATCATGCCGCACCAAATCGCCTACAAGCGTCTCTCGCGCACCGACGGCCATCGCAAGGCGCTGCTTCGCAACCTTGCGACGTCGTTCTTCAAGTACGAGAAGATCGAGACCACCTCGACCAAGGCCAAAGAGATCTCGAAGGTCGTCGAGCGCCTCATCACGCAGGCGCGGCGCGGCGACTTGCACTCGCGCCGGCTCGCGGCGTCGTACCTCACCGAAGAAGCGGTCGCGAAGAAGCTGTTCGAGCAGATCGCGCCTGCGCTCAAGGACAAGCCCGGCGGCTACACGCGCATCACGAAAACGCGCGTGCGTCCCGGTGACGCCGCGGAGCTTTCCATTCTGGAGTTGGTCAAGTAGCACCGTAGCGAGGTTTCCCGGCCGCCAGGCGCTAGCCAGCGGCCGGGATTCCCGCTATACTCGGCGCTACCCCGTATGCTAGTCACGACCGCGGACGAACCGCTCAGTCTGACCTCCATCACGCGATCGTTCGTCGCGGACAGCATCACGCCGATCTCCGCGTATCTCGCCCTGGCCCAGCCGGGGCGTTCGTGTATGCTGGAGTCCGTCGAGGGCACCGAGCGGATCAGCCGGTTCTCGTTCATCGGGCTGGACTATCTGGAGGCGTTCGGGATCGACCGCGACCCGCGGATGCTGGAGAAGATCCGCGCCGCGATCGGACGCTATCGGCTCGACCGCGACGATTTGCCGTTCCCCGGCGGCGCGGTGTGCGCGTTCACGTACGACGCCGCGCGGGCGCTCGAGCCGGTTCTGCAGTCCGCGCGGGACGAGGCGCCGGCCGCGGACGTGCGGTTCGGTGATGCGCTCGTCGTCGTGCCCGGGACGTGGCTCGTGTTCGACCACTTCACGCACCGCGTGACGCTGATCGGCTTTGCGCGCGGGGAGCACGAGCGTGATGCGGTCGACGCACGGCTCGATGCGTACGTGGCGCGGCTGCTCGATCAGCGGCCCACGGTGCCCGGCGCCGTGCGCGCCGACGGGGCCGTGAGCGCGTCGATGGACGAGGCGACGTTCCTCGAGCGCGTCGCGCAGGCGAAGCAGTTCATCTACGACGGCGATGCGTACCAGCTGCAGGTCGGAATTCGGTTCTCGTGCGCGCTCGCCGGCACGGCGTTCGACTTCTATCGGCAGATTCGCGCGCGCAATCCCTCGCCGTACATGTTCTTCGTCGAGCACGACGGGCGGGCGGTGTTCGGCGCGTCGCCGGAATTTCTCGTGCGGCTCGACGGGCGTGTGGCACGCATTCGGCCGCTTGCGGGGACGCGGCCGCGCGACGCCGATCCCGAAGTCGATCAGCGCGTTGCCGACGAGCTGCTCGCCGATGAGAAAGAGCGTGCCGAGCACGTGATGCTGGTCGACCTCGCGCGCAATGATCTGGGGGCCGTGTGCCGCACGGGCAGCGTGCGGGTTGACGAGCTCATGGTGATCGAGCGGTACTCGCACGTGATGCACATCGTGTCCAACGTCGTCGGGGAGCTGCGGGAGGACAAGGACGCGTTGGATTTGTTCGCCGCGTCGTTTCCGGCCGGAACGGTGACCGGCACGCCGAAGATTCGTGCGATGCAGCTCATCGACCGGCTCGAGCCGGTCGCGCGCGGGTTCTATGCCGGAAGCGTCGGGCACATCGACTTCGACGGCGACCTCGACTCGTGCATCATCCTGCGCTCGGTCGCGGTCGCGAACGGACGCGCGTACTGGCAGGCGTCGGCGGGGATCGTCGCCGACAGCGTGCCGCGCGCGGAGTACGCCGAAGTTTTTGCCAAAACGGGTATCGTGCGTAGCGTTTTGGGGTTGGACGTATGATTGCCCTCATTGTCACCCTGAGCTTGTCGAAGGGTGAGCCACGATCGTGGCGCATGCTTCGACAGGCTCAGCATGACAGAAGCGGGCGGGTTCGCATATGAGGCTTCTGCTCGTCGATAATTACGATTCGTTCACGTGGAATCTTGCGCATTTGTTCGGGGGCGTGGCCGGCGTCGAGGTCGATGTCGTTCGTAATGACGATGCGCGTTTGGATGACGGGGTTACCGCGCGGTATGACGGGGTGATCGTCGGGCCTGGGCCGGGGCGGCCTGCGGAGGCGGGGCGGACGATGGCCGTCGTGCGGGAGGCGGCGCGGGAAAGGCGGCCGTTGTTCGGTGTGTGCTTGGGGTTGCAGGCGATCGGGGAGGCGTTCGGCGGGCGTGTCGTCCATGCGCCGCGGCAGATGCACGGGAAGACGTCGGAGATTACGCATGACGGGCGCGGGGCGTTTGCGGGGTTGCCGTCGCCGTTTACCGCGACGCGGTATCATTCGCTGTGCGTCGACCATGACGGCTTCCCCGCCGTGCTGCGTGCGAATGCCGCGAGCGACGACGGCGTGATTCAGGGCGTTGCGCATCGCGAGCTGCCCATCGCCGGCGTGCAGTTTCACCCGGAGTCGGTGCTCACGCCGCAAGGCCGTCTGCTGGCGGAGAATGTCGTGCGAGAGATGCGCGGGTGACGCCCGCCGACTATCCCGCGCTGCTGCGCGGTGTGCTTGCCGGGAATCATCTGACCGCCGCGGAGATGGCGGAGACGATCGGCGGCATCATGGACGAGACGCTGTCGCCCTTGCGTGCCGCCGCGCTGCTTGCGGCGCTCGCGGCGAAGGGCGAGTCGGTGGAAGAAGTCGTCGGGGCCGCGCGGGCGATGCGCGAGCGCAGCGTGCGTGTCGAGCACGGGTTGCCGCTGGTGCTCGATATCGTCGGGACCGGCGGCGATAACGCGCATACCATCAACATCTCGACGATGGCGGCGTTCGTCGTCGCGGGGTGCGGCGTGCCCGTTGCCAAGCACGGGAACCGTGCGGCGTCGAGCGCGTGCGGGAGCGCCGACGTGCTCGAAGCGCTCGGCGTGCAGATCGATCGTTCGCCCGAGGCTTCGGCGCGGGCGCTGCGCGAGCACAACATCGCTTTCCTGTTCGCGCAGCGCCACCATCCCGCGATGCGCGTCGTCGGGCCGATCCGGCGCGAGCTCGGGGTGCGCACCGTATTCAACGTGCTGGGGCCGCTCACGAACCCGGCCGGTGCGAACCGCCAGCTCATCGGCGTCGCGCGGCCCGAGCACGTGGCGCTCGTGGCCGAAGCGCTACGCGCGCTCGGCGGCGAAGCCGGCGCGGTGATCCACGGCGAGGACGGGCTCGACGAGATCAGCGGTGAGGCGCCGACCGACGTCGTGCAGTTCGATCGCAACGGCGTGCGGCATTGGACGCTGCAACCCGGCGACTACGGCGTGAGCGCTTCGCGAGAGGCGATTCGCGGCGGCGATGCCGCCACCAACGCGGCGGCGGTGCTCGCGATCCTCGGGGGCGAGCGCAGCCCGCGTGCCGATCTCGTGGTGCTCAACGCCGCGCTCGCGCTCGTCGTGGCGAGTGAGGCCGTCGACGTTCACGACGGCATGGCGCGTGCGCGCACCTCGATCGAAACCGGTCGAGCGCGTGCGGCGCTCGATGCGTTGCGCGCTCAGGATGACAGGGTGACGGTATGACGGACATGCTCTCCAAGCTCTACGCCGCCAAAGCGGCCGTGCGCGCCGCCGACGAGGTGCGCGAACCGCTCGACGTTGTCCGCGAGCGCGCCGAGCGCCGGCGCGCGGAGCGGCGTGGCTTCCGTGCCGCGCTCGTGGCGGCTGCCGGGCCTGCGATCATCGCGGAGATCAAGCGCGCGTCGCCGTCGGTGGGGCTCATCGTTCCGCACCTCGATCCCGCGGCGGTCGCGCGCGGGTACGAGCAGGCCGGCGCCGATGCGATCAGCGTGCTCACCGAGAGCGATCACTTCTTGGGCGATCTCGCCTATGTCGACGTTGCGCGCGGCGCGTCGTCGCTGCCGATCCTGCGCAAGGACTTTCTCAGCTCGCGCTACGAGGTCGCGCAGTCGGCCGCGTACGGCGCCGACGCGATCCTCGCGATCGTCGCGGGGCTGGCCGATGCGTGCATCGCCGAGATCATGGAAGAGGCGCGCCGTTACGATCTCGACGTGCTCGTCGAGGTGCACACCGAGGCGGAACTCGCGCGTGCGCTCGCTGCCGGTGCGACGCTGCTCGGGATCAACAACCGCAACCTGCGCACGTTCGAGACCGACCTCGCCGTCACCGAGGAGCTGCTGCCGCTCGTGCCGGCGGGGACGGTCGTGATCAGCGAGAGCGGCGTGAAGTCGCAGGACGACGTGCGGCGGCTCGTCGCGCAGGGCGCGCGCGGCGTGCTCGTCGGCGAGTCGCTGATGCGCGCGGACGACAAAGGCCAGGCGATTCGCGCGCTCAAGGGCGCCTCGGTCCCCGCGTAGCTTGCGCACCCGCGTCAAGATCTGCGGCTGCACGAGTGCCGCCGACGTCGCGCTCGCCGTCGACGCGGGCGCGGACGCCGTCGGCGTGATCCTCGCCGAGCGGTCCGAGCGCCGCGTGTCGATCGAGCGCTTCCGTGACATCGCGCAGTCGGTTCCCGCGCTGACGACGCTCGTGGCGGTGTTCGTCGACCCCCCGGCGTCGCTGGTGGACGAAGCGCTGCACGCCGGCGCGGTGCCGCAGTTTCACGGCAACGAGCCGGCCGAGGCGTGCGAGTCCGTCGCGGCGGGGCCGTACCTCAAAGCATATCATGTCGAGCCGGGGCAGACGTACGGTCCCGACGATTTCGCGCGCCACGCACGGCCGTTCGAGCACGCGACCTGGCTGTTCGACACGGCCTATGACGGCGGGCTCAGCGGCGGCACGGGGTGGACGTTTCCTTGGGAGATCGCGCGCCTGCTCGCCGGTGACCGGCGCTTCGTCGTGAGCGGCGGCCTCAGACCCGACAACGTCGCTGCGTGCGTGCGCGCGGTGCGACCGTATGCCGTCGACGTGCGCAGCGGCGTCGAAACGAACGGTATGAAAGATCCCGAGAAAGTACACGCGTTCGTGCGCGCTGTTCGCGAAGCCGAGACGGAAGCACCATGAGCAACGGCACGAGCGCGCAGGCTTCGACGCCCGACGCGCGCGGCTACTTCGGCCGCTTCGGCGGTGTCTTCGTCCCCGAAGTGCTGATCGAGGCGCTGGCGCGGCTCGAGCAGGCGACGCAAGAGGCGTTCGCCGATCCGGCGTTTTGGGCGGAGTACGAGGCGCTGCTGCGCGACTACGTGGGGCGGCCGTCGCCGATCTATCACGCGGAGCGGCTCGTCGACGGTCCGCACGCGCCGATCGTGTTCAAGCGCGAGGACACCAACCACACCGGTGCGCACAAGATCAACAACACGGTCGGCCAGGCGCTGCTCGCGCGGCGCATGGGCAAGCGGCGGCTGATCGCCGAGACCGGTGCGGGGCAGCACGGCGTCGCGACCGCGACGATCGGTGCGAAGCTGGGCATGCAGGTCGACGTGTACATGGGCGCGGTCGATGTCGAACGGCAAGCGCTCAACGTCTACCTGATGAAGCTGCTCGGTGCGACCGTGTATCCGGTCGAGAGCGGCACCCGCACGCTCAAGGACGCGACGAACGAAGCGTTTCGCGAATGGGCTGCCCGCGTCGAGGACACGTTCTACGTCATCGGCTCCGTCGTCGGCGCGCATCCGTATCCGTACCTGGTGCGCGAGTTTCAGAAGGTGATCGGTGTCGAGGCGCGCGCGCAGATCCTCGAACGCTACGGACGGCTACCGACCGACGTCGTCGCGTGCGTGGGCGGCGGGTCGAACGCGATGGGAATCTTTCGTGCGTTCGTCGACGACGCCGATGTGAATCTATGGGGCGTCGAAGCCGCCGGGCACGGCGTGCGTGAGATCGATACCGCCGCTTCGCTCAACTCCGGCAGCGTCGGCATCTTGCACGGCTCGCGCAGCTACGTGCTGCAAGACGACGAAGGCCAAGTGCGCGACACGCATTCGATCAGCGCGGGGCTGGACTATCCCGGCGTCGGGCCGGAGCACTCGTTCCTCAAGGACAGCGGCCGCGCGCGCTACGTCGCGATCGACGACGCGCAGGCGCTTGCGGCGTTCCACCATACCGCGCGGCGCGAAGGGATCGTTCCCGCGCTCGAGTCGGCGCATGCGATCGCGTTCGCGCAGCAGCTCGCCGTCGAGCGCGGCGTCGACGGGATCGTGCTCGTCAACTTGAGCGGGCGCGGCGACAAGGACGTGCGCACCGTCGCCGCGCTCGAAGGGGCCGAGGTCTCGCAGTGATCGCGAGCGGCGGGATCGAGGCGGCGTTCGCTCGTACGCGCGCCGAACGCCGCGCCGCGCTGATCGGCTACGTCGTCGCGGGCGATCCCGATCTCGACACGACGCTCGCCGTGCTCGACGCGCTCACGCACGCGGGCGTCGATCTTATCGAGCTCGGCATCCCGTACGGCGATCCGCTCGCGGACGGCCCGACGATCGCCGCCGCCGGACAACGCGCGCTGCAGGCGGGGATCAAGTTCGCCGACTCGATCTCGCTCGTCGCGCGAGCGCGCGAACGCGGCTGCGCGCCGATCCTGTTCTTCACGTACGTCAACCCGGTCGACCGCTACGGCGCCGAGCGATTCGCGCGCGACGCGCGCGACGCCGGCGCGGTCGGTGCGATCGTCCCCGACGTCCCCCTCGAGGAGCTCGACGCGTTCGCGCCGCCGCTGCGCGCCGCGGGGCTCGCCATCCCGCAGCTCATCGCGCCGACCACGCCGCCGGTTCGTGCGGCGCGCATCGCCGCGGCATCGAGCGGCTTCGTATACCTCGTGTCGAGACTCGGTGTCACCGGCGCGCGGCGCGAGCCCGATATCGCGTGGATCACCGGCGCCGTCGCGCGCTTGCGGCCCGCGACCGAGCTCCCCCTGGCGGTCGGCTTCGGCATCTCGACGCCCGCCCACGTCGCGGCGATCGGAGCGGTGGCCGACGGCGTCGTCGTGGGCAGCGCGCTCGTCGATTCGTACGCCGGCTTCCGCGGCGACGAGGCTGCGCGCCGGGCCGGCGCGTACGCGGCGTCGCTGCGGGCGGCCCTTCCGCGCCAGGGCTGACAGGGAATCGTTCTCGCCGGGGCGCATCCCGGGGGCAGTTTTCTTCCGCCGGAAGGACCCGCATTCGATGAATCTCCGTCCTCTCGCGGCGCTCGGGATCGTCGCGCTCTGCGCGTCGCTCGCCGCGCCGTCCGCTCCCGTCTCCGCCGCCGGGGACACGATCCTGTTCGGCTCCGCCGTCTCGCTCACGGGCTCGCTCACCAAAGAAGGCCATCTTACGCAAGAAGGCTACGAGTTCTGGAAGACCTACACCAACGCGCACGGCGGGCTCAAGGTCGGCGGCAAGACCTATAAGGTCGACATCAAGTACTACGATGACGAGTCCAAGCCCGCGACGGCGGCGTCGCTCGCCGAGCGGTTGATCGATCAAGATCACGTCAACTTCATCCTGGGGCCGTACGGCTCGGGGACGGCGTTCACCGTCGCGCAGATGGTCGAGCGCAAGAAGATCCCGATGGTCGAAGGCAACGGCGCGGCCGAGAAGATCTTCAGCCAGGGCTTCAAGTACACGTTCGCCGTGCTGTCACCCGCGAAGCGGTACCTCGAAGGCGTGCTCGACATCGGCAAGCATCAGAAGCCGGCGGCGCAAACCGTCGCGATCACCGCGGCGAGCGACTCGTTCTCGCAAGAAGTCGCACAGGGCGCGTCCGAGTGGGCCCAGACGCACGGCATGAAGGTCGTCTACAACAACAAGTACCCCGAGACCGCGACCGACGTGTCGTCGATCATCTCGGCGGTGAAGGCGACCAATCCCGACATCATCCTCAACGCGGGGCATCTCAACGACGCGCTGCTCATTCACAAGGGGCTCAAGGAGCAGAACGTGCTGGCGAAGATCTACGGCTACTCCGTGGGTCCCGACACGCCGGACTTCACCAACTCGCTGGGCAAGGACGCGAACGACGTGTTCGGCGGCGCGCAATGGTCGGACGCGGTGAAGTATCACGGCGAAGCCGGCTTCTACAAGAGCGCGAAGGACTATGCGAAGGCGTTCGAAGCTTCGTTCCACCACCGGCCCGACTATCACAACGCCGAGTCGACGGCGGCGTGCCTGGCGTTCCAGTACGCGATCCAAGCCGCGGGCTCGCTCGACACCGAGAAAGTGCGCGACGCGCTGGCGAAGCTCGACAAGACCACGTTCTTCGGCATCCTCAAGTTCGACAGCCGCGGCATCAACGTGTTCAAGCCGATGGTCGTCAACCAGATCCAGAACGGCCGGCTCGTGACCGTGTACCCGCCCGGCTTGGCCGAAGCGAAGGTGAAATACCCCGCGCCGCCCTGGGGCCAGCGCTGACGTAACGCATGCACCTACTGGCACAGGATCTCGTCAACGGGATTCTCGCGGGCGGGATCCTGGCCGTGGTGGCCCTGGGCTTTTCGCTGGTCTGGGGCATCATGAACATCATCAACCTCGCGCACGGCGCGTTCATCATGCTCGGGGCGTACGTCACGTGGCAGCTCTTCACGAGCTTCCACCTCGATCCGTTCCTGTCGCTGCCGGTGTCGTTCGTCGTGCTGTTCGTGCTGGGGTATTTGATCCAGCGGTTCCTGATCAACTGGGTTGCGCGGGCGCCGGTGCTGACGACGTTTTTGCTGACGTTCGGGCTGTCGCTGCTCATCGTGAATATTGCGCTGCTGATCTGGACCGGCGATACGCGCGGCGTGACGACGGCGTACTCCGGGTCGAACTTCACCGTCGCCGGCATCACGGTGCCGTGGGCGAAGCTGTACACGCTGCTCGCCGCGCTCGTGATCACCGGCGTGATGTACCTGTGGCTGCAGCGCTCGAAGACCGGGCGTGCGATTCGCGCGACGTCGATGGACATCGGCGCCGCGCAGCTCGCCGGCGTGCGCGTGGCGCAGATCTTCGCGATCGTGTACGGGCTCGGCGCCGGGCTCGCCGGCGTCGCCGGGACGTTGATCTCGCTGTCGTACTCGCTCAACCCGTCGATGGGACAGCCGTTTTTGATCAAAGGGTTCGTCGTGTGCGTGCTGGGCGGGCTCGGCTCGGTTGAAGGCGCGCTGATCGGCGGGCTCGCGTACGGGATCGTCGAGGCGTTTGCCTCGCAGATCGACTTGACGATCGGCACGCAGCACATCAGCGGCACCGGTTTGCAGGATGCGGTCGCGTTGCTCGTGCTGCTCATCGTGCTGATCGTGCGCCCGACCGGCATCATGGGCCGCGCCACCGCGTGAGCACTGCTTCCACCGGCGCTACTCTGCGCAAGATCGGGCTTGGGGGGATCACCGGGAACCGGAACGCGTTGTTCATCGCGCTCGGGTTGATGGCGCTGCTGCTGTTCGTGCCGATGGTGCTGCCGGGGTACCAGACGCTGTTCCGCACGACCCTCGTTTTCGTTGCTCTCGCGTACGCCTGGAACATCATCGGCGGTTATACCGGTTATGTCTCGTTCGGGAACATGGTGTTCTTCGGGCTCGGCACGTATTGCGCGGCGCTGCTGAGCGCGCGGGGGATCGACAACCTGTTCGCCGACATCGCGCTTGCGGTCGTCGTCAACGCCGCGTTTGCGGCGCTGATCGGCTTCCCGGTGCTGCGGCTCAAGGGGCATTACTTCGGGATCGCGACGCTGGGCACGGCGCTCGCGGTGACCGATATCGTCGGCAACCTCGACGTGTTCGGCGGTACGGGCGGGCTTGCGGTCAAACAAGTCGACGAGGCGCACTTCGCGATCTACTACTATGCGGCGTGGCTCGTCGCCGCCGGCGCCATCGCGGTCACGTTCCTGGTGGCGCGCTCTAAGCTCGGCTACGCGTTCGTCGCGATTCGCGAGAACGAGGATGCCGCCGCGGTGCTCGGGATCTCGGCGACCAAATACAAGATCATCGCCTGGGCGATCAGCGCGGCGATCGCCGGCGCGGCCGGTGCGGTATACGCGCGGGGCAACGGGTTCATCGACCCGTCGATCGCGTTCGCCGAGGATTTCAACGTCTATCCGATCGTGATGACGATCCTGGGCGGCACCGGCACCGTCGCGGGGCCGTTCGTCGGTGCGCTCATTCTTTCAGCGGTGAACGAGACGCTGGGGCACACGTTCCTCAAGCTGCACTCGTTGTTCTTCGGCGCGGTCATCGTGCTTGTGGTGCTGTTGCTGCCGCGCGGTCTCGTGTGGCTGATCGGGCTGCGCGGCGGCGTGCGCACGTGGGTCAAGAGCCTGCAAGGCTACAAGGCGTGAGCGCACAGGGCGTGAGCGCGCGGCCCGAGCACGAGGTCGCGCTGCGCATCAATGACATCGGGATGCGCTTCGGCGGGTTGTGGGCGTTGTCTGAGGTGAGCTTCGACGTCGAGCGGGGCAGCGTCGTCGGGTTGATCGGACCGAACGGTTCGGGCAAGACGACGCTGATGAACGTGATCAGCGGCGTCTACAAACCGACGACCGGCGCGGTGACGTATGCGGGCCGGCGCATCGCGGACGTGCCGGCGTACGACGTGTGCCATCTCGGCATCGCGCGCACGTTCCAGATCGTCAAGCCGTTCGCGAGCTTGAGCGTGCGCGAGAACGTCGCGGTCGGCGCGATGTACGGGCGCAACGGGGGGAAGCGCTCGACGCGCGCGTCGTTCGAGCGCGCGCAGGAGCTGCTCGAGATCGTCGGCCTCGCGCGCGTGGCGGATCGCCCGGCGTCCGAGCTCACCATCCCGGACCGCAAGCGGCTGGAGGTGGCGAAGGCGCTCGCGCTCGATCCCGACGTGCTGCTGCTCGACGAGGTGATGGCCGGCCTCAACGCCACCGAGGTGGATGAGGCGCTGGAGCTGCTGCGTGACGTGAACAAACGCGGCGTCACACTGATCGTCGTCGAGCATTTGATGAAAGCGATCGTGTCGATCTCGACCACCATCGTCGTACTCGCGGAGGGTCGCAAGATCGCGCAAGGCGCGCCGAGCACCGTGCTCGCGTCGCCGCAGGTGATCGAAGCGTACCTCGGTTCGCGCTGGGTGAAGCGGCAGGAGCAGCTCAAGATCATCGAGACGGAGCGCGCGGACGCCGTGCGCATGCAGCCGCCGGAGTCCGCGCCGTGACGGCCCCGTCGACGACGCCTGCAACGGCGCCCACGGTCGCCACGAGCCCGCTCATCATCGACAGCGTGAGCGCGGGCTACGGCGACACGCAAGTGCTGTGGGACGTTTCGATGCGCGTCGAGCCCGGCGAGATCGTCGCGCTGATCGGCTCGAACGGCGCGGGCAAGTCGACACTGCTCGGCGCGATCAGCGCGGTGGTGAAGACGTGGGGCGGCAGCGTGCGCTACGGCGAGCGATTGCTGACGGGCCTGGAACCGGATCGCATCGTAAAGGCGGGCGTGCTGCAAGTCCCGCAAGGACGGCGGCTGTTCGGCTCGCTGTCGGTCGAAGACAACTTGCGGATGGGCGCGTACTTGCGCACCGACCGCGAGGTGAACGCCGACCTCGAACGCATTCTCGGCTTGTTGCCGCGACTGCGCGAGCGGTACGACTTTCTCGCCGGGCGGTTGTCCGGCGGCGAGCAGCAACAAGTCGCGATCGCACGCGCGCTCATGGCGCGCCCGCAGGTACTGCTGATCGACGAGATGTCGCTGGGCCTCGCGCCGGTGCTCGTGGATCATTTGATCGAATTGCTGGCGCAGATCCACAAGACCGGCGTGTCGATCCTTATCGTCGAGCAGGACGTGCAGACGGCGCTCGAGGTGAGCACGCGCGCGTACGTGCTGGAAACGGGACGCGTGACGCTTAGCGGGCCGTCGGCGCAGCTTCTGGACGACCCGCAGGTGAAGAAAGCCTACCTCGGCGTGTGATTTCTTACGTGTTGCGCATCTACGACGCGGAGAGGAAAGCCTCGATCGTTGCATGCAACGGCGATTGAGTCACATCGCGAGCCCGGGCCCCGCAAGGCCGGAAACCGACAATCCGGGATCGAAAGGTTCGGCCGTATGGAGAATATCGGCTAATGGCTCGAATCAAAGGAATCGGTGGCGTTTTTTTCAAGGCGCAAAACCCGCACGAGATGTCCGCTTGGTACAAGAAACACCTCGATGTTCCGGTCGGCGACGATGGGACGGCGATGTTTTTCTGGCGCGATGCAAAGACCGCCGAAGAAGAGCATATGACCGTTTGGGCACCGTTTCCGGCGGATACCGACTATTTCGATCCGACTACGTCGCCGTTCATGATCAACTATATCGTCGAGGACTTAGACGGCGTGCTCGAACAACTGCGCGCCGAGGGCGTGTGGATCGACCAGAAGCGTGAAGATCACGACTACGGCCGCTTTGCGTGGATCAGAGACCCGGAAGGCACACGCATCGAACTCTGGGAGCCGCCGGCGCGCTCCGACCCGTAGGACGAGGTACTCCACTCCGGCGCCCGAAGGCCGCGCAAAGGGAGAAACGATGCCGAGATTCTTCGGACGCTGCGCCGCCGTCGTGGGTTGTGCGATCCTTACGGCGCTTGCCGCCGGCCACACGGCCGGCGCCCAGACGCCCAAACCGAGCCCGACGCCGGTAGCGACGCCGGTGGCGTTCACGGCGCACGCGCACGCGACCGTCACCGTCGCCACGGCGAGCGCCACGTTCGGCGGATCGGTGCAGTTCGCGGTCGCGCAGCGCACGAACCTCACGCGCATCGACGTGATCAGCGTGAAAAGCGACACGATACCGATCCCGCCCATCGGCGTGACCGCCGTGATCGACCGCACCGCGAACACCCTGACCGTGTGGAACGACGTCACCAAGCAGTACCGCGTGCAGCCGTTCATACCGCGCGCCGCGACCAGCCCGACGCCGCGGCCGAGCGCGTCGCCCGCGCCGCCGCGGCGCCGTACGTCGCCGTTCGCCGACCTCCAGGTCCTCGAGCTCACCATGAAGCTCACCGGTCACACGACGACCCTGGGCCTGCCAACGACCGGTTTCTCCTACGATCTGCAAGTGCAGCGAAAAGCCGACAAAGCGCCGCTGCACGTCACGGCGACCACGCAACTGGCCGACGAGTTTTTCATCTTCCCGATGTCGTTCGACGCTGCGGTCACGCCGGGCAGCTCGCCGACCGGCGCGAAGATTTCCTATGCGGTCGACGACATTACGCGCGAGACGCCGCCGCTGGCGCGCTTCGCGATCCCCGCGGGTTATACCGAAGCGGGCTCGCTGCTCGAGGTGATCTTCCAGCGCCGCTCCATGCCGTCGGTGCCGATGCCCGCGCCGACGCCCACGCCCGCGCGGACGCCGCCGCCGCGATGACGCGAACGAGGCCGCTCGCGATCGTGTGAGCGGTACGCCGTCCCCGCGGCGTCGAAGCATACGTGCAGAACGTGCTCATCACCGGCGGCTCGGGCGGGATCGGTTCGGAAATCGCTCGCCGTACCGTCGCCGCGGGCTGGAAGGCTATCATCGTCGCGCGCGACGAGGCGCGCTTGGACGCCATCGCGCGCGAAACCGGCGCGACCGCCTATGCGTGCGACCTGCTCGATGCGGGCGCATTCGCCGACGTCGTCGAGCGCGCCGAACGTGAATGCGGCGAGATCGACGGCTTCGTGCACGCCGTCGGCAGCGTTTTCTTGCGCCCGCTGCACGCGACGTCGCTCGAAGATTGGCGCGCGACGTTCGAGACGAACGCGACCACCGCGTTCGTTGCGCTCAAGGCGATCGCGCCGCGCATGATGCGCCGCCGCCGCGGCAGCGTCGTGCTGTTCTCGACGGTCGCGGCGACCACGGGCTTGGCGAACCACGAGACGATCGCCGCCGCGAAGGGCGCGATCGAAGCGCTCGTGCGCAGCGCGGCGATCTCCTACGCGCGCTACGGCATTCGCGTCAACGCCGTCGCCCCGGCGCTCACGCGCACGCCGCTTTCGCGCAGCCTTTGGGAGAACGAGAAGACGCTCGCGGCGTCGACGGCGATGCACCCGCTGGGCCGTATCGGCGAGCCCGCCGACGTGGCCGCTGCGGTGATGTACTTTCTGTCCGACGCCGCAGCGTGGACGACGGGGCAGATCCTTGGCGTCGACGGCGGCTTGTCCGTAGGATTGGCCCCGGTGCGCGCCACGGTCTAGCGTGCGGCGGGGGCTCGACGTAACGGGCCCGAATTTTGCTCCTCGTGGAAAATGTCGTCGAAATGCATCGCCTGCCCGCACCCGCGCCGCGACCGCACGCGCTCGCGTACGACGGCGAACGCCTGTGGGTCGGCTCCGTCGAGAACAGCCGGATCTATTCGATCGATCCGGCCGCCTGGACGGCGCGCGACGAAGGCATCACGCCCGGTGCGCATGCGGGTTCGAAGCAAGGAAAGCCTTGGGGCATGACGGCCGTCGGCGACGAGCTGCGCGTGTGCTACGGAATCAATGACGATGACGACCGCGTGATCGGCAAGTTCGTGCCCGGGCATGGTTTCCACGGCCCTGCGATCCGTTGCCCCGATGACACCGGGTCGCAGCTCTCGTACGACGGTGACCGGCTTTTCTTGAGCCAGTTCTATAACGGGCGCATCATCGCGATCGCGGACGACGGCGTTGTCGGGACGGTCATCGAGGTCGGGCGCCAGATCGTGGGCCACGTCGTGGTGGGCGGGCGGTTCTACGTGATCACGGCCGACGATGAAGCCGACGACGCATACTATCTCACGCGCGTCGATGCGCGCCATGGTGCGCCCGTGATCGAGGACATCGCAAAGGTGCCGTTCGCGGCGCGTTCGCTCGCGTTCGACGGCGAACGTTTCTGGACGAATCACCGCGACGCCGATCAGATCGTCGCGTTCGCGCGACCGGACGCCTAGCTCAGGGTTTCGGTGCGGTGGGGAGCGCGTCGTGCTCCCACTCCATCCACGAGCCGTCGTAGACGGCGACGTCTTCGAAGCCCGCTTCGCGCAGCGCCAGCCACGCGCCCGATGCTGAAACGCCGCTGCCGCAGCTGACCACCGTGCGCGCATGCGGATCGAGGCCGGCGCCGCGCACCAAACGCTCCAGCGTCGCCCGCTCCGCGACGCGACCACCGCGCGCGTCTTCGAGCAGCAGGTTGCCGCTGAGGCGCACGGCGCCTTGGATATCGCGGTCGCGCTGCGCGTACGTCTGATCGCGCTGCGTCTCGACGAGCTGCACGTCGCTGCGGCCTTCGGCGATCGCGAGCACTTCGTCGCGTGTCGCGCGCAGCGCCGCGTGCGCGCGCGGCGTGAACGTTGCCGACACGATCGCCGGAGCGTTCGCTGTCGCGGTGTTTGGCGTGTCCGTCGACAACGGGTGTCCCGCGGCGGTCCATGCCGGCAAGCCGCCGGCGAGCACGAACGCTTCGTCGTGGCCGTAATAGCGCAGCATCCAAACGATGCGCGCGGCGAACGGGATCGTGCCGGCGTCGTATGCGACGACGATCGAGTCGTCGCCGATGGCGCGTTCTTCCATCGCGCGCGCGAACAGCTCCGGCGGCGCGACGCGCGCCGCGTACGGCGTCGCGGGATCGCTCAGATCCTCCGCGTAGTCGAGATGCACCGCGCCTTCGATATGCCCGGCCGCGTACTGCTCGCGACCGGACGGCATCTGCACCGCTCCGCCGTGCGGCACGCTGCGCGCGTCGACGACACGCACGCGCGGATCGCCGAGCCGACCCGCAAGCCATTCGACCTCGACGAAATCACGGTTCGCTTCCACGACGATCGCCCGCGCCGTTACACCGACAGCGTCGGTTTGCTCAGGCTGAAGCGCTTCTCCGCATCGTCCGCGATGTATTTGCCGATCGCGAGCGACGACGTCGCTGCCGGCGACGGCGCGTTGCGCACGTGCACGACGCCTTCCGAGCCTTGGAACACAAAGTCGTCCACGAGCCCGCCGTCGGCGGTCATCGCTTGCGCGCGCACGCCGGCAGGGCCGGGCAGGCAGTCTTCGGGGAGCAGCTCGGGGATGTAGCGCTGCAGCGCTTTGACGTACGCCGAGCGCACGAGGTCGCGGTACATCTCGCCCGCGCCCATCTCCCAATATTTCGTCGCCATCTTGAAGAAGCCGGGGTACGTCAGCGCGTCCCACAGCTCGGCCGGATTGATGGTGAAGAACGAGTAGCCTTCGCGCGCGAACGCGAGCACGGCGTTGGGGCCGAGCCAGATCGAGCCGTCCATGCGCGGCGTGAAGTGCACGCCCAGGAACGGGAACTCCGGATCGGGGACCGGATAGATGTTGCCTTTGACGAGGTAGGCTTTCTCGGGCTTGAGGATCAGGTAGTCGCCGCGGAACGGGACGATCTTCGGATCGCGGTCGCCGCCGGTCATGCGGCCGAGCTTGTCGCTGTACAGCCCGCCGCACGTGATCACGGATTTCGCTTGAATCTCGCCTTTCGGCGTTTTGAGCACCGTGACGTTGCCGCGCCGTTCTATCGACGTCACCTGGTGGCCCAGGAACATGTCGGTGCCGAGCTCTTGTGCGTCCTCGCCGTACGTGCGCGAGACCAGGCCCCAGTCGACGATGCCGGTGACCGGCGAGAAGATTGCCTTGATGCCGCGGCAGTACGGCTCGCGCTCGGCGATCTGCGCCGCGTCGAGCATCTCGAGGCCTTCGATGCCGTTCTCGTGGCCGCGCGCCCACAGGTCGTCGAGCCGGCCGAGCTCCGATTCTTCCGTGGCGACGATCAGCTTGCCGACGTTCTTGTACTCGATGCCCTTCGCGTCGCAGTAGTCCCATGCGAGCTTGCGGCCCTCGACGCACAGCTGCGCCTTGAGCGAACCCGGCTTGTAGTAGATGCCGGAGTGGATGACGCCGCTGTTGTGGCCCGTCTGGTGCTTGCTCCAGACGTCCTCTTTCTCGACGTTCGCGACGCGGAGGTTCGGGTGGCGGAGCAGCAGCTCGCGCGTGGTGGCGAGGCCGACGATGCCCCCGCCGACTACAGCGATGTCGTAGACCATGATCGTCGACGATTCTCGCAAATCGGGGCGCAGCCCGCTAGGAGTTTTGGCGGGACGCCGGCGCAAGCCGGAAGCCGAACCGGGCCGGAGAAGGTTTGCAGCATCATGACCACGACCGCGTCCCGCACCGTCGCGCCGTTCCGCAACGAACCGATCCGCGACTTCTCCGACCCCGCCGACCGCCGCTCGCTCGAGGAAGCGCTCGTCCGCGCGCGCGCCGAGCTGGGGCGGCGGTATCCGCTCGTGATCAACGGCGAACGGCTGCACGGGGCGGGCACGATCGCTTCGATCAACCCGGCGCGGCCGGACGAGATCGTGGGCGTGGTCGACGAGGCGAGCATCGCGCAGGTGTCGCAGGCGCTCGATGCGGCGACGGCGGCGTTCGCGACGTGGAAGAAGACCGGCGCCGGCGAGCGCGCGGACCTGCTGTTCCGTGCGGCGGCGCGGATCCGCGAAACGAAGGACGACTGGAACGCGGTGCTCGTGCTCGAGGTCGGCAAGCCTTGGATCGAGGCCGACGCCGATACCGCCGAGGCGATCGACTTCCTGGAGTTCTACGCGCGCGAGGCGCTGCGGCTGGCGAACCCGCCGCCGCTCACGCCGATCGCCGGCGAGAAGAACTGGCTGACGTACCTGCCGCTCGGGGTCGGGGTGGTGATCCCGCCGTGGAATTTCGCCTTCGCGATCATGGCGGGGATGACGTCGGCGGCGATTGTCACCGGGAACACCGTGATTCTCAAGCCGTCGTCGGACGCCGCGGTCATCGCGGCGCGGTTCGTGGACCTGCTGCACGAGCTCGGGCTGCCGCCCGGCGTGCTCAACTTCGTGCCCGGGGACGGGCCGACCGTCGGCGAGGCGATCGTGACCGACCCGCGGACGCGGTTCGTTTCGTTCACCGGCTCCAAGGGCGTGGGGCTGCGGATCAACGAGCTCGCGGCCAAGACGCCGCCGGGGCAGAAGTGGATCAAGCGCGTGATCGCCGAGATGGGCGGCAAGGACGCGATCGTCGTGGCGGACGACGCGGACCTGGACGCCGCCGTCGCCGGGGTGGTGGCCTCGGCCTATGGGTTCTCGGGGCAGAAGTGCTCGGCGTGCTCGCGGGCGATCGTCGATGCGCGCGTGTACGACGCGTTCCTCGAGAAGCTGGTGCCTGCGGTGGCGGCGGTGGCCGTGGCGGACCCGTCGGTGAACGGGCAGGCGATGGGGCCGGTGATCAACCAGAAGGCTGCCGAGAAGATCGCGGGCTACGTCGAAGTCGGCAAGGGCGAGGGGCGGCTGATCGCCGGGGGCAAGCGGCTAGACGTGCCGGGGTATTTCATCGAGCCCACCGCGATCGCCGACGTCGATCCGCAGGCGCGGATCGCCCAGGAAGAGATCTTCGGGCCGGTTCTGGCGGTGATCAAGGCCCGCGACTACGACCACGCGCTCGAGATCGCGAACGGGACCGAGTTCGGGCTGACCGGGGCGGTGTTCTCCGCCAGCGAGGAGCGGCTCGGGCGGGCGGCGGACGAGTTCTTCGTCGGCAACCTCTACCTCAACCGCAAGTGCACGGGCGCGCTGGTCGGCGGGCAGCCGTTCGGCGGCTTCAACATGAGCGGGACCGACTCCAAGGCCGGCGGCTACGACTACCTGCTGCTGTTCACCCAGGGCAAGTCGATCTCGCGCAAGATCGCGGCCCACGCCGCCGATGACCTGGCTGCCGGGATGGACTAGGCCCGCTCGCCTCGCCCGGCGGCGGCGGGCCAGCGAAGGGCGGGTGCGAAAACTGTGCTATTAGACGAGGACGGAGCCCGGCCTGAGGGTCCCTGTGGACGAGATGGTGGAGAAGAGCGGCCGGCGCGATGTTGACATCGTGGACACGCAGTGATAAGGTATCCCTCGTTGACTCTGACGCCTCGCCTCCTCGGTGCGGTCAGTGATCCGGTCCGAAATGGGCTGGGCGGAAGCGTCCGTTCCTTGAAAACTGAACAGTGCAGTAGCGCATAAGTCTGTGGGTCTCCGGCCCGGTCAGACAGGTGCGCGGCTCGAAAGGGCCGCGTTTTTGTTTGCCCTGGTTTGAGAACAAAACGGATTCGATGTCGCGGTTCCCCCGGCTCCACCGGGTGTCCGCACCAAGGCATCGCGTCCACAAAGAACTATGACTCGCCGTGCGGCCGAAAGGGCGTGCGGCGCGATCCGGATTCGCAGTCCGGATCAAAACGGTTTCGCCGAGCGATCGGTGTGGCCGAATACAGTCAGCGAAGATAGAGCTGTCAAAAGCTCCATGAATGTTTTATGGAGAGTTTGATCCTGGCTCAGGATTAACGCTGGCGGCGTGCCTAACACATGCAAGTCGAACGAGGTAGCAATACCTAGTGGCAGACGGGTGAGTAACGCGTGGTCAACCTACCGTTGAGTGGGGGATAACTAGCCGAAAGGTTAGCTAATACCGCATACGTCTCCGAGGGGCATCCCTTGGCGATAAAAGGAGCAATCCGCTCGATGACGGGACCGCGTCCCATTAGCTAGATGGTGGGGTAACGGCCTACCATGGCACCGATGGGTAGCTGGTTTGAGAGAGCGACCAGCCACACTGGGACTGAGATACGGCCCAGACTCCTACGGGAGGCAGCAGTGAGGAATTTTCCGCAATGGGCGCAAGCCTGACGGAGCGACGCCGCGTGTGGGAAGAAGGCCTTCGGGTCGTAAACCACTGTCGAAGGGGACGATAATGACGGTACCCTTGGAGGAAGCCCCGGCTAACTACGTGCCAGCAGCCGCGGTAAGACGTAGGGGGCAAGCGTTATTCGGAATCATTGGGCGTAAAGCGCTCGTAGGCGGATCGAACAGTCGGTGAAGAAAGACCTGGGCTCAACTCAGGGAACGGCACCGATACTATCGGTCTTGAGGCAATCAGAGGATGATGGAATTCCCGGTGTAGCGGTGAAATGCGTAGATATCGGGAGGAACACCAGTGGCGAAGGCGATCATCTGGGGTTGTTCTGACGCTGAGGAGCGAAAGCTAGGGGAGCAAACGGGATTAGATACCCCGGTAGTCCTAGCCGTAAACGATGGATACTAGGTGTATGTGGTATCGACTCCATATGTGCCGTAGTTAACACAGTAAGTATCCCGCCTGGGGAGTACGGCCGCAAGGTTAAAACTCAAAGGAATTGACGGGGGCCCGCACAAGCGGTGGAGCATGTGGTTTAATTCGACGCAACGCGAAGAACCTTACCGGGGCTTGACATCGTACGCCATCCTATGAAAGTAGGCTTTCTCGCAAGAGAACGTACAGACAGGTGCTGCATGGCTGTCGTCAGCTCGTGCCGTGAGGTGTTGGGTTAAGTCCCGCAACGAGCGCAACCCTCGTCGTGTGTTGGTCCGAAAGGATCTCTCACACGAGACCGCCGGTGAGAAGCCGGAGGAAGGTGGGGATGACGTCAAGTCAGCATGGCCCTTACGTCCCGGGCTACACACGTGCTACAATGGGTAGGACAACGAGTCGCGAGCTAGTGATAGTAAGCTAATCTCTCAAACCTGCCCTCAGTTCGGATTGAAGGCTGCAACTCGCCTTCATGAAGTCGGAATCGCTAGTAAACGCAGATCAGCTACGCTGCGTTGAATACGTTCCCGGGCCTTGTACACACCGCCCGTCACGTCACCTGAGTTTAGTGTACCCGAAGTCGCCCGTGCAACCGCAAGGAGCAAGGCGCCTAAGGTGTGCTAGGTAAGGGGGACGAAGTCGTAACAAGGTAGCCGTATCGGAAGGTGCGGCTGGATCACCTCCTTTCTAAGGAGTACATGTCGTTGGATCTCGCCTAGCGCGATCGCAACGGCGTATACATTCTAGGTCGACCACAGACGATGCCGCATACTTCAGGGTTCACCCGGCTCTTTAGAGCTAAGGCGTGGATGAGAAGAAGCGGCCCGACGTTTCAGCGTCGGTTGCGCGGCCCTCACATCGAGGGTCTCCCGCAAGACGATGACCGCGCATGCGCGGTCTTCGTCGGGACTGCACTGTTCAGCTTTGAGGGCACGGCCCTGGAAGCGCTTTTCGATTTGCTCGATTCGATGCAATCGCCGGCGCTCCATGAGTCGCACCTCGTTCCTTGAAAACTGCATAGAGAAGAACTTTCATGTGCCAAACATGAGAGCGGGTCCGTGGTGAAGAGCCACGGGCTGCAATTTCAAAAATTGTGTTCCTAACAAAGCGTCTTAGTAAGTACATAAGAGCACACAGGTGGATACCTTGGCACGACAGGCGATGAAGGACGTAGCAGGCTGCGAAAAGCCTGGGGGAGCTGCCAACAAGCGATGATCCCAGGATATCCGAATGGGGCAACCCACGTGGCGTCATGGTCACGTACTCCGCGATGAATACAATAGTCGCGGTAGAGCATACCCGGTGAACTGAAACATCTAAGTAGCCGGAGGAAAAGACATCAACCGAGATTCCCGTAGTAGTGGCGAGCGAACCGGGAAGAGCCTAAACCTCGCACGTGTAAGCATAGCAGCGTTGCGTGAAGAGGGGTTGCACGGCGATCTTTCGAGGGTGCTATACCTCGAGATCAGTAAGAAATCCATTCGATAGACGAAGCCGGCTGGAAAGCCGCACCAAAGACGGTGATAGTCCCGTAGTCGAAATCGTTTGGACTGATTTGGATCGTTCGTAAGTAAGGCGGGGCACGAGAAACCCTGTCTGAATCTGGGGGGACCATCCTCCAAGGCTAAATATTCTGTCGTGACCGATAGCGCATAGTACCGTGAGGGAAAGGTGAAAAGAACCCCCGAAGGGGAGTGAAATAG
>DASZBS010000001.1:0-39072 GCA_035943995.1 Candidatus Elarobacter sp. | reverse complement strand
CTCTGCCATAAGTTGTATATACATATAATCGAATGTCGTCCGCGAGTCAATCACCGCTGAAGCCGCGCCTGCACTATGCCTACGTCGTCGCGGGCGTCGCCTTCGTGCTACTGATTGCCGCGGCGGGCGTGCGCTCCTCGCCGACGATGCTCATCCAGCCGCTCGAAAAAGAGTTCGGCTGGAGCCCGGCCACGATCTCCGCGGCGATCGCGATCAACATCGCGCTCTTCGGGATCATCGGGCCGTTCGCTGCCGGGGTGTTCGAGCGGTTCGGCGTGCGGCGAACCGTCGCGGCCGCGCTCGCGCTGCTCGCGACCGGCGCGGCACTGTCGGCGTTCATGACGCAGCCGTGGCAGTTCTTTCTCCTGTGGGGCCTGATGGCGGGCGTCGGCACCGGCGGCATCGGGCTCGTCGCCGGCGCAACGATCGTCAACCGCTGGTTCGAGAAGAACCGCGGTACAGCGATGGGCGTGCTGACGGCGGCCAACGCGACGGGGCAGCTCGTGTTCTTGCCGCTGTTCGGCGTAATCATCACGCGCAGCGGCTGGCGCATCGACGTGCTGTTCATCGCCGCGGTGTGCGCGGTCTTGGTGCCGGTCACGCTGTTCTTCGTGCGCGAGCACCCGTCGGACATGCAGCTGCCGATGCTCGGCGCGACGGAGATCGTCCCGCCGGCTCGTTCGGCCGTGAACCCGTTCGTCAACGCGATCGGCGCTCTGCGATCCGGACTGCGCTCGCGTGATTTCTGGCTGCTCAGCGGCAGCTTCTTCATCTGCGGTGCGAGCACGAACGGCTTGATCGGCACGCACCTCGTTCCCGCATGCGGCGACCACGGCATCCCCGAAGTGCAAGCCGCCGGATTGCTTGCCGCGATGGGCGTGTTCGATCTGATCGGCACGACCGCGTCGGGCTGGCTGTCCGACCGCTACAGCAGCCGCTGGCTGCTGTTCTGGTATTACGGTTTGCGCGGATTGTCGCTGATCTTCTTGCCGACGGCGTTCGGGATGGCGACGCTGGGCTTACCGATCTTCGCCGTGTTCTACGGTCTCGACTGGATCGCGACGGTACCGCCGACGCTCAAGCTCGCGACGAGCACGTTCGGACGCGCCACGGGCGTGACGATGTTCGCCTGGATCCTCGCCGGCCACCAGCTGGGCGCCGGCATAACCGCGTACCTCGCGGGCCTTGCGCGCACGTGGACGTCGAGCTACGACGTCGCCTTCATCACGTCGGGCATGCTGTGCATGATCGCAGCGCTCATGGTGCTGTTCGTGGGCCGTGCGACACGCGCCGCGAGGCCGGTTCCAGCCTAAGACGAAACCTTCATCAACACGCGAATGGAGGCTGCCTCTGAGTACGATCTTGCAGTGTGGGAAGGTCCGTACCCAACCTCCGACGCGGAGGCCGGCCAGACGTTCGAAATGCTGTACGAGCGCTACACTGCCGGGGACGATTCGACGGCCCCGACCGAACGGATCGCTGCGTATGTGAGCGCCCTGCTCGCACGTTACCCCGACCTCACAGAGCTCGACGACGATTCGGTCGACGACAGCCCGTGGGCTGACGGCCCCCTGATCGGAAACGCGCGCGGCCCATTCATATACTTCAGTTTCGTCGCGAACGATGCGGCAAGCGAAGCGTGGGAACTCGCCGTGAGCACTGCCCGTGACCACGGGTTGATCGCTTTCGACCCGCAAACGGAAGCGCTCGCGAAATAGCGCCGCGTCGAGCGAGTTATGTCGACGATATCCGGCTCGGACGCACATCGATCTGGTCGCGCTGCATCCGCTCCAAACGCTCGCCTGGGGTCAATCCGAACATGTTTCGCGTCGTGAGCGTGAGGTCGATGCCAAAATCCATCGCAGCCCGGGTTTTTGACCCCGGCGGCGGATTGCGCAGAAATTCGCGTGTGGCTTCCCTCATCGTCGTATCGGAATTATAGCACGACCTCGAATTTGGGGGCACCGGGTCGGTCCGGCGACGCCGATCTACCGAGGTCGTGCGGGGAGGGGCCTGGCGCCGGCTTTTGCCCATGCTCGTCGCGATGAACTGCGTAGCGTGCCGTCTAAGCTTCTACGGTGGCTTATGAATCGCTGGGCGCGTTCGTGCGGGCGCTGCGCGGCGCCGGGGAGCTGGCGACGATCGACGCGCCGGTCGACCCGCGGCTCGAGATCGCGGAGATCAGCGACCGCGTCGTGAAGGCGGGCGGCCCCGCGCTGCTGTTTCGCAACGTGCGCGGGTCCGCGTTTCCGGTGCTGACCAACCAGTTCGGAACCGAGCGCCGGACCGCGTTGGCGCTCGGCGCGAAGTCGCTGCGTGAGGTCGAGGAGCGGCTGCGGAGCACGATCGATCTCGGGCTACCGGACTCGCTGGGCGGCAAGCTGGGGCGACTCGCGTCGCTGGCCAGCGCCGGCGCGTCGGCGATCCGACGGCGCGTCAAGGGCGACGCTCCGTCGCAGCAGGTGGTCATGGAACCGCCCGATCTCGCCAAGCTTCCCGTGCTCACGACGTGGCCGCTGGACGGCGGTCCGTTCATCACGCTGCCGCTGGTGTTCACGCAAGACCCGCAGACGCGCCGCTTCAACGTCGGGATGTATCGCGTGCAAGTCTACGACGGCACGACTGCCGGGATGCACTGGCAGCGCCACAAACAAGGCCGCGTGCACGCCGCGAAGTGGGGCCGCCGTATCCCGGTCGCCGTCGCGGTCGGCGGCGATCCCGCGCTGACGTACGCGGCCACGGCGCCGTTGCCGCCCGTCGTCGACGAGCTCGCGTTCGCCGGATTTCTGCGCGGCAAGCCCATTCGTATCACCAAAGCGGTGTCGGTCGACATCGACGTGCCCGCCGACGCCGACTTCGTGATCGAAGGCTACGTCGACAACGAGGACCTGCGCGTCGAGGGCCCGTTCGGCGATCACACGGGCGTGTACTCCGCCGCCGATCTCTATCCGACGTTGCACGTCACCGCGATCACGCACCGGCGCGACGCGATCTGGGGCGCGACCGTCGTCGGCAAGCCGCCGATGGAGGACGCGTGGCTGGGGAAGGCGACCGAACGAATATTCTTACCGCTGCTTCAGATGGTGGTGCCAGAGATCACGGACTATAATCTGCCGGTAGAAGGCGGATTTCACAACCTCGTGATCGTCGCGGTGCGCAAGTCGTATCCCGGCCAGGCCGTGAAGGTGATGAACGCGCTGTGGGGCTTGGGACACATGATGATGCTCACGCGTTGTATCCTCGTGGTCGATCACGACGTCGACGTTCACGACGTGCGCGGCGTCGTCTGGAACGCGCTCAACAATATCGATGCGTCGCGCGATCTCGTCATCATGCCGGGCCCGGTGGACGATCTCGACCACGCCGGCTCGTACGAGCTCGCGCTGGGCCACAAGCTGGGCATCGACGCGACGCGCAAGACGCCCGGCGAAGGCTACACGCGCGACTGGCCGCCGGAGATCCGCATGGACGCCGCGACCCGCGAGCGCGTGACCGCACGCTGGAAGGAATACGGCATCGGCGACCTCACCCGCATCGGCACGCGCGACGACTGGTCGGGCCAAGGCCCAGAACGCCTCGCACGTTTGCTCGCATCGGCGTCGGGTTCACCCGACGACGTAGGACCGCGCAGCGAGCGCGTGAAGTGACCGCGCTGAAGCTTTTTCTGCGCGACATTCGCGTCGAGCACACGCTGTTCGCGCTGCCGTTCGCGTACGTCGGTGCCGTGATGGCGGCGCGCGGGCTGCCGTCGTGGTGGCAGCTGCTGTGGATCACGCTGGCGGTGATCGGCGCTCGCACCGCGGCGATGGCGGCGAACCGCTATTTCGACCGCGAGATGGACGCGGCCAACCCGCGCACCGCGAAACGCGCCGTCGCCAGCGGCAAATTGCCGCCGTCGGTGATGCTGTGGGCGATGGCGGGTGGGCTGGCGCTGCTCGTCGTGAGCGCCGCCTTGCTGAACCCGCTGTGTCTGAAGCTGCTGCCGCTCGCGGCGCTCGGCGCGGTCGGCTATCCGCTGTGCAAGCGCTTCACGTGGCTGGTGCACTTCGTGCTCGGCGCGGTCGACGCGTGCGCGCCGCTGGGCGCGTACGTCGCGATCGCGGGCCGCATCGATCTGCCCGCGCTGCTGCTGTTCCTGGCGGTCACGGTGTGGGTCGCCGGATTCGACATCTTGTACGCGCTGATGGACGTGCGTTTCGACGTCGCCAACGACGTGCGCTCGTTTCCGCAGCGGTTCGGCGAGCGCAGCGCGCGCGTGTGGCCCGTCGTGCTGCACCTCGTGATGACGCTCGCGCTGCTGGGCGCGGGGCTCGTCGCGCACGCGAGCTGGCTGTACTACGCCGGCGTCGCGCTGGCGCTGGGCGTTACCGTGTACGAAGAGCGCCTGATCGCGCTCGCCAAGGACGTGTTCGTGCTCAACGACCGCGTCTTCTTGACCAACATGGGCTTCTCGGTGGCGTTCTTGGGGACGACGCTCGCGTCGTACGTCGCGCGGTGATCCGCTCGGAGTTTCTCGCCGGGGTCGGCAGCGTTGCGGGGGCCACGCAGGTCGCGCAGATCCAGCCGTACACGCGCACGCTGCGCTTCGCGGTCGTGTGCCCGCAGAGTGGTCCCGACGCGCGCATCGGCCGCCAGCTGATCGACGGCGTGCGCGGCGCGACCGACGAGATCAACCGCACGCGCCCGTCGTTCGAACCCGTGCTGCTCTATACCGCGTACGACGACCACAACACGCCCGCGGACGCGACGGTGCAGGCCGCGTTCGCGACCGGCTCGCCCGACGTGATCGCGGTGATCGGCCACATCAGCTCGGCAGCCACGCTCGTCACCGAGCCCGCGTACGCGAACGCGCAGGTCGCGCTGATCGTGCCGACCGTCACCGACGACCGCATCACCATGCGCGGCTACCGCAACGTGTTCCGGCTCCCCACCAAAGACTCCGACGAAGGCAGCCTCGTCGCCGCGTACGCCATCAGCACCGGCTCGAAGGCGCCCCACGTCGTGACGCAGGAAGCCGACTACGGGCCGGACGTCGCGACCGCGTTCGTGCGGCGCGCCGGCGCGCTGCACATCAGCGCGAACGCGACGGTGTTCTCGCTCGACAAGCCCGATTTCACCAAAGCCGCCGATGCCGCGCTGAGCCACAGCCCCGACTGCGTCGTGCTCGCCGGCAACGTCGACGACATGGGCACGCTGCTCGGCGTGCTGCGCGCGAAGGGCTATACGGGGCGGTTCATCGGGACGCAAGGTTTCTTCGACGCGCAAACGATCAAGCAGTTCCCGAAGGACGCGGAGGGTCTCGTCGTGTCGACGACCGTGCCGTATTACCCGCTCGCGCCGACGGCGCTGCGCGACGTGCAGGAGTACCAGGCACGCAACGGCGCGCTCACGCCGGTCGCCGCGTACGGCTATGCGGCGGTGCAGCTGATCCGCGCGGCGGTGCGGCGCTCGAACGCCGCGAACCGGCTGGCGCTGATCCGCGCGATCGCCAGCGGCGGCGCGTACGACACCGTGACCGGCTCCTACACGTTCGGCGCCAACGGCGACGTGCTCGACCCGAACTGCTACTTTTACCGGATCGCCAACGGGAAGTTCACCTACGAGCGCCAAGCCCACCCCAGCGGTTTCATGCTGAAGTAGGAGGGCACCCTGACGACGCTCTTCACGGGAAGGGAGTCGCTCCGCGTCCGCGGCGAGCGCGCGACGTTCGTGTTGACGCTCTGCTCGCTGCCCGTCACGGTGATCTTGCTCGGATGGCTCCTGCAGCATCAAGTCAGCTTGCAGGAGGTCATACTGCTGCTGATCGGCGCGATGCTCTACGTCGCGTTTGCGCGCGGCCGGTTGCTGGGCGGCGGGCTGCGCATCCACGCCGGGCAGTTCGGCCACGTCCACGCCGTGGTCGAGGAGTGCGCGCGGATGATGCGCATGCCGACGCCGCACGTGTTCATCCGAGACGACCCCTTCGTGCCCATCGTCGCGATCGGGATCGGCGACCCGTACGCGATCGTGATCTCGGCGCAGTTCGTCGAGCACTTCCAGCCGGACGAGCTGCGCTTCCTGATCGGGCGCGAGCTCGGGCACATCGCCTCGGGCCATACGCGCTATACGTCGCTGCTCAGCTCGAACGGCCGCGAGAGCGGGGTGATCGCGCTCGCGTTCGGGGCATGGCTGCGCAAGATCGACTTCACCGCCGACCGCATCGGGCTGCTGTGCTGCGGGTCGCTGGACGCGGCGATGCGCGCGACCGCGGTCTCCGTGTTCGGGGCGGTCGGCCGCCGCGTCGACCTGGGCGCGTTCGCGGAGCAGCTCAAGGAGCTTCACGCGGAGCCGTCGCTGCGAATGGCGGAATGGACAGCGTCGACGCCGTATGCGACGAACCGCATCGCTGCGCTGCACCGCTTCGCGCGCGATCCGCTGTATCAGACCTGGGCCCATCGATTCGCGGAAAACGCCGGCGCGCCGCCGGTGAGCGGATCGCGCGAAACGGTCTACGCCAACTTCTGGCGGCGGACCGCCGCGTTCCTCATCGACGGGATCGTGATCCGGACGCTGGTGCCGATCGCGCAGGCGCTCGGGACGAAGCTCACGTTCACCGACGTCGACGCGAAGAAGATCGCCGCCGATCCGAACGCTCCGTCCTGGCTCAAGGACGTCCTCACATCGATGGGCGCCGGGCACTTCCGCATCACGGTCAACAACGACGCGCTGCTCTGGCTCGCGCTCGTCGTGTATGCGATCATCCTCGTCGGGCTGGTCGGGCAGACGGTCGGAATGATGGTGCTCGATCTGCGCGTCGTCAGCGCGCATCGTGACGGCCGCCAGGGGCGCGTCGGCTTTTGGCGCGCGATCGGCCGGTACGCGGCGCTCGTCGCGGGCGTGTTCCTGCTCGTCGGCTTGCTTACGATGTTCCGGCGCATCCAGCCGTACGAGAAGTGGTCACGCACGCGGCTCATCAGCGGTAGCGCCGCGATTCGCTAGAGCGGACGCCCCGTCGCGCGCGGTTGCGGTTGCACGTCGCCGCGCGTGGTCGGCACGCGCGCAGGCTGTTCGCTCGTGTCACCGGCATCCGCCGTTTTCGGATCGGGCGCCACCTTCGCGTTGGGGTCGACCTCGTGCGGCGCGACGCCGATGCGCGAGCCGTGCTTCTCGGCGTACACGCGCGTGAACTCCGCGCCGAACAGCAGGATCATCGACGAGTAATACACCCACAGCAGCAGCACCAGCAGCGAGCCCGCGGCGCCGTACGCCGACGCGACGCCTGCTTTGCCGAGGTAGAGCGCGATCAGCGCCTGGCCGATCACGAACGCGACCGCGGTGACGAGCGCGCCGGTCCACACGTCGCGCCATTCGATCTTCGCGTCCGGCAAGTACTTGTACATCAGACCGAACAGCAGCGTGATCAGGCCGAGCGACACGACGAGGTTGATCACGCCGAACAAGAACCCCGCGCCGGGGAACGGCAGCGCGTGCGACACGAACGTCGAGACGTACGCGATCACGGCGTTGAGCGCGGTCGTGACCAGCAGCAGAAAACCGATCGCCAGCAGCATCCCGATCGAGGCGAGCCGGTCACGGATCGCCGCCCAAACCTTCTTCTTGGGCGGATCGACGTGCCACACGGTGTTGAGCGAGTCTTGCAGTGCGGCGAACAGACCGGCCGCGCCCAGCAGCAGCGTGACCCAGCCGATGATCGAGGCGATGAGGCCTTGGTGCGGCTTGTTGTACGCGGTCGACACCATGCCGCGCACCATGTCGGCCGCTCCCTTGCCGGCGGAGCCCTGGATCGCCGCGAGCATCTTGTCCTCGACGGCGCCGTGCCCGTGACCGGTGCCGTTCGCGACGCCGAGCACGTAGCCCGCGACGGCGATCACGATGATGAACAGCGGCGCGATCGCGAAGATCGTGGTGAAGGACAGCGCGGCAGCGAGGCGCGGTGCCTTGTCCGCGTTCCACCGCGCGAACGTTTCTTTGACCATCCCGAAATCGAAGTGCAGCGCCATAGCCGGCGTATCGTACCCGCGCTGCGCGATTCTCAGCCCTCGCGGGTACACGATGAGGACGTTCGCAGAACGGAAGGAGACGGGTTCGCATGGCGGAGCACAGCGCGGCGGTCACGGTCAACGCCCCGGTCCACCAAGTCTACGCACTCTACACGCACTTCAACGACTACCCCAAGTTCATGACCTTCGTCAAAGAAGTGACGTACCTCGACGACGAGCGCAGCCACTGGGTGGTCGACGTGGTCGGCAAGCACGAGTGGGATGCGGTGAACGAAGACTGGATCCCCGACCAGCAGATCGGCTGGCGGGCGGTCGACGGCGTAAGCAACCACGGTCGCGTGACGTTCGAACCGATCGGCACGGACCGCACGCGCGTGACGGTGGACGTGACCTACGATCCGCCCGCCGGCGTGCTGGGCCAACTCGGCGAGCTGCTCGGCGCGGGCGGACAGTTCGAACGCCGCTTGCAGCACGATCTGCAACACTTCGCAACGATGGTCGAGCAGGCGCCGCCCGGCGCGCTCGACCCGACGTCGTCGTCGTATCTGTTCCATGAAGACAGCGCTGTGTCGAAAGGCCGGACGACGCTGGCACAGGACGAGTCGATGGGTCTCGTGAGCGGCGACGTCGACCGGGAAACGATCGCGACGACGACGAGCGGCACCGCCGAAGCGACGCCGAGCACGCTGGACGTCGCACTCGACGAGACGGTCTAGGTCTTCGGCTTCTGCTGGTCCTCACCGTCGCCGGATGCGTCCGGATCGAGCGCTTCGGTGGACGCGACGTCCTCGCGGTCGCCCGGCGTCGGCTGACGTTCTTCGGTGAGGTCGTCCTGGTAGACATCGCGGCGTTCCATCTTCGGACCGTACCCCGGCGCGGCGTGCGGAAACCGGCCGTGCCCTTTCGCGGTCACCAGACAGCGTGAACGCGATACGCATCGACCGCACCGGCGGTCCGGAAGTCCTCCAGCTCGCCGACGTCCCGACGCCGTCGCCCGGCCCCGGCGAAGCGCTCATCCGCCACGCCGCGAGCGGCGTCAACTTCATCGACGTCTACTTGCGCACGGGGCTATACCCGCGCGCGCTGCCGTTCATCGACGGCGCCGAGGGCGCCGGTGTCGTCGAAGCGGTCGGCGACGGCGTGACCGGCGTGAAACCCGGCGACCGCGTGGCGTACGCGCAATCACCCAACCTCGGCGGCTACGCGGAATACAACGCCGTTCCGACGCGCTTGGTCGTGCCGATCCCGGCCGGCATCGACGACCGCGACGCCGCCGCCGTGATGCTGCAAGGCATGACCGCGCACTATCTCGCGAACGACACGTTCCCGCTGCGCGAAGGACACGTCGCGCTCGTGCACGCGGCCGCCGGCGGCGTCGGCGCGCTCCTCGTGCAGCTCGCGAAAGCCAAGGGCGCGACGGTGATCGCGACCGTCGGCACGGACGAGAAAGCGCAGCTCGCGCGCGACGCGGGCGCCGACCACGTGATCGTGTACGCGAAGACCGACTTCGCCGAAGCGGCGCGCGCGATCGTCGGCGAGCACGCGGTGGACGTCGCGTACGACTCGGTCGGCAAGGACACGTGGGAGCGCAGCTTGAGCCTGCTGCGACCGCGCGGCATGCTCGTCGTCTACGGAAACTCGAGCGGCCCGGTGCCGCCGATCGAGCCGCAAAAGCTGGCCGCGGCCGGCTCGGTGTTCTTCACCCGCCCGACGCTGGTGAACTACATCTCCAAGCGCGAGGAGCTGGAGACGCGCTCGCGCGAGCTGTTCGCCGCGATGCAGAGCGGCAAGCTGCACGTGCGCATCGGCGCGACGTACCCGCTGGCGAACGCCGCGCAAGCGCACCGCGACCTCGAAGGACGCAAAACCGTGGGCAAGCTGCTGCTGCTGCCGTAAACGTTTATGTCATGCTGACGTGAGGTTTGGCGGCGCGACGTCCGGGGCGGTGACGTCGTCCGCTTGCGGCGTGCCCGGTTCGAGCGCGAGCGGGATCACGCCGCCCCACACGCCGGCGTCGCGGTCTTCTTGCGGCTCCGTCGGCGGGCCGGTGCGCACTTTCGCCGAGACACGGTCGAGCGCGAGCGCGACGACTTGCGTCGCGTCGAGCTCGCCTTGCGCCATGCCGCGGATTCCCGCGCGGCGCCCCGGCAGCAGCCGGTCGACCAGCGCGTCGAGCAGCCGCACTTTTTCGTCCGGGTCGTCGACGACGCGCGCGGTGCCGTGCACGACGGCGGAGCGGTAGTTCATCGAGCTGTGGAATGCGCTGCGCGCGAGCACGAGGCCGTCGACGTGCGTCACCGTCGCGCACACCGGCGTGCCGCTCGCGAGCGCCGACAGGATGCCGGCCTTCGTCGAACCGTGCAGCACCAGCTCGTCGCCGACGCGCGCGCACGCATACGGCATCACCACCGGCGCGCCGTCGACGACGACGCCGACGTGCGCGACGTACGCCGCATCGAGGATCGCGTCGACGTCGTCGCGGTCGTAGCGCGCGCGCTCCGCGAGCCGGCGCACGCTGATATTCGGCCCGGTGCCGTTCTGCGCCGTGGTGTTCGGCGCGGTGGTGCTCATCGCGCCATGCTACGCGAGCGCCCGGCTCCGGTCGAGGGCCGATTCGGCGCGCCCGCGGGGTGCCGCACCGCATCGAACGCGCGCGCGAGCCGCTCGGCCGCGCGCTCGATCGCCACGGGACCGTCCGCGGCGAAACCGAGCACGAGCCCCGTCGGACCCGGCTCGCCGACCGCATATGCGGACAGCGCCGGCGCGACGACGTTCTCGGCGGCGGCAGCCGCGGCGACCGCGACGTCGTCGCCGTCGAACCGCGCGACGAGGTGCAAGCCGGTCGCCGCGCCTTGCACGCGCACGACGCCGCCCAGCCGGCGTTCGAGCGCGCTCACGAGCGCGTCGCGCCGCTCGCGGTAGATCGCCGACGCGCGGCGCACGTGCAGCGCGAAATGCCCTTCGGCGACGAACGCGGCGAGCGCCGCTTGCAGCGGGAACGGCGGCCCGCCCGATGCCACCGCGCGCGCGGCGGCGAACGCGCCGGCAAGCGCGTCGGGCACGACGATCCACGACACGCGCAGCCCCGGCGCGAGCGTCTTGCTGAACGTGCCGACGTACAGCACGCGCGTGTCGTCGAGGCCTTGCAGCGCCGGCAGCGGCGCACCGTCGTAGCGGAACTCCGCGTCGTAGTCGTCCTCGATGACGTACGCGTTCGCGGCGCGCGCCCACGCGAGCAGCTCGAGCCGCCGCCGCAGCCCCATCACGACGCCCGTCGGATACTGGTGCGACGGCGTCACGTACGCCAGCCGCGCGTCCGCGGGGGCGCGCGCGACGTCGAATCCGTCGTCGTCGAGCGCGACCGGGACGAGCGCGCCGCCCGCGGCGGCCACCGCGTCGTGCATCGCCCGGTAGCCCGGATCTTCGACGGCCACCGGGTCGCCGGGATCGACGAGCACGTCGACGATCAGCGCGAGCGCGGCGCGCGTCCCTTCGACCACGATCACGTTGTCGGCGCCGAGCGTCACGCCGCGCGTCTGCCGTAACTGCGCTGCGATCGCCTCGCGCAGCGCGCGGTAGCCGCGCGCGTCGCCGTAGCCGCGCGTCGCGTTCGTGTCCAGCCAGCGGTTGGCGATCCGCCGCCACACCGCGGCCGGAAACAGCGAGAGGTCGGGCACGCCGGGACGGAACAGCACCGGTTCGCTGCCGCCGTCGGGATCGTGATGCGGCACGAGCCGCTGCGCGCGCACGGACAACCGCGGCGCCGCCGCGGCGGTCACGCCGGCGCTGCGCGCGCGCGGCGTCAAGCCGCTCGCGACGTACGTCCCCGCGCCGATCCGCGTCTCGAGATATCCCTCCGCGACGAGCTGGTCGAGCGCCTGCGTGACGGTGTTGCGCGACACGCCGAGCTGGTGCGCGAGCGTGCGCGACGCGTGCAGCCGCGTGCCTTCCACGAGCTCGCCGGCGAGGATCGCGTCGCGCAGGTGCGTCGCAAGCTGGCGGTGCAGCGCGATCGCCGACGTGCGATCGGGGAAGAACGACATCAGCCGCCGAGCGTGGGCGAGCTGAGATCGAGCTGGGTGGACGGGATCACGCGCACGTCGGCGTACCTTCCGGCGAAGTCGCCTGCGAACTGCGACGCGTCGCCGACGAGCACGATGAAGTCGTCGGGGACGAAACCGCGCGCCGCGAAGTCGCGCACCGCCGCCGCGTCGACCGCCTGCACGCGGCGCGTGTACTCCGACAGCTCCGCGAGCGGCACGCCGTAGAGCGCGTGCTCGGCGAGCGAGCCGGTGATGCCGTCGATCGTCTCGATCGAGCGGTGGAACCCGCCCGTGACCGTGGCTTTGCGCGACACGAGGTCCTCATCGCTCGCGGGCGCGTCGACCAGCGACCGGATCGCCGCGAGCGTGACGTCGGTCGCCTCCACCGCGCGCGTGTGATCGATCAGCGTCGACGCGCTGAACAGGCCGGGCATGCGGCGCGCCGATACCGACGCGCCCGCCCCGTACGACAGCCCGCGCTTCACGCGAATCTCTTGGTTGAGCCGGCCGCTGTAGCCGTGCAGCACCGCGGCCGCGACGGTGGCCGCGTAATAGTCCGGCGAGCCGCGCGCGATCGACACGCGCCCGACGACGAGCGCCGTGCGGCCGGCATCGGGTTTGTCGACGATGACGACGCGCGTGCGCGGCGGCGGGATCGCCGCGTCGAGCGGTGCGTCGAGCGCCCTGCCGGGCGCGCGCCACGAGCCGAGCACGCGGTCGGCGAGCGCGAACGCGTCGTCGATCTCGAGGTCGCCGCCGATCACGAGCACGGCGTCGTCGGGCCGGTAGAAGCGCTCGTGAAACCACGCGACGCGGTCGCGGCTCAGCGCCGGCAGCGTGGTAACCGTCCCGGCGACGGGATGGCCGTAGGGCGAGCCCGCGTACGCGACGCGCTGCGCGACCAGGCGCGCGAGCACGGCAGGGCTCGCGTACCCGAGCGCGAGATCCGAGATCGACTTCGTGCGCACGCGCTCGACCTCGCGCGGCGCGAACGCGGGCCGCCGCACGACCTCGTCGAGCAGCGCGAACGCGTACGGAAACGCGGGCGTCGTCGCGCTCACGCTCATCAGCGACGCGTCGAAGCCCGAGCCGGCGTCGAGCCGCGCGCCGAGCGCGTCGCTCGCGGCGGCGAGCTCCGTCGCGCTGCGCACCGCCGTCCCTTGCGTCAGCAGCACGGCCACCAGCGCGGAGAGGCCCGCCTCGTCCTCGTGCTCCGCCGAACTGCCGCCGCGCACGACGAGCTGCGCGGCGATCAGCGGCAAGTTGCGCTGCGTGAACGCGACGACGTGCAAGCCGTTGTCGAGCACGCGCTCGACCGGCGCGGGCAGCGTCGCGTCGCGCGGCGCCGCCGGCGCGGGCAAGGTCGACGCCGTGACGGCTCGCGCTGCGTCGGTCATGCCGGCAGGTACTCGACGACGGTGCGGTTCTCCGCGCGCAGATACGTTCGTGCGACGCGCACGACGTCGTCGCCGGTGACGGCGAGATAGCGCGCCAGATCGTCGTTGACCAAGCCGGGGTCGCCGCGTTCGGCCGCCGACTGCACCAGCATCAGCGCGATGCCGCTGTTCGTCTGGCGCGAGCGCACGACGCTGCTCGCGATCTGCGTGCGCGCGCGCATCAGCTCCGCTTCGCCGGGCGCTTGCGCGTGCACGCGGTCGAGCTCGTTCGCGAGCGCGGCGCGCGCGTCGGCGAGCGCCACGCCGCCCGCGCACGTCACGCGCAACCCGAAGAGGCCGGGATGCTCGCGCAGATCGGCCGACGCGTACGCGCTGGTCGCAACCTGCTTGTCGTACACGAGCGCGGTGTACAGCCGCGACGAGCGGCCCGCGCCCAGCACCGTTTCGAGCACTTCGAGCGCGGGCACGTCGGGATGCGACGCCGCGGGGATGTGATACGCCTCTTCGACGGCCGCGAGCGGCACGTTCGCCGCGCGGTATTCCAGCGTGCGCTCCGCGGTCTGTTCGGGCTCGGCGGCGCGCACGCGCGGGATGGCCGTCGCCGGTGTGGGGATCGTGCCGAAGTACGCATCGATCCAGCGCGACGTCTCGTCCACGTCGAAGTCGCCGGCCACCACGAGGATCGCGTTGTCGGGCCGGTAGTACGTCGCGTGGAACGCGACGACGTCTTCGAGCGACGCGGCGTTGAGCTCGTCGGGGCTGCCGATCACGCCGCGGCCGTACGGATGGACGGCGTACGCTTCGCGGTTGACGAGCTCGTCGAGCATGCCGTACGGTTCCGCGAGGATGCGCTGGTCGTACTCGCCGATCACCACGTCGCGTTCGGTCGCGAAGTTCGCCGCGTTCACGTCGAGCGACGCGAGCCGGTCCGCCTCCGCCCACAACAAGCGCTCGAGGTGGTTCGACGGCACGACCTCGTAGTAGTTCGTGATGTCTTCGGACGTGAAGGCGTTGTTGAAGCCGCCGACGTCCTCGGTGAGCCGGTCGATCGTCTCGGGCGCCGTCCGCGACGTGCCCTTGAACATCAGGTGCTCGAAGAGGTGCGCGAACCCGGAGCGATTCGGCGGATCGTCCTTCCCGCCGACGCGGTACGCGACGTTGATCGCGACCGAGGGCACCCGGCGGTTGACCACGAGGATGGTGCGCAGGCCGTTGGCGAGGGTGCGGTCGACGTACTCGATCGGCGCGACGTCGATCGCGATGGCGGGGATGGTCGGTAAAGCGGACACGGGCCCTCGGTTCATCCCCACGCGGCGCCTTCGGTCCTCCCGATATTTGGATTGACAATCGAACATATGTTCGATAGAGTAAGCCTCCCATGGGCGTCGATCCGGCCTTTGCAGCCCTGCGCGACCGTCTCGACCGCCGTCACCGTGAGGCGACGGCGGCGGCGTTCGCGCTCGGCGACGAAGCATTGGTCCGGACCGAGATCGCCGCGCTCGACACCGTACTGGGTGGCGGTTTTCCGCGCGGGACGATCGGGACGCTCGAGGGGCCGCCGAGCTCCGGGCGGAGCGCGCTCGCCGCGCGCCTGCTCGGGGCGGCGACGCGGCGTGGGCTGGGAGCAATCGTGGGGGTGCGCTTGTTCCCGCCCGCGCTCGCGGCGGCGGGCGTCCGGCTCGAGCGGCTGCTGATCGTCCAGGCGGAAGAGCCGGTGGAGATCGCGCGCGCGGCCGACATCGTCGTCCGCTCGGGCGCGTTCACCGTGGTCGTGATCCCGACGCTGCCGAGCGGGCGCGGCACGGGCTCCGCCACGTGGACGCGGCTCGCGAGCCTGACGCACCGCGCGAACGCGTTGCTGCTCGCGGTCGGCGACGAAGCGTCGGCCGAGCTGCGCTACTTCGCGTCGGTGCGGCTCGAGACGGCGATCGAGCGCGTGCGCTGGAACGGTCCCGCCGGCCATCTCGGCGAGCTCACCGGCTACGACGTGCGCGCGGTCGTGCGCAAGCACAAACGCGCCGCCCCGGTGGGCGACGCGCTGGTGCGCTGCGATTCGTTCGAAGATCGTCCGCTGCCGGCCGACGTGCGCGAGCGCGTCCTTCGACAGGCTCAGGATGACATTCTAGCGCCGGCTGCGACACGGCGCCGCGCGCTCTCGTGAGCGAGAGCTCTAGCGGTGCTGATGCGGACGGTTGTGCTTGTCGAAGTAGATGCGGTCGGAGAGCCGGTTCTGCTCGCGGTTGAGCTGGCGGTACTCCGCCGTCGTGAGCCGGCCGTCGTTGCGGCGCAGATCGCGGGCGCGCTGCCCTTGGATGTGGTCGAGGCCGTTGTCGAGCCGGCGGTACTCGCCGCGCGTCAGCGAGCCGTTGCGCACGCCTTGGTTGATGCGGCCCTGCTGGTTGTCGATGCGCTGTTCGACGTGACCGTCGGCGCTGGCGGCGAGCGGCGCGACGAGCGATGCGAGGAGCGCGGCGGCGACGAGTGTTTTCGTGAACATCGGGTTCCTCCTGAGATGATGATTGCGGCGCGGACGACGACGTCCGCTCCATCATCGTACGCACGCTGCGGCACGCGCATCACGCGTTCTCAGCGAACGCTCACGCCGCTCTCAGCGAGGTCTCATCCGCCCTACGGCGAGGGCTGCGATCGCAGCAGCATCGTGACGCCGCCCGCCGCGGCGAGCGCGTCGGCATCGACCGCGAGCGCGCGCTCCGTGGACGACGCGCTGGGGCACGACAGATCCGGCGACAGCTTGCCGCGATACCCGATTTGCGTCGACGTGCCGAACGAGGCGCTCTTCATGCACGCGGCGCGCGGCAGCGCGTCGAGCGGTCCGGCTGCGCGCAAGTCGGCGAAGAAGCGTTCGACGAGCGCGAGCGACACGTGCTTGCGCACCGCAGCGTCGCCCTGCTGCAGCGCGGTGGTGCCGTCGGCGTACACGCGCAAGCGGTATCCAACGCTGTTGGTCGAGCCGGAGTTGACGATCAGCGCCTCATCGGCCGCGGTCGGCACCCGCGCCGCGGGGACCGCCGGCGATTCCGACGGCATCGGGATCGGCCCGTACGTCGGCACCGCAAAGGCAACGGTGAGCATGAGCGCGTGCAGCATACTCGGTTCAACGTTACTGCGCGGCCCCGGCGTTTCTCATCTTACCCGTCGTACGGCCTCCTCGTACGCACGGTCGTGCGGTCCGAGTGCCCAGACCATGACGATGCGCTCCTTCTCGTCCAGCGTGAACACCGCTCGCCATGCCGTTCCGCGAAACGTCAGCAGTGCGGCGCGAACGCCTTCGAGGCGACCGTGCTTCTTCGGGAATCGTTTGGGATCGATCTTGAGCGTGACGATGAGCGCTGCGAGCGTCGGACGAAAGCCTGGATCGCCGAGGTATCGGCGAACGACTTTATCGGGCTCGCGGTGGAATCTGACGCGCCAGGCGGGGGCGGCCGGCGTTGCTGTAGCGCTTACGGGGAACGGCGTCGGCTTCGTCGATCGCGGCGAGCAGGACGTCGATGTCGACGAAGTCCGCGGCGGTTGCGGTCGCCATGCGCTGCGCGATCTCTTCGTCCGTCTCGACGCGGTGCACGTCGAGTGGGGGTACGAGCAGGTCGGCGACGCTGGTGCCCAGCGCATCGGCGATGCGCTGGATGATGCCGATGCTGACGTCGGGCGCGACGCCGCGCTCGATCTTCGAGAGGGTTGGGCGCGAGATGCCGGCACGCTCGGCGAGCTGCGCTTGCGAGAGCCGCGCGATCGCGCGCTCGACGACGACGTTGACACGGAGGGCCTCCACGGCGGGGCTCGGCTTCAAAGCGTTCACATCTCTCCTCTGCGTCGTGGCGTCATCGCCGCTAGGGGCGGCCGCGCGAGCATAGCATTCCGCCCGATAATTGTAAATCGTCGAATTCAATTCAGGGCCCGGCAGTAGCCGTGTCCGTCGTCTGTGTTTGGGTTCCGGCGTTTCGGCTCGCCGTCGCGCGGCTGATCCTTCGACAGGCTCAGGACAGGCCGGGGCCCGGGGTCGACCTCGACGCGCCGCTGGTGCTCGCCGACCGGATTGAACGCGGGCGCGTCGTCGACTGTACGCTTACCGCGGCCGCGTGCGGGGTGCGGCCCGGGATGACGCTGGTCCAGGCGCAGGCGGTCGCGATCGAGGCACGGACGGTGTTCGACGACCCGGCCGCCGACGCGCGGGTGTGGGCGGAGATCCTCGAGGCGCTCGACGGCGCGTCCCCGATCGTTGAGGACGGTGGGCTCGGGCGCGCGTTCGTCGAGATGCACGGGATCGCCGGCGATCCGGCGGGCTGGCTGGGCGCGGTGCGCGGTACGCTCGCCGGATTCGATCTCCCCGTGCGGGTCGGGTTCGGGCCGACCCGGTTCGTCGCGCACGCCGCGACGTGGTGCGGCGACGGGCTCGTCTGCGACGGCGATCCCGCGGCGTTCCTCGCGCCGCTGCCGATCGAGCTTGCGCTGGACGACAGCATCTCGACGCGCGCGGGTCAGGCGACGATGCGCGAGCGGCTGCGGCTGCTCGGCGTGACGACGCTCGGCGAGCTGGCGGCGCTTCCGCACGGCCCGTTCGTGCGCCGCTTCGGGATCGAGGCCGCGCGCTGGCACGACCTCGCGCGCGGCATCGACGACCGGCCGCTCGAGCCGCGCAAACGCGCGCTGCGCGTCGACCGCGCGCTCTACGGCGAAGGCGAGGCGAGCTCGCAGGAGCAGGTGCTGTTCGCGCTGCGCACGCTGGTCGGCTGGGTCGTCGACGATCTGTCGGCGGCGGGGAAGCGCGCGGGGCGGCTGGTGCTGCAGCTCGAGTGCGAAGACGGCGAGACGCGCGAGGTGACGACGCGCGTCGCGCAGCCGACCGCGCTGCCGGCGACGCTGTTCGAGCTGCTGCGCGCGCGGCTCGAAGGCGTCGTGCTCACCGCGCCGGTCACGGGGCTGCGGCTCGCGGCCGAAGAGCTCGCGAGCGGCGGCGTGGCGCTGTCGCTGTTCGCCGCGAGCGACCCCGATCCGGACGCGATCGGCGTCGTGCTCGCGCGGCTCGACGCGGCGCTGGGCGAAGGGAAGGCGCTGCGCGCGCGCGTCGTCGACGGGCCGCGCGTCGAGCGCCGCTTCACGTTGGAGCCGTTCACCGTCGAGGCGCTCGCGACGAAAGGTCCACAGCCCGAACCGTTACCGCTTGCGGCGGCCGCGACGCTGCAGTTACGGCTGGTCGAGCCGCGCCGCGTCGACGTGCGCACGATCGACGGCGCGCCGCGCTTCGTCGGCTCGCCACCGCAGCAGGTCGTCGACTTCGCCGGCCCGTGGCGCGTCGACGAAGGCTGGTGGGCGCGCGCAACGGGCGAGGGCGCGCCGCTCGCGCGCGACGAGTACGACGTGTGCCTCGACGACGGCGCGCTGCTGCGGCTCGCGCGCGAAGGCGAGGGCTGGAGCGTGCGCGGCGTGTACGACTGAGGAGCGCGCCGACGCGCGCGAGCGTCAGCGCGTCGTGCGGTGCACCGACGACGGACCGGTTCCCGGCCGAATGCGATAGATCGTGCCGGCGAAGTCGTCGGCGATGAACAGGCTTCCCTGCGGCCCCACCGCGAGCCCGACCGGGCGCCCGAAGCGATTGCCCGTGCTCGTGTCTTGGAAACCGTAGATGAACGACGACCACTGCGCCGTCGAGTCGTTCCAGTTCACCGCTTTGGACGGCACGTCGCCCGACATCGGGACGAACGCGACGTCGGGCTGCGACAGCGGTCTGCCGCTCGCGTCCTCGTGCCAGGAGCCGTGCATCGACACGAACGCGCCGCCGCGATACCCGCTCGGAAACACGTACGTTCCAGTCTGCGCGGGCGGGTAGAACGTCGCGCCGATCACGGTGCCGTACGCGACGAACACCACCGCGGGCACGACGTCTTTTTGCGCGCCGTTCACGCTGGACGTGCAGCTCGCCCCCGGCGTGTTCTGCGGGTTGTAGAGGTGATTGTTCTCTTCGCACACGGGCCAGCCGTAATCCGCGACGCCCGCGTGCAGCGACACCGGATCGAAGAACTCGTACGGGTGCGCTTGGCGCGGATCGGTCACGCCGGTGACCACCGCGCCGTTCATCGGCATGAGCCCGTCTTGCCCCGCGCCGCCGGCCCACACCGTGCCGGTCGCCGGGTTCACGGTGACCGCCAGCGCGTTGCGGAAACGCACGGCCTTCGTCGACTGCGCGAGCGTGCCGAGATCGATCTGCTGGATCGTCGCGCGCGTCGAATCGCTTTCGACGCAGGCGTTGCACGACGAGCCGACGCCGACGTAGAGCGTGGTGGCCGTCGCGGCGACGGAGCTGGTGAAGTGGATGTCACCGTCGCTGTTGGGAGCGATGCCGCCGCGGCGCAGCTTCGCGACTTCCACGGCGGCGCTCGTGGGCTCCGACGTGTCGCCGGTGTGATACGGGACGCGCCACACGCTCTGGTTCGTCGCGACGTACAGATTGCCGTGGCTTGGGTCCATTGCGATCCCTTGCGCGGCGCCGTTGGGCAGCGTCACGAACACGTGCGGCGTACCGGCCCCGCCTTTCGCGTCCGCGTTCGGGATGATGTAGACGATGTTCGATTTGTCGTTGCTGCCCGCGAGCAGATCGCCGTTGGGCAGCGCGACGAGCTGGCGCGGTGCGCTCAGCCCGGCGGCGATCGTCTCGCCGTAAAAGTTCGCGGGCAGCACGAGCGCGGGGTTGATCGGCGCCGCGGTGGGGCCGACCGTCGGCTGCGCCGACGGCGCGCTGGTCGGGATCTGGGTGGGCGACGTCGTCGGTCCGGTCGTCGCGGGCGTCGTCGCCGGCGCGCCCGGCGAGCCGCCGGGGCTCGCGCCGCCGCTGCCGCCGCTGCACCCGGCCGTGACGGCGACTGCGATCGCCAGCGAAGCCACGACGACCGCGGCGGGTTGCCACGAAACGTTCGATCTCACATCGTTCACGGTAACACGAATCCCGTCTTGACCGGCAGCACCGCGACCGCACCGGCGCCCGCGCACGGGGCGTTCGCCGCGCAGAGCGGGGTTACGCCGAAGTAGTCGCCGGCATCGACGACTCCGTCGCCGTTGGCGTCGTACCAGACGGCGATGCGGTAGGCGCCGATCGTCCCCGGCTGATCGGCGACCCGGAACGTGCCGTCCGGCGCCACCGGCACGCCGGCGGGGTACGTCAGGTCGGCGATCGCCGGCCGCGTCGCGCCCTGACCGGTGTTGGTGTACGCGAACGCGACGAACTGCTCGAACGGCGGCACGTACTTCGGGAACGGCGCCGCGTCGCCGGCCAGCGCCGCCGATGCGCGGCGCACGTTCAACCGGCCGTGGCCTTGATTCGGGTCGGCGATGTCGTCCGCGGTCGAGGTGAGCAGCGCGGTGAGCTGCGCCGGCGTCAGCCCGGGATGCTGCGCGAGCAGCAGCGCCGCCGCGCCGGCGACGTGCGCCGCCGCGACCGACGTGCCCGCGAACAGCGCGCCGCAGTTCGCGGGGGCAACACCGCCCGCGCACGCGGGCGTGCCGGCGAACGGCTGCGTCGTGTACGCGTTCTCGATCCAGTGGATCTGGTCGTTGTCGCTCGTGCCGTTCGGGTTGCCGCCGGGCGCGACGAGCGCGAGCCCAGGCCCCGCGTTCGAGTACGGCGCGACGTACTCGTGCGCGCCGCTCGCGGTGCCGGGGAACGCGCTGTCGTCGAGCGCCGACGCGCCGACCGAGATCACGCCGTCGTAACCGGCCGGGAAGTCGACGGTGGTCGCACCGCTCGCGCGTTCGTTGCCCGACGACGCGACGACCGCGACGTTGTTGGCGAGCGCGAAGCTCACCGCGTCACGCTCGAACGCGTCGGGGCCGGCGTCGGCGGGCGCGCCTTGCGCGATCAGGATGACGTTCGCATGGTTGGCGACCGCTTCGCGGATCGCCGCCGCGATGTCGTTCGAATCCGACGTCGCGCCGACGCCGTCGGGGAAGACCTTGTACTCTTGCAGCGACGCGCCGAACGCGACGCCGGCCCAGCCCGCCGCGTTGTTCGTCGCCGCCGCTGCGATCCCCGAGACGATCGTCCCGTGGCCGTCGGTATCGATCGCCGCGCCGGCGGAGTTGTCGATCGCGCCGCCGATGACACGCTCGGCAAGCGTTACGCGCGAAGCGACCTCGGGCTGGTTCGGATCGTACCCGGTGTCGATCACGGCGATGGCGACGGAAGCGCTGCCGAGGCCGTAGCCCCACGCCGCGGGCGCCGCGATCTGATACAGATCCCACTGCTCGCTTTGATTGAAATGCGAATCGTTCGGATACACCGGCGTCGACGCGAGCGCGTAGCGCAGGTGCACGCGGTCGACCGCGATCACGCCGTTCGAGGCGGCGAGCGCGCGACGCACGGCGTCTGCCGAGCGCCCGGTCTGCACCGACACGACGCGTGACACCGTGCGCGCGGACTGCGCGAGCGTGCGGCCAGCGGTCGCGCCGCCGGCGCGCTCGATCGCGTCGAACGTCGCACCCGCGCGCAGCGCGCCCGGATCGTAGGTCACCACCAATCGGTTCTCGGAGAGCAGCGCGCGATTCGCAGCCGACGGCGCGAGCCGGCGCGCCGTGGGCAGCGCGCGCAGCGACGCGGTGCGGCGTTCGAGCGAAGCCGGCGTGATCGACGCGATCTTGCCCGCGGTATCGAGCTGCTGGTTGTAAAAGACGGTGTGCGATCCGTTGGCCGTTTGCGCGACGGTGACCGTGTACGGCGGCGTCGCGCCGATCGTCACCACGTGCGCCTTCGCGGAAAACCCGAGCGCGGGCGTCAGCGGCGTCTTCCCCGCCGCCGCGCCGTCGATGGTGACGTTCAGCCCCTGCGGTTTGGAGTCGATCGTGTACGCGCTCTGCACGACCGGGCTCGCGGACGGCAGCGAATACGGACGACCGCGCGGCGCCGGTGTGACGGTCGGCACAATCGTCGGAACGGGCGTCGGCGTCCCGCCGCCGCTGCCGCCCGCGCCGCCGGGCACGGTGCTCCCCCCGCCGCCGCCGCCGCCGCCGCCGCCGCACGCAGCGAGTGCGGATGCCGCAACGAGAATCACGCCGAAGGATATTACGCTTCGCATCGCTCCTACGAGTATCGGCTCCAGAGGTTCGCCGCCGCATTGCAACCAGCTTAGAGCTGTGCGCGCTCGGCTTTGTCGGACGACCGCTCCATGGTATCATGCTCTCGAAAATCGACGTAGCGACCGAAGGGAGTATCGATGCCCCGTCTCGTTTGCATTGTGCTAGCGGCCGCCTGTATGGCAGCCGCGGCGCCCGCATTCGCATCCGAACCCACCTTCGCGACGACGTTCGTGTCCGGCGTCACGCCGCCCGGTGCCCCCGGATCCGACGGCGGCGTCGACGTGCGCGGCGGGCGCTACCTGCGCGTCACGGCGAGCGGGACGCTGGCACTCGGTTACGGTGCGTGCCCGCGCGCGACCGGACCGCAAGGCTGCGCCGCCGCCTTCTCGCCGGCGCGTTCGGCTCCGGCTGCGCCGGCGGGCGCGCTCGTCGCCGCGTTCGTGAACGCTTCGGGCGCGCTCGTCAGCAGCTGGGCGCCCGTCGGCGAAGCCGCCTACGTCGCGATCCCCGCCGGCGCGGCGCGCGTCGTCTTTCGCGTGAACGGCGCCACCGGTCGCGAGTTCGGTGCGTTCCACGTCGTCGCCGACGTCGTCAGCGAACGCACCGGCCGCAACGTGCAAGGCGTGTCCGCGTCGAGCGTCTCGCCGAGCGGAACGCGCCACACGCAGCCGATTCTGCGCGCCGTCCCCACCGGCGGCCTGTCGTCACGCGCCGATCTCCAGCACTTGCTGCGGCGCTACGGTTTCTCCGACACGCCGGCCAACGTCACCGCGGTGTATCGCGGCGGTGCGAGCGGATGGCTCGCGCAGCAGCTCGATCCGGCCAACATCGACGACTCCGCGCTCGCGGCGTACATGGAGCCGGTGCCGCTGGCCGGCACGTCGCCGCAGACGATGAACGGCTACGACGACTACCGCAACATCCTCGAGCGGCGCATTATCCAGCGCGAGGTCGCGTCGAAGCGCCAGCTGCTCGAGAAGATGACGCTGCACTGGCTGGAGCACTTCGCGGTCAGCGAGGACAAAGTCAATAGCGCGCCCGCGATGATCCACTACGAAGAGACGGTGCGCACGGACGCGCTGGGCAACTTCAAGACGCTCGTCTCCGACGTGAGCGTCGAGCCTGCGATGCTGCTGTGGCTCGACAACAACAACAACGACGGCTCGCACGTCGCCACCTCGCCGCCCAACGAGAACTTCTCGCGCGAGCTCATGCAGCTCTACGTGCTCGGCACGACGCAGCTCAACGCGGACGGGACGCCCGTGCTCGACGGCAGCGGCAACGCGGTGCCGGCGTATTCCGACCAAGACGTCAAGCAGGTCGCGCAAGCGCTGACCGGTTTCCAGCGGACCGAGCCGTACCCGCTTCCGATGGTCGACCCGCGCACGATCGACGGCACGAAGTTCTTCCCGACGCGCCACGCCAAGGGCCCGTTCACGATCATCGGCCAAACCGTCACCGATACCGGCGATCCCACGATCGTCGGTAAAGTCGTCGGCGTCCTCGCGAGCAATCCCGCGACCGCGCCGTTCGAGGTCAAGGAGCTGTTGCAGCGTTTCGTCACGGAGTCGCCGTCGCCGGGCTACGTGTCGCGCATCGTCGCGGTCTGGAACGCCAACGTGGACGCGCCGGATCAGCTCGCGAAGGTGATGCAGGCGATCGCGACCGACCCCGAGTTCTACGCCGACAAGCAGTCGCTGGTGAAGGAGCCGATCGAGTACACGATCGACGCGATTCGCGAGCTCAACGGCGCGCAGGCGGCGCCGTACACGGCCTCGATGCGCACGCCGTACAACAGCGTGCACGGCGTCCTGAGCGGGATGCAGGAGCTGCACTGGTACCCGCCCAGCGTGTTCTCGTTCTACCGCCCGGGCGAGAAAGAATCGCTGCTCACGAACTCGCTGCTGCTCACGCGCTGGGGCGAAGCGGTAGCGCTCAGCAACCGCGCCACGACGACGACGCTGTGCGCGAACTGCGACGTCAACATCGACTTCACGTCGTTGACGACGCTCGCGGGTGGAACCAGCGCCGCGGCGGTGACGGGCTACCTCATGGACGCTCTCGCCGACGGCGGGACCCCCGAGCTGTCCGCGCTGGTGCAGAACTATCTCGGCAACAACGGAACGACCAACATCAAAGGCGCGGTCTGGCTCGTGCTGACGTCGCCCGAGTACGAGGTGAACTGACGATGCTGCTCTCACGGCGGCGGTTCTTGTGCGGTGCGACCGCGTCGGCGATGTCGATGCCGCTGTTCATGCGCGCGCTGGAAGCCGACGCGGCGACCGACACGATCCTCGTGACGATCCTGCAGGACGGCGGGTGCGACGGCTTCAACACCGTCATTCCGCTCGCGCAGTACGGAAAGTACTCCGATCTGCGCACCGTGCCCGGCGGCGGTTCACTCGCGGTGCTCGACACCGACATCGGCGCGGCGGGTACGGCGTTCGACGCCAACTACCTGACGCCGGCGAGCCAAGCCGTCACCTACGGTTTGCACCCCAAGATGACGGCGCTGCGCGCACTGTACGGCCAGGGCAAGGTCGCGGTGCTGATGGGCGTCGGAATTCCACCCGCCGATCCGTCCCGTACGAGTCACGAGGTCGGCAAGTTCGACTGGGCCACCGGATCCATCAACAAGCTCGGCTACACCAACCTCGGCTGGATCGGACAAGCCTTCGACACGATCGGCGGCTCCGGCGCGTTGCCGCCGTCGGCGTCGGTGAACTACCAGTCGCCGATCGTGCTGCGCGGGCGCACGAACTCGCCGCTGGTGATCGGCGGCGATTTGAGCAACTTCACGTTGCCGTGCGGCTCCGGTGGCGCCGACTGCGCAGCGCGCGTCACCGCGCTGACCACCAACGACACGTTCCCGTCGCCGGCGACCTCCGCCGAGTTCGCGCGCGCGCTGTCGAGCGCGACCACCAGCTACGTCGGCGTCGTGCAGCAGTACGCCGCGGCCGCGCCCGGCGCGGACTACCCCTCGACGGCGGGCAGCTCGATCAAATCACAGCTCAAGCAAATCGCGCGGCTCATCGCCGCGGGCGCGCCGACGCGCGCGTACTACGCCGCGCAAGGCGGCTACGACACGCACTCCGCGCAAAACAGCGCGGGCCATCATCCCGATCTCGTCGGCGAGCTGTCCGACGCGATGACCCAGTTCTACACCTACCTGCAGGGCAAAGGGCTTTCGCAGCGGGTGGTCATCATGACCATGACCGACTTCGGCCGCCGCCCGCAGGCGAACTCGACCGCGGGCACCGATCACGGCACCGCGTCGGTGTCGTTCGTCATCGGCGACCGCGTCAAAGGCGGCGTGTACGGGCAGTACCCGAACTTGTCGGCGCTCGACACCAACGGCAACGTGGTGATCCAGGTCGATTTCCGCAACCACATCTCCGACCTCGTGGCGGCGCTCGGAACCGATCCGACGCCGATCGTCGGCGGTTCGTATCCGAAATTGGGGTTCATCTGATGAGGCTGCACATCGTTGCGACCGCCGCGCTCGCGGTCTTCGCGCTCGACGCCGCCGCGAGCACGCCGGGTACCGCGCAGGTTCCCCGGAACGCGGTGCTGCCGGCGCCCGTGGTCGTGCGCGTGCCCGCGTTCGCGACGCAGCCCGCGCTGCGCGCCGACGAAAACGCGCCGCTTCAAAGCGGTGAGTTCGCCAGCGCGATCAGGACGCCGGCCGATCGCGCGGCGCTGGCAGATGCCATCGCGAGGCAGCGCTACGCCGAGTCGCAGAAGTGGGCGCAGGACGGCCCGGGGATCGTCGTTCAACTGCGGCGCTCGCGCTACTGATCCGGCCGGCGCGTGAAGCGCCCACAGGCACACCGCACACGAGGCGGGTACAGGGGACGGGATGGACCCGCTGGATCCGCGCGACCCGACCGACCCGATCGATCCCACCGACCCGATCGACGACGACGAAGACGATGAGGATGACGACGAGCTCGCGCCGCCGCAGTTCTACCTGACGACGTTCATCCCGCGGCCCGCGTGGTACGACCTCGGCACGGACGAAGCGACCGCGTTCTTGCAGAACCGCGTCGCGCAGCTCAACGAAGCGTTCGTCGAAGACGACGAGGGCGTGATCTGGGCGTACCGCTACCACGTGATGGAGCGCGCGCGCGAGGTCGATGCCGTCGTGCTGCTGTGGATGATCACGTCGGACGAAGCGCTCGAAACGCTCGAGGGCACGCTGCGCCGCTCCGACGTGAACAAGTACTTCGACTGGAGCGTGATCGGCGGCCCGCAGAACAACGCGCCGACCGACATCCTGGGCGCATTCCTTGGCACGCTCCTCCCCGACGCAAACGAACAGCCGCGCCCGAGCGAGAACTGATCTACGACGTATACGGTTCGAACGGCGCGACCGGTGCGAGGATGTCATCCATCTGGCGGAAGATCTCCGGGTCGACGTCCAAGTCCGCGGCGGCGACGTTGTCGTCGACTTGCTCCGGGCGCGTCGCGCCGACGATCACCGACGACACGACCTCGTCGCGCAGGCACCACGCGAGTGCGAGCTGCGCGACCGTGCAATGCGCGCGCTCGGCGAGCGGCTTCAGGCGCTGCACCGCGTCGAGCACGGGCTGCGTGAAGTAGTCCTCCATCATGTCTTTCGACCGGCCCGCCGCGCGCGTGCCTTCGGGCGGATTGGACGCGTCGGTGTACTTGCCGGTGAGGATCCCCATCGCGAGCGGCGACCACACGACGTTGCCTAAGCCGTATTCGCGGCACGCCGGAAACACGCGCGGCTCGACGCGCCGCCACAGCGCGCTGTACTGCGGCTGGTTCGACACCGGCTCCGCCCAGCCGCGCGCGCGGGCGAGGATCGCGGCCGACGCGATCTGATCGGCGTTCCACTCGCTCGCTCCCCAGTACAGAATCTTTCCGGCGCGCACGAGATCGTCCATCGCCTGCACCGTCTCTTCCAGCGGCGTCGTCACGTCGTAGCGGTGGCATTGGTACAGGTCGACGTACTCGACGCCGAGCCGGCGCAGCGACGCGTCGATCTGCTCGCGGACGTGCTTGCGCGAGAGGCCGCGGTCGTTGGGCCCGTCGCCCATCGGAAAGTAGACTTTGGTCGCGAGCACGATGGAGTCGCGCCGGAAGTCGCGGATCGCGCGGCCGACGACTTCTTCCGCGCGACCGCGCGCGTAGACGTTCGCCGTGTCGAAGAAGGTCACGCCGCGCTCGTACGCGCGCCGGATGCACGCGCGCGCCGAATCCTCTTCGACGCTGCCGCCGTAGGTGAGCCAGGAGCCGAGCCCGACCGCCGAGATCTTGACGCCCCAGCGCCCGAGGTTCCGATATCGCACGAGCCGGGTGGTACCCAATCGGGACGGGCGGTCCTTTCGAGCGGGCGTGTTCTGGGAACGAGGTCCCGCATGAGGGACGCGACATGACCGGCGGCGGCGACACCGACGAGTTCGAAGACGAGGCAACCCTCGACGAGTCGGACGACGTCGCGGACGAGACCGACGACATCGATCTCAACAAAAGCGATCCCGATCCCACCGCCGGCGGCTCGGACATCGGCGGCCGCGCGGCCGAGCCCGACGACCTGGGTGCGCTGGGCGCCGACGTGCTCGGTGAGGATCAGCAAGCGGACGGCGACGGACAGGCGGGCGCGGGGACGGGCCCAACCGATCGCTGACGAGGCGCCGGCGCCACGCGAGGTCGTGGTCGTCGTGAACCGCCACTCCCGCCGCACGGACCATCAGATCGGCGCGCTCCACGCGGCGCTCGACGCGCACGGGCTGCGCGTCGCGGCGTTCCACGTCGAGACGGAAGAGAGCGGCTGCAGCAAGCTGATCCGGCGCGCCGCGAAAGCGGGTACGCCGGAGATCCTCGTCGGCGGCGGGGACGGCACGATGACGCACGCCGTGAACGAGCTGGCGCACCGCGAGAGCATCCTGGGCGTGCTGCCGTTCGGAACCGGCAACAGCTTCGCGCAGTCGCTGGGCATCCCGCGCGACGACGTCGCGGCGGCCGTCGCGGTGATCGCGCACGGGCACGCGCAGCACGTCGACCTGGGACGCGTGAACGGCACGTACTTTGCGAACTTCGCGACGATCGGGCTGTCGTCGGTGATCGCCGGCGGCACGCCGCGTTTGCTCAAGAAGATCACGGGGCCGGTGGCATACGCGCTGGCCGGCATCATGCCGATGATCACGCACCGCGCGTTTCGCGCGCGCATTCGCTGGAAGGGCGGGCGGCTGGACGTGCGCACGCAGGACGTGATCGTGGCCAACGGACGTTTCTACGGGCACACGCCGGTCGCGCCGGAGGCGACGATCGACGACGGCCGGCTGCACTTGTTCACCACCGATAACGCGTCGTCGCTCGGCGCCGCGCGCACCTACCTCGCGATCGGGCGCGGCATGCAGGCGCGCTTGCCGGACGCGCACCTCGTGACGGCGCGTTCGTTCAAGATCCGCACGCGCACGCGCCAGCCGATCGCCATCGACGGCTCGCCGCTCGAGAAGACGCCGGCGCGTTTCTCCGTCGCGCGCAACGCGCTGCGCGTATTCCTCCCGGAGTCCGGCGTTGCGCATGGCTGACTCGTTCGAGCTGCGGCTCTGCATCGTCGCGCTCGCGTGCGTGATCGCGGCGTTCGTGTTCGGCGCGCTCGTCGCGCACCGGCCGCCGACGCCCGTCGACATCGCCGCGGGCTCGCTGCGCGGACACGCCGTGCCGCTCGCGCTGTTCTTCACCTCACTCGGCCGCTGGCCGGTACTGCTGGGCCTAGGCGTCGTCGCCGCCGGCACGGCGGTCGCTTTGCGCACCGGGCTCACGGCGGTGGGCATCGTGTACGGCGCGCAGATCGCATCGCAGGGCGCGAACGCCGCGGTGAAGCTGCTGTTCCACCGCGCACGACCCGACGCGTGGTTGCGCATCCACGAAACCGACCTCTCGTTTCCGAGCGGGCACGCCGTCACCGCCGTCGTGTTCTTCGTCGGCTTCGCGATCCTCGCGTGGCACGCGCCGCTGCCGCGTCCGGTCGCGGCCGCGATCGTCGCCGCGCTGCTCGTCTGCGCGATCGGCATCCCGTGGTCGCGGCTCGCGCTCGCCGCGCACTACTTCACCGACGTGCTGGGCGGCGTGCTGTTAGGGGCCGCGTTCCTGTGCGCGGCGTTCGCGCTGATCCTGCGCTACGTTTCGATCAAGTCGATCAGCGCCGGATAGACCAATTCGGTGTGGGCCTGCGGCAGCGGCTCGACGACGTCGTGCATTTTTGGGAGGCCTTGCAGCACCACGCGCTCGTAGTCGACGCCGTACGCGCGTAGCGTCGAAAAACGGCGGTGCGCGTGCGCGTTGTTCACGACCGGGTCGTTCGCGTTGAGCACGAGCACCGCGCGCCGCCCGTGCTCCGCGTGCGGCGCGCGGTCGATGTCGGTCGAGAGCAGCAGCGACTCGCCCAGTGCGCGCGTCGCGAAGCGGGGGTAGCCGTGCGACGGCGGCTGCTTCTCCTTGGCGCGCGGATCCCACCAGCCGAACGCGTTGGGCAACGCGCGCAGCACCGCGCCGAGCCCGTCGTTGAGGCCGCCGTAGAGCTCCTTGAGGCCGCAGAACGGCGCGAACGCGATCCCGGTGTCGATGCGCGTGCGCGCGGCGAGCCAGCCGGCCAGCGTCGCGCCGATCGAGATGCCCGCCACGACGACGCGCTCGCCGCACAGCGCGGCGATCGCCACCGCCTCCAGCGCGGCCGCTTCGAGATCGGTCGCGCGCAGCGCCGCCAGCGCATCGGTCATGCGGTCGCGATGGCCGTGCAGCGGCAGGCGCGGCACGATAACCGCGTGGCCGCGCGCGTGCAGGAGCGGCGCGAGCGCGTCGTACTGCGGCGGACAGTTGGTCAACCCGTGCAGCAGCAGCACGGCCGTCGGCGCGACGCCGTCGCGCATCCACCACCGCGTGTAATACGCGACCTTCGGATCGGCGCGCTCCGCGGCGAGGATCGTTTCGAGGCGCGCGCGCGCCCGCGCGACGCGGTCTGCCGCTACCAACGGCGCACTAGACGCGCGGCACGCCGCGCATGACGATGCGTTCGATCCAGCGCAGCGGACGGGTGTTCCATGGATCGTAGCGCACGAGCGGATCGACCAGGATGACCTCGAGCCCGGCGAGCTTCGCGCCGAGCACGTCGGTGAACAGCTGGTCGCCGATCACGACGCACTCCTCGGGCTTCAGTTCGAGGACCTTCACCGCGCGGCGGAAGCCGTGCGGCAGCGGCTTGCGCGCGCGCGGGATGCACGGCACGCCGAGATCCTTCGCGACCTCCGACGCCCACGGCGTGCCGTTGTTGGTGAGCACGGCCACCGCCACGCCCGCGGCGTGCGCCCGCCGCACCCACGCCGCATCCTCTTCGAGCGGCACGAGCGTTCGGAACCCGACCAGCGTGTTGTCGAGATCGCAGATCGCGCCGCGAATCCCGCGCGCGCGCAACTCCTCGGGATCGATCTGCGAGATGCGCGTCGCATACTTGGTCGGCCGAAAAAATCCCAGCATGTTAGCGTATGGAAGATACCCGATCTTGGGGGACCAACACGGTGACCCCGCCGTTGATGATGCTGAACTCCGCGGGGAGGCGTGCGAGGTCTTCGCTGTCGCCGAATACGCGATGGCGGCGCCCGTGCACCGAGCGCACGATGAAGCGCTTGCCGCGCACGGCGGTGACGTCCGGCGATCGCTGGAAGCGTCGCAGCGCGATCGCGGCGAGCAACCCGATCGTGTGCCAGAAGCCGCGCACGTCGATGGAGTACAGCCAGAGCTGTCCGTCCTCCAGGCTCGCTTGAGGGTTCTCCACCACGCCGCCGAAGCGGTAGCTGTTCGCAATGGTGAGCTGGAGCGCGCGCAGCACGCGCTTCGAGCCGTCCTCGCACTCGATCTCCAGATGCATCGGGCGCTGGAAGCGCAGCGCGCGCACCGTCGTGACCGGGATCGCGAGCATGCCGAGCCGCTTCTTCACCTTGCCCGTCTGCAAGCGCGTGACGCGCGTCGACAGCCCGACCGACGCCTCGTTGAAGTAGTGCTTGCCGTTGACGCAGCCGACGTCGAGCGGGAGCGGCACCCCGTCGTCGACGAGCGCCGCGACGGCGTCGGGATCGGACGGCACGCCGAGCGTGCGCGCGAGCTCGTTGAACGTGCCGAGCGGGAGCACGGCGAGCGGCAGCTTCGTCTCGACGAGCCCATCGATGGCGGTGAGCAGCGTGCCGTCGCCGCCGCCGACGACGACCACGTCGACCTCGTTCTTGTGCGCGACGATCGCTTTCGAAAGCCCGTCCTTGCTGGCGTCGAGCTCGACCGCGATCACCTCGTGGCCGTGCTCGCGAAACGCCGCCACGACCCGGTCGCGCGCGGCCTGACCTTTGCGAGCGCGCGTGTTGACCGCGAGGAGGACACGTTTTCCCATCCCCCGGCCCTTACCCACGCGGGCGGCCGGGGATCGCCTGCCGTCGAAGCGCGACGCGATGGCACGGGAGCTGCAGATCGTCTGGGTCGACGCGTTCACGACGACGCCGCTGGCGGGCAACGCATGCGCGGTCGTGCTCGACGCGCGCGGGCTCGACGACGCGACGATGCAAGCGATCGCGCGCGAGACGAACCTCTCCGAGACGAGCTTCGTGTTCCCGGGCGACGGCGAAGCCGACTTCGTCGTGCGCTACTGGACGCCGGTCGGTGAGATCCCGCTCGCCGGCCACCCGACCATCGCGACGACGCACGCCTTGCGCGAAACGGGCGCGATCCCACGAGATCAAACGATCGTCCACCTGCGAATGCCGGCCGCGCTCGTCCCGGTAACGATCACAGACAGTGACGCCGCGACCATGTACGCGATGTCGCAGCCGCCGCCGGTGTTTCTCGGCACCGTGCCGCGCGCGGAGATCGCCGCGGCGCTCCATCTCGACGACGCAGACTTGCTCGAAGGAACCACGCCGCAGACGGTGAGCACCGGGACGCCGCAACTGATGATCGCGCTCGCATCGCGCGACGCGCTCGACCGTGCCGAACCCGATCGCCGCGCGCTGTACCGCCGCGACCGCGACTGGACGTCGGTCCACGTGTTCGCGCGCGGGGACGGCGACGTCGCGCTCGTCGCGCGGCACTTCAGCGACTTCGGAGACGTCATCGAAGACCCGTTCACCGGCTCGGCGACCGGCGGCATGGCTGCATACTGCGCGCGTTACGGGATCGTGCGCGAGCACGCGTACGCGGTCGAGCAAGGGATGCACGTGCACCGCCCGGGCCGCGCGCAGGTCGAGGTCGGCGGCGATCCGCCGCACGCGATCGGGCGCATCACCGTGGCGGGCGCCGCCGTTACCGTGCTGCGCGGAACGATGACGCTGTGAGCCGCGCACCGGCGCCGCGCGCGCGGCGCATCGTCGTGCCGTACCACCACGCCGAACCGCTGCCGAAGCTCGCCGGCGCGTTCCCCGCCGACGACGCGGTCGTCGTGTCGAAAGGGCCGGCCCGCGAGATGCTCCTGCGGTTGTACGATCAGGTCGCCGCGCGCGTCGCATCGAGCGCAATGCCCGCAGTGGTCGCAAGCGGCGACTGCACCACGTCGTTAGCCGTCGTCGCCGGCCTGCAGCGGCGCGGCCTTGCACCGAGCGTGATCTGGCTCGACGCGCACGGCGACTTTCACACGCCGCACACGACGCGCAGCGGCTACTTCGGCGGGATGGCGCTCGCGATGCTCGTGGGGCGGACCGGCACGTCGCTCGCGGAGTCCATCGGCTTGCGCGCGATCGCCGAAGACGCGTGCGTGCTCGCCGGCGCGCGCGATCTCGACCCGGCCGAACGCGACGCACTCGACGCATCCGCGGTGCACCGCGTGGCCGGTGTCGCCGCACTCGCGCGCGCAGCGCTGCCGCCGCCGCCGTGGTACGTGCACCTGGACATCGACGTGATCGATCCGAGCGAGCTTCCGCCGCTGCGCTTCCCCGCGCCGGGCGGCCCGAGCGCGAACGCAGTCGCCACGGCGCTGCGCGCGCTGGCGTCACGCGGCACGATCGCCGCGCTCGGCCTCGCGTGCACGCTTACGCCGAAAGCGTTCGAACAACCGGACGCGCTCGCGACGATCGCACCGCTGATCGATGCGACGTTCGGCTAGGAGTCCTGCGGGCTCCCCCCGGGCATCACGACGGTCGCGGAACGTCCGCGCAGCCCCTTGAACAGCGCGCCGATCGTCCCGAACAAACCGACGACCGCGGTGAGCAGCCCGCCGATCGCGGTGGTCGACTCTTGCAAGCCGGCAATCGTCGTCGGCTGGTAGATTTGAACGCGCACGAGCGGCGCCGCAATGGGATCACCGGCGAACGACATGCGCACGTCCACGGGCTGTTCGCCGTCCTTCGGAAACTGCACGAACCAGCGCCACACGCGCTCGTTGACGTAGGTCGTCTTCGCGCCGGCGAACGACACGGCGGCATTCGACTGCTGCGGCGGGCCGTACGTTGCCTCCGCCGACGGCATCTTCTGTGGTCCGGCGCGCGGGCAGTAGACGCTCAGATCGATCGGGACCTGCTCGCCCGTCGCCGCGATCGACGGTGCCACGAGCTCCGCCGTGCACGGCCCGACCGTTTCGCTGCACGGCGTCGCACCGTTGCACGGCGCCGCTTTTTCGGCCGGCGTGCACTCGCGCTGCGCGCACCACGCGACGTTGTCTTTCTGGCGAAGCGTGAAACCGGTCCCCGAGCGCAAGTGTCCGAGCTGCGACGAGGAGACGAGCGACAAGCTGAAGGCGAGTACCGCCAGGCCTGCGAGCGCCGATCCGCGCCACGGCTGGGACGCGACGACGCGCGGTGTCGACATGTCCGTTCCGGCGGCCGTCGCGCCGACCGCGGCGACGGCGACGGCGTGCCGCTTCTCGCTGCGGTCCGCGATCACGGCGAAAAACGCCGTGACCAGCGCGAGGACGAGCCATCCGACCGGTGGGCCCATGTGCCGCACGATCTCCGACCAGTCGTTGGTCTGGCTCAAGCGCCACGCCTCGTATGCGAGGAACGCGAAGAACACGACCGCGGCGACGAGCACCGCGATCGCAATGCGACGCCGCAGCGTCGTGGACGTCGCGGAGCTCAGCCCCGCGACGATGCTGGTAACCATCCGTCTCGACGTTCGGCCGCGACCGCTCGCCCGCCCTGCCGACAGCCGCCGGCCGCCGCCGGTGCAGCGAAGCTCGTTCGGCAGCGGTTGTGGTCAGCGCAATGTCCGTTCCGACCACCAGCACCGCACGCACGCTCGCTCGCGTGATCCCCGCCGCCGCCACCCTCGAAGGCGGCGGCTTCCTCGTCCACCGCCCGATCCCGGCGCGCGCCGTCGATCAGGTCGATCCGTTTCTGCTGCTCGACGAGATGGGGCCGATGGATCACGCGCCCGGCGAAGCAATGGGCGCACCCGATCATCCGCACAAAGGCTTCGAGCTGATCACGTACCTGCTCGCGGGCGAGATGGAGCACCTGGACTCGCACGGCAACCACGGCGTCTTGCGCGCCGGCGACGCGCAGTACATGCTCGGCGGTACCGGCCTGGTGCATTCGGAGATGCCGAGCGACGAGTTCAAGCGCGCCGGCGGCCGGCGGCACGGATTCCAGATCTGGGTGAACTTGTCGCGCGCGAATAAAACGCTTGCACCCCGCTACAAGGACGTGAGCTCCGCGTCGGTCCCGGTCGTTCAGCCGTCGCCGGGCGCGACGGCGCGTGTGCTGGCGGGCGACGCGTTCGGCGTGACCGGCCCCGTGCACACCGTGACGCCGTGGACGTACGTGCACGTCACGCTCGCCCCCGGCGCGCGCATCGAACAGCCGGTCCCGCCCGGCTGGACGGCAACGGCGTACGTCTTCGACGGCGTCGGCCACACGGGCACGCGCGAGCTTCGCCGCGGCGACTACGCGGTGTTCGCCGACGACGGCGACACGATCGCGCTGGAGAACACCGGCTCGGCGCCGCTCGAGGCGCTACTGCTGAGCGCGCGCGCGGTGAACGAGCCGATGGTGCGTTACGGCCCGTTCGTGATGAACTCGGTCGACGAGATCGAACGCGCCTTCGAAGACTTCCGCGCCGGCCGCTTCGGCACGATCAAACCGATCGTCGCGGAGTAACCGCAGCAGCGAGCGTGATGAATTTCTGCGCTCTGACCATAACTTGCCTACGCAACATTCATAGCATGCTGTAGCGGCCTCATACTCTACATTGCGGCGGTGCCGGATGCCGGGAACTCGAACGTATGTTCGGGCATACTTCCAGTCCCGATGCCCGATCCCGAGTACGCCGAGCTCCACTGCTGGTCGAACTTCAGCTTCCTTGAGGGGTCCTCGCACCCTGAGGAGCTGGTCGAGCACGGCCTTGCGCTGGGGCTGCGCGGGATCGCGCTGACCGACCGGGACGGGCTCTACGGGGCGGTCCGCTTCGCCAAGGCCGCGGTGCCGGCGCCGCAGTTCGCCGCGCTGTGCGGCGCCGAGCTGACGCTGGAGTCCGCCGCCGCCGAGCCCATCCGCGCCAGCCGGCCGGCCCGCTCGGCCAAGGACGTGCCGACCGACACGCCGCGGCTGGTCCTGATCGCGGCCGACAAGGCCGGTTACGCCAACCTCGCGCGGCTGATCTCGACCGCGCAGTTGCGCGGGCGCAAGCGCGATGCGCGCCTGCGGCTCGAGGATCTCGACGGCCGCACCGACGGCCTCGTCGCGCTCTCGGGCGGGCGCAACGGGATCGTCGAGAAGGCGCTGCTGCGGCGCGACACCGACGGCGCGGTCGCGCTGGGCGCGCGGCTGCGCGATCTGTTCCCGGGGCGCTTCTACCTCGAGCTGCAGCACCACGCCCGGCCCGAGGACCCCGCGCTCATTCGCGCGCTGGTGCGGCTGGCGATGCAGCTCGACGTGCCATACGTAGCGACCAACGGCGTCGCGTACGCGGCGCGCGACGACGCGCAGCTGTGCGACGTGCTGACGTGCGTGAAGTACGGCGCGTCGCTGCAGAACGCGGGCACGCTGCTGCGCCCCAACCACGAGCACGATCTCAAATCGCCGGCGCGCATGGCGCGGCTGTTCGCCGAGTTTCCGCTCGCGATCGCGAACACGCTGGCGATCGTGGAGCGCTGCGCGTTTCGCCTGGACAAGCTGCGCGGCGAGTTTCCGCTCTACCCGATCCCCGAAGACGAGACGTCGGCGCACTCGTATCTGCGCACGCTCGTGTACCGCGGCGCGAAGGGGCGCTATCCGCAGCCGCTCGATCCCATGGTCGAGCGCCAGCTGGAGTACGAGCTCGGGATCATCGCGCGCATGGACCTCGCGGGCTATTTCTTGGTGGTGTGGGACATCGCCAACGCCGCGCAGCGGCTCGGCGTGCTCGCGCAAGGGCGCGGCTCGGCCGCGAACTCCGTCGTCTGCTACACGCTGGGCATCACCGCGGTCGATCCCATCAAGGGCCAGCTGCTGTTCGAGCGGTTCTTGAGCGAAGAGCGCGGCGAGGTCCCCGACATCGACATCGACTTCGCGCACCAAGACCGCGAGAAGGTGATCCAGTACGTCTACGAGCGCTACGGCCGCGAGCACGCGGCGATGGCGGCGGAGGTCATCACCTACCGCACGCGCTCGGCGATTCGCGACGTCGGCAAAGCGCTCGGGCTCACGCTGGGCCAAGTCGACGCGATCGTGCGCGAGTACGACACGCGCGAGTCGCTCGCGGGCGCCGTCGGCGCGCCGACCGCCGAGGAGAAAACACTGCCGGTCTCGGTCGTTAAGCGGCGCGATCTCGATGCAGGCTCCAACATCTTGCTGTCGCGCGAAGACGACGCGCCCGCCGCCACACCCGGCCGCCTGCACACACCGAGTTTTCAAGACGCCGACGAACAACGCGCGCTGTACGGCTTCAAAGCGAAGGACTTCGGGGCCGATCCCGACGTGCACTTGCGCGGGCCGGTCGGCGGCGAGCTCGGCGCGCTGCTGATGCGGATCTGCCGGCGCATCGACGGTTTTCCGCGGCACATGGGGATCCACAGCGGCGGGATGGTGATCACGCGCTCCGCGCTGATCGACGTCGCGCCGGTGGAGTGGGCGTCGATGCGCGACCGCACGATCGTGCAGTGGGACAAGGACGATCTGTCCGACCTCGGCCTCATCAAGATCGACCTGCTCGGGTTGGGGATGCTGTCGCTGCTGCGCGACGCGTTCGCGCTGCACCGGCGGCGGTATCCGGAGCGGCCGGCGCTCTCGCTCAACGACATCCCCGGCGACGACCGCCCGACGTACGAGATGCTGCAGCGCGCCGACTCGATCGGCGTGTTCCAAGTCGAGTCGCGCGCGCAGATGTCGATGCTGCCGCGGTTGAAACCGGCGTGCTTCTACGACATCGTGATGCAGGTCGCGATCATTCGGCCCGGCCCGATCCAAGGCGACATGATCCACCCGTTCTTACGCCGCCGTAATGGTTTGGAGCCGGTGACGTATCCGCATCCGAAGCTCAAGCCGATCCTCGAACGCACGCTGGGCGTGCCGCTCTTCCAAGAGCAGGGCATGCGCATGGCGATGGAAGCCGCGGGGTTTTCGGCCGGAGAAGCGGATCGCTTGAGGCGGGCGATGGGACACAAGCGCTCGCGCGAGCGTATGATCGAGCTTTATCCACGCCTTGTGGATGGAATGGTGCATAACGGCATCCCGCGCGAAGACGCCGACAAGCTGTACCACATGCTCGAAGGCTTCGCCGACTACGGCTTTCCGGAGTCGCACGCAGCGTCGTTTGCGTTGCTCGCCTACGCGTCGGCGTATGTCAAATGCCACGAGCCTGCTATCTTCTGCGCCGCGATCCTCAACGTGCAGCCGATGGGTTTTTATTCGACCGAGGTGCTGGTCAATGACGCGCGCCGCCACGACGTCGTCGTGAAGCCGATCGTCGTGAACGAGAGCGAGTGGTGGAGCTTCGTCGACAAGGACGGCGCGCTGCGGCTGGGCTTCCACCTCGTGCGCGGCATGGGCGAGGTGCAGCGCGACCGGCTCGAGCGCGCGCTGTCGTACGGCGAGGACGAAAGCGCGCCGCGCGAGTTTCCCGACCTGCTCGACTTCGCGCGGCGCACGATGCTCGAGCGCGACGCGCTCGAAAACCTCGCCGCCGCGGGCGCGTTCGCACCGTGGTACCCGACGCGCCGCGAAGCGATGTGGGCGCTGCGCGGCCTCGACGAGCGCGAGACGCGCGGCGAGCTGGGCCGCGCGATGGAGATCGTCGACGAGCCCGAGGCCGTGCTACCGAAGCTGACCGAGATCGAGCAGACGACCCTGGACATCCACGCGACCGGCGTGAGCGACGTGCAGCCGATCGCGCACGTGCGCGCGTTCCTCGACGCGCAGAACGTGCTCGCCGCGAGCCGCCTGAACGCCATGCCCAAGAACCTCGTGTGCAAGATCGGCGGCCTGGTCATCACGCGCCAGCGCCCCGGCACCGCGAAAGGCTTCGTGTTCCTGACGATCGAGGACGAGACGGGCCTGGTGAACGTGATCGTGCGCCCCGACGTCTACGAGCGCAACCGCCGCACCATCCTCACCTCGCAGTGCCTCATCG